>JADHOM010000001.1 GCA_016778985.1 Alphaproteobacteria bacterium | reverse complement strand
CAAAGAGGCAAAGAAGCCAAAGCAAGAAAAGCCGAAAGTGTTGGCGACATCGAATTCCAACGCCGGAAAAGCTGATCTTTCCATTGCTGGTAAAAAGGTGAAGTAACGCTTTGAGGTCGACTGCAACGAGGCTCATTCTCGGAAAAAGCATTTTCGATGAAATATACTTCTTGGCCCTATTGTAGTCGCCTCTCACCATAGCCAACTCAACAATATTGGCACTCTGGTGTGGCGAGTGCCAACACGTTTCTAAGCATGCCACCCCTATCTGGAAATCTTGAAAAGGAGTATTTCCATGCTGTTTACCCCCCTACATGACCGTGTCTTGGTGCGCCGCACCGGCAAACAACAGTACCAAACCGCTTAGATGAACTAGAGAGCTTTTAAGGTTAGCTAACGACTGATTCAAAGAATTCGCCGCTAATAGGGCAAAAACAATAAATGCTCCTCCCAAGATACTCAAAAAGGTTCCATCGGCATCAATCAGGTATCCGCCAACGGCAAAAGCGAGAGCCGACCAAATAAAAGGTATGGCTGGGTTCTGCATGCTTAACCTCTATTAACTCCCATTATTTATTTTAATGTTAAAGGCTGGTTTTTATATTGGCAACTCAATTTGAATTGAGCCAAAGGCTAATCGACCAAAGTAAATGATCCACGACTAGACCTATATTTTCATTTGCCCTTAAACGTCACAACAACCACCCTGTTTTTTTTATCTATTAGTGTCCTTCAAAGATGTAGCACACTGCGACAATCAAGAAAGTTGCCATGTCTTCTGTGACTGTGGAGACGCTGGACCCACTACTCACGAAAAAGACCTTCACGATCTTCTAACCAATCCTTGTTGGGCACTTTAGTGCTAGAAGTAAACTCCTGACGCGCCTTATCTAATGAAGGCAGTAAGTAGACCTGCCGCCGATTTTTGCTACCCTCGCGGCGCTTAGACATCGATGGCAAGTATTTAGCAAGATATTTACCAAACACAGAGTCTCGGACTGGGTGGCTTTGACCGACGCGCTTACAGTATCCAAGGTAGGCGTTGTACATGTCTGTAGTTCTAAAAGTCTCGGGCCAGTCCCGAAGGTGTGTGTTGGAGTTAGTATCAGCCTCCTCAATACCGCCATTGTTCAAGCAGCTAAACAACCACCCCGCAACACTGTCCAAGCTCCGAAGTTTCTGGTCGGCCAGAGCATCAGTTTGAGGAATCTTGCGAAGGTTTATGCCCTCCAGATCCACGGATTGCAGGTGGTGCATTAACGCCTCTATGCCGCCATTCTCCATTTGATGAATGATTGCGCCGAAATATGCGGTATCTTGCATCCGTGCAGCACTGGCGTCGATTACAACAAATCGCCTCTGTTCTGCGCTAGCCGGAACCACCCAATCGTTGTTTGTGGCAAGTATCAGGCGGATGAAGTTGGGGAACTGCCCGACATCTACGCCTTTCATCTCGATAGACAAGGTGTCCTCGGTGACAAGCCCCTTCAGCACGCCCTCGGCTTGCTTATTGCCTGCCCAGAAAGCCTCATCCGCAAACACCAGTAGCTTGTCTTTTTGGTGACCGTTAAAGTTACCAACCAAGTGACTTGATTGGGTAACTTGGATGAAATGAGGGCCGAACAATCGTGCAAATGTGTTTACGAATACACCTTTGCCGACGCCTTGTTGTCCTCGTATAGCTAACGCAACACCCGGACGGGTACTGGGGTTCTGAATGGCGTCTGCCATCCAATGGATCACATATTCATATAACTCGTCGTCGGCACTGCAAATGTTGTTTCGAATGTGCTCAAGATACAAACTGCAGTCGCCCTCAGCAGGCTCGACAGCAAACCCTTGAAACAAGTTAAAGTAATCGCCAGCATCTTTGCCGGGCAGAAATGTTATGCCGTTGTAGGATCGTCTTTTGGGGCTTTCTAGCCATACTTCTCCCGCGGTCCTTACTCTACTGCCAACTTTGACTTTACGATTAGCATATCGTGATCGGAAATCCGCTGGCGTTGAGAAGTCATGCATCTGCCAACCATTCTGCGGATCAGTCGCGATATTTATGATGCGTGCTTTGCCGCTGATCATTACATGCGCATGTTTCGTATTTAGCTCCTCAACGATTGCGATGCTTTTATCTGAAGACTTTTGTATTTCCGTTTTTTTAAGGCTAGCGATAAGTATTTCCAACTTATCACTTGGATATGGTCCTTCAGTAAGAAAATTCTCGTGATCTTGCTCTGTCGCTGTTTGATTTTTCTCACGTAAGATTGTTGCCACAATGTCATGTCCCAGACCTTGCCGCATTAGATCTATTCCAAGATAAAAGAGAAATTCATTGCGACCACCAGCTTGGGGTCGCTGCAACTCTGAATTATCCGCGGGTCGAATATCTTTGGTTAGCTTTTGCTGACTAAGGAGACGATTCAGGTTGGCAGTCGTTGTTCTGCTGCACTCCGCCAAATCAAGGAAGGGAGATAGCCCCATCTCCCCTTCAGGCGTATGGCAAGCGTATTTCAAGCTAGGGTGCCCAAAGAAAGGTAGGTTGATGTAGTTTCCGTATCCACCAGATGGACGCTTCGCTTGCTTGGGGAAAACCTCGACACCGGGATAGCCGATTGCTTCAGCTATTATTTTCAAGACCTCTATCGTGTCAGCCGGGTCCTGTGGGCTTTCAAAAAAGACATAAACATGTGCGCCACCTGATTTGCTGTTACATACGATCAATGGCAATGACAGTTCACCCAAACGGTTTGTCAGAGCACCGTGGTCTATTGGATATTGGTCAATATCGATCGCGCCAAAACTCACCTGTTCATTATCGTCCAGCAAATAGATGCCAACAGGTGTTTGACCGGATAAATGTGCCTTGAACAAATTAATTGTCGGCGGCTCTTTGACCATCGATTGCTGAACTTTTTGTTTGCCCTTTGCGTTGCCAAGAAGCCGAGCATTATAAGTTCCATAGCCGCCAGTGAAGCCTCTGAACAGCGCTGCCATCCTGCCCGCATCGTTAATAAGTTCACTCATTGCCAGCCTCCATCTCTTTAAACCACCGGTTGACAGCGTCACTATCAAACAGCGGTTCACGCCCTGAAGCACGAAGTGGTTGGGGAAAGTTACGGGTCGCAATCCAACGCTTAATAGTCGAACGGCTCACGCCGAGTTGCTCGCATAGTTGCCCACGCGGAATCACATTCAAATGCTGCATTACAGTCTCCTGAGCAGATAAAATAAGTTGATATTTTTGAAGCGTGGCGCTTTTGAGCGGTGGCGGCAGACGAGACCACTTTGCAGCAATTTGAATACGGCTTAACTGATGCCTAAATGTTGAGTGCTCAAGCTCAACTGTTCACAAGCATAGCAGCTCAAATAACAAACGTAAACTAAAAATAGTTATAAATTATTGTTTTTATTATATATATGGGATTTTATGGGATATATCGTAGAATTCTAATTGGCAGGGCGGCATCGCCATGTTTTGGCTGAAACCGTTTTATAAAACTCGCGTAACTCCTCACAAACAGCCATATCATCAAACGTACCAAAAACTAAAATAGTTGGAGCCCATCCAAGATCACCCCATCCTTTGACTTCCAACCAAACATCTTCTTTATCGACTGGGTTTCTTGAAACAAATGCCTCAAGGTCAGCGATTTGATTCCCAACGTCTTCCTCGCATGCTCAAAGCAAAATCAAAAAAGCGCTAAAGATAAAAAAACTGCGGAAGATTTTCATGATTATAATAATTGCTTACCAGTCTCGAAGAAGCAACGATTGTCACACACCTGTCACACAGAGATTGACGAAACGGGTATTTTCATGAGATTCTACACTCATGTTGAAACATGGTGTGACAGGCAGAAAACCTAGACTTTGCTTTCAGGAAAATGGTGCCCAGGGGCGGGTTCGAACCACCGACACGCGGATTTTCAGTCCGCTGCTCTACCAACTGAGCTACCTGGGCATTAAGGGCATTAAGGGCATTTACCATATGTTAGCCAATACCAATTCTGCTCTCAATGATCTAGCCGATCTAATCGCATATGTCCAGCCAAAGACGCAAGGGAATTATCACCTAATTCTATTTTCTTTGAAACGGCATAATGGCGGCGCTCTGTTTACCTAGCATATCGGCATCCTCGCCACCATTTTCAGCACCTGCCTCTATGCTGTCAATGATCGCATCAAGCTCATCTTCTGCGGGTATGTCGTCAGCAGGAAAGGTATATTTGCCCGAAAACCAGTTTCCCAGATCAACCGAGGCACATCGCTCAGAGCAAAATGGGCTATGCGGTTTGATGGCTAGTTCCCCACAATTCAGGCATTTGGCTGGCATGTTTTCTCCTCCGATGATACCAGTCTGAAGACCATATCTGATAACCACACATCTATGATCTACGGGGCAACAGTAATCCACTCCGGCGGCAAGGGCAAGTCCATGCAAACCGCATCCCTGATCGCAACACCGTCCCCGTTAAGCCAATCCTGTGCCGCTTGTGTCAGCCGAAGTGTTGGCGGCAAACCATCACTGCCAGTATTATTGCCAGTATTTCTGGTCTGTTGCCAGATATGACGAAGCGCCATAATAGCGGCATATTTTGCTGGTGTGCTATCCCCGTCAAGCATATCGCCAAGCGGCCTCAGCTGATGCCGCCGCTCAAGCGTATACAAACCGCCTTTTGTCCACCCATGCAAGATCGGCCGCAGAGGGTCATCAGCAAACGCTGACATCATGGCTTGATGAATACGATCTCTGCCGCCATGATTGAGCCGCGGAAAATCAACAACGATAGCTCCCGATATGCGGCGCAATCGGATATGATCAGCCAGCGGCGCGATCATGGCCATAGCCAGCGCTTCAGGCGCTAATCGTGATGCCGCGCTATCACCATCAATGACCGCTGCACCGGGCGGCGATGATATATAAATGCCGCCGCCATCTGGCAAGCTCAGATACGGCGATAGCGCCTGATCAAGCTGCTGATCAATTTCAGCATCTGCCCAAGACCTGCCATCATCAATGATAATATGCTCAGCCGATACATATTGTTCAGCCATTGACAACAGCGCTGGCGGCGCTGCCACTATGCCATGTTCACGCATCTTATCGGCATCAGCACATATTGGCTTTATGGCCGCAAGCTGAGCTTTAATCGCATTGAGGACGATATCGCTTGGCTCGCTGGCGGCGGTCTGGCGCAAGGTGATCTGGCAAGCATGATCTGCTGCCATGTCACGCAAAACGGCACATATTTCGGATAGATCTTCATCACTATGATCAGCCAGATAGGCTTTCAGCCGCTGCGATAAATGTAATTGGCCAGTTGTGTTTGGCACAACATGAAGGATGGCAAAGCGGCTTTGGCGAAGAATGCCATAGCGCATTTGGGCTGGCTTTTGCTCACGTGGCTCGGCTTGGACAGTAACCGGAACAAGCTGACCTGAGCTAAATTGGCTCGGTTTGCTAACACGCATACTGGCCATGCCCATCTCACCTAAATTGAGCTGAAGGCGATTATGTTGTGGAAAGATCGCCGCTACCCTTGCCATAAAAACAGCTCCATAAGCGGCTGTCTTATCGCTCATATCATGGACAAAGATATCGGTTAGTGTGCCCCCCTTGATCAGCGCTAGCCGTTGATAGCCCGGCATCGGGTCTAGAATAGCTGTCATGTCGGCTAGGCCGGTTCTGGTGCCAGTCATGTCAGCTCTAACACACCAACATGCCGAAGCAGCTGCGCGGTTTCCGCGAGTGGCAAGCCAACAACCCCAGAATATGACCCACTAATCCAGTCAATCCACATCGCTGCCTGACCTTGAATAGCATAACCGCCAGCCTTACCTTGCCATTCATCAGTTTTCAGATATGTGGTAATGATCGCTTCATCGAGCCGTCTGAAGCGGACTTTGCTATGGGCAAGGCGCGGCATCACACGGCCATCAGGGCTAATCAAAACAACCGCCGTCATAACATCATGGCGACGGCCAGATAGCTGCTCAAGATAGCGTTTTGCCATCGCTTGATCATCGGGCTTGCCCATGATGCGCCGACCCATCGCCACCACAGTATCAGCGGCTAAAACAACAGCTTCGGGGTGAAGCACCGCCACAGCCTCAGCCTTTTGCCGCGCCATACGTTGCACATAGGCTCTTGGGGTTTCGGCTTTTGCGGGGGTCTCATCAATGTCAGCTGGATGAATAGCATCCGCAACAATACCTATTTGATTAAGTAACTCCACCCGCCGAGGTGAGGCCGAGGCTAACACGAAATGACGGGGTTTATTCTGCCGATCCGTCATCTTAAATGAATTACTTGTAACGGAAAGTGATACGGCCTTTGGTCAGGTCGTAGGGGGTCATTTCAACATTAACCCGATCACCTGCCAGCACCCGAATACGGTTTTTACGCATCTTGCCGCTCGTATGGGCGAGAACCTCATGATCATTATCAAGTTTTACCCTAAACATCGCGTTGGGTAATAATTCGGTTACAACGCCCGAAAATTCGATTAAGTCTTCTTTAGCCATCCATATAATCCAAGTTTATCAATTAAGGCATCATCTATTACGAATGCGCTGTCTGGGGTCAAGCATATTATGCATTTAACCCCTTAAAACGATCATTAAGCATGGTTTTTATATCATCACGGACATTTCGATAGGCATTTAGGCGTGCTTCCCTGCCTTCGGCAATCAGCGCCATATCATAAACTGGCCAGTATTCTATACTTGCACCAGCCAGTGACATCATGCGGCTGGCATCCTCATAACTAGCTTCTGAGAAGCAAATGACCATATCAAAATGTGATTGACTAATATCGGCAAAGCTTTTCGGCTCATGATCCATGATATTCAACCCAATTTCCTGCATGACTGCAATCGTAAACCCATCGCCAATATCGCCGCCATCGTCCATCCCGCAACTATCAACCAGACCAATATGATCAGCATACATATTCTTCATCATGGCTTCGGCCATAGGTGAGCGGATTTTATTATGGGTACAGGCAAATAGGATATTAAGTGGTAATTTATCAATGGGGCGATCTGATGTTGCCTCGCTAGGTATTGTTGATTTTATCATGATTTTGTACCTTTTTTGATAACCCCTGCTTAAGATTTTCTATTTTATGAATTTTACTTAAGACTGTTGCTTAAAACCCTTGTTTGAGAACAAAGACGAGACTAAACAGCCGCCGTGCCGTGCCCTTATCCATATCAATCTTACCATCAAGACGGGTTTGCAATATCTGTGACCCTTCGTCATGGAGCGCCCGCCGTCCCATATCAATTGCTTGAATCTGTGATGGCGTCTTGGTGCGAATAGCCTCATAATAACTCTCGCAAACCATATTATAGTCACGGATAACGCGCCGCAGGGGGCCCATTGCAAGCATAAACTTAGCCAGCAATTCATTGGCGTTATCCTTAACATCAAAATGAATATGGCGCGCGTCAATGCGAAGCGTCAGGATATAAGGCCCGCCGGCTGATAATAAACTAAAGTAATTTTCTTCAATCAGATCAAAAATAGCAATTGATCGTTCATGTTCGGCTTCCGCACTCAGTCGGGGCTGGTCTTTCTGATCCAGATGTATCTCAATAATACGGGCTTGGTCAGATATAGTCGTCATGGCTCTCAGACATTCAATCGCCGAGAAACAGATAAGGCATGTGCATCAAGTCCCTCAGCCTCCGCCAGATGCACCGCCGCCGGCCCAATATTCCGTAACGCCATACTATCACAAGATACCAATGTTGTTCTTTTCATAAAATCAACAACACCAAGGCCTGATGAGAATCTAGCGGTGCGCGATGTTGGCAACACATGATTAGGGCCTGCCACATAATCGCCCACGGCTTCTGGCGTATATGCCCCAATAAAAATTGCCCCTGCATGATGGATTTCTGCGCTAACCGCATCAGCATCAGCCAAGGCTAGCTCAAGATGTTCAGGGGCAAGCCGATTGGCTAAATCAATACCTTCTTGCCAATCCGCAACCGTAATTATCGCCCCATGATCCCGCCAAGATGCGCCTGCAATTTCTGCTCGTGGCAAGGTTTTGAGAATATGCTCAACCGCCTCAGATACCGCATCTGCAAATCCCTCATCATCGGTAATCAGGATAGATTGCGCCAATTCATCATGTTCCGCTTGTGCCATTAAATCCATAGCTATCCAGTCTGGATTATTATGGTTATCCGCCATAATTAGCACTTCCGAAGGGCCTGCAATCGAATCGATTCCAACCTGCCCAAACACTTGCCGCTTGGCGGTCGCAACCCACGCATTACCAGGGCCGGTAATCTTATTAACCGGACGGATAGATTCTGTACCAAAGGCACAGGCAGCTATCGCTTGGGCGCCGCCAATCGCCCAGACTTCATCAATGCCTGCCCGCCACGCTGCCGCCAGAACCAGATCATTGGCAACACCATGTGGCATTGGCGTTACCATGACCAGCCGTTTGACACCCGCAACACGCGCTGGCAAAGCATTCATCAAAACTGACGATGGATAGGCGGCCTTGCCGCCAGGGACATATAGCCCTGCCGCATCAACCGCAGTATGCCGCAGACCTAATCGGACACCAGCATCATCAACCCATTCTTGCGGCGTCGGCCGTTGTTCCTCATGAAAGGCTGAAATCCGGTCAGCGGCCAAATCAAGCGCTTGCCGTAAGCCTTTATCAAGCTGTTCATAAGCCGCCTTCAGACGGTCGGGTGATATCGATAGATCAACCATATTAGTAACAGCGAAATGATCAAACTGTTCTGTGTAACGCAATAAAGCCGCATCACCTTCTGCCCTGATCGTGCTGATAATATTGGCAACATCAGCACCAACATCAGAAACAACGTCACGTGAGAGGTTAATGAAATGATCCAGCACCGCTGCCCGATCAGGATGATTAAGTGGAACTCTGAGTGTCATCTACTGCCTCACGAAAGCGTTTGATCCAGTTGCTTATCACTTCAGGTCGGGTTTTCCATGCGACACGATTGACAACAAGCTTGCTGGTGATCTTGGCAATCTCTTCCACTTCAACCAGTCCATTGGCTTCCAGGGTAGAACCTGTTTCGACTAAATCGACTATGCGCCGACATAATCCTAATCCAGGGGCAAGTTCCATCGCACCGTTTAATTTAATACATTCTGCTTGCACGCCTCTGGCGGCAAAATACTGGCTGGTTAGACGTGGATATTTTGTCGCGACACGAACATGGCTCCAGCTTCTTGGGTCTTCCTCGGTCAGTGTTTTCGCTTGTGTGGCTACCACCATGCGGCAATGGCCCGTATTCAGATCAACCGGGGCATAAATATCAGGATGATCAAACTCCATCAAAACATCGGAGCCAGCAACCCCCATCTGCGCCGCGCCATAGGCCAGAAACGTGGCGACATCAAAGCTCCGGACACGAATAATATCCACCATAGGATCATTGGTTGAAAAGCGCAGGCGGCGGTCTTTTTCATTGAAAAAGCCATCTTCGGGAATAAGCCCGGCATGTTCCATCATGGGACGAATAGACTGCAAAATCCGCCCCTTGGGCAAAGCTAGGATGAGCTTTTCCTGACTATCATTTTCTGCCAATTCATTCAGCTGTGCTTGTCCAAGATTTGTCATCAGACTGATCTTTCCTCAATCGCTATTATGTGAAGGCTGAAATCCTGTCACCCAGCCTTCATCCAGATCAGCGGCAAAGACCCTGATCTGATCTGTTTCCAGTGTTAACATAGCATCACCAGAAAAGGTTAGATCCACCGACATACCCGAAAATGTCACGCTGAGCAAGGATAGCACATCTTCTTTGCGATTTAGGTCAATGCCATAACGTCGCGCCCGTTTGACGCCATCTATGTTTACCCCCATCAATCGGCGGCGATTATGGCCATCTTCTGTGATAAACCTGGCCGCGACCAGCATAAATTGTTCGGCTTCCGCATCGTAGCCCATATCACCAACCAATACTGTTGCATCCTGTAATAATGATGACAATACGGTTAGGTCCGCCAGATCGAGTGCCGCCAATTTTTGTCTGTTATCCATCGCCTGAACCCTCTGTCTTACCTACGTCTTATCATAGCAAATATAGTATGATTTTGAATATGTGGGTTAGCCTTTAATGCGTGTGATATCGGCGCCACATGCATTTAATTTTTCTTCTAATCGGTAATAGCCGCGATCAAGATGGTAAATCCGCTGAACTGTGGTCGTGCCTTGCGCCACCAATCCCGCTAGCACCAAGGACACGGAAGCACGTAAATCTGTCGCCATGACAGGCGCGCCAATTAGCCGCTCAACACCATGTATAATCGCAGACCCTCCAGCAACTGAAATATCTGCCCCCATCCGCATTAATTCGGGGACATGCATAAAGCGGTTTTCAAAAATCGTTTCATCAATATTTGAGGTTCCATCTGCAAACACCATTAATGCCATGAATTGCGCCTGCAAATCGGTTGGAAAATCAGGATATGGCGCTGTCGTTATGTCAACTGGCTGTGGCCGCCCCTGACCAGAGATTGTCATGCTGTTATCGCCTATGCTGACATCTATACCCGCCTCAATCAGCTTATCTGTCAACGCTGCCAGATGTTCTGGCCGATCATATTGCAAGGTCACATGACCACCTGTTAAGGCGGCGGCTATGGCAAATGTTCCGGCTTCAATGCGGTCGGGGACGACTTTATGCTTTGCGCCTGTTAGCTGATCAACGCCATCTATGATGATCGTATTGGTGCCGTGACCGCTGATCTTTGCGCCCATGGCAATAAGACACTCAGCCAGATCAGTAATCTCGGGCTCTTGCGCGGCGCCTTCCAGCACCGTCTGACCTTGCGCTAGCACGGCCACCATTAGGGCATTTTCTGTGGCGCCAACACTGACCATAGGAAAGTAAATATGATTGCCAATCAGACCATGCTTGGCTTCGGCTAGAACATAGCCATCTTCTAAGGTGATGATGGCGCCAAGTTTTTCCATCACCATGATATGCAGATCAACCGGCCTTGTGCCAATAGCGCATCCCCCCGGCAACGATACTTTGGCCTTACCCATGCGTGCCAATAAAGGCCCAAGCACAAGAATAGAGGCGCGCATTTTGCGGACGATATCATATGACGCTTCTATCCCTATCGCGCCATCTATCCGCATATGAAGAGCATCATTACTATGTTGGCTTTTGACGCCAAGATTTTGCAGTAAATCACGCATAGATTGCGTATCAGCGAGATCTGGCCAGCCCTCTAAAACCAAGGTTTCATCTGTCAATAAGGCCAGACACATTAGTGGTAATGCCGCATTTTTAGCACCACTGATTGGGATCACGCCATTGAGAGTGTTTCCACCTACAATATTGAGTTTATCCATGCTCTGGCTCTCCCTTTGAGTGATTTGGTTTGTCAGCCTTCGGGTATTTTGAAGCAGATTGATCCACGTTAGTGTCACGCCCACGCTTTTGCGATTTACGTTTTAGCAAGTTCTCACGCAGAGCCTTTGCCAGCCTGTCTTTTTTATCAGAAGCGGCGTGTTCTGTATGTTGCTTTTGTGATTTGGGCTTGTTCATAAAGATAGCCTTTTCATAACCTTGCCTAATCTTGTGTATATTGGCGTGTATTGGTCTGACTTGACCTTAATGTTTCATGTTAGAATAGGTTTTACCACGAAAAACCGGCAGGAAAATGGCTAAACATCACTTTATTGTGATTTGCTAATTCTACTTACATATTATCATAACGTTAAATAATACACATATTTTGAGTTCCCGAAAGGATCAGCCTTTGGTTTACCAAAACAAAAATCAAGATCAGGACAGCAATAGCCAGATGTCATCGCCACCGCAAAATAAATCTTGGCAGCGGTTTATTCCTATCTTTGTTCTGGTCATTGGTCTCTGTCTAATCTTATTTCTGATGCGATATTATAACCTCCGCCTTGATCAGCAATTCTGGGTAAATATGGCTGCCCGTTACGATATGATCAATCAATGGATTGATCAGAATTATGCAATCATGATCCTTGCCTTTATTGCTGGATACACCATTGCGGTGGCGTTTTCTGTACCGGGAGCGGTTTTTCTGACGCTTATTGGCGGCGCATTTTTTGGCTGGCTGGCGGTGATATTAGTTGTGTTTGCGGCCAGCCTTGGGGCAGTGCTTGTGTTTTTAGCGGCGCGCGGCGCTCTTGCTAGTTTTTTTCAATCATCAACTTCACAGTTTATCAACCGACTTAAAGATGGCTTTGATCGCTCACCGTTTTTCTGGCTTCTGGCTTTGCGGTTAATGCCGGTTGCGCCCTTCTGGGTTGTCAATATTATCCCTGCCATGCTGGGCATGCGCGTCCTGCCATATCTGGCGGCAACGGTTATCGGGATTATCCCCGGTAGCGCCGTTTTTGTTTATACTGGCATCGGCTTTGGTGAGCTCATGGCGATAGGCCAAACGCCGAATATATCAGTTTTAGCAGATCAGCGGTTTCTTGGTCCGATTGTAGCGTTATCAGTATTGGCGTTGATCCCTGCGCTTATCAAATCAAGACGTAAGGCATCAGCAAAACATACCAATCATAAGGGCACGACATCATGACCATACTTGAAACTGATATTTGTGTGATTGGCGGCGGCTCTGGCGGCTTATCAGTTGCCGCAGGAGCGAGTCAAATGGGCGCCAAAGTGATTTTATTTGAACGTGATAAAATGGGGGGCGATTGTCTCAATTACGGCTGTGTTCCATCGAAAGCCCTGCTTGCGGCTGCCAAATTAGCATATCCCGACCCACGCGCCGAAGCGATTGGCATCACGACAACAAAATCGGTTAATATGGCCGCTGTTAAAGCTCATATTGATGATGTCATCGCTGGAATTGCCCCGCATGATTCAGTTGAACGCTTTCGCGGTCTTGGTGTTAAAGTGATTGAGTCTGAGGCCAAGTTTATTGATCATCGGAGCGTTAGCGGTGGCGGCTATACGGTTAGGGCCAAGTATTTTGTTATTGCCACAGGCTCATCCCCTTTTGTGCCGCCTGTTGAGGGGTTGGCAGAGACGCCATATTATACCAATGAAACGATATTCAGCCTGACCGAGGTCCCTGATCATCTGATCATAATGGGCGGCGGTCCGATCGGCATTGAAATGGCGCAAGCATGGCGGCGGCTAGGGGCAAAGGTGACCGTTGTCGAAGCCGTCAGCATCATGAACCGGGATGAGCCGCGTTTGGTTGAGATATTGCAGCAGCAACTGACTGATGAAGGCATTAGCTTTATCGAAGGCACCGCGATATCCAAAGCATCAGGCAAGAATGGACAGATTACCGTGACATTAAGCGGCAAAACCGAAGCCACGCTTCATGCCTCGCATATCCTCGTTGCGGTAGGACGCCGGCCTAATCTGGATAGTCTTGATTTAGATCAGGCGGGCATCAGTTATAGCAAAGCCGGAATTACCACTAATCCACGGCTTAAAACAAGCAATCGGCGTGTCTTTGCTATCGGTGATGTCAGCGGCCGCCAGCAATTCACGCATATTGCCGGATATCATGCTGGCATTGTTATCCAGAACATGCTGTTCCGCCTACCCGCGCGGGTTTCTGAAAATGCTGTGCCTTGGGTGACATTTACTGACCCCGAGCTGGCGCATGTCGGCATGACAATGGATATGGCAAAAGCCGCGGGCTATAACCCCATTCAGCTGATTGTCCCATTAGCGGAAAATGATCGCGCCCGAGCCGAAAAACGCACCGAAGGCATGGTCATCGCCGTCACCACAAAAAAAGGTAAAATCCTAGGGGCAAGCATTCTCGCCCCTCATGCTGGTGAAATGATAGGAACCTGGAGCATCGCTATCAAGGCAAAAGCCAAGATTAAAACGATGGCAGCCCATATTGCGCCTTATCCGACTTATGGTGAGGCAAGCAAGCGCGCCGCAGGAGCATTCTATACACCAAAGCTATTCTCGCCACGCGTGCAGCGATTGGTTAGGTTTCTGTTAAAATGGTTTTGAATAGCGGACATAAGACGGCAAAAGCAGCATCTGCTTTACCCTTGCATCTTATATCTCTTGCTGTTAAAACCACGCCTATGCTGCTGTAGCTCAGTGGTAGAGCACTCCCTTGGTAAGGGAGAGGTCGGAAGTTCAATCCTTCTCAGCAGCACCATACCTTTTGCCATTTACGCTATTTATATTTGATAAATAGCTATCGCAAATGCCGCCTAATTAATATTGACCAATGATTTGTAGTAGCCGTGCTTTCAGCTCTTTAAGCTGGGCTTTCAGGTAAATATTTTCCTGCTCTAGGGCATCTATCTTTGCCTCATCCTCAGCTTTATTTTGGGCTTCACCATCGGCTTTACCATGACCGGAAACCCCTGTCAGCAAATCACTTTTACAGCTATTATAGACAAAAATATCAGCCGCTGAATTGCTTGCCGGGATACATTCATGACTCATGGCTTGCTGTGCGGTCAGTCCGAACAGCATAACACCTGCTGTCAGTATCTTTAGACCGATAGGGGTGTGGCGCCTCATGTAGCAGTCCTCTATATTATTATATAATAATGAAATAATAGCATCATCCGACAAAGACAGCATTAAAAACAAGCCATTTTTTAGCTGAAACTGGTGGACGACCTTTCTAAATTCTTAAAATGCTTTATATAAATCTATATTAGATAATTAAAAATCATAAGCAGGCATCAAAATGAACGCAATCAACTACGCTATTCTTCCTTTTTTCAGGTATTTTGACTTCAGGGGTCGGTCGAGCCGCAGCGAGTATTGGTGGTATAGCCTGTTGCTTGTTATTATTGGCATTCTTTACTTTGCTTATTCAATCGCCGCAATGCCATCTTTTACTGACATGATGGACCCTGATTTTGATGAAACAGCGCTTGGATATGGCTTTATAGACTATGTCTATATTATCTTTTCACTGGCAACTTTTATCCCTAATCTTGCGGTTTCTGTCAGGCGGCTTCATGATATTAACCGAACTGGATGGTGGCTAGCCGCATTTTATGGATTGATGGCGACCTCATCTGTTTTATCCACTGGCGCCATGATCACAATTTTTGTCTCTGCCATGGTTGCAATATCAGGCGATATGAGCAGCATGGGTTCATCTTTTGGCGGTGCATATATTCTTATCGCTTTATCAATTGGAATATTTATCGGCACGCTTGTCTGGATGATTGTTTGGTTTGCGTCGCCAAGTGTTAGCAACAATAATAGATTTGGTGATGATCCTATTTAATGGCTATGACATAATCTTTATTCAGCTCTAACTTTCACTATCAGAGGTTTAAAAAATAAAATTATGCCCCACGCACAAATTATGGTAAAAGCATTTAATTTATTTTTTATCTATTAGGAGAAGATTATGAAAGTTGCTGGTGGAGTATTAGGAATTATTGGTGGCGCTCTCAATGCCATTTTTGCGTATTTTGCTTATGCAGCCGCCGCCGTAATTGGTGGCGCCGGCCAGGCGATGCTAGAGGCTTCGGGCACTGCTGCCGATACCGCACTAGCTGCTGATGCGGCTGAGCTTACATCCGCGGTAACAAACTATATGCTGGTTTGGCTTCTTGTCTCACTAGCCATGCTCGCTGGCGGCATTATGGCACTTGCTATGAGAAGCGCAAAATTAGCTGGCATCATCATGATTGTTGCTGTTGTCATTAGCTTCTTGATGGCGGGCTTTGCTTCAATCGTTGGCGTTATTCTTGGTATCATTGGAGGCATTCTTGCTCTGTTGTCAGCGCCAAAGGATGCTCCATCTGCCGCCTAGAAATGCATTTTAATCATATCAATAAATATCCCCTTTTGAGGGGATATTTTTTTGAATACTCTTGACACTCTGTCTATGGCTTCCATAGGTTTGGTGATGCGGAAAATATTGGTTTTCCCCATTTAATTGGACTATCTATGTCAGCATTTAATATCCTCAATAATATTGCCTTCATCACCTCACAATGGCGATTTTTGTTATTTGGATTATTGCTGGCTTTTTTTTCTTCACCCGGACAGACGTTTTTCATCTCTCTGTTTTCGGCTGAAATTCGATCCGAGTTAAATCTCAGTCATGGTGATTTTGGTCTTATCTACGCCGCTGGCACGCTCAGTAGCGCCGTCACAATTATCTTTCTCGGCAGGCTAGTTGATATTATCCGGCTAAGGACAATTGCCTTGGCAGTCATTATCGGACTTGCCTTTGCTACGAGCTTTTTCTCACTTGTCTCCTCTGCCGTGATGCTTGGATTTGGCATTTATTTTCTGCGGCTTGCCGGACAAGGCATGATGAGCCATCTCTATGCCACCGCGATGAGCCGCCGCTATGTAGCCGAACGCGGCCGCGCGGTTGCTATTGCCACCCAAGGTCATCCTTTATCCGAAGTATTGATGCCTGCCTTTGCGCTGCTGCTATTGGCGGTCATGGATTGGCGGCAAATCTGGCAAATTACAACGATCTTGATATTGGTCATCATGATTCCGGCCACGCTGATGTTTTCGGGGCGTAAAGATGGTCAAGACGGTGCCGGTGTTGACGGCGTTAGGGCAGGCCGTGATGGCCAGCATTGGACGACACGGCAAGTGATTTTTCAATGGCGCTTTCTGTTGCTGGCAGGATTAGTCATTGCCCCAAGCTTCACGTCAACAGGATTGTTTTTTCACCAGATTTATTTTGCTGACCTCATGCAAGTTCCCCTGCCATTATGGGCAAGCGGATATTCAATTTATGCGGCATTGAGTATCTGCGGGGCGCTCATCGGCGGCATCATGGTTGATCGCTTTTCGGCAACGGTTATCGCTCCAGTCATTGTCACCTTGCTGGCGCTACCTGTGTTTTTGCTTGGTCAGATTAACTCTCCCTTTATGGTCTGGGTATATTTTGGCTGTTTCGGGCTAATACAAGGCGGCGTCTATCCTGTGGTAACACCCATTTGGGCAGAACTTTATGGGACACGGCATTTAGGAAGCATTAAGGCCGTCATGCATGCGCTTATGGTATTTGCCTCGGCACTTTCGCCAGCCGGGATTGGGCTTATGATTGATGCGGGTTTACCCTTAAATGCGCTATTATTGGTGATGGGCGCGGTGCCAATCATGGCCGGTGGTTTAGGGCATTTTGGCTGTCTTGCAGGCAAGACTATAGGCAAGCATAAAGGCACGCAAACCTTACCTCTTGAAGACAAATGAATAGCCGCCATATAAATTATGATGATGACAAAAAGCGAAAATACTAATCAACAGCAATCTCCTGAGCCATTAAAGGCGCTATTTCAGGAGCACATGAAGGGCAGAGGCTGTCTCGCCGTAACAGGTGATGAAGCGGAGGCATTTCTCAATGATCTGCTGACCCTTGATATCACCACACTTGCCCCTGAAACTATTGCCTCAGCCGCGCTTCTGACCCCGCAAGGCCGTATCCTTTTTGACCTGCTGATCAGCCGAATCAGTCATGATGGGCAAGGCTTCAGGCTGGAATGCGATCTTGATCGGCGTGACGAATTGCTAAAAAAACTGCGATTATACCGTCTGCGCCGCGCAATTGATTTTACCCCAACTGATGAGCAAATCCATGTCGTGCCCTATAAAGTTAGAGGGCAAGATAGAGGGCAAGATAGGGGCTATAAAGACCTGCGTTTTAGAGATCATCATATCTGCCGATTTTATGCAGTCGGTAATTTCGATAATGATCATGAGGGTGAATCCGATCATTCGGCGTATCAGGTCTATCGTTACCGCCATGTCATCCCCGAAGGACAGGCTGAATTGCCGCCTGAAAAGGCATTACCGCTTGAAGCCGGTCTCGATAAGCATGGGGCTGTCAGCTTTGACAAAGGCTGTTTTATTGGACAGGAAGTCACCGCCAGAACCCGCTATCGTGGGCTCTTAAAACGGCGATATACTGCGTTTACGGCGAGAGCTGCGATCACATATCCAGCCGATATCCATGCCGATGACAGGCTGGTGGGTGAGGTGCTGGGCTGTACCAAAGATGGCGACGGCTGGATCGGGCTTGCTAATATTCGCCTTGATGCGCTGAGCTCTGGCCAGCCGCTCATCGTTGAAAGCCGACAAATTATTCCCATAACAGCTGACGAAAGCACCACAAAGGCTTGATTTTAAGGCTATTTGCGGGTAGATAATATTATCCGATCAATATGACATATGTCATGATCATCTTTTATAAATATTGGGTTTATTGATTCTGGGTTCTCGGTGTCGCTCTTTGCCATTACGTTTGATGCTGATCTCTATATCCCATCTCCAAGCCCTATTGCACATTCTGGAGGCAAAATGACTGATTTGCTAATGCCTAAGGCAACCGCAGTATGGTTAATTGATAACACGGCGCTGACCTTTGCCCAGATTGCCGATTTTTGTGCGCTTCACGATCTTGAGGTACAAGCCATTGCAGATGGTGACGTTGGCGGCGGTATTCGCGGCTATGACCCTGTTCAAAATAAGCAGTTATCGCAGGAAGAAATTACTCGATGCGAGGCCGATAGTAACGCCAGACTAGTCCGATCAACAACGACCTTGCCCGAGCCAACAAACCGTACCAAAGGGCCAACTTATATTCCATTAGCCAAGCGCGGCGATAAGCCAGATGGTATCGCATGGCTGGTTAAGCATCACCCCAGCATGAAAGATAGTGTTATTTCTAAACTTGTTGGCACGACCCGCGATACGATCACAAAGATACGGGAACGCTCACACTGGAATATTGCTAATATTTCGGCAAAGCATCCTGTTATGCTAGGGCTTTGTACGCAAGATGCCCTTGATAAAGCGATTGAAAAAACCGGGGATAGCGTAAAGTCGCCATCTGATCAGGTGCAAAATATTTCTGAGCTTCCCTAAGCAATTAATACTGATGTCATCTTAATCACGAAGCAAAGGCTGGTCATGCGAGATGAGCAAAGATAATTTCGATGATGATGATATAAAACAACAGCTTCAGAAAAGACTGGAACAGCTTACCCTTGAACATCGTGATTTGGATGAAGTTATATCTGAGCTGGCGGAAGCCCCAATTATTGACGCCTTAAAACTGCAGCGTCTAAAAAAACGCAAGCTAGGCATTAAAGATGAAATTCGCATCATAAACCAGAAACTATTGCCAGATATCATTGCTTGATATCAAAATACTTGACATCAGATGAGGAGATTAGCATGACGACTAACCCACCACAGATTGGGATTTGTATGGGGAGCCAGTCTGACTGGTCTTGCATGCGTCATGCCGCCGATATATTGGATCAGCTGAATCTATCTTATGAAAAGCGAATTGTATCTGCCCATCGCACCCCTGAGCGGCTGAAATCTTATACAGATCATGCACATGAAACCGGCATTAAGGTGATTATTGCAGGCGCCGGCGGGGCGGCACATTTACCCGGTATGCTGGCCGCACACACAACCCTGCCAGTCTTAGGCGTTCCGGTTGAGAGCAAAGCGCTTAAGGGCATGGACTCCTTATTATCTATTGTTCAGATGCCTGCTGGTGTACCGGTGGCCAGTTTTGCCATTGGCCATGCTGGTGCAACAAATGCTGGATTAATGGCGGCCTCTATCCTTGCCCTTAGCGATAGTGATCTAGCCAACCGGCTGAACGCATGGCGGCAAAACCAAACTGATGCTATTGCTATCGAACCTGTTGATGAAAATAACGCATAAGGTCACTGATCATGCAGATAGACGCTTGCCCTAAAATAGCCCCTGAAACAGCTGTAATTGGTGTCCTTGGCGGCGGTCAGCTAGGCCGCATGACCATTGAGGCAGCATCAGCTCTTGGCTATCGCTGTCATGTCTTTGCGCCGTCAGGTGATGCCCCTGCAACCGATATTGCCAGTCTGTCGACACGTGCGGATTACCATGATGCTGAGGCATTGGCAGGCTTTGCCAAGTCTGTATCAGCCGTCGTTTGTGAGTTTGAAAATGTTCCTGTAACAGCGATGGATATCTTGGCAGAATATGTCCCTATCTGCCCGGGGAGTAAGGCATTAGGGATTGCCCAACATCGGCTTAGTGAGAAAAACATGGCGCAAGCAATTGGTATTGCAACGCCGCGCTATATCGCAATTGGTAATCAGGTTGAGCTCAATCGTGCCATGACAGATTTTGATGCAGCTATTCTGAAAACCTGCCGCATGGGCTATGATGGCAAGGGCCAGATGCGGCTGACCGCGAATAATCTGACTGATGATAGCTTTGCCCAAATGGGATCAGATGATCTGATCTTAGAAGAACTGGTTGATTTTACCGCTGAGGCTAGTTTTCTGGTCGCGCGTGATCAACATGGCCAAATGACGACATGGCCAGCCAGCATTAATCAGCACCGCAACGGCATTCTGCATATAAGCGAAGCCCCTGCACCTGCCGATATTTTACCGCCGGAATGTGAACGTCAGGGCATGGCTGCCGTCAAAGCGATTGCCGAGGAGCTGAACCTGACTGGTGTTCTAGCGGTAGAAATGTTTATCACCGCATCTGGCGAATTGCTGTTTAATGAGATTGCACCACGTCCACATAATTCTTTTCACTGGACTATTGAGGGCGCAGAGACAAGCCAATTTTCGCAACTAGTCAGAATAGCAGCAGGTTTACCGCTAGGCGCAACAGGGGCTTATAATAGATGGCGGATGACCAATATACTTGGCCAAGATATGCCCGAGCTAGATGCTGCATTTGCGCGTCCTGGGGTGCATGTTCACCGTTATGGCAAAGCCGAAGCACGGACAGGGCGCAAGATGGCGCATCTCAATGAGAAGATTGGTTAAGCCGCCTGTTAAGACTTCGGCTGATCTAACGTGGTCAGATCAAATGGTGTCGCCTGATAAAGATCATGTATCCAGTTTGTGATGAATAAAAAGGCAAATGGTCGCCAGTAATTAATTGGTGCATGGGCAGGATTATTATCTGGAAAATAATTTAACGGCACTGGTGTCTCTAACCCTTCTTTTTGATCACGGTTATATTCTGCCGCCAAGGTATCGGCATCATATTCTAGATGGTTCAGTACGAATAAATCACCTGTGTCTTGGTGCCGGACAATGCCGGGACCAGCATCAGGGCTTTCCGCTAACACTTCTAGGTAAGGATGTTTGTTAATTTCTTCTGATCTATTTTCGGTGTAGCGAGATACCGGCATCGGGAACGAATCGGTAAACCCTTTCATCAGTCGTGATTTGGTTTCTGTTAGCTTATGATCAAAAACCCCAAACTGTTTATGGCCGATCATATGCTTCTGGATATGATGGAAATGATAGAGCATCGCCTGACCACCCCAGCATATTCCTAACCGCCGGAAACAATGGTGGCGTGACCATTCCATAATTGTTACCAGTTCTTGCCAGTAGTTCACATTTTCAAAATCCAGCGTTTCAACAGGCGCGCCAGTGATAATAATACCATCGAAATAATCATCTTTGACATCATCCAAAGAGCGATAAAACCTACGTAAATAGCCAGGTTCTGTATTGCGCGGTTTATAACTAGCCGTCGTCATCAAGGTTAGCTCAATTTGAAGAGGGCTATTGCCGAGCAACCGGGCAAATTGGATCTCCGTTTCCTCTTTCTTCGGCATCAGATTAAGGAAAAGCAGTTTAATCGGCCTGATATCCTGTATCACAGCTCGATCACTTATGATCAAATCTACATTTTCATTTTCCAGCACTTCACGAGCGGGAAGATCAGATTGAATTTTTATAGGCATAGCACTACCCTTTGCTAAGACATGTTATCGGCAAATGTGACTTGGTTCAGGAACGAACCCATGGCGGCGATAGCCGCCCCATCATTCGCCCAGCCATCTTAATGCCTGTCTTGGCAATCTGGCGTGCGGGGGCAGTTACTTTAGGTAGGAAAGCTACTTCACGCAGGCGACGGCTGACAAACTGATCCAGTTTCTCTTGATCAGCATTAGGGTTAGCTAGCCAGAAGGCTAGTGTGGCGCTATACACACCAGCCAGCAATACGCGCTTTGAGTAGAAATTAAAATCAACAGACCTATCACCAGCAATCCGCCACATACAATCAATGGAACGATACAGCGTCTGCACGGCGACCGGCGCATGTTGTGGTTTAGCAAGCACCTGCATGGCCCGCGATACCGCTTCTCGATATGGTGCGGCGTCTTCTAGTCTGATCAAAATGAGCGTTTTAATGGTAGATGTTACCCCTGTTGGACGCTCATCAAGTTCAGCAAAGCGGGTGATCATATCCTGATCACTAATACCAACAAAGGCTTCAACAGCACTGATCGCGCCACGGGGGAATAGTTGCGCCATTTCCGCAGCCGAGAGATCAAGGTCTTTGGCCGTCGCTTCTATTGCTGTATCCGTCCAGCCGTCAAACGGGACATGTACAAGCATGGCACGAATTACAGAATGTATATCTATGTTTTCCATCATTATCACCCTTGCCTTGTTATATAGGTATGATCTGGTGATGTGCAATCTTTTTCCTTATGATTACGATATTTAGAAGATATTATATGCCTTTTGGGTTTGCATGAACAATGATATATGCTATAAGCACGTCTTCTTGTGTATGAGCTATTGGTTAAATACGCATTAAACACCAGAAAATAATACCAATTACTTGAGTTAATTATTTAAGTTAATTATTCACTGAAAGGAATGATGCCACAGTGTTCGTAACAGTCAGAGACAATAATGTCGATCAAGCTCTGCGCGTCCTTAAAAAGAAGATGCAACGCGAAGGGATGTTCCGTGAAATGAAAAACCGCCGTAATTACGAAAAGCCATCTGAGAGACGGGCGCGTGAAACGGCAGAATCAACTCGCCGGGTTCGTAAATTAATGCGTAAGCGGCTTGAGCGCGAAGGCTTTTAGTCCACATATTTATTATTGCCATAATAAAAGCCACCTTAATAAGGTGGCTTTATATTTTTCAGTTTGCTTTATTCGGCCAAATAAATGGTCTAGTGACCACCTGACATCGCCTGAATAATCTCCTCACATACTTTTTTGGCATCACCAAATAGCATCATGGTGTTGTCATTAAAAAACAGCGGGTTATCAACGCCAGCATATCCAGACGCCATCGAACGCTTAACGAATAAAACCGTCTTGGCACGTTCAACATCAAGAATAGGCATGCCATAAATCGCCGATGTTGGATCCGTTTTAGCCAATGGGTTAGTCACGTCATTAGCACCAATGACAAAGGCCACATCGGTCTGTGCGAAATCACGATTAATCTCATCCAGCTCCAACACTTCATCATAAGGGACGTTAGCTTCAGCCAGCAGAACATTCATATGTCCAGGCATACGGCCAGCTACCGGGTGAATAGCATAGCGAACATCAACGCCTTCTGCTTTCAGCATATCAGACATTTCACGCAACGCATGCTGGGCTTGTGCCACGGCCATACCGTAACCCGGAACAATAATGACTGATGAAGCATTGCCCATAATGAAACTGGCATCATCGGCACTGCCCTGCTTAACGACTTTATCACCTTGATCAGCAGCAGTACCTGTTGCCGTCTCACCGCCAAAGCCGCCGAGAATAACGCTAAAGAAGGATCGGTTCATGCCTTTACACATAATATAAGACAAGATCGCCCCACTCGCCCCAACCAGCGAGCCTGTGATGATCAAGAGCGGATTGCCAAGCGTAAAGCCAATACCCGCCGCTGCCCATCCTGAATAGGAATTGAGCATGGAAATCACAACCGGCATATCGGCACCGCCAATAGGGATAATAATCAAAATACCAGCGACTAAAGCCACAATAAAGACGAGCCAGAATGCCATAGCGCTGTTTGTTGTTGCCATCCATGCCACTAGCCCGATCAAAAGAATACCTAATCCAGCATTGAGTAAATGCTGGCCTGCAAAGGTCACAGGCTTGCCTGTAATCAGGCCTTGCAACTTACCAAAAGCAATGATTGATCCAGTAAAGGTAATCGCGCCGATAGCCAGTCCAAGCGACATTTCGATGAGACTGCCCATGGCGATATTGCCCGGCACACCGATGCCATAAGGCGTCGGATTATAGAACGCCGCCGCTGCCACCGCACACGCCGCCAAACCAACTAGCGAGTGGAAGGCCGCAACAAGCTGCGGCAAGGCTGTCATTTGGATGCGCATGGCAATAAAGGCACCAATACCGCCACCAATAATAATGCCCGCAATGATCAGCCCATAGCTGGTGACTTCAGGCATGGATATGGTGGTCAAAATGGCAATTGCCATGCCGCCCATACCATATAAATTACCAGAACGTGCGGTTTCTGGTGATGATAGACCGCGCAAGGCCATGATAAACATTACCGCCGCGACCAGATAAAGATATGCAGAAAATGAAGCGCCCATCTCTATCTCCCTTTACGCTTAAACATGGCCAGCATACGCTGGGTTACAATAAATCCACCAAAAATATTAATGGATGCTAGGATAACACCGATAAAACCCATGACCTGAGCAAAACCAAACTCGGAAGGGCCTGCGGCAATTAAAGCACCGACAATAATGACCGATGAGATCGCATTGGTCACACCCATCAAAGGGGAATGCAAGGCAGGCGTCACTCGCCATACCACATAATAACCAACGAAACAGGCCAATACCAGAACCGTTAAACCAAAATAGAGCGGCTCAACGGCACCATGACCGACCACATCAGACCCCATATTCATCATCGCCGCTTCCAGAGATTTGCTGGTCTCCAGCAATTCTGTCGCCTGATTAGAAATTGTTTTTGCCTGTGACAGCAGAACATCACTCGCCATCTTTATCACCCTCCTTCTTGGTTGATGCCTTTTTTGTTGAAGCTTGAGCTGGCTTTGCCGCCTTAACTGGCTTTGTAATTAAGCTACTTGTAATGATTTCATCATCGCTATCTGTTTTCAGAGATTTGCTTTCTTCATCCCAAAGGTTAGCCAGAAAATTGACCACATTCTTAGCATAAAGACTAGACGCCACCTCTGCCAAACGACCAGCGATATTTGTGTAACCGACTAAAGTGACATCATGCTTGACGACGACTTTTCCTGGCTCACTCAAGGGGCAGTTACCGCCCTGTTCAACCGCCAGATCAACAATCACTGAGCCTGGCTTCATGGACTTTACCATATCTTCTGTCACCAGAACTGGCGCGGGACGCCCCGGGATCAATGCTGTTGTGATAATGATATCCTGCGTTTTAATTGTATCTGCGATGAGCTGGGCTTGTTTGGCTTTATACGCATCGCTCATCTCTTTTGCATATCCGCCAGAGGTTTCTGCTGCCTTGAACTCATCATCTTCGACGGCAACGAACTTACCGCCCAGCGATTCGACCTGTTCTTTCACCGCTGGCCGAACATCGGTTGCTGAGACAACTGCGCCTAAACGCTTGGCTGTCGCAATCGCCTGCAGCCCGGCAACACCTGCTCCCATCACCAATACTTTGGCTGGCGGGACGGTGCCTGCCGCTGTCATCATCATCGGAAAGGCTCGTGAAAAGACGGAGCCAGCCTCCAGTACGGCGCGATAACCTGCAAGATTAGCCTGACTTGATAACACATCCATAGATTGCGCACGGGTAATGCGCGGCACCAACTCAAGCGCATATCCACTGATTCCCGCCGCACTTAGCATGGCACCTGTATCCGTGTCACTATATGGCTCCATCAAGCTGATAACGGTTGCCCCCGATGACATTTTGCTAATCTCATCCTGGCTTGGCGGCCGCACCTTAAACACCAGATCAGCGCTAAGGGCTTTCGCCGTTGTGACCAGACTTGCACCAACCGCTTCATAGGTGGCATCAGGTATTAATGCCCCATCACCGGCGCCTTTTTCAACCGCCACCGAAAAGCCCATCGCAATAAGCTTTTTGACAGTATCTGGGACAGCAGCGACACGACTTTCGTCACTTCGTGTTTCTTTTGGAATTCCAATTATCATCATTTATCCCTCAAATTCAGCATCTTCCGCATGTTCATGTTGCCATAAATAGCTTGGCAAGCCGGCTTGTTCAGCCATATTTTTTTGTTGTTGTCTTAATGTTTCGACATCAAAATCACCAATCAGCCCTTCAAACAGGCGATGCCAATTCACTTCTGCCTTCAAATGCATGAAAACAGACCCAAGACCAAGCGCCGCCCTATCCATGAGAACAAACTCACGCGGCGGCTTTACTCCACCAATGCGTTTTAACTCAGCATGAACTTGCATGGCTAGATCACGCCCATACGCACCACCACGCATTTCCTGAATTGGTCTTGCGCGATCTTCCAAAAGGGGAGTGTAGATGAAACGTGCCCATATATTCAAGACATTTACCGTCTCACGATCCAATCCCCTAAACCCCCAATATTCATATGCCGCCACCGCCTGCTCTTCGTTATTATCACGAAGCGCTTGATATAGTTCAATAACGCCGCGGACAAAATCTGGTCTAAATAGGCGGATACAGCCATAATCCAACAGATTAACCCCACCATCTTTGGTGATCGTATAATTCCCTGGATGCGGGTCGCCATGAATAACACCATAATAATAAAACGGCACATACCATGTTCTAAACATGTTTTCTGCTACCTTATTACGCAGGGTTTGGTCTTCGTTTTCTTCAATAAAGGTTTTTAATTTGGCGCCATTTAGCCAAGTCATCGTCAGCAGTCTTTCGGTCGATAGCGAATCAACCGTTTCCGGCACATATGCGCCTTCAACCCCATCAAGCATATTCCGATAAAGGGTCATATTTGCAGCCTCGCGGCGATAATCTAGCTCTTCTTCTAAACGCTCAGCTAGTTCGGTATGAATGTCTGAGGTCGATATGGCTTTGTCATATCTCTCATAGAGCGAGAAAATCAGTTTAAGCTGCCGCAAATCTGCCTGAACAGCTGACGCCATATCTGGATATTGCAGCTTACACGCCAGTTCAGCCCCATCATGACCAGTGGCACGATGCACTTGCCCTAATGACGCGGCGGCGGCGGCGGTTTTATCAAACTCAGCAAATTGCGCCTGCCAGTCTGCACCTAATTCTGAAGCCATCCGGCGTTTCACAAATAACCAGCCCATAGATGGCGCATCAGTTTGCAGATTTGCTAGTTCTTCCGCATATTCACGAGGCAGGGCTTCGGGTATCGTTGCCAATATCTGCGCGACTTTCATTAACGGCCCTTTTAAACCGCCAAGCGCATCGCGCAATTTGCTTGCATGTTCCTCACGATTAATCTTGATCCCCAGATAGCGCTCACCTGCCATCTTAATCGCCAGATTGCCCATCGTCCCGGTGACACGGGCATAACGTCGGAAACGGCCACCTAACCCTGATGCTTCATCAGCCATAGTCTATTTATCCTCATTAAGTGATGCCTCAGATAGCTCACTTTCAAGTTGGTCAATCATACCAGAAATCATTTCTAATCCTAATGACCAAAACTTAGGCTCGCTGGCATCAAGGCCAAATGGAGCTAATGCCGCATCATGCCGTTTGGTGCCGCCTGCCCGTAATAAATCTTGATATGCAGCTACAAAATCAGCCCGTTCAGCAGCACTTTCAGCAGATTGATATTTCTGCCATAATGCCCCCACCAAGCCATCACCAAAGGCATAGGCATAAACATAAAACGGCACATGAATAAAATGCGGGATAAATCCCCAAAGCGGCCGATAACTGTCATCAATATGAATAGCAGGGCCTAACGCTTCGGCTTGAGTCTGCATCCAAATATCGTTAATTTGCTCAACCGTCAATTCTGCTGATTGCCGCATATCATGAACGCGCGTTTCAAAGTTATGAAAACCAATTTGGCGAACCACTGTATTTAACATATCCTCAATTTTACCAGCAAGAAGTGCCCGCCTTTGGGTGCTATCGGCAGTCTGTTCCATGAGCCTGTTAAAGACCAGCATCTCACCAAAAACAGAGGCTGTTTCGGCTAGCGTCAATGGCGTTCCAGCCATTAAATGCCCTTGGTCAGCGGCAAGCAATTGGTGAATCCCGTGACCAAGTTCATGCGCTAGAGTCATGACATCACGGACTTTGCCGTGAAAATTGACGAGGATATAAGGATGCACAGATGGCACAGTTGGGTGTGAGAAGGCGCCAGAGGCTTTGCCTGACCGCGTTGGTGCGTCAATCCAGTTGCGCTCAAAAAACCAGCCTGCCATTTGTGCAAACATAGGATCAAACTGACCAAAGGCGTCAAGGATAATGGCTTTTGCATCATCCCATGAAAACATGCGATCATCATCTCCGGGGACAGGAGCGTTGCGATCCCACCAATTGAGCTTATCTTCTCCCATCCAGCGCGCTTTCAGGGCATAATAGCGATGGCTAAGGTCTGGCATAGCAGCGGTGACACTATCAGCCAATTGGTCAACAACACTGTCTTCAACATCATTGGCGAGATTGCGTGACGATACCGGGCGGCTGAAATGCCGCCACTTATCATCAACCTGCTTATCCTTGGCAATGGTGTTGAGAATTAATCCCATGCTTCGACTATTGGCGGCCAACACCTCTGATCTAGCAAGGCCAGCTTTGCGCCGTATCTCGGGGTCAGGATCACTCATCATATCCATGATCTCGGCTTCTGTGACATGGCGGTCATCAATCGGAAAACTTAGCCCTGCCGCCATTTCATCAAATAATCTTATCCATGCCCCACGCCCAGATGACTGGCGGTCAATAAGCATGGTTTCAAGCTCCAGCGAGAGCTGATGATCCCTGAACGCCCGCACCAACCGCAGCCAAGGCGCCCAGCGTTGCATGACTGGCTCTGCCATAATCCGCGTCAAATCCTCATCTGCCATCTGTGCCAGCTCATGTTCGATAAAGATAAGCTTAGCATGAATAGCATGTTCGGCTTCTCGCGTATCTTGCGCCAATTTACTCGTTTCAGGCTTCGTTAAATCAGCTGCAAAAGATAAATCAGCATAGCTGGTTAGCCGTGATGTCCGCTCTGATAAGGATTGATAGGTGACAAGGATATGATGAAGCGTTTTGCCATCACAAGTTGCTAGCTTTCCCTGATGCGTATTTGCCAATTCGGTGGCCTCTTTAAGAGCTACCGACATCTGGTCTTGCAATACGATATCTGTGGCCTGATCATAAAGATCATTAAGCGACCATTCCGGTAAAATAGCATTCATGGCGTCATCCTCTAAACTCTATATATATGGCGTTTGGGAAACAGCAAGTTCAAGTTGGGTGCAAATAACGCTTGCAAAATGAAACATATGCGAAAACAGTGAGATATATAGAAATATTTCCAAAGAGGGCAACATGAAAATTGGGTTTATTGGGCTTGGCAATGTTGGTGGCAAACTCGCCGGAAGTCTCATCCGTAATGGCTTTGATGTCACTGTCCGTGATTTAGATAAAAGCGTAGCAGAACCTTTCCTTCAAAAAGGCGCATCTTGGGCTGACAGTCCGAAAGCTATGGCGGAGAGCTGTGATATGATCATCACCTGTCTGCCATCACCTGCCGCATGTGCCGCCGTCATGGAAGCCGAAGATGGTATTCTTGCCGGATTGAGTGCTGGTAAAATCTGGGCAGAGATGAGCACCACCGATGAAACCGAAGTCAAGCGCTTAGGTGCCTTGGTTGAAGCAAAAGGCGCGTCAGCCGTTGATTGCCCTGTATCAGGCGGCTGTCATCGCGCCGCCACCGGCAATATTTCTATTTTTGCTGGATGCAAGCGGGATGTGTTTGACCAGATTTGTCCGGTGCTAACCACGCTTGGCCGCCGCGTCCTTCATACAGGTGAGTTGGGTACGGCCTCTATCCTTAAAGTGGCAACAAATTATCTTGCCACCGCCAATTTGATTACCATATCCGAGGCACTGGCTACCATGAAGAAGGCGGGCATGGACCTCAACACTACCTATGAGGCATTCCGCATTTCTTCGGGCACCTCATTTGTCCATGAAACCGAGGGGCAGGTTATTCTCAACGGTAGTCGTGATATTAATTTTACTATGGATTTGGTGCTTAAAGATATAAGCCTGTTTCAAGATATCGCCGATAGAAGCGGCATCACGCTTGAAATATCACCATTAATGATTTCGATTTTCAAAGATGGCATCGCGCGCTATGGGGAGAGAGAGTTCTCGCCCAATATTATCCGTCGCCTCGAAGATGATAATGATGTGAGTGTTCTTGCCTCAGGCTTTCCAGCAGAAATTGTTGATGATGAACCTGAAGCAGTTGGATATGAAATAATCCCTAAGCGCTAATCACAATATATAATGACGCTCAAGACATAAAAGAAGGAGATTTATTGATGAGCCAACGTGACCATTTCTTTTCACTTGATGATATGGAACAAGGTATTTTCAGACAACTCACCGATGGCATTAGCACACGGATTTTCCCGGGGGATCAGGCGATGATTTCAGTTGTCCGCATTGAGCCACATGCCAAAGGGTCAACGCATCATCACCCTGAAGAACAATGGGGCGTTATGCTGGAAGGATCGGCTATCCGTATCCAAGGGGGCGAAGAAATCCCTGTCAAGAAAGGTGATTTCTGGCGCACCCCTGGCGGGGTCGAGCATACGGTTATTGGCGGCGAAAATGGGGCTGTCATTTTGGATGTATTCAGCCCACCTCGTGACGAATACCGTAAGCCGGGTTCGGGCTTTGGCACAAGTTGATTAGATCTGAGGCGAAGCACTAAAATGACGTCACCGCAAAAACATAATCGCAATTCCGACGAATAAGTTAGGTTTTATCATGGCCATTCAACGTGCATCCACCACATTCGAAAAACTCAAGCCCAGCCAGTTAGACGCTTGGAAATCTATCCCTACTGCCGTTGCTGGCGATGCGATGAACAGACAAAATCTGTTACATAGCCGCATTGCGCCCATAGTTGATGGCTATCACATGATAGGCCAAGCCCGAACCGTTGCTGCGGTTGCTGGTGATAATAGCGCTATCCATGCAGCGTTAGGATTTGTTGAGCCGGGGCAGATATTGGTCATTGATGGCGGCGGCTATACCGACCGCGCCTTATGGGGCGGTATTCTGACGAGTTATGCCAAGCGCATGCAATGTGCCGGCGTTGTGCTTGACGGGGCGGTGCGTGATGTCGCTGAGCTGAAAGCAGAGCTCATGCCTATTTATTGCTGTGGCCGCAATCCGGCTGGGCCTTCTAAGGGCTGGGGCGGCATGATTGATGTCACCATTTCATGTGGAGGTGTCGCCGTATCCCCCGGTGATCTGATCATAGGGGATGATGACGGAGTTGCCGTCATTCCACTTGATCGGGCAGACACTATTCTGAAGACAGCCAAGAGGCGGCTAGAGTTTGAGGCAGATGTCCTGAAACGCATCGAAGCCGGTGAGGATACCGCATCAATTTTTGCGCCCGCAACGATTGAGGATATTTGAGATCATGTTATGGCATAAGCTAGGATAGGAAGTGTTGGCATATGTTGTCATGTTATGGTCCTGTAGCTCAGCAGGATAGATCGTCGGATTCCTTATATTGAGTTAGATGATAAATTATTGTTTTTGTTTTATAATTATGAGTGAAAATTAAAAGTAAATAAAATTTTGAATTTAAATCTTATCATTTAAATTGGATTGTCTGGATTTCACATAATATCATGGGCATCATGTCAACGCCTATCCATCATTCCCTAAATGGCGCGGATAGGGGGTTTCCGCCTTTGTCCAGACAGGGCGTTTGCGGTAATAGCAATCAGCAGAATAATACCGCCGATAACGGTGTTGGTTGTTAAGGTTTCCCTCAGAAACAGCCACACCCAGAAAGGCCCTAACACTACTTCTGCCAACGACAGGAGGGTCAATTCTGCCGCCGGAACAGTTCGCGAGCCTAGGGTATAAAGCACTAATCCTGCGCCAACCTGAAAGACCCCCATACCAAGTGAAAATCCCATATCATTTGCAGAAAGGCTTAAGGGCAGGCCAATAGCAAAGCAAATAACAGCCATAATGCCTATGCCAAAAATACCTGATAGAAATACCACAGGCATCATATCTGTCGCTTTGCCGCGTCTGAGTGTGATGGTGAAAATAGCAAAGCCAAGCGCAGAGCCCAAGGCCGCAAGATTGCCATAGAGAGCAGAACCGCCAAACTTATCCGCAACCATAATAATAATGCCAATGATGGCGACAAGAATAGAAACCCATGTTGCACGGCGTACAGCCTCGCCCAAGATAATCTGCCCAAGGATGGCGGTCATAAATGGCGCAGAGGCAAATAACAAAAGCGCATTGCCTACTGATGTGACCTGAACCGAATATATTCCGCCGGCATAAGCCGCGACCAGTGCCAAGCCTCCTATCACCCCATTCCACCCCATTTGGCTTGCCAGAGTGATTGGGTTTTGCCGCCGCATGGTGTAAATCACCACGAATAGAAAGAGAGATAGACTGATTGAGCGGAAAAAGAGGATTTGCCATGCTGCCGCGTCTTCGATCATGCGCACCCCGAGGCCTACGGTTGACCACAGCACCCCAGCCATAAAGACTAGGAAAATACCGCGAGAATGGGTAATATGATCAGAAGTCATAAGATGGTTACAATATTGAAAATACTGATCTTATTAAGACATGATTTTTCGAAAAATGGGAAATGGTTTTTCAAGCCTTTGCTATTCCAGATTTGGATGCGTATAATGGGCAATGGAACACAATTTTCAAGGCTCAAAAATGAAGATCGCCATTATTGATCTGACTAGGCATCCTGAACCTCCAAAAAATCCTAAAAATATGATATCCTTTACAGATAAGTGTTATGGTCCCGTAGCTCAGCAGGATAGAGCGTCGGATTCCTAATCCGAAGGCCACAGGTTCGAATCCTGTCGGGACCGCCATAACGTATCAGGCTACTCTCATAACCCTAAGCGCGCTTGATAACTGTCAGCTTTATGCGCTGACGCCGCGGTTTTTATCCAATAAGGCTCAGGCATACGAAGCGCCGCTTCACGGCTAAGATTAAGGGCTGATATCCCGCATTGGATAGCATGTGGAAATTGGTCAACATGGAGCGCGCCAGCACCTCGAATCTGCCCCGAAAACCCCATCTCAATAAGCCGCTTTGCCAGTGAAAACCCGCGCCCATCATGCGCTGTTTCAAAATATATCTCGACTGCCGTGATATCAGCCAGAAATGGCCGCAACCGTTCAACCTCTTGGCCGCCATCAAGCATCATCACCGCTTGCTGGCGCGTTGAGGCAGATGCTGATGCCCATTCATCCATCGATAGATACGGGTTTTGTAACCAGTCATTATCCTGAAACCCTAACGCTGTCACGGTGATCGGATGATCATGTTTTATCATATCGCGCCTCAAGCTGCGGTTTTCTGGGTTAATGGATAAAGCGCTTTCTTGAACGGCTTCATGCCAATCCGCCGATAGCAAGCAAGGAAGTCTTCATCAGGGTTAAGCCGATGGTCTAAATAGATATCCAATATTGTTTCAATCGCTGGCAGCAAAGCATTGGCACTAAAGCCGGGGCCTGTTCGATCACCAAGCGCCGCATCTTCGCTGCCATCACCGCCAAGCGTGATCTGATAGTTTTCAACGCCAGCGCGATCTAACCCAAGGATACCGATATGACCAACATGATGATGACCACACGCATTGATACAGCCAGAGATTTTGATCTTTAATGGCCCGATATGGCGTTCAGTTTTAAGATCGCCAAAGCGCCGCGCAATCTGTTGCGCGATAGGCACTGATCGAGCTGTTGCCAGCGCACAATAATCCATGCCGGGGCAGGCAATAATATCTGATATCTGGCCGATATTTGCGCTTGCCAATCCAGCATCTTGCAAGGCTCTATAAAGCACTGGCAGATGCTGCTTTGGGACATGCGGCAAGATGACATTCTGCTCATGGCTGATCCTGATCTCATCATAAGCATAGCGTTCAGCCAGATCAGCAATTACCCGCATCTGATCAGCACTCGCATCACCCGGCGTCTGCCCTGGAGTTTTCAGCGATATGCTGACAATGACATGACGGTCATCCCGATGTGGATGCGTATTGCTGTCAACCCAGTCGGATAAAGCCTGAGAAAGGCTTAGATCATAACCCAGATCATACGCCGCCGCTTGCTCAAATGCTGGTGGGGCAAAGCTTTCTTTGATGCGCGACATAATATCAATTGGCACGCCTTGAAACTGATCACTGATCGTCTCAAAATAGCTATCAATTTCGGCTCTAGCCTTGTCAATACCAAGCTCCTGGACCAAGATTTTAATACGCGCTTTATATTTATTATCGCGCCTGCCATGGCGATTATAGATATGAAGTACCGATTCGAGATATGGCAATAAATCGGCTTTGGGTAAAAACTCACGCAAGACCGAACCAATAATGGGCGTCCGCCCTAGCCCGCCACCAATAATGATCTTATACCCCGTGTCACCAGCGTTGTTTTGGCAAATGACGATGCCAATATCATGAAAGGCGGTTACCGCACGATCATGCGCTGCACCTGTCACCGCGATTTTGAACTTGCGCGGCAAAAAGGCAAACTCCGGATGCCCTGTTGACCATTGCCGCAATAATTCGGCGGTGATGCGCGGGTCTTCGACTTCATCACCTGCCGCCCCAGCAAAATGATCAGCAGTCACATTTCGGATACAGTTACCAGACGTTTGAATCGCATGCATATTGACATCTGCCAAGGCGTCCAGAATATCACCTACATCTTCTAATTTGATCCAGTTAAATTGAATATTTTGGCGTGTTGAAAAATGCCCATATCCACGATCCCAGCGCCCTGCAATCATCGCCAGCCGCCGCATCTGTCTACTATTTAGCGTTCCGTAAGGGATGGCAACGCGCAACATATAGGCATGAAGCTGCAAATAGACGCCATTTTGTAAGCGCAGCGGTTTGAACTCGTCCTCGGTTAATACGCCGGCAATGCGACGGTCAACCTGTTCGCGGAAAATACCGACACGCTGGCGGATATAGTCATGATCAAAGTCGCTATACTGATACATGATTACTCTCCTTTCTGATCTTGAAGCCGGTCTGATAGATGGGGTGCGTTACGATCATGCTGTTTTCCATGAAAGTAATTGGACGGCCCTGATGCACGGATAGCTTCACGCAGATGGGTTGGCGTGATCTGCTGGCTCGCATCTTTTTCAACCATGATCACATACGCCCCAACAACCTGATCGGCACGGACACGGCTAAGGTTATCATCGGCATCATCTTTATCATCAAAGGCATAGGCCTCAGACAACAAATACTGCCATTGATCAGCATCTGCCCAAAATACCACCTCACCATTAAAAAGATGATTTGCTGTAATCACATAATAGGGCTGAGACGGCGTCGTCATGCTGATATCCTTTGCTTGCTAGCAGATCTCTGATTCGCCCGATGCGCCTGATACGCCTGATTCTCTAGTGAGGGATCAGGATGCAGGCCAAGCATGATCACAACCGGGCCAGCAAGCTTGGCTTTAATGCTATCATCAGCCATCTGGCCTAGGCTGGTGCTAACAAAACGCTGTTGCGGCTGGCTGACTTGACTGGCAAGAGTTATCGGTAAGGCGGGATCACCGCCATGCATTAACAATCGTCCTTGCAAAAATGAGATGGCATTCATTCCCATATAGATGGCAGACACCGCGCCAGATGTGGCAAGGTCTTGCCATTGATGATCAACAAATCCTTTCATGTCACGCGCGGTCAAGAGCCGCCATTCTGAATTACGCCCACGCCTCGTCAGCGACACCTTCATATTGGCGGCAGCGGCGGCGGCGGCAGTGATACCGGGGATAACCACAACACTCAACCCAGCTGTCCGGCATGCCGAACATTCTTCATCAAGGCGACCAAAGATGCCAGCATCACCAGATTTCAGCCGAACGACATTGGCACCAGATTTACCATGCTTGATCAGCAACGCATGGATGTCCTCTTGTGGAGTTGAAGCGCCATATCCGGTCTTGCCAACCTCAATCATCACTGCCTCACGGCGAGCCAGTTCCAGAATTGCTGGCGGCACTAAACGGTCATGTAAAATGACCTCAGCCTGATCAAGATAGGTTCTGGCTTTCAGCGTCAATAGATCAGGATCACCAGGGCCAGCCGAGACAAAGGCAACGGGCTTAAGTGGCGCGCGTATAGGCAAGTCTGGCTGATCCGATTGCAGCGGCCGCGCAGCATCTGAAACTGTCTTAAGATGCGCATGCATGGCGGCGTTAAGCCGTTCCGCCAAATGGTCATCAGTTGCAGCAAGAATAGAGGGGGCAACATTATCAAATATCTGCCCCCAGAATTGACGCCGAAAGCGGCTACTAAACTGCGCTAGATATTGCCTAAACTGACTCGAAACAGTAGCCAAGATGCCCGTATGCGACGACAGATTTTGCTCAATCATGGCTTTAATCCGGCGTGCTAATACGGGGGCTTTGCCCTCTGTGCCAATGGCAATTGTCACCGGATCACGATCAACAATAGCCGGCGTGATAAACCACGACCGCAGCAAATCATCAATAACACAATAGAGAATATTGCGCTCATCAAGCATATGGATAGCCTGATCCCGAATAGAGATATCAGCACCACTAATATAGGCGAGCCGAGCATGAGAAATATATGTGGAGGCGAAATCTTGCGAGGTAAGTTGACGCTGATAATAGTACAAGCGACCCTCAGCATGCCAAGCGATAATAGCCGGATCAGCGTTTTCGGCAAAAACAGCAATCCTCGCCGCTGTTTTCAATAAAAGCCTGATTTTGGCAACCACATCCTCGCCACCACCAACAACGATAATTGTTGCATCAGAACAGCGGATATTTATTGGAAAATATTGCATATTGATCTGTTTCCATTTTTAACATGCCAATGTTCGAGAAACAGATTTAGAAAATATTTTTTAGAATTGGTATATCTTGAAGAAAAATAAACTGATATTTTTTAATTTTATTTGAAAGTTTAGAAATAATTTTTTTAATTTGCCGCCACTATAAATTCAAATTCTGTGTTTTTATAGCCTTTTATAGTGATGGTCAGCGCAGCTCATAATAATCAACCCCATGCTGATCTGGGGCGCATATCATGGCATTCTGTTTAACCAGATGATAGAGATGGGCATGCGCCTCACCACTGGCAAAATACCTCTCATGCTCATTCAGTTCCATCGGGAACAACGCATCCATAGCGCTTTTGACGGTCAATGGCGCATGATCAGCGTGATCAAGCAATTGTGCCAAGCGTTGCTGGTGATGACGGATTAACCCAGCGGCACGCGTTGATACCGCATGAAACGCCCAATCATGGCCGGGCAAAACCAGCCAATCATCACCCCATGTCAGCATTTCAGCAAGATAGGCAAAGTAATGCCCCAACATATCATCAACAGCAGCAGCTAGCGGCGTTGCAATATTCGGTGTGATGCGCGGCAGTAAAAAATCACCACTTAGGTATATCCGCCGCGCCGGATCATAAAGCCCGATATGATGTTCGGAATGACCGCGGTCACATCGGATATGCCAATCCCCTGATAGACTGGTCAGCCTATCTCCAGCTTGGATGTAGCCAGCATCAGGAGTTTTCGTCATTTTATCGCTGTAATGATTGCCGCGCTCAGCCAGCGCATTAAGGATATCTTGATCAAAGCCAAACATGCGATAGCGTTTGATCATCATATCAGCAAATGCCACATCATCCAGCGTCGTTAGTGCCATTGATTTTTCATGCTCAATCTGGCTCATCAAAACTTCTGCGCCTGTCCGCTCAGATAGGCTATGGGCATAGCCAATATGATCAGGATGATAATGGGTTACCACAATCCGGCGGATAGGGTGATCCGTAAAAGGCGGTGCCGCCAGCAAGGCATCCCAACATTGGGCAATATGGTCGGAGTAAATGCCTGTATCAATAACCGTCAATCCATCATCGGCAAGCAAGACATAGAGATTGACATGATTTAGCCGAAACGGTAGCGGCATTTTTATCCACCAGATATCCTCAGCAACAGCAACAATCTCACCATCTTTAGGGTTGGGAATATTAGCTTTTGCGAGTGGTGTGATAGGGTCAGACATCAAAGCAGACTTGTTTGTTTAACGATAAGGATGCTAGGATAACAGCAAATCCTAAATAACTACAATGAGATATTATTGGTGGCAAAGGTTGATAAATTGCGTTTTGACCAAATCGTCTTAACCATTATATTGTGATCAACGGAAATATTGTGATCAAAAGGGAGCAAAAGATGAATTCCGTATATATCGTATCCGCCACCCGCTCAGCCATTGGAAGCTTTGGCGGCACGCTGAAAGATATGCGGCCAATTGACCTTGGCATTGCGATTGCCAAAAGCGCTATCACCAAAAGCCAGATTGAGGTAGCGGCGCTTCAGCATGCTGTCATTGGGCATGTTATTCATACCGAAGCGAAGGATCAATATATCTCACGCGCCATTTCTATCGGTGCTGGAATGGCAGAAGCGGCGCCGGCATTAACGGTTAACCGGCTTTGTGGGTCAGGTCTTCAGGCCATTGTTTCGGCAACCCAGCTGATTCAGCTTGGGGATGCAACGGCGGCTATGGCAGGCGGTGTTGAGGTCATGAGCAAAGGCGGCTATCTGCTCCCCTCGCAACGCTGGGGCACCAGAATGGGTGATGCCAAGGTTGAAGATATGATGGTTGGAGCGCTTCATGATCCGTTTGATATTGGTCATATGGGCATTACCGCAGAAAATGTTGCCAGCGATTTTGGTATCAGCCGTGACGATATGGATGCCTTTGCCGCCGAAAGCCAACGCCGCGCCGCCATAGCGCAGGCCGAAGGCTGGTTCGATAGCCAGATCACGCCGATTGAGATTAAAGGCCGCAAAGCCACGATCACTTTCGATAAAGATGAATATATTAGGGGTGAGACAAATGAGGCCGGGCTAAGCGCATTACGCCCGGCTTTCCAAAAAGATGGGGCGGTTACCGCCGGTAATTCATCTGGCATAAATGATGGAAGCGCCATGCTCATCCTTGCCTCAGATACGGTGGTTAATCAATATGGGCTAACCCCACTTGCTAAAATTGTTAGCTATGGGTTTGGTGGTGTTGCGCCGCGGATTATGGGCATGGGGCCTGTTCCAGCAACAAAAATGGCATTGGAAAAAGCTGGACTGAAAATAACCGATCTTGATGTTGTGGAAAGCAACGAAGCCTTTGCCGCGCAAGCCTGTGCCGTCACCAAAGAGCTTGGCTTACCATCAGATATCGTTAATCCAAATGGCGGGGCGATTGCGCTCGGTCATCCGGTTGGCGCAACCGGCAGCATCATCATGACAAAACTGATACATGAACTGCATCGCCGTTCTGCCCGCATGGGGCTGGCGACAATGTGTATCGGTGGCGGACAAGGCATCAGCGTCATTATTGACACCAACATCTCATCATAAAATTTCTACAAAGGAACCTTTATCATGCCAGAAACCATCGCCCTTAGTCTGGACAATATTTATCAGCTTGCTTATCAAGCCATGCGTGATAATGGTGCCGATCATGATAATTCTGATGCCTTGGCTAATACCATTTTTACAGCCGAGCGTGATGGGTCGGTATCGCATGGATTGTTCCGCATGCCTGCTTATATCAAATCACTGAAATCGGGAAAGGTCAAAGGCAATGCTAAGCCACAAGTCAGCACCCCAACCGCCGCTATTGTTAAATGCCATGGCGATAATGGCTTTGCGCCAATCGTGCAACGGCACGCTATCCCGCCTCTGATCAAGGCGGCAAAAGATCAAGGCGTTGCTGTTCTTGCTATGACCCATACGCATCACATGGCGGCGTTATGGCCAGAGGTTGAGGCATTGGCGAATGAAAATCTGGCCGGCCTTGCTTGTGTATCCTATATGCCAATGGTTGCGCCGGCAGGTGCGGGGAAAGCCTTTTTTGGAACTAATCCGATTTCCTTTGCCTGGCCGCGCCCTGGCAAAAGCCCGATGGTATTTGATATGGCGACCGCATCTATGGCTATGGGTGAGGTTCAGGTTGCTCTGCGCGAAGGCCACGCCGTCCCCGAAGGTACCGGGCTTGATGCCGATGGTAATCCAACCACTGATCCTGCGGCGATTAATAATGGCGGTGTCTTGTTGCCTTTTGGCGGACATAAAGGTTCAGCCATTGCAATGATGGTAGAATTACTGGCAGGCGGGCTCATCGGTGAAGCCTTTTCCTATGAAGCCAAAGAACGTGATAATGGTGATGGCGGCCCCCCCCAAGGCGGTCAATTTATACTAGCGCTTAATCCCGAAAAACTAGCAGGCCCGGGCTGGGCTGATCATAGTGAAGCTTTTTTTGAGCGCCTGACCAGTTTAGGTGATGTCCGTCTGCCAGGGGCACGGCGTTTTCAAAACAGACAAGATACCGGCGACCGTCATATCAACAAAACGCTAATAGAGACCATTTGCGCCGATATAAAAAACCCCGCCGCTATTCTTGGTTAAGATATTCTTGATTAAAGAATGGTGGCTTATCGGGGCTAGATTATATTAGCTTTTCTGCCACATATTCAGCAATAGCCAGACTAGATGTCAGACCGGGCGAGTCTATGGCATAAAGCGCCAGATAGCCCTCACAGCCATGGATGCTAGCATCGTGGAAAGTAAAATCCTGAAAATAACTGCCATCTGGCCATATTTTTGGTCGCAATCCTGCCCATGCTGGTACCAAGTCATCACGCTGCAAGGCTGGCCAATAGGTACTAATCGATTGGTGAAATCGGTCTGCATCTGCTGGATCAACATCGTATGACGGCTGATCAACCCATCTAATATCAGGGCCAAAACGCGCACCTCCACCACTATCAAGCGTTAAATGTATGCCTAGACCACCACCCGATGGCACAGGATAAATCAAATGCTGAAACGGCGGTTTGCGTGTCGTCGTGAAATATTGGCCTTTTGCCATATAGTGCGGCGGGATTGTATCGGCGGCGATATCGCTAATTGCATGGGATACAGAATGGGCGCCATGCCCAGCCGCGTTAATCAATGTCTGACAGGCAAATATGATCTCCTCGCCTTGGCTATTAATCCTGACATGATATCCATCTGGGTGTTTTTCAGCATCAATAAATCGGCTTTGATAGGCAATGATTGCCCCGTGGTTTTCGGCATCAGCCTCAAGTGCTGCCATGTAATTATGGCTATCAACAACCCCTGTAAACGGCGAATGGATAGCCGCTACTGCCCGCAGATCAGGTTCAAGAGCATGAATCTGATCTTTGCCTATAAGCTTTAAATCTGGCACATTATTTGTCTTGCCTGCCTTAAGTAGCGTATCCAGCCTGGCTTCTTGTTCATGATCTGTTGCCACAATAAGCTTGCCAAGCTGGCTAGTTTTAACTCCATGCGCGGCACAATAAGCATACATCATATGCGCGCCTTTCACGCATAGCTGCGCTTTATAGGAATCGGCAGGATAATAAATACCGGCATGGATCACCTCTGAATTGCGTGATGAGGTTTCCATCCCAAAACTGGTGTTGCTTTCAATGAGCACGACCTGATCACCGGCCATAGCAAATTGACGAGCTATGGCCAAACCTACTGCTCCTGCACCAATAATCAATCTATCTGTTTTTGCATCAACCATTTACCACCATCCTCAACCATCTGCATGCTTCTGATATTTTGATATCTGCTATTCGCCAGCAACAGGGACTTGGCCTTTATAGCCAATCATAACCTCATTTCCTTGATCAGGGTGATGCGGAACATTAAACGCAAGCATCAGCGAAATACTAGCCAGAGCAGCCCCGGTCAAAAACACTAATGGCGGGGAATAGAGCCAAAGTAGCCCAAACACCGCAGGCAGGAATACCGCAACAATATGATTAATAGTGAAAGCAACGCTTGATGTCCCAGCAAAATCAGCAGGGTCCGCAATTTTCTGAAAATAGGTTTTAATCGCAATTGCGAGCGCAAAAAACAAATGGTCAATGATATAAAGTGCCGCCGCAATCGTCGCATTGGAAACAAAGGCATATGCCGTAAACACGCCGATTAAGCCAATATATTCAAGTATCAGCGAACGCCGTTCACCTATCTTGTTAATCATGCGTCCGACCAGTGGTGCCAGCCAGATATTCATAATTGCATTGATGAGAAACAAAAATGCAATCTGACCAATCGAATAGCCAAATTTTTCAACCATAAGGAAGCCAGCAAAAACAACAAAAATCTGTCGCCGCGCCCCTGACATGAAAATCAAGGCGTAATAGAGCCAGTATCGCGACCGGATTATTATGCTTTTATTTTGGCTACTGCCTATTTTGAAAAACGGGAAATAAAAATAGCCAACCAGCGCCATGCCTAATGTCGTGACGCCAAACACCACATACATAATCTGATAGCTACCAAGCGACGATGGCACCGCCTCACCATAGAGCAGCATAGAAGCCTCAAAGCCTGGCGTCAGCATAATCACCATCAGGAAGATAGCCAATAAAGTTACGACTTGCGCCATTGATGCCACACCATAAATCCGTCCCAACATCATCGGTGCGGTTTTTTTATCAAGCCACTGCATTGCCAATGACTGATGACAGGTTTCATAATAATGAAACCCAATAGAAGCGATTACCGTGGTGATATATAATCCGATAATGGATGGATAATATCCCGTCATTGCCGTGCCTAAGCCCAGCAATCCAAGTGCGATCAGCGATAACCGCTGTTCACGCATAAACAGCAATAAATAGACAACAAGAAAAGATAGAAACCCCGGCACTTCACGAAGCGATTGTAATATGCCAATTTCGCGACCTGAAAACGCCGCTTGTTCAACGGCAAAATTATTAATCAAAGTTGACCAAGATACAAAACTAATGGGCATCGCCGCCGCCGTAATCATGAGCAGAATATGCGGCTTCTGATACCATACAGGTTGATCTAAATTATCCATATTTGTGGAGTGTTCTGACTGCATTCTGGTAACTTATGCTTTTTCCTGATAAGTGCCAAGCCCAAAGCGCAACAGTATTTACGCATTGGTATGATCATTATCTGATCGCGGTGGCCGCTAAAATTGCAACTTATGATGACCCTTCACACCACTTGCCACCAGACCACGGGCGCTTGCAACAAGCATTTTGCCGGCGCTGTCTCACTGACAGAAATGCTCGTGGCCATCATGCTGCTAAGTCTGGTCACCGGATTTGCTTTTGCTGCCATTTCGACCATGCAAAGAAATACTCTGGTTGAGGCTAGGCTAGCATCTGACCGCATCACGACAACCGAAGCATTGCGTGATTTGGCTAGGCAGTTTTATGACAACCCTGATCTGTCCCGAACAGCACCAGCAAGCTTTCCCGCCCAAGATAGCCGCTTGACTATCCTTGGCCTGCGCCGTCACCAATCTCTCTATGATAGCGTCGGCGGTGTCAAATGTACGCTTGCTGATATTGACCTTGATGCTATGTCAGCCGTTATGCCAGCCGCATGCCTTGCCGTCTATCAGCTCACCCCAAATGACATTATCAGTAGCTTTGGCTATGTCGCCCTGCCTATCATATTTCCTGAATGGGCGGCACAGCCATGTCTCATAACAAGGCTTGAGCCTTATGATCAAGCCGTTCGGTTTTATGTTGAAAACACGGCATGTCTGGTACCGGGAGCAAATGCGGGAAGTCCGGTTGATCAAAGCTTTCATCTGCCGCAGCTAATTGTTGTGTCACATAATCGCCGCCATCGTCAGGATATGATCATGATGGCATCTGCAGGTGGCGATCATAATATCCCCAGACCGCGATTTAACCGTCACCAAATAAGCTCTGATGGCATATGGATAGAAATGATCAGCCAGCGGCCGCAAGACAACTTTGCTAATCAGCCGGTGAATCTCTTTCAATTTGGAGGTCAGCCGTGGATTTACCCGCCACTGATAACCAGCGGCAATCATCTTGAGCTGCATATCGAAAGCCTTACCGATAATACCATTATGATGGCCAATTGCGATCAAGCCGGTCACCAAAACCTGCATCTTAACGGGCTTAATGCGGGGCAATTAGAAGCCGCTCTTTACGCGCTTTGTTTTCAGCATAATGATAGTCAAACCGCTGAACTGATGATGACTATCCGTTGGGGCAATAGCCACAGCCAATGGCGTCATGGTATCAGGTTCCGCCATAACCCGTGAGCGGCGATCAGCTTGTTCCAGCCTGCCAGCCGCCATTAATGATCATGCCGCCAATGTGCCAATAAGTGCCGCGGACAACCGCTAATTGTGAAAATGGTCTATCCGTAATCACACAGCCTATAACCACATGAACAAGCTGTGGATAGGTATCGCCATTGATATCAGCAGGTACCGCTTGCCGCGCAATACCCATAATCAGCTGATCGCCATGATGCGGGTTATCGGATGCGTCGATAATCATACTGCTCAGGCGCGCATCGGCGCCTTGCCATTGGTCAGATTGTGATAATATTTGGCTACAAGATGTGATTGCCTTTATCTGCTGCAATGACATATCCGACCCCTTACCCCAACCCAGAGGTAAGCCCGAATGTGTCAGATAAGCATCATGCGCTAACGCATAAATATGATGCGCCATAGCCATGGCGGCAGCGCGTGATTGATGTTGACGCATAGCATGTCTGTTTTCGGCTTCGCGGTTAAGCAGCATCGGCATCATTAACCCAAGCACCGCCGAAAGCAGGACAACTCCAATTAAGGCAACGCCCGATTGTCTATACGCATCATGGCATCCTAACATTGCTTTGCAATAACATAAGGTCAGTTTCATTATCGCGGGGGCCTCTATCAGAACAATGCTAGCCATGCACCATAATAGATTAAGATTGTGATGATACCATTACCCTCACAGCATCTGTCATGGTTCTTTGGTGTCAATCTAGGCAAACAAATCGCCCCCAAAACTGCCTATCAGGCATGCGCTGTATCACTGATAGAGATGCTCATCTATGTCAGCCTATTTTCCATTATTGGGATAGTGGTGATGAGCATTCATGGCATGGTGTTAGGGTCGAGCGTTAGATTAAGCCAATCACCTGATCACGGATTGACTAATGTCTCTGTTGCTGGCCAGCTATCGGTTCTTATACCGCCTGCCAATCGTCCAGAGTTTTGTCAGTTTGTTGCTGATCCTGTTCTGCCCGCTCGCTTCGGTCAAAATATATCTGAGGCATGGGTGCAAATCACGCCAGCCAGCCTAGAAGCTGATCGGGACTGGCTAGGGTTTGCTGAATATGGTGCCAGAACAGCCATTTCCACCACGCTGATCAGGTATCATGATATCAGTATCAATAGCGCCGTTATCTGGCCGCAGATTATCGCCGAGTATAATCCTGCCAATGGGATTATGCATATTTGCACGGCTAATACTGGCGGCTGTGCCAACAGCATACAAACTCCGCGATCCTATACCCAATGGCGGCAAGCCATATCACAACTGATCTATCAGACAAGCATCCCATCGGGCAAGGCTAGCAAGGTTGTGGTTTTTTCTGCTGGAGCAGCGCCTGCCTGTCCTGATCCAAGCCCCAAGCCAAGTCCTGCGTTAGGCAACGTAGAATTAAACACTGGCCAAGCCAACAATCATTGCGGAATAGTGATTGAAAACAGCACCATATCGCCACCGCCTGATCATGCGGCAATGGCCTTTAATCCTGCTCATTGGATGATGATGTGTCGGCAGACCGTTTCCATCCCCTGATTTTTTCTGGTAAGATTATGCATGATATGATTACCATCATGTCGATATGATGTTATGAGGAGCCATAATGGCCAAGCATAAATATGTAGCTGGATCATTAAGACGCCGGGCTAGAACGGGGCGGCTGGTATTAAATCGCCGTAGCCGTATCCTCAATAGCACGTCTAGAACATCCGAAAAGCGTGATCATGATCAAAAGAAAGCCATCAAAAAACTGGCCGTTGCGCCAGACTCTTCTGCGGCTGTGATTATGGACGATATGCACGATTTTGCTGGGCTTGATGATGGCAGTTTCATGATCATTAAGGCGGATAATAATCGTGCCGCCAGGGTCAAGATTGCGTCTGAAAATCACTCATCTGCAACGCAAAAATCGCCCCAAAAATTAGGTGAAAACTCACCCCAAAAATTAGATCAAAAATCAGCTGAGAAAATCATATTTAGTCAATCATTACATGATGGTAGACAAGATTACCGTGAAAAAAATAAAACTCAAACCGCGCCGTCATCTGATGCAAATACATTGAAACCGTCTGATCAGTCTGACCATGATAGAGCACCAAAATCACAACCAGCGGCAACCGTTGTGCCTCTTTATACACCTAACAGCAAGGGCGCTAAAAAACTGACGCTTAAGCGCCAACAATCTGATAGGGGCGCGAGCCTGAATAGTGACGTTATTGCCAGTCATACAGATACTCATACAGATACTCATACGGATAGGCACGCAGCGACATCCGAGCCATTTATCGAAGCCGCGGCGACACCCAAGGAAACTAATTATGGTGAACCGGAAATGCCGCAAGATAGGCATCTTGACGCTAATCAGAACACCATTATTTCCGATCAGCATAAACCTGATATTGAGATTATAGAATCCGATTCGGGTAACCCAGCAAGTCATGCCCTAGCCATAGATGATCATTCAGACGATAATATTCGGCAAAACTGGCAAATTGGGTCTAAGGTTAAAACCGCGATGCAAAGCATTGTTGCGGAGGCCATTGGCCAGCAGGTGCGACAGCTCACCCGCAGCATTATTCGTGACATGATAAATGAGGGTGTTCTGCAACTGCCTGAGAACACCCATTTAGATACATCTGAATAATATCTGATATGCCGCCATTTTTGCGGCATCTGCCCGCCTGAAATAGAGACAGGCTAAACCAGATTAGTTGTTTAAGGGGAAATTAAACTGCGCCCCTGATCTAATTCCTGTTGGCCAGCGTGAGGTCACTGTCTTGAGGCGAGTGTAGAAACGCACCGCTTCCATGCCGTAAGCCCCATGATCCCCAAATAATGACCGTTTCCAGCCACCAAAGGAATGATATGCCACTGGCACCGGGATCGGCACATTAATCCCGACCATGCCTATTTCAATCTGATCCGCGTAGCTTCTGGCGGCATCGCCATCACGGGTGAAAATGGCGGTACCATTGCCAAACTCATGCTCATTAACCATAGACACGGCCTGATCAAAGCTGTCAGCGCGAGCGACACTCAGCACAGGGCCAAAAATTTCTTCACGATAGATGGTCATATCTGTCGTGACATGATCAAACAATGAGCCGCCGACAAAATAGCCATCTTCATAGCCCTGAAGCGAAAACCCACGCCCATCAACAACCAGATTAGCGCCTTCTTCGACGCCTTTATTGATATAGCCAAGGACTTTATCCTTATGCTGTGCGGTCACCAACGGCCCCATTTCTGCATCAGGATCATTCCACGGGCCAATTTTGATAGATGCCACGCGCGGCGCCAGTTTTTCAACTAATCGGTCTGCTGTTTCTTGGCCAACCGGAACCGCAACCGAGATGGCCATACAGCGTTCACCAGCCGAGCCATAGCCAGCTCCCATCAAGGCATCAACAGCTTGATCCATATCAGCATCAGGCATGATCACCATATGATTTTTGGCGCCGCCCAGAGCTTGAACTCTTTTGCCATTCGCGGTTCCTGTCTGATAGACATATTCGGCAATTGGCGTTGAGCCAACAAAGCTAACCGCCTTAATAGACGGGTGATGAAGAATAGCATCAACCGCGGGCTTACCGCCATTAACGATATTTAGCACTCCAGTCGGGAGACCTGCTTGTTGCATCAGCTCATAGATCAGTTGCGGTGCCGCCGGATCACGTTCAGATGGCTTTAATATAAATGTGTTACCGCAGGCGATTGCCATAGGAAACATCCACATTGGCACCATAGCAGGGAAATTAAATGGGGTAATACCGGCGACCACACCAAGCGGCTGACGGTCAGAATAGCTATCAATCTGCGGTCCAACATTGCGGGTATAATCGCCGCGCAGCAGATGCGGAATACCACAAGCAAACTCAACCACCTCAATGCCGCGGATAACCTCGCCGCGCGCGTCCTCAACAGTTTTCCCATGTTGGGTAGAAATAGCCTCAGCGACGTTATCTAAATTGGCTTCAAGCAGCTCTTTATAGGCAAACATAACGCGCGCGCGTTTTAATGGCGGTGTATTTGCCCATTCAGGAAGCGCTTTTAGTGCCGCTGACACAGCCTGATCAACTATCGCTTCGCCAGAAAGTGCAACTTCAGCAATCTGTTCACCAGTAGCTGGGTTGAAAACAGGTTGCGAGCCCATATCACCAGCGACAGCTTCTCCACCAATCATATTCTGATACATAGTCATCATCAAATATCCTTATCACAAGGGAAGTTTCATTCTTTTTAACGCTAGCCATTCATCAAGATCAAGCCTTAACCCCCGATTTTAATGATATTGGCAGTTTTGTTGTATATTTAATCTGTTCCATGGCAAATGACGACGATACATCCGATAATTTAACCGAACTGATCAGGGTTTTATAAAAAGCATCGTAATGTTCAATATCTGGCACGACGACGCGCAACAGATAATCAATCTCGCCACTCATCCTGTAAAACTCAACGACTTCGGGCATATTTGCCACTGTATCGGCAAAATGCTGTAACCATTCGGCATTATGTTCATTTGTTCTGACCGACACAAAAACTGAAATATCCGCGCCGACCTTATGCGGGTTAAGCAAAGCCACACGGCGACGGATAATACCCAACTCATCTAAACGCTGGATACGCCGCCAACATGGCGTGATGGACAGCCCAACATGCTTGGCAATATCGGCAATCGGCAGACTGGCATCATGCTGTAATACGTCAAGAATTTTCTTATCTATTGCGTCCATATGAAATCATTTTTTATAAATAGCGTAAAATACATCAATAAAAGAAAAATATTTTTATGCAAGCGCATCAGCAAGAAAATGATAAAAGCTGGCAAACTTGTCGCCATCGCGGATGAAACGCTGATTCCACTGGCGTCTTTTTTGGAGCGCCCTGATCACACGCAACTGTTGCCGATGTGGCACTTGGGTCTGGCCAGAGCGGACAAATTGTATCATCTGCCGGTATGAGCGATCAATGCGGTGGGAGAAGCCGGCACTAGCGGTAAAACTATCTGCGCCTAAATTGAGCTGATATCGCGCCTCATCAACTTGCGGCGCATCATTGCCAAGCATTGCGATAGCTTCTAAGGCGTGAAAGACATCTTGGGCTGGATATTTTAAGAAAAATGGCGTTAATTGTCGCCGCATCAGAGGATGAAATGATCCTGGCAAAGCGCCAAAATCTTCTAGTTTTAAGCGCAACTGTCCGCTGCCAACATGAGTAGTTAAATGATCACCCAGCTGCATGAGAAATGTCCCATCATGAGCATGTATGACCGTCTTGCCAAAGGCCAGGCCATGCTTTTTTGCGGCAGGATATAACGCATCAAGATAGCCATCTTGCCAGATATCATCCGCATCAAGAAAGGCCAGATAGCGCCCTGATGCGGCCAGTATGCCGCGATTTCGCGCAGCCCCAGCACCAGTTGCCGGGGCGTGACCATAACAAAAGGTTATATTTGACCAATATGTTTTTGCCCAGCGATAGTCTTTTGCATCATCTATCGACAAAACAATTTCTAGATTTTTTTCAGACCATGCTTGCGCTTTAACCGATAGCAACGCCGACGCTAGGGTTAATTGCGCGCGGTAAACAGGCACGATAACACTAATTAGCGGCGCACCAGCCAGCCGGTTAGATCGATTCTTATTAACCTTTATCACGAATAGTTTACCTGAATTAGTGTTACTTTTATCCTTATTGTTAACACTTTTTTAACTAATTTGTGAGATAACAATATTATTGATCCTCCCCAACTGCACCACCATTTTTGGTGGTGCTTTTTTTTGGATATCGCTATGCTGGCATTATGCAAAAGACATCACCTTTTCCGCCCACGCCTCTTATCCTGACCCCGCAAGGATGGCATGACTATCAGCTTTTGGATAGTGGTCATGGCCGCAAGCTTGAAGAAGTTGGCGGCTATCGCTTCATCAGGCCTGAACCGCAGGCTTTCTGGGCGCCTTATTTAAGTGATGAGGCATGGCAACATCCGGCTGGCGTTTTCCAGACAGGGTCACGCGACCAAGATGATGGCGGCAAATGGGAGCTTAGTCCAAGTTTACCTGATCAATGGGGCATATCTTATGAGGGAATATCATTTCTCGCTATGCCAACACCCTTTCGGCATTTTGGCTTTTTCCCAGAACAATCGAGCCATTGGCAATGGTGTGATCAGCTCATCCGTGAGCGCGCTAAGGCCACGCAATCACCGCCGAATATATTAAACCTGTTTGCCTATACCGGTGTTGCTAGCCTGCATGCGGCCCGCGCTGGCGCACATGTCACACATGTAGACTCATCCAAAAAAGCCGTTGCCCAAGCCTTTGCCAATCGTGATATGGCAGGAATGCAAGCTGCACCGATCCGTTTCATTACCGATGATGTGCGCCGATTTGTGGCAAGAGAAGCGCGCCGCGGAAAGCTATATGACGGCATCATTCTTGATCCGCCAAAATATGGCCGCGGCACCAAGGGCGAGATTTGGCGGATGGAAGATAATATTCTAGAATTGCTGACGACTATTCGCGCTATTCTGTCTGAGCGGCCGCTGTTTGTTGTTCTAACCTCATATGCAATCAGGGCCAGCTTTCTGTCATTGCATCATGTTTTGGATGATGTGGTTGCGGGTTTGGATGGCAGCGTCAGTTCCGGCGAATTGGCGATTGCTGAAACGCATAAACTCGCCCGCCAGATCGGACAAGCCAATTTTGCCCGTTGGCAAGCCAAATAACTGGCAAGAGCAATAGCTTGGCTTAAGCTTTGTCAGGATGTTCATGACGGACATATTCATATAGCGCAATGCCAGTCGCGACAGCTAAGTTCAACGAATCAGATCGCCCTAGCATCGGCATCCTGATGAGCTGTTTTGCCGCCGCCGTCAAGGCATCGGTTAAACCCGCCTGCTCATTTCCCATCATGATAATCAAAGGTGCCGCCCAATCTGCCTGCCTGTAATCAACTGACGCCGCCAGTGATGTGCCAATTAGCCGACCGTTCCATGATGGTAACGCCTCCAGAAACGCATCCTCACTGATCTCGACCAATTTCAAATTAAAGCAAGCGCCCATAGATGCGCGCACCGCCTCAACCGAAAATCCATCAGTACAATCACCGATTAGGATCACCCCTTCGCCACCAGCGGCATCAACACTGCGCATGATTGTACCTAGATTACCTGGGTCACGGACACGATCAAGCGCTACCCAAACGCCGTTGCTGGTAATCACCTGATCAAACCCATGCCAAGTTTCTGCAAAACTAGCCACCACCGCTTGCGGATTATCTTTGTGGCTGATCTTGGCTAAGACATCATGGCTAACAGCCAGACATTCGGCATCGGCGGCGTCAGCGGCTTTAATTAGCCGCCCAACCAGCGGATCATCCTGCCTGCCATCCAAAAACGCCAGATGCTTTGGCGACCAACCCAGATCAACCGCCTCCATGACTATTCGCATCCCCTCAGCCAAAAATAGCCCTGACTGGCGGCGATACTTACGTTCATGCAAGGCCCGCAAGGATTTAACAGTTGGGTTAGTAAGGCTGTTGATATGGCGCATCATCTGTCCTGTTTAGGACAACCTATCCTGACTTATGGCTGGGATCAATCCAGAGAATAAAACATTTTCCAAGTCTTGTTCCAAGTCATGGGATGGCTGCTGTCAGCGCTGATTAGCTAAATGACAAGTAACCGACGTCTTTTAATGAAAATTCGCCTTGCATTTTTAATCAAAATCTAGGCATGTTGAAATTTGTAATTCAATCATATAGAGCCTTAGCAAAAATACATGCAACGCATATCACTTGTCAATTTGATGGCATCTGAATCCCAATCGGATACGTTTCGAATTGGCTTTTTTTTACTTCCTAATTTTTCCATGATGGCGTTTGCATCAGCCATTGAGCCGTTGCGTTCGGCAAACCGTCTGACTGAAAAACCGCTTTTTGACTGGGTTATTGCCTCTGAGAATGAGCAATATACCATGGCCAGTAATGGTGTAGAAGTGGCGGCAACGACACAGATTGAAGACCTGATCAATTGCCGATTAATTTTCATTTGTGGCGGCATTAATATTCAGCATCACACGACTAAGAGTGTCATATCTGCCTTGCGCATGATTGACCGCCACGGCGTTCTTATTGGTGCTATTTGTACAGGCACTTATGTTCTGGCGAAGGCCGGTTTACTAGAAGACAGGCGTTGCACGATCCACTGGGAAAATCGTGAAGGGCTCGAAGAAGAGTTCCCTAATCTTGACGTTACTGAGGAATTATTTGAGATTGATAGCGACCGCATCACCTGTTCAGGCGGCACAGCAGCGCTGGATATGATGCTACATCTAATCGCCCAAGCGCATGGCCACGGGCTCGCCACCTCCATTTCTGAGCAATTTATTCACGACCGTATCCGTGACAGCCATGACCGTCAACGGATGGAATTGCGGTCACGGTTAGGGGTTAGTCACCCTAAATTGCTGACAGTAGTTGCCGAAATGGAAAAAAATCTTGAAGAGCCTATTCCCCAAACTGATATTGCGCGGCGGGCTAATTTATCGACACGCCAGCTTGAACGGTTATTCCGTAAATATCTGGGCACAACGCCGACCCGATATTATCTTAATTTGCGGATTGCGCGGGCTCGGCATTTATTACGCCAAACGAGCATGTCTATCTTGTCTGTGGCTCTGGCTTGCGGGTTTGTCTCAGCTTCCCATTTTTCAAAATGCTATCGCGAGACTTATGGCCGGACACCACGCGATGAAAGGCTTATTCAATAACAGATTAGATCGCTGTTCTTGCTTTAGCCTCAGCCATAATTGCGGTTATCATTGAAGCTAAGCCGTTTTTGCGCGTTGGTGACAAATGCTCATCCAGACCAATCTGTTGAAGAAACTGCGGCTGAAAAGCCAGAATATCGTCAGGGCGTTGCCCCGAATAGACTCGCATCAAAAGCGCAATTAGCCCTTGGACAATAGCCGCGTCACTGCCGGCCTGATAATGCATCAGACCATCAGAATAATCAGCCTTGAAATGCACCACCGACTGACAGCCACGAAGCCGATTGGCATCTGTCATGATAGATGTATCAAGCGGCGCTAGTGCGCGCCCCATGCCAATCAAATGCTGATAGCGTTCTTCCCAGTCATCAAGGAAATCAAACTCATCAACGATATCTTGCGCGGCGTCAGCCAGACCCATTTCCATATCCTCACGTCATTACTATGGTATTCATTTAGGCCAAGTTGCGGCGTTTTCCAAGGACAGATAACAAGGTTTCCGCAATAGCTTCCATATTTGATCCTGGGGGAAAGATCGCATCAATACCATTAGCTTTAAGATCAGCAATATCACCTAGCGGAATGACCCCGCCAATGACCAGCGGAATGAGATCACCACCACGCGCATCCAAGGCCTCACGCATCGCGGGTGCAAATTGTCTGTGGCCTGCCGCTAATGACGATAACCCAACCATATCAACCGCTTTATCCATAGCTAAATCAGCGGCCTCATCCTCGGTTTGAAATAATGGGCCAATGACCACATCAAAGCCCAAATCATGAAGCGCCGATGCCACCACTTTTTGGCCGCGATCATGACCATCTTGCCCCAGCTTGGCGATCAATATACGCGGCTTGCGGCCAGTATTATCAGTAAAACGGACAATCGCCTGCTTCAGATTTTGGGATGGCGGGGCGGTATTTTTCCATATTCCTTTGACCCCTGATACGGGGGCTTTATAGCGGCTGAAGGCGCGTTCCATAGCAACTGACATCTCACCTACTGTGGCACCAGCGCGTGCCGCTGCCACCGCCTTTGCCAATAAATTATCGGTGCCTCTGGCCGCCATCTCTAGCTCCGATAAGGCTTTTTCCGTTTGCTTACTATTTCTGTTTTTGCGTAATTTTTCCAGCCGAGCGATTTGCTGATCGCGCACTGCATCAGTATCAATACGCAACACTTCTATCATGTCTTGATCAGATGTTTGATCAACTGGCGGATAGATATTGACGCCGATAATGCTTTGCTGACCGGTATCTATCCAAGCCTGTGTGCGGGTTGCGACTTCTTCGATACGGCGTTTTGGCAATCCGCTAGCGATAGCTTTCGCCATGCCGCCAGCCGCATTAATCTCATCTAAATGGGTGCGCGCTCTTGTGATCAAACTATCGGTCAGATACTCAACCGCGCCACTGCCGCCCCAAGGATCAATATGGCGCGTTATCCCGCCCTCGCCAGCCAGATGAAGCTGTGTGTTGCGGGCAATCCGGGCTGAGGTATCGGTCGGCAAACCAAGCGCTTCATCAAGCGAGTTTGTATGCAAGGATTGCGTATGACCAGCAACAGCCGCTGCTGCCTCAATTACTGTCCGGACAACATTATTATAGACATCTTGCGCCGCCAGTGACCATCCTGAGGTTTGGCAATGCGTCCGTAACATGAGCAGTTTTGGATCAGAAAAGCCAAACTCATAAGCCAGCAATTCTGCCCATAACCGCCTTGCCGCGCGTAATTTCGCTACCTCTACCAAATATGGCATTGAATTAGCGAAAAAGAACGACAACCGTGGCACAAATGTTTTTGCATCAAGCCCTGCCGCCAATCCAGCCCGAATATATTCAAGCCCATCACCCAACGTGTAGGCTAGCTCAAGATCAGCCGTCGCCCCGGCTTCTTCAATATGATATCCCGAAATAGATATTGAATTAAAGCGTGGCATATGCGTTGACGTATAGGCAAAGATATCTGACACAATCCGCATTGATTGTGCTGGTGGATAGATATAGGTATTGCGCACCATGAACTCTTTCAGAATATCATTCTGTATCGTTCCAGTCAGCAATTCTGGTGCGACACCCTGTTCCTCGGCGGCAATAATATAAAGCGCCATGATCGGCAATACGGCACCATTCATGGTCATGGAAACGCTCATCTTATCAAGCGGAATCCCTTTGAAAAGGATGCGCATATCCTCAATCGAGTCAATGGCAACACCTGCCATTCCAACATCAGATTTGACGCGCGGATTATCAGAATCATAGCCGCGATGGGTGGCTAGATCAAAAGCAATAGATAACCCCATCTGACCAGCCGCTAAGTTACGCCGATAAAACGCATTTGATTCTTCAGCCGTGGAAAAGCCTGCATATTGCCGAATTGTCCATGGCCGTGTTGTATACATGGTCGGATACGGCCCGCGGGTAAACGGAAACTGCCCCGGCAGTTCTTTATGTGCCATTGCTACCTGATCTGGCGCCACCCATGACGGCATGGCAATGCCTTCGGGCCAATCATACGATATCGTATCGCCGCTATTGGCTAGCTCAGCCTTAGCACAATCAAACGGAATATGCTTAAAATTGGGGAGCGTGCTCATCCTGCCAACCTCTCAATGACAGCCATAATCCTCTGCCGCCTTATCATGCCCTTGGCATCAAGCGGTATCATCGCAACTGCTGCTGTGTCTTGGTTATGCTCAGACAGCTTAGTTTGGGTCACCTTGTCAGCAATGAGAAGATGCGGCTTAGCGGCTAATATTTGCGCCTCTGCGCTCTCAGCATCAGCTATGCTAACATGCGCTGCTTGAATGCCAGCCATTCGCATCTCATCCAGCCATCTGGCAATATGAGCTTTATCACTATCGCCATGATCTAAGATCAGACAGCGCAGATCCTTATCCGCCGCCGCCAGACGTAATTCTTCCCATGGCAGGGCTGGTCTAGCCAAGCCGCCACGCATCATGCCATTTTCATTGAGCAAAGATGGCAACATATTTGGGGCTTGCTGAGGGTGGTGATTAATGCCTAGCATCGCTTCATCACGATCATCCATCTTGGTTTGTCGGGTGGTGTTTGCCGCCGCCGCCCAATCCCCAACCATGCCTGATGTAACCGCCGCCATAGCACCGCCACTGGCTTCGATGTCTTGAAAGATTTGCCATGCTTTTTTGGCAATGGCTTGGCTGATCGCCTCAAGCGAAGGTGCGCCATGCGCAGGGTCTGCGACCTGATCAAGGCGCGCCTCATCACGCATAATGAGCTGAATATTTCTGGCGAGACGGCGGCTCATTTCGGTACTGCCAGTGAGCCAGTCATGCGGCAAGGTTGTCATTATCTCAGCACCGCCTAACGCCGCCCCTAGACTGGCGGTGACATGGCGCAGAACATTGTTCATAGGCTCAATCCGTGACATCATCCGATCAGAGGTAAAAACATGTAAGCTTGGCATCAGATTAGCTGTCTTATTTTCATCCAAGCCAATGACAGAACATAAATGCCGAAGCAGCATCCTGGCGCCTCGCGTTTTAGTAAGGGCAGAATATAAATCTGAAGTCACCGCTATCCGCATCACGGATTTAGGCAAAGCCTCAGCCAAGGAATATCCGGCTTGCTCCCATAACCGCAACTGCCAGATCAGACTTGCCAGACATAGCCCCAATTCCTGCCCATCGGTCAGCCCATAGCGGTGATAGGCATCACCGGAAGCCGCAAAACAGCAGAATGATGATAGATTAGATTGACGCTCAACATACCATGCCGCTAATGCCTTGGCACGGTCTTCGGCAGTATCTTGCCCACATAGATCAAGCATGATATCTGCCATAGGATCAGCGCCTAGATGCACCACCAAATCATTGCTGTCATGACCTCTATATTCAGCCCCGCAAGCATAATCTGCCCATATTTTGGCATATGTGATGACGTCACCACCATGAGGGTGCCCAAACTGACAGGCATCGGTATAAACTCCGTCCAAGATTTGCGTCATATGGTCTGCTGTCATTTGTGAGGTGACCGCCAGCGGTAACATGATCATGCTAACACTGGACTCTAGCTCATCAAGAATGCTTTTGTTGAGCACTTGAGGGGTTGCGTCATCAGCAACAAATTGCGCCATCTGCCAGCCGGGGGTAGTAAACACAGCATGCGCTGATACCGCATCATGCGGATAAATTGGCTTTATGCTAATCCCATCTTCAGTGATATGGGATAAATCTTGCCAATCCGCGCCAGTGGTTTTATTAACAATCTGTGCCCAATGCTGCCAAGCATGTTCAAAATCTGTTTCCATGATGCTAGAATACTATGTAAAGCTGCGAAAAAACAAGGTGTTTACCAATAGAACTCCATGATAGAATATGGCCATGTTTTCGTCGCCGCTAAACCCTGCTATGGCTAATCTGATCACCTTCTTAGCTGTCATTAGCATCACCGTCATGCGTCTATACGCGGTATTTGTTAGCCCACTTGATCTTAGCGTTGATGAGGCACAATACTGGCTATGGAGCTTAACGCCTGAGGCTGGATACTTTACAAAACCGCCAATGATCGCATGGCTGATCAGCATCGGCACCAGCCTTGCTGGATCAGGTGAGGCAGGCATCCGTCTAATGGCACCAATTTTTCATGGCATCACCGCGCTCATTTTATGGAAACTAGCTGGTGAATTATATCACCCTATGGCGGGACGACTAGCCGCCCTTGGCTGGGTCACTTTACCTGCCGTTGGTCTGGCCAGTGTTGTTATGTCAACGGATACACCACTGTTGCTATTCACCAGCGTCATGATCTTGGCTCTATCGCCACTTGCTATGGGTAGATCATTAAGCCTGATGGAATATAGCTTGGCTGGAATTATGCTCGGGCTTGGATTTTTATCAAAATATGCAGCGATATATAGTCTCATCAGCATAGGCATCATATGGCTGCTGAACCGCCAGTTTCGGCAGCTAATGCGGCTCAAGAATTGGGTTGTATTTTTGATCTCTGCGCTGATTGTGGTCAGCCCTAACTTGATCTGGAATTGGCAAAACGGATTTGCCACTATCACCCATTTGGAACATAACGCCAATATTCGTGAGGCTAGTATTTCCATCATATCTGGTTTTTATTTTTTATTATCGCAAGCTGCGGTCATAGGCCCTATTTTGCTATTAGCTGCGGTTATGGCAATCGGCACAACAGCTAAACATAAAGGGTTTTTACTGGCTTTTATGGCACCGCCACTGATCGTCATCACCATTCAGGCCAGCATAAGTGAGGCCAATGCAAACTGGGCTATTCTGGCATGGCCGCCAGCAATAATTCTAGTATCAGGATGGCTTTGTGATAGCTCATCCAGACTGAAACGGTCATGGTGGCTCGCCTTTATTGGCGCGAGCAACATCGGCGTAATTGGGATGCTATGGCTGATGAGCATAACAGGGAGTATGGGCATCCTGACACCGTCATCTGATCCATTACGGCATTTGCGCGGCTGGGATATTCATCACGCTGATATTAGCGCCTTTATCGCCCCTCATTCTAGCGCCACCATTATCACCGATCGCCGTGTCACAACCGCTTTATTAACCCATCGCTTTCGCGACACGAATATAAGAGTACGGATTTTGGACAACGATAACATCCCCAGTAATCACTATGAGGCCTATTTAAGCTTCTCGCCATCAGCCCATGATCGACCTGTTATCCCTGTTTTCCCTGTTTTCCCTGTTTTCCCTGTTTTCTTAGTCACAGAAAGCCGCCAGCCGCTCAATATAGATGGGGTAGCATGGACAGGCGCAATGACCATCAGCCAGGCCAAGATTAGCGATCAACGGGAGCGGATATTTTATATATTTGAAGGCATGGACAGCGGTAAGTAGTCTAATATCATGATCTGACTTCATGATCATTTATCAGGGTTATTTATCGGGGTCATTTGCTTGAAGACGGCCAGGGTTTTATCACTAATATGATGTTCCATACCCTCAGCATCGGCATCGGCGGTAATCGGATCAACCCCGATTGTCACAAGAAAATCACGGACAACCGCATGTCTTTGCGAACAGCTGATGGCTAGGGCTTGGCCTTTATTTGTAAGCGTGATCGGCTGATACGGGGTCATAACGACCAAGTCTTCGCGATGCAGCCGCTGGATGGTTGCATTAACCGTTGGTGCCGAAACCCCAAACCTTGCTGCCAGATCACTGATCCGCGCTTCACCAAATTGATCAATTAAATCAGCAATCATTTCAACATAGTCTTCGGCGACTTCTTTTTGATGAGCGCGCCGAATTCGTTCAAACCGTGCCGCCGAGGTTGCGATATCATGATCCGCCGCATGATCCGCCGCATGATCCGCCACATGATCCGATGGGGCCAAGTTATCCACCGAGGTGTCTGAATTAGGGCTATCTGTATTATCAGTTATTTTTTTGGCTGTCATATCCGATCACCTGATGCTTTATTCAAACTAGGCAAGTCCAATTCGAGACGCAAGATGAAAATTATCTTGTCATATGGTTGCCTCACTGGCATGTCTTCAAATATAATAGTAGTTGTGGAGATAAAAATGACAGACCGACAAACCGAAATTGAAGCTGCTGCATTCAGACGCCTAGTTAAGCATTTGCAAGAGCGCACCGATGTTCAAAACATTGATATGATGAACTTATCTGGGTTCTGCCGCAACTGTCTATCACGGTGGCTGCGCGAAGCCGCTGAGGATTTAGGTGAGAACATAGACCAAGACAGCGCCAAAGAACGTGTTTACGGCATGCCCTATGGCGAATGGAAAGAAAAATATCAAACCGAAGCAACCCCCGAACAGCTTGCCGCTATAAAGAAAACGGCACAGCATTAATTGCACATATTTAACTGCTGGTAAGGGGTGTGACGCCTTATTTGCATAACCTGATGGATTGATAAAATGAATGCAACTAGCATGAATACTGGAAACCAAACCCCTGAAATGTTACGTCAATTTATTGAACGTATTGAACGCCTAGAAGAAGAAAAGGCCGGTATCTTAGCCGATATCAGAGAAGTGTATAGTGAGGCGAAGGGCTATGGCTTTGATCCTAAGATTATGCGCCAAGTCGTCAAAATGCGCGCCATGGATAAACAGGATTTGGTCGAACAAGATCAGCTGATTGAAACCTATCGGTCAGCACTTGGCCTGATATAGTCCTGAATAGCATGATATAGGATAATTTGATGACTGGATTTGCTGCTCGACTGACAGATGCTATTCGCGCCAGAAACTCGGTGCTTTGCGCAGGGATTGATCCGCATATAGATCGGATTCCAAGCCTCTTTCAACAAAAGGATCAGAGCAATGCTGTCCGTGATTGGGCGTTTGAGCTAATCCGACTTCTGGCTGGATCAGTACCTATTATCAAACCACAAGCCGCACTGTTTGAGCAATTAGGCGTTCGCGGCATGGCTGTCTTAGCCGAATTATCAGCCGCTGCTATGGCTGAAGGTCTGATGGTCATTATGGATGCTAAACGCGGTGATATCGGGTCAACGGCGAAAGCCTATGCCGAGGGCTGGCTTGGTCATGATGCGGGCTTTCCATCAGACGCCCTCACCATCAATCCATATCTGGGGCGAGATAGTCTTGAGCCATTTGCCCATAAAGCCAAACAAAGTGAGAGCGGGCTTTTCGCCTTACTGCGCACCAGTAATCCTGGCTCACAAGATGTGCAGATGATCCCATCAGAGGACGGCAAGCCAGTGTTTCATCATGTTGCTGAAATGATCAAGGCGATGATGGAAGACCTGATAGATAACTCTGGCTTCTCGTCCTTTGGTGTTGTTATCGGCGCCACATGGCCAGAGGAAGCCGTAGCTTTACGGCGGATGTTACCAGAATGCCTGTTTCTCATCCCCGGTTATGGGGCGCAAGGCGGAAGCGCCGCTGATGCTCAAGCCGGCTTGGTCAAAGGCCCCGAAGGCTTTGAAGGCGGATTGATCAATTCATCACGCGGATTAACCATGCCAGAGACAGCGCATGATGCGCGGAATCTAACCGATTGGCGACAGGCGATCCAGCGTTCACTCAGCGAAACTATCGCAGCCTTAAGGTAATAACCTACCCATTTTTGGCTGAATTCCATCTTTTTTGCTATTTCAACGCATATTATTCGCTTGCGTTAAGCATTTTTTAACTATTTTCCAATAGGATAGCAGAGCAGGAATGGTGAGTTTTTGTGACCATTCGACAGTGATTGCTTTGAAAATAGTAACCGAAATTCTGCTTTGCAGGTTTTGAAAGCTTAGCTAATGACCAGTATTAAGTCACATCCTGTCATGACCAACAGGGAAAAATGTAAACAAGGTAAGGTTCGCTGGTTCAGCGAAAGACTTGGTTACGGTTTTATTGATGTTGAAGATAATGAAGTCTTTATTCATCGCTCAACACTGACACAATTTGGCGCTACCAGATTACTTTCTGATGATACTGTTCTGGTAACGATCACGACGTCTTCGCGTGGATTGATTGTTGAAACTCTGTTGGGTATTGAGCGTATGCCTGTTGATGAGAGCTTAATTGCTTCTAAGCCTAGTGAAAATGAGCATCCGGCATTTGTGAAATTCTTTAATGAGGTTCGTGGATATAGGTTCATTGAAGTCGAAGGCTATGATCAGGATATTTTCGTCCATTCGCGGGTTATTGAACAGAACGGATTATCGACAATTTATGATAATCAACGTCTGCTTGTAACGGTTGAGTTGGGGGAAAAAGGATATCAGATCAGAACGATACGTTTGTTGGTTTCTGACGATGAAGATGACCAATCTGAGGCACCAGATAATCAGCCCGAGAGTCCAGATGAGAGTCAGTCTGATAGTGCTTCAGGGAAAGATACTAGCCCTGCCAACCGTTCTAAATCTGCTAAAGCCAAGCCAGATGATGTGATACCCGATCATGAGATGCCTCAAGCCAAAGGCTAATGCCGCCTATCTGCTCTTTTAGCGGCATGGCTGTTTATTGAACAGAAAGCCACTTTTCAGCATCAAGCGCCGCCATACATCCCATACCCGCGGCAGTTACCGCTTGCCGGTAGATTTTGTCAACACAATCACCTGCCGCAAAAACACCTTCGACTGAGGTTTGGGTTTGGCCAGGGGCAACAATGATATATCCCTCATCATCGAGATCAATCTGACCTTGGAATGGGGCTGTCGCTGGATCATGGCCAATGGCAACAAATAGACCATCAACAGCAAGCTCTTGCGATTGATCATCTATTGTGGAGCGAAGCCGAACGCCAGTAACGCCGCCCATTGGCGCGTCATCACCCAACACTTCATCAACGACGTGATTCCAGATAATGTTTATATTGGCTGTTTTTTCCAGACGCTCTTGCATGACTTTTTCTGCCCGCAAGCTATCACGGCGATGGATTAAGGTTACGCTTTCACACAGATTTGACAAATATAACGCTTCTTCAACGGCGGTATTGCCGCCACCAACCACAGCCACCTTTTTGCCGCGATAGAAAAACCCGTCACAGGTGGCGCATGCCGATACGCCTTTCCCATTATAGGCTTGTTCACTTGCTAGCCCAAGCCACCGCGCTTGCGCCCCGGTCGCAATAATCACTGTATCGGAAATATAAGTATCACCGCTATCCATATGTAATTTGAAAGGCCGTTGACTAAAATCCACCGAAGCCACTAAGTCATAAGCAACACGGGCGCCAACATGTTCAGCCTGTTTTTGCATTTGCTCCATGAGCCAGGGGCCTTGAATAGCCTCAGCAAAACCGGGGTAGTTTTCGACGTCTGTGGTAATGGTCAACTGCCCACCAGGCTGTAGCCCGGCAATAACGAGCGGCTTAATATTAGCTCTGGCGGCATAGATAGCAGCAGTCAGTCCAGCAGACCCCGTCCCAATAATGATCATATGTTCACGATGTTCCGTCATAATATTGTTTCAATTGCTCCATATTATTTTAATTGCTTCAGATTATTTTAATTGCTCCAGATTATTTTAATTGCTCCAGATGTCGAAAATGCTCTAAGGCTTCTGGGTTGGCAAGAGCCTCAGTATTTTTAATCGCTTTTCCATGAATAATATCACGAACAGCCAGTTCTGTAATTTTACCTGAGCGTGTACGCGGAATATCTGGCACATCAATAATGGCATAAGGAACATGCCGAGGCGTTGCGCCTTGACGGATAGCCCCTGACAACCTTGCTTTTAACTCATCATTGAGCATGACCTTATCTGCTAGCCTGACAAAAAGAATAACACGCATATCTTGTTCGCCATCATGAATGATATTTTGACCAACGACAAGGGCTTCTAGTATCTCATCAAAAGCTTCGACTTGCCGATAGATTTCTGCCGTGCCTATGCGAACACCACCCGGATTAAGAGTAGCATCTGACCTGCCATGAATGACTAGCCCATGACGCGAGGTTAATGTTGCCCAATCACCATGCCGCCATATTCCGGGGAAATGGTCAAAATAAGCCGCATGATATTTTGCATTATCAGGATCATTCCAAAACCCGACTGGCATAGATGGAAATGGCCGTGTACAGACTAACTCACCTTGCTGATCAACCACCGGTTTGCCATCTTCATCCCAGACAGCAACCGCCATGCCTAACCCACGAGATTGAATCTCACCTTTATAAACCGGCAGCGTTGGCGCCCCTAGCACAAAGCATGAGACCAAATCCGTGCCGCCGGAAATACTGGCAAGATGAATATCAGATTTGATCGCATTATAAACGAAACTAAATCCATCCTCAGTCAATGGTGAGCCGGTTGAGCAGATACGTTTCAAATGGCTTAGATCAGCATCATCATGAGGCCGATAGCCGCTTTTCCTTGTCGCATCAATAAACTTTGCTGAAGTGCCAAAAGTATCCAGTTTTTCAGCAGCCGCCATTCGCCATAAGCGTTCTGGCCCAGGCATAAACGGATTGCCCTCATAAAGCACAATAACGGATTTAACCGCCAATGCTGAGACCAGCCAGTTCCACATCATCCAGCCACAAGTCGTGAAATAAAAGACCCGATCACCTGCACCATGATCAGAATGTAGCCGATGCTCTTTGACATGCTGAATTAAGCTACCGCCGCCGCCGTGAACAATACATTTTGGCGCGCCAGTCGTCCCCGATGAGTAAAGAATATAAAGCGGATCATTAAACCCAGTTGCGGTAAAACCAGCAACAGGTTCAGCCATTGCCAATGCCTCATCAAACCGCGTTTCCTGATCGTCGGTCTGATAGTCGGGATCAAGCAAAGGGATAACAAGACTTGCCACTACCGAAGGCATCTTGGCGCGGAGCTGACGATTAATATCACGGCGATCAATAATTTTGCCATTATAGCGATATCCATCCACCACCATCAGCACTTTCGGCTCAATCTGGCCAAACCGATCAAGCACTCCATTGAGACCAAAATCGGTCGAACACGAAGAAAAGACAGCGCCTAGCGTTGCTGTGGCTAGCAGCAATATCACGGCTTCTGGAACATTAGGCGTATAGGCGGCGACACGATCACCTTTACTAACCCCTTGCGCTTTTAGCCATCCAGCCATAGCCATGACCCGCTGTTTTAGCTCAGCCCGTGTTATAGATTGCCGCTCGCCTTCTTCACGCCAGGCAATAATGGCAAGGCTGTCATCAGCATCGGCAAGCAGGTTTTCAGCATAGTTCAGTACCCCGTTAGGATAGAATTGCCCACCTGTCATTTGATCAGGGTTTTTGCAGATGATATCGCCCTTATCACCAATTAATCCGTGCCAGTCCCAAAACTGATCCCAAAAGGTTTCTGGATGGTCAGCAGACCATTGCCATAATGCATGAAAATCACCTTGCCAATCATGTAAGCCTTGATCAGCAAGCCGCTGGGCAAAATTGGCTACCGCGGTATGATGTGAATGTTCTTGTGAAGGTTCCCAAAGCAAAGATGGCATAATAATAAACCTGAAAACTGAGCATTGCCGAAATGGCACTTCTAGAGCATACTGATTTCGGTGTTACTGACAAGTATATGTCTCAAATGATGAGTAAGATAATGAGAATAATCAACATCACTCGATATCGTATTTTTATAATATTAGCCTTTTTGCTAGCGCCCAGCCATGTCGCCACCGCTTTAGAAGTGGTTAGCGGCCATACCACCCAAGGCGGTATGATCATTATTAAAACTGACCCTGACGCGACACTGACTGTTGATGATCAACCGCTCATGCTATCTGCTGAAGGCCTTGCCGTTTTGGGGTTTCATCGTGATGATACTTCGGCGATACACTTACACGCCACATATTCAGATGGCGGCGAGGCGTATCTTGCCGTCACCCCTGAGCTGCGGCAATTTAATGAGCAGCGCATTGATGGACTTCCTAATAATATGGTGACCCCACCGCAAGCCGTCCTCGATCGCATAGCACGCGATCGGATAGAGGTATCAAAAGCCCGTTCAGTAAGCTCCGAATTAACGGGCTGGCAACAGGATTTTATCTGGCCTACCTATGGCATTATAACTGGTATCTATGGCTCTCGTCGGATTCTAAATGGTGAGCCACGCGCCCCCCATTACGGCATTGATATTGCGGCTAACACAGGAACTCCGGTCAAAGCCCCTGCTGATGGAGTAATTACAATGGTCGATGATCTCTATTTTACGGGTATGACAATTATCATGGATCACGGCCACGGTATCAGCTCAACCTTTTTGCATCTTGATAAAGTTAATGTCCAACTTGGCGAGACCGTCAAACAAGGCGATAATATTGGCAGTGTTGGCTCAAGCGGTCGTTCCACAGGAGCGCATTTAGACTGGCGGATCAATTGGTTTGATAAGCGGCTTGACCCAGCTTTATTAGCAGGCCCTATGCCTGACCGCTAATATATGTTCAGCATCTAGGCTGGTCACTGTCTCAGAAAGCCCGGCAACCAAGCTATCAATCATCACATCAGTATGATATGGCCCTGGCGTTAAGCGCAGCCGTTCAGTACCCTTAGCAACAGTTGGATAATTTATCGGCTGAATATACATACCATGCTGTTGCAGCAGCCGATCACTAATCGCACGGCACAGGCTCGCATCACCAATCATCACTGGCACAATATGAGAGTTTCCAGGATGAATATGAAAGCCGGCGGCGGTAAGTTTGGTTTTTAGCCTTCTTGTTTGACGCTGTTGGCCTTGGCGTTCGTTTTGAGATTGCCGTAAATGCCGAATACTAGCTAATGCGCCTCGCGCAATCGCTGGCGGCAAGGCGGTGGTGAAAATAAAACCTGACGCATAGCTTCTGATCACATCACAAATTGGATCAGATGCAGTAATATATCCACCCATAACGCCAAAGGCTTTGCCCAGCGTGCCTTGGATAATATCAATCCGATCAGCAATGCCCAAGGCCTGTGAGATACCGCCTCCCTGATCACCATAAAGTCCTACCGCATGAACCTCATCACAATAGGTGAGCGCGTCATATTTTTCCGCCACCGCCACTAGCTCTGCCAATGGTGCGATATCACCTTCCATGGAATAGACCGATTCAAAGACGATCAGCTTGGGGCGATCAGCAGGTTCAGCCGCTAACAGGCGTTCCAAATCCCTAGCATCATTATGCTTAAAAATAACCTTATCGGCTTTGCTATGGCGAATACCGCTAATCATTGAGGCATGATTGCTCGCATCGGAAAACACTTTGACGCCATCAATAAGTTTAATCAATGTTGATAAGCTCGCTTCATTGGCAACATAGCCGCTAGAAAAAACCAGTGCCCTTTGTTTGCCATGCAAATTGGCCAATTCGCTTTCCAGTTCCATTAAAGCATGGCTATTTCCAGATATATTACGGGTGCCGCCAGCGCCAGCGCCCTCGCTAATACCTGCTGCCATAGCAGCGCTAACAATAGTGGATTGCCCCATGCCTAAATAATCATTTGAACACCAGTTTATAATCGGCTGCGGCGTATCCCCGCCATGCCAGATCGCATGAGGATGCTGTTTTTCCAACCGCTCAATTTCAGCAAATTGCCGATATCGATGCTCTTTGAATAGCGCATCAATCTTATCTGAAAATATCTGGTCAGCCCATCTTGGCATGGCTTTATACCTTGTCATTGCTTTATCAAGAAAAGTTATCATGCTGAAATAGCATGAAGACATGCTATCAATCATCTGAATTTGAATAACTGTGACGATTTTGCACAAGCTAACTCTGTGACGAAATCCTCACGTTAGCCCAAATTATTAGCCCAAATTATTAGCCAGGCGTAATTCCACGCAATCGTTCTGACCGCCGGCGCAGTAATTCAACTGTTGTTAATAAAACAACAGACAAGATCACTAGTATGGTGGCGACAGCCAAAATAGTTGGACTGATCTGTTCTCTAATCCCTGAGAACATCTGACGAGGGATTGTCCGCTGCGTCACATCAGCCATTTGCAATACCACCACAACTTCATCAAAAGATGTTATAAATGCGAATAAGCCACCTGAAATAACGCCCGGCAAAATCAACGGCATCTGAACTTTGAAAAACGTCGTTACTGGCCCAGCGCCGAGATTAGCCGCCGACCGCGTCAAGCTTCGGTCAAAACCAGATAACGTCGCGGTCACTGTAATAATGACAAAAGGTGTCCCCAAAACAGCATGCGATACGATGATGCCGATATAGGTTTTTGCGAGCCCTACATAGGAAAAGAAATAGAATAATCCCGATGCAGTGATAACCAATGGCACGACCATGGGTGAGATCAAGAGCGCCATGATAGCCCGCTTATAGGGCATTTCTGATCGCGCTAACCCGATGGCCGCCAATGTCCCTAATGAGGTTGATAATATGGTCGCAAAAAACCCGATAAACAGGGAGTTCTTAATTGATCGCACCCATTGTGAGTTTGTCCACATATCATCCCACCAGCCTTCAATAGCCTCAGGCGCGACCATGCCATTATAGAGAATGTCACGGTACCATCTGAGAGAATAAGCTTCGGGATCAAGCGCCAGCATGCCTTGGGTAAAGCTGAAATACGGCTCTTGGTTAAACGACAACGGAATGAGGATCAAAATTGGTGTAATCAGGAAAATAAAGATAAACCCACAAATCACACGAAAGCCATAAAACCCAAGCACTTCACGCGATGAAGCATAGGGCGGCAAGGCGAGACGATAATCGCCCATATGCAGCCATATTGACATCCGGCCAAGGATATAGCCGACAAGAGCTAGGGTGACGCCAAAGACAAAACTTGAATAAAACGCGCCAAAGGCAAATACCAAGACTGCATAGAGCAATCCGGCATGTAACCGCGACAGCTTTAGCCGAATAACAATGGCAGAAAGAATAGCGGCAATAGCGGCACCAACCGCCATACCCGGCAACATTAGTGACGTCTCACCTTGCGCCGAAAGCAGGCCTACAATCGCCGCAATACCTGCCGGAACAGCCATGCTGAACCATAAAGGCGGCTGTGGAGGAATATAGCGATACTTACCAGTAGACATGCGATTAACCTAATTTCATATTGTCGATACCGACCACGCGGTCGTAAATCCAGAAAAAGAACAGAACAAAGACCAGCAACACTAAGCCTAGCGCCGCGGCTAAATTCCAATTAAGTGAGCGCCGCATATGGAAATCAATAATATTAGATATCATCTGGCCATCCTGCCCACCAACCAATGCTGGGGTAATATAATATCCAATCGCCAGAATAAAGACGAGCAATGAGCCAGCGCCAATACCCGGAATAGATTGCGGGAAATAGACACGCCAGAACGCTGTCCAATTTGTTGCGCCCATGGATTTAGCGGCCCGCACATAAGCCGGCGAGATGGTTTTCATGACCGAGTAAAGCGGCATGATCATGAACGGTAACATGATATGCGTCATCGCTATTAATGTTCCGGTTTTGTTATATATCAGCGAAAACCGATCATCATCTGTCGCCAGTCCAAAGACGACAAAGAGATCATTCATCACCCCTTGGCCTTGCAACATGGCAATCCATGCCGTCGTTCGCACAAGCAGCGAAGTCCAAAATGGCATTAGCACTAATATTAACAATAAATTAGATGTCCGAAGCGGCAGGTTAGCCATCAGATACGCCACGGGATAACCGAGCAATAAACACGCCACTGTGACAATGAATGAGATTTCTATCGTCCGCATGAACAGCGTGATGTGTATCTGCCGCAATTCATCTTGCGGCTCAAATCCACCTGTTGCCTTGACGCGCATATCAACGGCATTCGCAACATAGCCCAGTGTATAGGTTTTAGAGGCGACTTTAATGGCTTGCCACATCTCAATATTTTGCCATTTTTTATCTTTGTTTTCTAAGGCCTCAAGATAGGGTGGCTTAAACTTTTTAGCTGATCGTGCTGTTGATTTGAATAATGAAGTAGCACCCGAAAACTCTCTATTGACGCGATTAGCAACCCGCCCAATCGTCTTTTGCTCTTTGGCAACAATCAGGTCAGCAACCATCGCCGCCGCCATATCTTCGGTAACTGGGCTTTCACCATCCCATTCTGAAACAGCGATAGTCGATTTTGGCATCAGTGAGGCATATCTGTCATCATAAACAGAGGCCGATAACATAAACACAATAGGAATAACAAAGGCGCTAATAATTAATGCCAGTAATGGGCAAACTAACCCAAAGGTCCGTAATTTAGTACGGAATAATGATTGCGCTAATTTACGTTTAAGCGGGGTGCCGTCAGCTGCTAGTAAACGGGTATCCGACATAAATATCGTCCTATTTTATTATCTGATGATAGAAAAAAGGGCGAAAAGAAAACTGATCTTCTCGCCCCTTTAAATTAAGTTTTAGTTAGCAAGCCAGGCATTGAAACGTTCGTTCATTTCATCCTGGTTATCTGCCCACCATTCAAAGTCATTTTGAATAGCAGTTTTAAAGTTAGATGGTGCTGTTGGCATCTGTGGTCCCATAGCAAGGTTAGGCTTGTTATGGAATGAGCCTACGAGAGGCGAAGATGACTTACGGGTTGGGCCATAAGAAATCCATGATGCCTGATCAGCAAGACGCTGTGTATCTGTTGCGAAAGCGATGAAATCCATTGCCAATTCTTTGTTCTTCGCGCCTTTTGGAACGATGAATAAGTCAAGGTCATAAATCTGTGCATCCCAGACAATTTCAAATGGCTTGTCTTCGCTAGCAACAGCATTGAAGATACGACCATTATATGCGGTTGTCATGCTGACTTCGCCATCAGCAAGAAGCTGTGGTGGCTGTGCGCCTGCTTCCCACCAAACAACATCATCCTTGATTGTGTCGAGCTTAGCAAAAGCACGATCAACGCCTTCTGGTGTTGATAGGACATCATAAATGTCGCCAGGTGCAACGCCATCAGCAGCAAGAGCCATTTCGAGGTTAGCTTTTGGTGACTTACGCATACCGCGCTTACCTGGGAAGCCAGATGTATCAAAGAAATCTGCAATTGTCTTAGGACCATTAGACATCTTTGATGAGTCATACGCATAGATGGTTGACCAAACGATTGAACCAACAGCACAATCTGTCAGAGCGCCGTCAATAAAGTCTTCGGTTGCAGGAGTTCCATCAGGTGCCGCTGGCAACATAGCTGAATCAATTTCTTCGGCCAGACCTTCGTCACATGCACGGATCGCATCAGACAGTTCGACATCAACAACGTCCCAAGTGACGTTACCTGCTTCAACTTGTGCTTTAATCTCAGCAATACCACCATTGTAGTCTTCTGAGATTACGTTAGCACCAGTCTTGGCAGTCCATGGCTTGTGATAGGCCTCTACCTGTGATTTGGTGTAAGCACCGCCCCATGAAACAACAGTCAAGCTATCAGCAGAAGCTGCTGAAGTGACCGCAATAGACAGCACAGCGGCTGATACCATTGTCAGTGTTTTCTTCATTGTCATTCGTTCCTCCTAAAAAAACAACATTTCAGTTTAAAATGATAAAACCGGTTCTTTAATATAATTAACTATAATCAAGCGCTCGGCAATCATCAATATTCCAACTTACATAACCTTTGTTCCCCGGAGAGAGTGCAATCGGTTTGTTGGAATTTGGAATTTTGGCGATAAACTCGTCATTTCCCGCTACCTTCATGCGGCAACGAATATGATCACCAAGATAAATTAGCTCCATCACCTGTGCAGGCAACGATACTTTTCCACGAACAACTTTATCAGAAAACGCAATCCGCTCTGGGCGAATCGACAATGTTGTCTTGTCACCTTTAGCAACATCAACCACACGGGTGGCTTGTATTTTGCCATGTTTTCCTAAATCAACCGTGACTTTTTTACCCGATATCGTGTCAACATGACCGACTAATGTGTTATTCTCACCAATGAACTGGGCAACAAATGCATTGTCAGGGCGTTCATATAATGTGACTGGATCAGCTAGTTGTTGAACAATGCCATCATTAAAGACAGCAATTCGATTTGACATTGTTAAGGCTTCGGATTGGTCATGCGTCACATAAACCACCGTTACCCCAAGAGATTCGTGAATATGTTTAATCTCATATTGCATATGTTCGCGTAATTGTTTGTCTAAGGCACCAAGCGGCTCATCCATGAGAACCAGTTCAGGTTCAAAGACCAATGCGCGCGCCAAAGCAATACGTTGTTGCTGACCTCCTGAAAGCTGGGCAGGTTTACGATCCCCAAACTCAACCATCTGCACCATTTCAAGCGCCCGGCGAACCTTGGCTTCAGAATCGGCCTTGCTCATTTTCCGAACAGTCAATGGAAATGCCAGATTCTCATTTACAGTCATATGCGGAAATAGCGCATAGTTTTGGAACACCATGCCAATGCCACGCCGATGTGGAGGGATATTGTTGATCGGCTTACCATCAAGCAAAATATCGCCATAAGTTGCGGTTTCAAAACCCGCAAGCATCATCAAACAAGTTGTTTTGCCAGACCCTGATGGGCCTAGCATTGTGACAAACTCACCTTTTTGGATATCCAAATTGAGGTTTTTTACAACCAGCGATTCACCATCATAACTTTTCTGAACATTTTCATATCGAACAAACGGCATATTTGAGGCCATTAGAACTCCCCTAAATTTTATACTTTTCAAAAAAACAGATTGAAACGTGAGATGCAAGTCTTTTTCAACTTAACCTATTACTAAATCAAGTGACGACCGGCCTAGACGTTCATTCCCATCGGCGGTAATCAGATAACTTTCCCCTAACGTCATAGCAGTTCCAGTATCGCTATCCATCAATATCATATGCATGAAATAGGTCATGCCTTCTGTTAATTCGATAGGATTGCCAGAATAAAACATGGGCCAATCCATCCAATTAGGGGCAAAGGTCGTTCCCATAGAATACCCGCAAGCATTCATCCTAGCATGTTTGAACCCATGTTGATCCATCATTTTTGCATGAGCGTCAAAAACGCCGCCGACGCTTAGCCCTGGCTGCAATGCCTCTTCACAGGCGTTTAGCGAATCGACACAAGCCTGATGCATGGCAACATGTTCAGAGCGCGGCTTTCCGATAGGGATAGTTCGCATCATGGCGGCATGATAATGGCGATAAGCCCCAGCCCATTCTAAGGTCAACTGATCCACCTCAGCGAGCATTTTGCGACCAGAAAAATATCGGCATAACAAGGCATCCGTGCCTGAGCCGATAATAAACTCATTTCCCGGATAGTCGCCGCCACCTTTGAAAACTTCGCCTTGCATAGCAGCCAGAATATGCCCCTCATCAGCGCCCGCATGCGCTAGCTCAACCGCCGCATCCCATGCTTTATCAGCAAGCTCAGCGGCTTTCCTTGCATAGACAATTTCCTCTGCTGATTTGACCAAGCGCAGCTCAGAAATTAATTCCGACGTATCAACCAATGTCGCATATCCATCCAAGGCCTTGTTAAGCCGCATCGCTGATCGGCCAGTCAACCCATAAGCTTCATATTCAACACCAAGGCGTTTCTGCTTAAGCCCCATCTCGTCCAGCAAATCGCGCAAATCATCATGAGGGGTGCTGCCATGCTTATCTACCCAAACCCGAATATCAGCAATATTAGAGGTATTTTGAGCCTGCCGTAAATCGGGCGCACGGGTGATTAGTTTCATATCCCCATCTGCTGTCACCACCAAACATTGAAAAAACACATAACCGAATGTGTCATAGCCGCTTAGCCAATACATGCTTTCTTGGCGAAACAATAGCATGCCATCGAGACCTGTTGCTTTCATCTTGGCCGCTAGCGCTTGCCTACGGCGGGCAAACTCTTGTTCTGAAAAATGAAGTGCCATGATCGTCTTTTATCTTCTATCCAAATGTTTATTTTTATTTGCGGTGGTAAAGCAAACGGCCAATGACATTAAGCAATATCTGAGCCGCCAAAGTTGTTGTTGATCCCGTATGATCATAATCAGGCGCTACCTCAACCAAATCGATACCGATAATATCACCTCGTCGGGCTAGTCCATCAAGCAATTCTAAGACTTCATAATAGAGAAAGCCACCATGACTAGGTGTTCCTGTGCCCGGCGCAATAGACGGATCAAAGCCATCAATATCTATGGTGATATAGACCCGCCCAGATGGTATCCGGCTTAGTACTTGGTCGACACCAAGCGCGCGAAACTGCCGCACTGATAAAATATCTGACCCCATAGAGCGGGCATCGGCATAACCATCACGCGCGGTCGATGATACATTGCGAATACCAATTTGAGACAGCCCCGTGACATAGGGTTTTTCGGCGGCTCGGCGCATTGGATTCCCATGGCCGGCGGTGACGCCATGACGAATATCAACAAAATCCAGATGCGCATCAATCTGCACCAGATGAAACGGCTCTTCGTCACTAAAGGCTTCTATGCAAGGAATATTGACCGAGTGATCACCGCCAAGCACAACAGGTATGGCCCCAGCTTTCAAAATTGCCCGCACTCCAGTTTCGATATTGGCGTGGCTTTGCACTGTGTCTGTGTGAATGATATCAGCATCACCAATATCAACAATCCGCGTTGCCGTATTATCAAGATAGGTAATGTCATCTTCGTGGTCATAAGCACCGCTATGGCCAAACGAAAATAGCGTTGAGGCTTCTCTGATCCCGCGTGGGCCAAACCGCGCGCCAGCCCTAAACTGTGTGCCAAAATCAAACGGCGCACCAAGGATAGCAACATCTGCATCAATCGCGTTCCAATCCTCGACATATGGATATTTGCCAAAACTGCATAACCCCACGAATGGCAGATTTAATCGTCCCTTTTCATAGCCATGATTTGCCATCTGAAATGCCTCCTTCTTCCATATTTCCATCAATACAAAAGAAAGACCTTGCATACAATACGCAAAGTCCTTCTATAAGAGGTATTAATTTATATTGTTATTGATCTAGTGCTTATTTTTCACGGAAGACAATGGTTTGCGCCCGTTCAATCGGTGACAGAATGTAATCAAGCACGGTGCGTTTACCGCCAAGCACATCAACCACCACCGGCATACCGGGAACAATATCGGGTTTAATCCCTGATTGGGGAAACACGGGATCAGGAATTTTAATCATCGTTTGATAATAAGGCAGCTGATTTTCTCGCTGGGTGCTATTGGCGGCAATTTTATCAACATAGCCCTCAATCGCGCCATAGCGTGAGACATCATAAGCCGATAAGGACACGCGCACTTTCAGCCCGGCATAGATATCAGCAACATCCTGCGTCATGACTTGCGCTTCGATCGTGACTTCTGCCTCTGCTGGCACGACTTCTGCCAGCACCGCACCGGCATCCACAACACCGCCAATAGTTGAAAAATGGACAGCAGAAACGGTTCCATCAACAGGAGACTTGACCTCCGTCTGCTGCACTTTTCCTTGCAAGGCATCTAGTCGTGATAAGGTTTGCGCGGCCAGCATTCGGGTTTCGATCAACCGCGTTTCTGCATCAGCCCGGAAATTGGTTTCAAGCGAGGCCAGCCGGCGTTCTTGCGTGATCAGCTCAGAGCCTGAATGAATAGCTTCAAGCCGTGCCTTTTCGGCGCGACCTAGCGTTTCTTGATATCGCGATTCTAAATTAATCAATGCTAATTTTGGCTCATGACCGGCGGTTACCAATGGCTCAATAATATCACGCTCTTGATCAATTTGAGCAAGCTGAACGCGAGCCAGCTTTTGTTCTGATTTTTGAACATCAATCGCCCGTCGCAAGGTTTCAATTTGCTGCATAATGACCTGTCTTTCATTTTCTAGAGCGCGATGTCGGCTAGCAAAAACCTCTTCCTCCTGGCGCACTGCTTCCGGCGCCGCTTTGACCAACCATTCGGGCATATTAAGCTGGTTCAACCCTTGGGCTTCGGCTTCAAGACGCTGAATACTAGCAAGCGCGGTCAGGAGCTGTATCTCATTATCAGCAAAATTGGCTTTCACATCTTCATCTTCGATCTTGAACAGAACATCACCCTTGGCCACTTTATCGCCAAGTTTTATTCGGATATCTGTCACTGAACCGGGCAGACGGCTTTGCACGACTTGAATATTATCACTTGGCACAACAACGCCCTCAGCGCGAACAACTTCATCAATGGTCGTGACACCCGCCCAGATAACCGCATTTAAGAAAAATAAGCCAATCAAAATATAGATTAATTGGCCACGTAGTGGGAGTGGCTCTGATGCTGCATCCATATCAACTTCAGGCGTGACTAATTGTGCCGGAACCATCATTGGCGGTGGAAAGAAGAAATAATATATCTTCATCTTGATACGCTTGATCAGCCCTGGTCGCGGCGCTGGCTCTTGGGCTTCTTCTTCGCCCTCAGCCGCCGCTCGCATATGTTCGTCCGCTTCCGACAGTGGCAGAGGCGCATTCGGATCAACCCATTCTGCCTCCATATTTTCTACTTCAACTGGTTGCGGTTCAGCCTTGTCTTCATCATTCTTGTCTTCATCATTCTTGTCTGCGTCATTCTTGTCTGCGCCAATGGCATCAGTCAGTTCATATATATCGGAGTATGCTTTCGTTCTTCCACCAAACAGACCATTTAATGTGATCAGTTTATATAGCCAAGATACTACTACGCTAAATGTTCCCTTACTCATTATTGGCTCCTGAAGACTGTGCCGACTTGTTTGCGGCTTCTTTAAGTTTGTTGAGCACGGCATCACGAGGGCCATCAATGACAACCTGCCCCGCCTCAACCACCATGATGCGGTCAGCAATATTTACCAATGGCCCGCGATGGGTGACAAAGACCGTAGTCTTGCCTTTAGTGGCTTGATCAAGCTGACGCACGAGCGCCATTTCTGTATTGCTATCCATAGATGATGTTGGCTCATCCAACAGAAAGATCGACGGATTACCAATCATCGCCCTTGATATGGCTAGGGACTGACGCATACCCGCCGATAATTCCTGCCCACGTTCCGACAAAATAAAATCAAAGCCATTAGGCAGCATCCCGATAAATGCTGAGGCGCCTGACATTTCGGCCGCTTTCAGCAATTCATCATCGGTGGCATCGGGATTACCCATCAATAGGTTTTCCCTAACCGTCCCGGAAAACAGCATGGGGTTCTGCAAGACAATGCCAACATTATTGCGGATATCTTCATGGCGCAGATTACGGATATCGGTATTGTCCAGCATAACCGCGCCAGTGGTCGCTTGCTGAATACCGGCTATCATTGACAGCAAAGTTGATTTTCCTGACCCGATGCGGCCCAGAATAGCTACTCTCTCGCCAGATTTAATATCAAAATTACAGTCTTTGATCGTCGGCTCATTGCGGCCTTCATACATCAGCGACACACTTTTGAAAGCAATTTTACCTTCTAGGGTTTCGCGTTTGACTTGATTGGCCTGCTCCTCTTCTTCGGTGATGGTATTCATCACTTCGGATAACCCTTTATAGGCCGTAACGGCCTGATTAAAGCGGCCAAGCAAGCCGGTAATCTGACCCAATGGGGCTAAGGTTCGGCCAGACAAGATCACACAAGCAATTAGCTGACCCATTGTCAGCTCACCCGACGCAATCAAGAAGACGCCCCAAACAACGATTCCAACTTGCGAGGATTGTTGCCCCAATTGCGTGAAATGGGTGGCAAGCTGTGTCGTGAAACGGCTACGGCGCTGTGACGATCCTTGATTAATGACGCCCTGATACCAACGGTTACGAATGATGGAAATCCCGCGAATCGTCTTGACAGTTTCCAGCATGGATAGCAATTCAACCATGACACCTTGTTTTGATTTGCCCTGAGCCGAACTCATCTCGCTTAGTCGCCGCATCAGAGGCTGCAGAATAAGCCCAAAAATAATCACAATAGGCACGATCAAAGCGGGCACAGTTGCGACCGGCCCGCCAATATAAAAGAGCACAAAAATAAACAAAAAGACGAAAGGCAGATCAGCAAATACCGTGAAACTGGCAGACCCGATCACTTCTTTCAGCAATTCAAAATCGCGCACCGTATTAGCAACCGCGCCAGTCGCCTGTTTAGACATTTTGACACTATGGCTTGAGATTTTTTGGAATAAATCTGCTGATACTCGCCGATCAATTTGTGAGCTAGCATGATCAACAAAAAGCCCACGCAAAATCTTTAACGTAAAATCGAAGCCCATGACAATCACGACAATAATCGTCAATGTGATGAGCGAAGCGATGGCATTATTCGGGATCACGCGATCATAAACCGTCATGATATAAAGTGATGAGACAAGGGCAAAGATGTTAATCAGCACCGATGCTATGATCACCTGATAATAGACTTTGCGGTTCTCATGAATATATTTCCAGAACCAATGCCCATCAGGAGAAGACGGCTTTACAGCTACACTATTATTTTCAGATACTTTAGTTGTTAACATGATTGCTCGCCCTCAGGAAGATCGATATAAGCGCTAAGCTGGTCAGCAAAGAACACACCCTGCAACAAACTCAGCTCACGATTGATAATTTGGTTAATATATCTCGCCTTAGCTTGTGACAGCTCAGACAGCAGACATGCGATGGCAAGTGGCTCTGACTGCGTCTGGCCTTCGCGCGCTTGAACGGACTTCAGGCGTTCTTCCATTTCTGCAATCTGCTCATTTATCTCTTCCAGTGCTTCGACAGATTGCCTATGGTCGGAAATTATCCTCTGGGTTTGTGATGAATGGCTTCGGATGAGATTAGCCCGTTCAGACATAAGTCCACGCCGCCGCCATTCATTTTCGTTCTTGCGAGCCTTGTTGCTGCCACCATCATAAATCGGCAACGTCATTTGAAGCCTGCCAACGACCTCATATTCATGGCTGAACGAGTCAATATCAAAAAGCGTGGTATCAACATGCGCTGAAATGGAAGGCCGACGCTCACCTTTTAAGCGTTGATGTTCAAAATCAAGGCTTTGAATTTGAATATCCAGCCGTTGCACCTGACGAATGTTTTCACTGTTTTCAATCAGCACTTCATCAGGACGAATATTTATAAAATCATGAGTGTAAGGGAGAATTTGATCAGGGGTTAGCTTAAACCGTGCGATCATATCCTTTTCAATCAAATCCATCTGACGCTCAGCTTGCGATAGTGCAATCTCAACCTCAAGTTCCATCAAGCGGGCTTCACGCAAGTCACTGATCCGACTGGCACCTAATTCAACGCGTTCATAAATACGGCTTGTTACCGCTTTCAATGTTGCTAGCTGTTCGGTGTAATGATCATGAATTTGCTGTTGAAAATAATAATTCAGCCCAACATTGATAATATCAGCGGCTGCCGTTTCAGCTTCAACAACAACTAATAGCTTAGCAACCGCGCGATCATTTTCAGCAATCTGCTTGCTAAGTTCTGAGCGACTAGCATCGTATATAGATTGGGTTAAACGGAAGATACCATCGATATTCTTATCATCAAAGCGGCGGCCAACTGCATATTCTTCACCGGGGCTTGTAATCCGCCCCGACCGATTAAAATTATCGGTTAAGGCAGAACCGCCAGAAACAGTAAAATCTACTTGCGGAAGTTGACTTGAGCGCGCCTGATCAAATCGGCTTAGGGCTTGGCAGACTTGCGCTCGTTGCTGCTGGACGGCTGGGGTGGCAAGGATAGCATCGCCAACGGTTAAATGATTTTGACCGTAAACCAATGATACAGACGCCATCATCATGATAGCCGTCATCATGGCCGTCACCAAATTCTTCACCAACATCTTAGGGCGGATCGTAACAGCAACAGCGCCGCTGATAATTTTTTGATACAAGTATAGAAACATTATTCTATGCGTTTGCTTACCTGTTAATGTCTTAGTTGAGGTATTCATGACAAACCTCCATCTGCTACTCTGCATTTTCATAACCCTCACTGAGGTATTGCCATTCAGTCCCTTAGAATAGAAAGGTCGGGATCACTGAATGATCAAAACAAAATGGAGTATAGAAGGAAGTGGTTAATATAAAGTTAACGTGTTGAAATTTATTATAAATTAACTATTTTTTAACCTTTTATATGTGGCATCATGGCATAACGGTTAATTATACTGCTTTGGTATATGTGTTATGCGGATCCCATAAAAAATGGCCAGCATCAGCATGGCCATTTCTTTCATAATTTAGCATTTTGATTCATAAAATCGGCTTATTGTTTAGGAAAATAATCCTCACAACTGCCTTCGCGATAGACATCTGCCGTGCAGCAATGTAAGCCGCCACCAAAAGCGTAAGCATCACGCAATTCTACCTCAATGACATTCATCCCAAGCTTATCCATTTGCTCAGCCTGATAGACTTCTGTTTTTTCGACACATACGGTTTTTGGATCAAGCACCAGAACATTCATCGACAGCCATACGGAAGAATAACAAAGCGGCGGTGGTGAGTTATGGGCGGGCTGTGCCGCGTCAACAATCTCCCAGCCATTTTTTTCAAACATAGCGCGTTGATCATCAGGCAGGCGACGTTGTGGATTATTGAGAATAAGCCCTGGCCGCAATGGCGTAAAGGTCGCATCAATATGGATTGGATAAGGATCGCCAGGGAAGTTAACCGCATGAACTCTGTGATCAGGATAATGCCGCTGAAGCCAGTCAATCCCTTTTAGATTAGTGGTAAAGCCATGTTGAACAACAAGGTCTTTGCCAAAGCGCAACACATCTGCTGCATCAAATAGGGGTTCTTCTTCGGTCGTCACAAAATATTTGTCAGCTGTCCATTCGAGCCGCTTTTGATCGCCAATTTTCTCAGACAAGTAATCAGGCCGATAATCCGCATTGGTTAGCCGTGGCTTAGGCGCCGATTCGTGCCGCATCTTCGGGTCTTCCATATAATAGCGCTGAAGCAATGGCCGATAGCATAGATACTCAAACCACCGGCACCGATAGCTCATCGTGGCTTCCAGCATTTCTTTGCCAACAGTCAGCAAAACATCTCGCGGCGGCATACAGCCAAACATGGTTTCAGTTTCCCAATCTGGTGTTGCTGTTGGCTGATTAAAATCAAGCGGCGTCGGGCGATCAACAATAACGCCGCGCTTTTCTAGCATAGAAGCAAAGTTATCAAGCAGCTCATTGGCCCGATCAACCGTTTCCTGTGGGCGTGGGCCATATTGACCACGCATATCCGAATCTTCAGGGACTTTAGCATCCAGTGCTGGCTCAGGGGCAGGAATACAACAGCCATCAGCACGGCCAACAATGACGTGCTTTAACGGGTCCCATTCATTCCAACTTGATACAATTGTTTGGGGTGCTTCGGTAGGTGCAGGTTCAGCCTGATCAGTCATAAATTTCTCCAGAGATGGCTTTTCTTGACTCATTTTCTCATCAAATATTTCTTGGCGGCGACACTAATGTAAAAAAATATTTTGGGCAATCGCCTATTTTAAGTAATTATTAACTAATACCGATTAGTATAATTGATAACCAAAGGAATAAGAATTAGGAAAAAATTATGCTGGGCAAATGGTTGCAATGGCAATGCGACGATGCGTTACGCGCCATAAAATGCGGAATAATTTTGCCTGACGGGCAAAGCATCACTTTACCTCAAGACGGTTATCCCATCGTCGAGTTTTTATCGTGGAAAACGGTTTTCCAATTACCGTTCCAGCCAACTCTTGCTGTTGGCGAGGCCTATGCCAATGGCACCATGATGATCCATAATGGCACACTTTATGATGCGCTTAGGGCGATGATGGAAGTCAGAGAGAATACACAAACAACGATGTTATCAAAGCTGACAACATTGTATGAGAGTGCGTTCCTGTTTCGTAAAGATGGTCGGCGGAGAGCACAATCCGCGCATAATATTCATTCTCATTATAATCTAGGAAATGCCTTTTATGAACTTTTCCTCGACCCCGATATGCAATATTCATGCGGCTATTTCCCCGATCCCGAGACTGATCTCACCACTGCACAGGCGGCAAAGAAAGCACATATTGCGAAAAAATTAATGCTTACCAAAAACGCAAGCGTGCTAGATATTGGATGTGGTTGGGGGGGCTTAGGGTTAACCCTTGCGCGTGATTATGGGGCGTCAGTTGCTGGCATTACCTTATCGAAAGAACAGCTCATCACCGCCCAGGCCAAAGCCGCGCAAGACCCAAAATTAGCAGTTGATTTTACCTATCGTGACTATCGTGATGTCACCGAACTCTATGATCATATTGTTTCTGTTGGCATGTTTGAGCATGTTGGCAAAAAACAGTTTCCTATCTATTTCCGGACGATTGACCGTCTGCTCAAAGAAGATGGTGTCGCCGTTATTCATACCATAGGGTCTTCACTGACCTCATCAGGGTCTGATCCATTTATTAGCAAGTATATTTTTCCTGGTGGCTATATTCCAAAACTGTCTGAGATCATGGCCAGCATTGAGCAGACGTCTCTGCGCGTCACCGATATAGAAGTATGGCATGATCATTATGCCAAGACGTTAAGGCATTGGCGCCAGCGCTTCATGGCAAAACGTGAAGAAGCCTTGGCCATGTTTGATGACCGGTTTTGCCGAATATGGGAGTTTTATTTAGCCGGATGTGAGCTTGCCTTCAGCCATAGCCAACTGGTCGTCTATCAGATTCAAATCAGCAAATCAAAAGGTGTTGTTCCGATCACCCGTGATTATCTCTATCGGTGACCATTCTTATCAAACAGCCTAAGCATGTTGTCTTTCGCGCCAGATGATATAGCCATTCGCAATCAGGATAACTAACACCCCTAGATAGAACATGGCGGAGGGCGATTCCTGGAAAAATAGCGCCCCTGTTATAACGCCAGCTGGTATCGTTAAGAAATGCACAGGCGCTAAAACACTGGCCGGGGCATAGACATGGCTTGCCGCCATAAAAAATTGCTGAAAGCTGGCAACTATTCCAAGAGCAACCATAAATGGCCATATTGCCATAGCCATTGACATATCCTCGCCTAGTCCGATCACCAAGATAAATGAAACGATCATACCAGCCGCATTGTACCAAAGTGCGGTTGTCGCAGGCGGATTACTTTTACCTAATTGCCGCAACATCAGAAACATAATGCTGCCAAAAAATGGCGATGCTAAACCAAGCGCAATACCTAAACTAATCAGAGGATCAGAAAACTGCGGCGCTTGGGTTTCTTGCCAGACCAGCACCAGCACCCCTATGGCACCAATACCTACCGCTGCCAGACGATGCTTGCCGACCCGTTCAGCGATAACAAGAGGCGCCAATATAGTGATAAAAATTGGCATTGTTTGCGATAATGCAGCGGCAAGTGATATGTCGAGATAGATGACAGCGCCAAACCAGCTAAATAATCCAAGCATGCCCGAAGAGATTCGCAAGCTTAATGTTTTCCAGTTACTGATGCTGAGGACCTTTGATCCCCGCTGCCACACACCATAAGCAAATAGCAAGGGCAGGCAAAACGCATATCGCGCCAGTAATATCGTAAAAAACGGTGCTGTATCCCTGATGCTTTTGACCATAGCGGCAAGACCAAGGGCAAGAATAATTTCTAAGATGAGAAGGGTGATGCCTAAGGCCAAGAAAACCGGCTGTATGGAATCATCATGCGACTTTGGGTAATGCGGCGGCTTAGTCATGCGTCGCCAATATCGCGGTCAACCCAATGCTGGCGACATACCGACACATATAAATCATTGCCGCCGATAGCAATTTGCGCGCCGACCTGGATCGGCTTGCCATCAGCATCTAGCCGCATGACCATCGTTGCCTTTCGACCGCACCAGCAAATCGTCCGTATTTCGCGAATATTATCCGATAGCGCTAAGAGCGCGGCGCTACCTGGGAATAGCTCACCCTGAAAATCTGTCCGCAGCCCATAAGCCAAAACAGGAATATCCAACTGATCAGCCACTTGCGTTAACTGCCAGACTTGCTCTTTGCTTAGAAACTGGGCTTCATCAACAAGCAGACAGCTAATGCTTTGCTTAAGATGGTGCTGACTTACCATCGTCAGCAAATCATCACCTTCGGTAAAAGTGAAGGCATCAGAGGCAATGCCAATGCGTGAGCTAATGACCGCATCGCCGTATCGATTATCAATACCAGCGGTCATCAGCATCGTCCGCATGCCACGTTCATGATAGTTATGCGAGGCTTGCAATAGTATGGTTGATTTACCCGCATTCATGGCCGAGTAATTAAAATATAACTTGGCCATGAGGGAAACCTATGGATTACTGCGCAACACCAAGAATAGCTTTGGTTTCTAGATATTCTTCAAAACCCCATTCTGCCTTTTCACGACCATTACCAGATTGCTTATAGCCGCCAAATGGGGCTTCGGCGCCGCCGCCAGTGTAATTGATGTGAACTTGGCCAGCCCGCAACTCACGCGCGTAATCCATCAGCTGATCCATATTTGCTGGGTCACCTGATACATAAGCGGCCAGGCCATAATCCGTATCATTAGCAATGGCAATAGCATCATCACGATCCGTGTAAGACAGAATAGACAACACAGGCCCAAAGATTTCTTCACGAGCAATCGTCATATCATTTGTGACATTGCCAAAAATTGTTGGCCGAACAAAATAGCCGCGATTGATTCCATCGGGACGACCGGTGCCGCCAGTGGCTAGGGTCGCGCCTTCATCAATGCCTTTTTGAATCAGGTCTTGCACCTTAGTAAACTGAACTTCACTAACCAGCGGCCCCATTTCGGTGTCTTCGGATGTTGGATCACCAACGACAACCTTTTCAGCGGCAACTTTCGCAATTTCTAATGCCTCATCATGGCGCGCCGCCGGAACCAGCATACGGGTCGGCGCATTACATGACTGACCTGTGTTTTCCATGACGCCAGTGACGCCGCGCGCAATTGTTTCTGCCATAGCGGCATCATCGAGAACAATATTGGCTGATTTGCCGCCAAGTTCCTGGGTCACACGCTTGACAGTATCTGCCGATGCTTTGGCAACAGCGATACCGCCACGGGTTGAACCAGTAAACGACATCAGCGCGATATCAGGATGAGCACTCATCGCTTCACCAACGATAGGGCCAAATCCATTGACAATATTGAGCACCCCGGCAGGAACACCTGCGCTATGACAAATCTCAGCGACAAGCATTGTTGATAAAGGCGCAACCTCACTTGGCTTCAGGACAGCCGTACAGCCAGAGGCCAGACATGGTGCCAATTTTGCCATGACCTGATTAATTGGCCAGTTCCATGGCGTAATTAACCCACATACACCAATAGGCTCACGCCGGATCAAATAATTGCCATGCGGATATTCAAAGGTAAACTCACTAAGAACACGGATAGCCGTTTTCAGATGACCAAGTCCAACCGATGCCTGGCCACCTTTTGCCAGAGTAATCGGGGCACCCATTTCAATCATGATAGCATGGGCAACGTCATCATAACGGCGCTTATATTCTTCCCGCACTGCGGTCAGCAACTCAACTCTCTCCTTAACCGAGAAACGCGAATAACTAGGGAAGGCTTTTTTAGCGGCCGCAACAGCAAGGTCAACATCCGCAGGCGAGCCCATGCTGATCTGGCCTGATGGTTCTTCAGTTGCCGGGTTAATCACATCAATCGTTTCAGGTTTAACCGGATCAACCCATTTGCCATCAATGTAGAATTGTAAAAATTTCATGATTTCATCCTCATAATTTGATCTTAAACACGGATCATCTCCGCCTTTAGTGTTATTCTTCAAACCCGTCTAACATGCCTTTTTCTTCTAGGACTTTGCGGGCAACTCGGAAACATTCCAGCGCTTGCGGTACCCCGCAATAAATACCAACAACGTGTATAATCGCGCGAATTTCTGCCACGCTGACACCATTTTTAATCGCGCCACGGCAGTGCAATTCCCATTCATGCATTTTGCCAAGCGCACCGATCATCGCCAGATTCATCATAGAGCGCGTTTTAGGCTCAATAGCCTCATCACCCCAGCCAAATCCCCAACACCATGTCGTCATAGCCTCTTGGAATGGCCGCATAAATGCATCAGCATTATTCAGCGTATTTTCTACATATTCAGCGCCAAGTGTTTGTTTGCGCTTGGCCACTCCAATTTCAAAATTCTTGTCCATTATATTACTCTCCTGAACCCACAACCTTATTCAGACACATATACCCTTATACTCCTACTCTTCTCAATCAAATAAGGCAAGTTATCACACACTTATCTTTACCAGACCATCGCCAGAGTCACATGCACAAATAGATTGATATATTTAGATATGATTAGATATTAAGCAGAGCCTGTTGTCTGGCCTCTGCGGAATCTTTGTCAGTGATAAAAATTAATCCAGATATTCGACGCATTAATGACGCCTCATGATCTTCGATAACGCCATCAGCGAGAATGACCTGCCATAGTTTTTCCATCAGAAAGCATTTCTCATCATGGCTATAATTGCTGTTAATAAGCCTTATCCAGCCATACAGATCAGCAGCAGCATCAGCGCTTGCTTTCGCATCCGTGAGCAGTTGTTCAACCTCATCAGCGGTCAGCCCAAACTCATCTTCGACAATGCGCCGGATCATGGCCAGTTCAGACGGGTCAGCCTCACCATCGACCAAATGCGCCCGAAACATTAATGCGGTTGCGGCGAGCCGAAGATTTTCATCAGACGCATGATCATCTTCGACTTTGACGGCTACTAGCTTTTCAAAAAAACGCATCATGATGTTCTCCTATTTGACCCTGGCTTGGTTGACCCTGGCTTGGTTTACTCTGGCTTGGTTTACTCTGGCTTGGTTTACTCGCTAACTGTGTTACATTTGCTTAATATAGACTTGCTGATTACAGAAATGGCTTATCAGCACATAAAAGTAAAGCCACCTGATCAGAAATCATTATCTCAAATCAGATGGCTTACCCAAAAAATCACATAATGATCACGCCGATGCCTGTTGTTCAGCAAGGCTAGAGAATTGCAATTCTTCCTCATCACCCGCATGATCAACAACAACGGTATCACCATCAATAAAGCGGCCGGCCAGGATATCTTCAGCCAATGGATTCTGAACCTTATTCTGGATCACGCGCTTGAGCGGTCGCGCCCCATATTTTGGATCATATCCAGTATCAGCAAGCCAGTTCTTTGCTGCCGCCGTGATATCAAGGGTCATATGACGATCAGCCAGTCGGCTTGCCAGACGCGCCAATTGCAGATCAACAATATGCGCCATATCCGCCCGATCAAGCCGCCGAAACAGCAGGATAGAGTCAATTCGGTTGAGAAACTCCGGACGGAACAAAGACTGCACCTCTGCCATCACAGGTTGACGTGCCGCCTCACTGCTCTCACCATCATCAAGTTCCAGCAAATGATCAGCACCAATATTTGACGTCATCAGGATAATCGTATTGCGGAAATCGACTTTATGACCTTGCCCATCCGTCAGTTTACCCTCATCAAGCACTTGCAGGAGAATATTGAAGATATCAGGATGCGCCTTTTCGATCTCATCAAACAGCACCACTTGATATGGCCTGCGCCGCACCGCTTCGGTCAAACTGCCGCCTTCCTCATACCCCACATAGCCCGGAGGCGCCCCTAACAGCCGTGAGACGCTATGTTTTTCCATATATTCGGACATATCAATACGCAACACCGCCGTTTCATCATCAAACAGAAACTCAGCCAAGGCTTTTGATAGTTCGGTTTTGCCAACACCTGTTGGGCCTAGCATCATGAAGCTGCCGATAGGTTGATTAGGATCAGAAATCCCTGCCCGTGCCCGGCGAGTGGCATTAGCCACCGCTTTAATGGCTTCGTGCTGGCCAATGACACGGTTTTCTAATGTGCTTTCCATAGTCAACATTTTCTCTTGTTCACCTTCCAGCATTTTATCGACCGGAATACCTGTCCACGTGCTGATAACACGGGCAATATGCGTCGCTTCCACTTCATCATTAAACATATCAGAAGACGCCACCAAGTCTTTGGCCTCAGTCAGCTCAGATATTAGGCGCGGCAAAATGCTGTAACTAATCTCCGCCGCATCCTCAAGCCGCCCGTCACGCTGTGCGGCTTTAAGATTATTGCGCTCTTTATCAATTTGCTGTTGCAGCAATTTGACCTCTTCAATACGCGATTTGACATCTTCCCATTGTCTGGTCAGATCAGCCGATTGCTCTTCCAGCCCTCCGAGATCATTAGCAATATCATCTAGTCGTTTTTGATGCCGCTTTGGCGCTTCCTTTTTTAATGCCGCCTCCTCAATTTTGAGCTGCATGATTTGGCGATCAATATTGTCTAATAAAGGTGGCTTGCTGTCTGATTGCACCCGCAATAAACTAGCTGCCTCATCCATCACATCAATCGCTTTATCGGGCAGAAACCGATCATTGATATAGCGGCTTGATAATTTTGCCGCCGCTACCAAGGCTTCATCAGAAATCCGAACAGCGTGATGCAGCTCATATTTTTCTTTCAGTCCACGAAGAACAAAAATCGTGTCATCAATGCTCGGCTCATTGACATAGATAGGCTGAAAGCGGCGGGCTAAGGCTGAATCTTTTTCTACATATTGCCGATATTCGTCCAAGGTTGTGGCACCAATACAGTGCAATTCTCCACGCGCCAGAGCCGGCTTGAGCAAATTAGACGCATCCATCGCGCCATCGGTTTTGCCAGCACCAACAAGCTGGTGCATCTCATCAATAAAGAGAATAATGTCACCTTCTTGCGCCTGCACTTCTTTTAAGACAGATTTCAGCCGTTCTTCAAACTCACCGCGATATTTTGCCCCGGCAATAAGCGCCCCCATATCAAGAACAAGCAAGGTTTTGCCTGCCAGCACACCGGGAACCTCGTTATTAACGATACGCTGGGCTAAGCCTTCAACAATAGCGGTTTTACCGACCCCTGGCTCACCGATGAGAACAGGATTATTCTTGGTTCGGCGCGACAGAATCTGAATGGCGCGGCGAATTTCCTGATCTCTGCCAATGACCGGGTCTAGTTTGCCTTTCCGTGCCGCATCCGTCAGGTCAGTCGCATATTTGCCAAGCGCTTCAAATTGATCTTCTGCTGCATCACTATCAATGGTTTTACCGCCTCGGGTTTTAGCAGATGCGGCTTTCAGATTTGCGGCGGTTACCCCGGCCTGTTTGAACAGCTTACTGATATTACCATCCGCCTCGACCATCGCAATCAATACTGTATCAGCGGCAACAAACTGATCTCCAGCGGTTTTTGAGGCTTTTTCTGCAACCGCAAAAATCCGCGCCAGATGACCATCAAGATGAAGCTGTGCATTACTACCGACAGCGGACGGCATTTTCTGTATTGCGGCAGCGGTTAATGACGCGAGTTTATCGGCATCACCACCAGCACGGTTAATCAACATCACCGCTAGCGAATCTCGTGATTCTAATAAAGTTGCTAATATATGTTCAGCTGTAAGCTGAGGATGGCCTGCGGCAAGGGCGGTATTTTGTGCCTCGCCAATGGCATTGCGCATCAACGCCGTATAATGATCAAGTTGCATAACATTCTCCATAATCCAAACCGTCATCCCTGATCAGGCAATGGCGGTGAGTATAATGCCGTCTGCCCAACCTTTGGCGCAGACCGGAAACGGCTCAAAACTGACACCGTTATCATTATTTAGATAGGAACTGCTTGTTCAGATACAATAGCTTTTAATGAGATTAGCCATTATCTAGCATTTGGGAAAAACAGCTGATTGCCGTGGCGCGAATACTTGGCAATGCTGGCTTGACCTTTATCAGATAACAGCCATTCAGCCACCTTAATTGAAGACGTCAGATGTGTATTAGGACATTTATCTGGGCTTATTGGAATAATGCCATATTGATTAAATAACGGCGGGTCACCCTCAAAAACAATCTGATGATTTTGTTTATTACCAAAAGCAATCCATGTGCTTCGATCAGCTATCGTATAGGCATCCATTTCAATGGCAATGGATAATGTTGCCCCCATGCCAGCACCGGCCTCACGATAATTGGTCAATGCCGTCGGATCAATATCAATCCGTTGCCAGAGCATAATCTCAGCTTTATGCGTGCCACTATCATCACCGCGAGAGACAAATATTGCATCATTACTGGCAATTTGGCTAAGCGCTTCATCAACCGTTTTAGATTGCCCAACTGATGCCTTATCAGCGTTCGAGCCGATAACGACATAGTCATTATACATCAGATTTTCTCTGTAAAGCCCATAGCCTTCATCGACAAACTGCCTCTCATCACTCATAGAATGAACGAGCAAAAGATCACCATCACAATTTTTGGCATTGTTAATCGCCTGACCAGTGCCGACAGCAACAACATGAATGGACACGCCAGTATCCGCTTTGATCAGTGGCAACAGATATTCATAGAGACCCGAATGTTGGGTAGATGTTGTCGATTGTAATATAATGCGTTCCTCATCCGCTACCGCTATAGATGGGATGATAAGCCATAAAACAGAGATCAGTAAGAAGCGCATTATCAGCTTGTTCTAGGAGTAATTATTTATTTTAACCAAATATGAATTGACTATAATTACGGGCAAAAGGCCTGTCAATACAATCATCAGGGCAGGTAATGCGGCGAGTTCTATCAGCTCATCATGAGCATATTGATAGGTAATAATAGCCAAGGTATTAAAATCAAATGGCCGCAGTAATAGCGTCATTGGCAGCTCTTTCATGATATCAACAAAAACCAGCAATCCACCTGCCAGAATGGCTGGGCTAATCAATGGTAAAACAATCTTGACCATAGATGGAAAAAACCCGTATCCCATGACCCGGCTTGCCGGAACAAGCGACGATGGCATGCGTTCCAGCGCCGCCCGCACAGCACCCAAGCCAACCGCCTGAAAGCGAATCAGATAGGCAAAGATTAGCATAACCAAGCCGCCACCCAGAACGCCTCGCCATGTTGCCCCAAACATGGTCTGCCCAATCCAGCTCCAGCCATTATCTATGAAACTGACCGTTGCCAGCACACCTAAGGCAAGCACCGTCCCGGGGAAGGCATATCCTGTTGCTGAAACACTAGCTAATGACCGGGCAATGGGTGACGGAATATAAAAGGTAATAATCGCAATCATCAGCGCTGTTGCCATAATCACGACAACCCCAAGCCCAGCGGCAATGACGGTATTTGAAATTGCTGATAAGACCGCTGGCAAATGATCAAATCCTTGGCTAAAGCTATGATCTATCAAAATGCCAACAGGCAGAAAAAATCCTAAGGTAACTGGCACCATGCAGATAACAGGCAAAAGCCACTGCCAATACCCGGTGGCACGCCGTCTTGGCACCCCATTAACGCTTCGATTTGTTATCGAAAACTGACTCCTCCGGCGGCCATATCTCTCCCATGCCAAGAGGATAAATACCAATGCAAAGGCTAGTAAGGCAAGCTGCGCTGCGGTTGTGATATTATTCATCCCAAGCCAGACATTATATATGCCTAGACTTAATGTCTCGACAGCAAAAAAATCGACTGTACCAAAATCGGCGACAACTTCCATCAAGACAAGCGCCAACCCGGCAATAATGGCTGGCCGCCCAAGCGGCAGCGCAACATGCCAAAACAGGCTTCGCCCTGATATTAACGTCACTTCAAATAATCGCGCCGGCAGTTGGCTAAATCCGCTTCGTGACATCAGATAAACATAGGGGTAAAGCACGACTCCCATAACAAAGATAGCGCCGCCAGGGCTGCGAATTTCAGGGAACCAGTATTCGCTCATATTGGCGAAGCCAAAACTTGACCTTATGAGGGATTGCACAGGCCCCGCATATTCAAAAAAACTCGTATAGACATAGGCAATTATATAAGATGGAATGGCGGCTGGCAGTAATAGCATCCAGCCAATCCAGCGCCGCCCCGGAAACTCATAACGACTTATAATCCATGCTGTTGTGATGCCAAAGAGTAGTGTTAACGCACCAACACCAAGCATCAGCAGCACCGTATTTTTCAGATACCGCAGCAATACCGTATCCATCAGGTGATAGATCAGCCCCTCACCATTACCCATAGCGGTAATTGCCAGCGACAACATAGGCAAAATGATAAATATACAGAGCCCGATCACGGCACCCAAAAACCACGATTGCCGCGCCCATGACGTTCGGCTTTTACTTGCCATGCCATTATACGGTTTAGCATTTAGATATCGGCTAGGGTTTTCAGTCATGGTCTCGCTATCATCGCATTAAGGCGAGGCGCATCCTATCACTCACAGCATGAAAAGCAATGATAATGAGAATGATTTGCAAAAAGGTCGGAAGATAGGCTCAGGCATGGCCATAGTGATGATACGAATATCAGTCTTTTTTCAGCTTACGGCCAAATAATTCCAAGCGATGCCCAACCAGATCAAACCCCATATCATGGGCAATTTTTTCTTTTAGAGCTTCTAATTCAGCGTGATAAAACTCATGTATCTCGCCACTATCAATATCAACCAGATGTTCATGATGGCCACGTGCCAGCTCATATCTAGCCTTGCCATCGCCGACTTCAATTTTTTCAATAAGATCAGCTTGTTCAAGGAGACTGACCGTCCGATAGATGGTCGCTAGCGAGATCGTATCATCAATATCAATGGCCCGCCGATAAATCGTATCAACATCAGGGTGATCATCAGCGCTATCAATCAGCTCAATAATAATTCGGCGTTGATTGGTAATTCGGAGGCCGGCTTCTAGACATTTGTCGATGATGTTCGTCATATTACTTTCCAGTTTTGAATGTTTCTATACTAGCGCGATCATCACCTGACTTCAAGTCACGTCGTAACCAGCCTATTCATCGACAGAAACATCATCCCCAGTTTTAATCATGCCACCAGATTTGACACGGCAACAGACGCCGCCACGCCATGCCGGCGTTAGCGCTTGCCGCAATCCTTGACTGATTGCATCCATCATCTCACATGGCTCAGTTTCTTCGGTCACTTCAAGCTCAACCGCGCCAATGCGAATAATCTCACCTATGGCTTGTGGTGACCGACAGCCGGATACATAAAGATTGGCGCGACGCTTCATCCAGTCATGGCTTTCGCCAATCTCAGCGCAAGCATCTAGCCAATCATCTTCAAACAGAACACTGACCTGACGTGATCTTTTCTTACCACGCGCATCACCTGTGATCCCTGTCGCAACGGTAACCTCAGCCTCGGTTTTGGCTTCCATTGGGGCAAGCAGTTTAGGAGTGATAGCAATTCCAGTCAGCGTTGGCATGATGATGTTCCTTTCGGTAATTCACATGAGAGATTATATGACAGCCATTTCAAGATAGGGGCGGTTTTCAATAATGCGCTCTACCCCCAATGGGCTTAAATCCAGACTTTGATATTTTCCATGCAAAATCAATTCTGCCACGCCCCTGCCCATGGCTGGTGATTGCTGCAAGCCATGGCCGGAAAACCCATTCACAAAGATGAAGTTATCACAATCGGGATGCAGCCCTACAATCGCATTCTGATCAATCGTATTATATGAATAATGACCAGGCCAAACATTAATCAGCTTAACCCTCTCAAAGGCTGGTATCCGAGTCGCTAGTATTGGCCAGACATGATTTTCCCAATAGCTATGATCCATAACAAAATCATCATGCGCGCGTGGGTAATCATCTTCAGGCGGTGAGCCGACCATATAATGACTGCCATATGTGCGATAATGAATACCTGTTGGATCAATCGTTAATGGCAAATCTTGATCGAGAGGGTCTGCCGCCTCAATGATATAGGTATAGCGAAGTCGCGGCTCAACAGGCAAAGGATCAAAGCCTGCCATTTCTGCTGTTTTTGATGCTCTTGTGCCTGAGGCATTGATGACTGTGCCAGCCTTTATGGTTTCGCCCGTGGCTAGGGTAACGCTATTCACTTTACGGCCAGTTCGGTCAATCGCCGTGACTTCATTTTCGATATATTCGGCACCGGCATGTCTAGCGCTTCGCCTGAACCACTCAAAAATAGTGCTGCCTTCAAAATAGCCCTCATCTTTGGTATTCAGCGAGCCAAGAATAATCCCCTCAAGATTATAAAACGGATAGCGTGCGGCAATCTCATCTGGGGTCAGTATCTGTGTTCCGGCACCAAGATCAGCTTGAATAACTTGCAGCTGTTTTAGGATCTGCGCTTTTGCCGGATCATCAGTGAGATAAAGATAGCCAAAGTTCTGTATGCGCAATTCCGGCACATCTGGCTCAGGCGCCATATATGTTTTGAAATCCTTAATAAACTCAGCCGTGAATTGCGATATACGAACATTTAGCTCATTAGAAAATTGTTGCCTAACACAAGAATTAGTATGTGAGGTTGACGCCCATTCATAACTCAAATCACGATCAATCACGAGAACTGAGCCATCAAATCCATAATGTTTTTTAAGAAACCACGCACAAGATGAGCCAATCATGGCGCCGCCTATAATCACCACATCATAACTCGCAGCAAAGCTGCTAACCCTTTGAGAACACATATTAATCACCATCGCCTTTTTGTAAATCCGGGAAGATTCGTACACAAAATTCACCCAAAATAGGCGATTATTATGACGATACGTTCCCTGACACCTACTCTTGTATTACGAGCCTTACCTCATAAGAAAACTTATATTATTCGCGATTGCAAGCTAAAAGGATTCCATTTGCGCATCACGCCAAAAGGGCAGTGGAGTTTTGTTCTTCAGGCGACATGCAAGGGCATCAGGTTCTATGAGTCCATCGGTAATGCGAGGTAGCTTAGCCTTGATGAAGCTCGGCAGACAGCGGCGATCGATGCGATCATCCGGGCGCATGTGTTGATCTGTCAAATGTGGATCTGAGGTCAGGCACGCGAAGGCTGGAAAATCATCGAAGCTACTCTTCTGGCCAATTAAAGACGCGATCTCTCATATGTTGTAATGGTAGATATACCCCTAGTTGAAACCCTATTGTGATGGCGCAATATGTGGATAATTGCATTATTCGATCTACCTACACAAACCAAACCGCAGCGCTTAAAAAGCTCCTCAGTAACATATTTTAATGTCTTATATTCAAGCATAGATATACCTGAATGACAATATATCAGGTGATATTATCACAACTGATATCATGCTGGATGCAAGCGCGAAAAACGTTGTCAGATTGTTATTATTTATCGCCTGCGGATACGTGCGATGCTTGCAGATGATTGTCGGTGAAACTAGGCGTGCCTGATGTATCCACTTCTCTGACCGTCACATAAACCTTGCCAAGATTGCCGTCAAATGTTGTTGTGCCATCACTAATAGACCCAAATGCACCGTTCAGAAAAACCTGTCCATGCAGGGATAATTGATCGGAAACAGGGTCAATTTTGCCAACCTCTCCTAGCACAAGCTCCTCAAGACCCTCATCAACATCAAGCCGAGCATTGGCATTTTCATCTTCAATACTAGCAGGCAGATCATCCACACCAAGACGATTGGACTTATAGATGATGCCGCTAGTGATATCAGCTGAGAAAGAATTGCTATAATCATCATATGTATTGCCGCCCATATTGAGGTTGCTGATATCATAACTGCCGATAATGGTTAGCCCATCATAATCAAGCTCAAGGTTATAATTTAACTTGGCTGAGCCACTGCCTGTCACTGGCGATAGCTCAATCCCGATACCAGAAAATTGAACCTTGCCCGCATATTGGTCTGAGATTAAATCAGCAACATCACTCCCCAATACCGGATTACCTAGCCGTGCTGTTGGTGATGTCTCATAGATTAACCAATATGGCGTAACCCCTGACAAAACGATATCCAGCAAATCACTTTCAAAGACCACACCAACATTGTCTTCACGCTTCAGATTTTCTAGCGGCACGTCTAAATATTGTTTGATCTTTTCGTCCTCAAGCACCAGTTCAGCCAATGTCTCAAGATCAATGTTTTCATCTTTATCCGTCAGCGCAACTTTCAATAAATCAATGGTATCTGCTTTTGTTTCGATATCATCGATCTTATCGGCAATGACCACCTTGGCCGCTAGCTTTTGATCTGGCTTATCATCTTTATCGGGTTTATCGGCATCTGTAACATTAGACCGATCAACAGCATTACTATCATTTTTGGCATCTTGTTGATCAGATTTATCTGCATTATCGCGGCTGGCGGCTGGCTTACTGTCTTTACTGCCATCATGGATAGTCTCAGGCGTCAGATTATCGGTGATATTGGCAATAGCATTATCATCAAAACGAAACGGTTCACTGGCTAGCCCGTCATCACTAATAGTGACACCCCATCCCGACCGAAAGATGTCGGTTGAGCTAATCTCTGAGTCGTTATTCTGATAAAGTGATATTGCGCCAGCCAGCAACAGCAGTGATGCAGAGCCATCTTCGTTGATACGGCCAGCAACACTTGTGCCACGAATAGCCGCTGTTGTATGTGACAATTTAATCACCATACCGTCAGGATTATTGTCTGCAATTTTGCCTGAGATAAACTTGAAACTGCCATTTAAAATATTGGCACTAATGGCGCCTTGCCCAGCATTATCAGGATCATAAATAAAACGGTCAAAGCGGATGCTACTATTTGGCCCCATGGTAAACACCGTTTGATCTTTGAGCATTACCTGCATGGTCACAGCCTGACCTGTCATGATCTCATCATTCAAAAAGATATGATCGCCAGTATCAGCTTGGCGGCCAATACTATGGCCACTTGCATCATGATAAACCACTTGCACAGGGGCAGTCGTGGCGGCAATGACGCCACTAATCGGGCGAATATTTTGCCCCTTAGCATGACCAGAATAAAGCCCCACACAGATAACAGAAAGCATAATTATAAACCAATAAGAACAAATATCTGAACGCTGTTTCATCTGTTAATCCTGTTGATATGACATGCCATATAACCACCATCAGAGGGTAAATACCTCATGATTAATAAACTTATTTTTGGCGTTGTGATATTTGTCCTTACGGGCTTCATCCTATCCACAGGGGTAAGGGCACAAGACACCAATATTACAGATTTGCTTGAAGACTTAGATGTCTCTGAACAACAGGCTTTTGATCTGGTATTCCAAGACCCTGACAATCCCTCTCTCAATATCGCGCTGGCTAAAATCCAGCTTCGCCAAGGCAATTATAAAGCCGCTATCGGCAGCCTTGAGCGGATACTCATCGGTGATCCATCTGATCTGAACGCAAATATTCTTCTCATGCAGATCAATATGATAACCGGCAACCATATTGATGCCCGGCGATATGCGCTTCGACTTCGCAGCTTAGACAACGCAACCGATGAGCATATAGCAGCCGCCAATCAAATTATTGCCAAAATAGAGGCTGAAAATCAGCGGCTTGTATTATCTGGCTTTTATAGTTTAGGCGGCGGCTTTGATGATAATCCAGAAGGCGGCTCAAAAGGCAATCGCGCCCTTATTGGCAATTCCAATGGTGTTTCAACTAAAAAGGTGCAAGCCGAGGAGTTTATGATGTCATCGCTGTTACTTGATATGACCTATCGGCTCAACAATCAGAGCCAAAGTCAGGTTAATATGCGGCTCATTCAAAACTGGCGAGATTACAACCACTATAATAATGGGGATTTATCGTCAACCAGTGCTATTTTTGGTATTATCCATGATTTGCAATCATTTCGCTTAGGGGCTTCGCTGAATAGCAGTCATATCGCGATTAATGAAAGCCCTTATCTGAATATTTATGGTGGTGAGATAAACATCACCCACAGGCTTGCCAGCAAGCTGAGCGGCACCTTAACGACAGCATTATCACGGCATGTCTACAAAGGCCACCAAGTCAATGCAACCTTACCGACTGGCCATAATTATATGGTGCGATACCGAATAGCAAAAACCAATAACATCGCTAGGCTCGGCGGCTATGTCAGCACGGCTTACAGTGATGCGACCGCGCCTTGGCAACGTCATGTGACGCATCGCATTGGCGGCGATTTATCAACAGATATTATGCCTGGAATTACCACCCTTGCGGCTAGTTATAGCCAGCGCCATCATGACCACCTCAACCCGGCTTTTGGCAATACTTTAAGGCGCGATATTAGACGTGATTTCACGCTTACCCATCATATCGGTCTTCGCCATTTCAGCACGCCTCAACCTGGAGAAACGCGCTTAACCAGCCGCGCAAATATCCGTAACGAAAGCTCAACCATCGCAAATTATCATCGCAATAGCGGAGAAGTCAGCATCACGATCACGCGCTATTTCTAATGCACATCCGCCGCATCAGGGAATACCTATAATGCCCCTATTAGTACCTCTGGTCTTTGAGATAGCGTTCAGCAAGCTGGGCGGTTACGCGGCCAAAATCTTTCTCTAGATCAGCGACAATATCAGCATCTTTATGACTGCCGACCCATGCTAGCAATAACATCCGGCGCAACATGATCATCGTATCCACCATCATAAGGTCTTCATCTGAAAGCGGCCGAATATCCTGATAGCCAGCAAGCCATGCGGATTTAAGATAGGGGACTTGCGGATCATCTTCGATAAAGCTAATGCCAGCGGCAAAGTCATACATAAACCAGCCAAAGCCGCAATCATCAAAATCAATGACATGAACACGCCGCATATCATTGCCCTTCACCAGTAAATTGGCTAGCCGCATATCAGCATGGATAAGCCCATAGCGATCAGAGGATTTGCCATAAGCTCGCAACAGCCGTGATACTTGCGCCTCTGCTTCCTCTAAAATGGTATGCATAGATGGGGTCAAATATGGCGCCTGCCGCCAGTTACCCCAGCGTTTTATGCCACCAAATATACCGTCAATATCCCAATCAGGGCGCGTAAATCCTGCAGGTAATGGCCATGCCATAACATGCAGGTGGAGCCGCGCCGCCAGACCGCCTAAATGATGAAACAAGCTCTCTAGCGACTGGCTTTGATCAGGCTCTTGCCCCTCAACAAAGGCAAACATGACCATATTATGTGGCGGCTGACCAGATATCTGATGACGCTGTATTCGCGCCCCATCACAGCCATCAATAATCGCCGGAGTTTTGATAACATCTGCCGTGCTTAATGCTTGCATCCATGTCAGCTCAGCAGCAATCGTCTGTTGTGTATGATAGCCCGGGCGATGCACCCTAAGTATCGTTTTTGTGCCGTCAGATGCTGACACTAAAAATGTTGCATTTTCCGAAATATTGATCAGCTCTAAAGTCGCATCTTGGGGGACAGGCCATAGCCGCAAGGCATCCTTCGCTAGCTGATATAACGCCGGGCGATCACGCTCTATTTTAGCATCACTCTGATCCATATGTAGCGGCTCTTACACTTATTTTATCTAGGGAATATACTGGGTGTAATATACTAGGTGTAATAAACTAGGTGCAATATGCTAGGCGATATATCAGCTTCCTGAAGCTGTGATTGATACAATATCTTGAAGATTACCGACTTCCAATGCTCGCGCCAGCACATCTTGGCTAAGCGTTTGTTTGGCTTTCACCGCAAGTGAAAATTGATTGCCGCCGCGAATAAAATCACCAACCGCAGGTGCAATAGCACTAGCCAATTCTGCTTGTTGGCTCATCATGCCATAAAATAAAATCATAGCGTTGACTTCATCAGCCATACCAGCACGGTTGCCGCCACTATATAGATCAATGAGCGTATCAGCCAGACTATCATCTTTGTAATCAATCGACAGGCTATCCAGCCCAAGCCCGTAATCCTCGATTATGTCCTCAGGTTCAAGCGTCGCGGCATTAGCCAAGAGGTCTTCATAGGCGTCTTTCGTCAGCCCAGCAAAAGCAGATTTTATATCAATCTCGCCCATGCCTTTGACACCAAAACCAACACTGCCGCTGACGGTGCCTTTCGCAAGGCTAATCTCATAGGCTGTGGAGCCGCTGACATCAACATCATTAATATCAAGCATTATCATCATTGGCGCTAAATCAGGTCCAACAATTTGCTCAATCCCCATAATCAGCCCTTCCATTTGTATATTAGCGGCAGTGATTAGCCCGCCATCACGGCTCACATCATCAAGGCTGAGATGCGCTAGATTAAACCCAATATCAGCAAAATCAACGACAGCGCCCTTCAACGTCATCTCGCTCATGCCAAGCATGTCACGAGCAATGGCATCTTCGTCTTCCATCAATAGCGGGATGATATCAATCCTATCAACCGAAAACTCTGCAATGCTAAAGACGCCGGCATAGCCATCAAAGGCGAGACCCTTCAGATCAACACCAGCACTAGCATTTTTGACATCTTTTATAGCAAGGCTATTAATCGTCAGGCTTTCACCATCAACGTCAAAACGCAGATCAGTTACTGATATTTCATCAACAAATAGCGTATTGGATAACTCATTTATGAGAGCGTTTTCGTCCATCAGCATAAGCATCATATCATATTGAGGTATAGCTAGATTAACAATATCTAATCCACCAATTTGGCCTAGTATCTGACCTCGGTCGTCGATGATGTTAATATTGGTGATATCAGTAATGCTTATCGCCGCATCATTTCCCGCAACGGTAATGCTGTCCATCTTGATAGATGATCCATTGTCATGGGTAATACTTACATCAGCAAGCGTTACCGAACGGGCAAAGCCATTGCTGCTGTAATTGCTATAATTGAGGGTTGCGCCATCCATATTTTCAGCAACAAATTGCTTGGCATCATCTAAGAGTTCAGCGGCAATCTTATCAGCTTGATCATTTACATACCATAATGCGCCACCACCAATAGCACCGACAACAACAACGGCACCAATGCCATATTTCATCAAATTACCCATGATTAACCCTAACATTTATAAGAAGAATGTTTGCGCAATGCCTTACTCTTGATTGCTCATCAATAGCGCAATTCCCATTAATTACCAAATCTGATTGATATAGCAAGTCATGATCGCATAAAACCGCATCCTAATCATAAATATAGCCGTCTAGGTTAGGCTCGCATGCGGCTCCCATTAGCATCAAATAATGGCGTTGCCTGTAATTGCGCTGGCAAGATATCGCCCAGCAATTCAACGCTCCACCCGTCATGGTGGTTTGCCATGTCTTTTGGAACATATCCAATGGCAACAGATTTCCCTGACGCATGAGCAAAGCCGCCCGATGTCACCCAACCGACAACCTCGCCTTGATAGGCAATGGGCTCATCACCGATAACATCAGCATCTTTAGCTTCAACGATAAAGGCTCTCAGCCGCATCTTACCGCCATCCTGCTTCTCCGCCAATGCCGCCGCCTTGCCAATAAAATCAGTAGCTTTATCATAAGCAACAAATCGCGATAAGCCAGATTCTAATGGCCCATAAACCGGACGATATTCCCTTGCCCAACTGCCAAAGTTTTTCTCTAGCCGTAACGCATTTAAGGCACGGCTACCGACGAGCCGAATACCATGGTCTTGTCCTGCCGCCATGATATCATCAAACAGCCGCCGTTGATATTCAGCCGCCACCCAAATCTCATACCCCAGATCACCTGTGTAACTGACGCGGCCAATAATCACTGGCACCATGCCCAGATGTGTCATGCGGATATCCATGAACCGAAAACACTCATTGGAGACATCATCATTGGTCAATGCCGCCAGCACGTCTCTGGCTTTCGGGCCAGCAATGGATAAGCCCGTTAAGGCAAGCCCGCGTGAGGTGATGGAAACAGACCCATCTTGCGGACAATGCTGATGGAACCAGCGCAGGTGATAATTCTCCGCTACCCCTGACCCTATGATCATAAAGCGATCTTCGGCGAGTCTGGCAAGGGTAAAATCACCAATCACTTTGCCGTCATCTTTCATCATAGGCGCTAGTGTCATGCGGCCAATATCTGGTATTTTACAGGCGAGCAATTGATCAAGCCATGCCTCAGCACCGGTGCCGGTCACTTCATATTTAGCAAAGCTGGATGTTTCAATCAGTCCAACCCCATCGCGCACAGCCTTAGCTTCTTGGCCGACATAATCAAAATCGGCACTCCGGCGCCAGCTAAAGACATCGCTAATTCCATCAGGCGCATACCAAAGCGCCTGTTCGAGGCCGTAAGCGGCACCAAATTGCGCCCCGGCCTGACGCAATTTATCATAAATGGGTGTCGTCAATAATGGCCGAGCTGCTGTCAATTCTTCGTTCGGATAGCGAATGGAGAACCGCCGTGAGTAGTTTTCACGAACCCGAGCATTGGTGTAAGCCATGCTAGTATAATCACCAAAGCGGCTAACATCCATAGCCCAGACATCAAACCCCGGATCACCATCAACCATCCAATTTGCCAAGGATAAGCCAACCCCGCCACCTTGGCTAAAGCCTGCCATGACGCCACATGCACACCAGAAATTAGTCAAGCCGCGAATAGGCCCGACCACCGGATTGCCATCAGGGGCAAAAGTAAAGGGGCCATTAATAATCTGCCGAATACCAGCGTTTTCAAATGCCGGAAAATGCTTAAAGCCGACTTCGAGCGAGGGCGCAATCCGATCAATATCTGGCTCAAGCAATTCATGCCCAAACTCCCACGGAGTCTCCTGTTCTGACCATGGCACACAAGCTCTCTCATATGTGCCCATTAACATGCCGCCACGTTCTTGGCGTAAATAAATCTCACCATCAAAATCAACGACATGCAGCACTTCTTTGCCTGTGTCTTTGTTTATTGTGGCAACTTCTGGCATATCTTCGGTGAGCAGATACATATGCTCCATCGCCAATATAGGTAACTCCAGCCCAACCATGCGGCCAATTTCACGCGCCCATAGCCCACCACAATTAACCACATGCTCGGCATGAACATTACCTCGATTAGTATGAACAATCCATGTTCCATCAGGATTTTGCTCAAGCCTTTCTACCTTAGTCTGGGTATGATAAGTTGCGCCGTTTTTACGCGCTGCCTTGGCATAGGCATGGGTCACGCCATAAGGATCAAGATGACCTTCGATCGGATCAAACATACCGCCAACAAACTGGCTAGGATCAATCAGCGGCATTAGCTCAGCGGCTTCTTCGGCTGTCACCAGCTCCAGCCCTTCCATGCCTAAATATTTGCCTTTGGCATAAATCCCCTTGATCCAGTCATAGCGTTCTTCAGATGCTGCCATCATGATGCCGCCGGTCAAATGCATGGTGATATCTTGGCCGGATAATTCTTCAATCTCTTTATAGAGTTTAATCGTATATTGCTGAAGCTTGGCGACGTTCGGGTCACCATTGATCGTATGCATGCCGCCAGCCGCGTGCCATGTCGAGCCTGACGTCAAATCCTTACGTTCCAGCATCATGACATCTGTCCAGCCACGCGTGGTCAGATGATAGAGCACCGATGCTCCAACAACGCCGCCACCAATAACGACAACTTGTGCGGTAGTTTGCATGCGATCTGACATTAAATCCCCCTATACTTATGCTCATCTAATTACAGATAATCTCATCATGGGTAATTAGACAGCAAAAGACAATAATCATTCCATCCCCGACATGATATCGTTTCCTTAAGGTGAGAATGAATATACTGAGCTTGTCAGGGCAATTATTATGGACAATTATTATGGACTGGCTGATACCGCATGACTTATGGTAATGGCAGATGATGATCAGCCTATCTTTAACACAGCTTTGGCTTTATGGATTTGCCATCTTTATTCTCTTTCTCACCCCTGGCCCAGTCTGGGTGGCGATAATGGCGCGCGCTATGGCGACAGGACCACAAGGCGCATGGCCATTAGCCGCAGGCGTTGCTGCCGGTGATTTTATATGGCCATTAGTGGCTATTGGCGGCGTTGGGATGATAGCGCAATTTCATAGCGCCTTTATGCCAATACTGGCCTTAATTGCCGTTGTCATTTTTCTGATCATGGGCAGCATGCTGATCTGGCGTGCAGATACCGCGCCCAGACAATTAAGCCAATTGACTCCTGCTGGTTTCGTGACCGGATTTATCGCTGGCTTCATGGCCGGGTTTTTGGTGATTATCAGCAATCCAAAGGCCATACTGTTCTATATGGGGATATTACCCGGATTTTTTGATCTAGCAGATATCACCGCAAGTGATGCTATTCTGATCAGCCTGATATCAGCAAGCGTGCCGTTTTTCGGCAATGTCACATTGGCAATCCTCATTGGCAAAAGCCGCCAATGGCTAGCGACGCCGTCACGCTTAAGGCGATTAAATCAATTCTCCGGTGTTTTACTTATTGCGGTTGGCGTTATCATTGTGCTCACCAAAATCTAGTGCAATATAATCTCTTTCATATCAAGATCAGAAAGCGTCTTCGCGGCGTCTGACCTCTGCCGTCAAGACTTGATTATAAGGCGTTGGCATATTCATCTGCCGGCCAAGGTCAGGCACCATTCCGTTAATGGCATCAATTTCAGACCGGCGGCGCGCCATATGATCAAGTCGCATGGACGGATTGGCCTTTGGCATGCCCTCAGCAAATGCCGTCGCATAGGCCACCGGATCATCAAAAGAAAAGGCGATACCTTTGGCCTTGCCTAAATAATAGGCTTCGAGCATGGCGCCGATAGCAATCGCTTTCCATTCGGGATGAGCAAATAGCTCACCAACATTGCAATCAAATACTGTACATGGCGCGCTAAGCATAACATTACAGATATATTTTTCCCAAATCAGCTGATTAATATCGGCAAAGGCAGTCGCCTTAAACCCCGCTTTCTGCCAGAGCGTTTCGATAGTGGTGAGACGCTGGCTAATGCCGCCATTGATCTCACCGATACGGATTTGCCGCATATTATTATGATGGATATGACCAGCCTCAACAATGGAAGCACCAAATCCTTCGGCGACCCCAAGCAAGACTTGATCAACCGACATATAGGCTGATATTCGCTCAGCTGCCCCCAATCCGTTCTGAATGGTTAAGATAAGCTGCGACGGCTTTAACATAGCCGCAATCGCACTGGCAGCCGCCTCCACCCCTGCAGCTTTGGTGGCAATAATAAACAGATCCGCATCCTTGGCAGCGGTGATATCGGTTGATGCGGTTATGCCAGAAATGATGCGATCACCACTAACCCCGCTAAGCCGCAAGCCTTTATCTTGGATAACGGCGATATGTTCTGCCCATGTATCAATGGCAATGACAGATATACCAGCCTCAGCAAATAGGCCCGCATAAACACCGCCCATTGATCCTGTCCCAATAATTGCCACAACCGGATGTTCAGGTAACATATAAATCTCCCCTATTTTAGGCCCTATTTAAGGTGCTTTTTATCTTACTGATCGTCACCACGCATCATAAATCTGCCCAAACACTTGTATCAGATGCGATTATGACACATCATCATATTTTAATTGTTAATATGTTATATGAGCAAAATGACCGAGATATCAACTAAACCAGATCGCTCTGGACGTCGTCGCCGCAATAGCCAGCATAAATCTGTACTCGCAAACCAACAACAGGTGCCAGCCCGATCATGGGGGCTTGCACCGCTCAATGATGAGCAGTGCCAGATGATCCACAGTCAAGCCCTGATCATCTTAGATGAAATTGGGTTAAGCGATGCCCCTGATGCGGTCATAGACCTACTCACCCCGCATGGGGCAAGGCTCTCTGATAATGGCAGGCTGCATATTCCATCATCAGTGATTGAGCGCGTTATGGCTGACTTGCCAAAACAATTCACACTTTATGGACGTGGCGCTGATAATAATCTGACACTTGGGGATAACCATGTTTACACAGGCAGCGGCGGTGCCTCACCGAAACTGCTTGAATATGATGATAAGGGGCAGGCCAGCTATCGCGACTCTACCTTGACTGATCTCTATCAGGCGGCGCGACTGGTTGATCATTTGCCACATATTCATTTCTTTGCGCGGTCGCTTGTAGCATCAGATATGCCAGATGCTTATAGTCTGGATATTAATACCGCCTATGCCTGTTTTAAGGGGTCGGTTAAGCCGATTTTAACAAGCGCATCATCGGAACAAGCCGCTAATGATATTATTGCTATGGCGGCGCAGATCGCCGGCTCTGCTGAGGCGTTGCGGCAACGGCCATTTTTCGGATTTAATATTAATCATGTTGTCCCACCCTTACGTTTTGATGCCATGTCTTGTCTAATTATTATTCAGGCGGCGACCGCAGGCGTGCCTGTCATGATCAACACATTTGGTCAATTAGGTGCATCTAGCCCTGTCACCATGGCCGGGTGCTTGGCGCAGACGATGGCGGAAACGCTGGCTGGCATGGCTATCGCATGGGCGGTCTCACCTGATGCTAAGGCTGTTTTTGGCCCGCGTCCTATGATTACGGATTTACGCACAGGCGGCATGAGCGGCGGTAGCGGTGAGCAAGCTCTCCTGACTGCTGCTTCGGCACAAATGGCACGCTTCTATCAATGGCCAAGCTCAACTATCGCAGGTGCCACAGATAGCAAAACCCTTGATGCGCAAAGCGGTTATGAAAAGGCTATTAATGTGTCCATGGCGGTTCAGTCAGGTGCTCATATGATTACCCAAGCTGCCGGCGCGCAGGCGAGTCTTATGGCGGCATCAATGGTGGCTTATGTCATTGATAACGACATGCTGGGCGCCATTATCCGTTCAAGCCAACCGCTTACTGTCAATACCTCTACCTTAGCCTTAGATGATATCAGACAGGTGGCGGCAGGTGATGGCCATTTTCTAGGTCAACGCGCCACCCTTGATCGGATGAATAGCGATTTCATCTATCCCGATATTGCCGATAGAACTAGCGTTGAAGAATGGCTTGCTAATGACCGGCCTGATCTGATTATCAAAGCTAATGCCCGGGCTAAGGCTATTCTTGAGCAAGCCCCGATATCACATATCCCTGATGCCATTGATCAGATAATCCGCCAGAATTATGATATCAAACTCCATTTATGATGACGGCTAGTTATGATGAAGGTTGGCTATGAGGGCATTTGGCGGGTCATTATCCTAACACCGAAAAACTGGATTCCTCATTAATCGAGCGATTGCGCGAATAGAAACCAACATCAATCTGACGATCTATATAGGGCAAGGTAAATGATAGCGGCATCTGATCATGGTCATTGCCTGCTTCGACATAATTAACCAACTCTGCCATCATCTTGCCCGCGATAGGCGCATTTTTATACTGATTGCCACTAGACCCACACGCCATATAAAACCCGTCTAAACAGGATCGATCATAAATTGGAATCCAGTCATCTGACGCATCATAAAGATCGACAACGCCACGCGTTTGCGATGGTATCCCCAAGCTAGGCACACGTTGCGCATAGCGCATGGCTTGGGTTGTCCATTGGTCAGTGAAATCACGATTATAATCCGCATCATTTTCAGCCCATTGATGCGGATCACAAGCAGGGTCTTCGCTGCCAATCAGAATATGGTTGCCATGTTCAGGCCGACAATAGCAGGCAATATCGCTGTCTGATACAATCGTTCCTTGGTTTTCAAAATCAAACCCTTTGGGGGCTGGTACATGAACAACTTCTTGACGTAACGGCCGGGTTTTTATTTTCATATCTCGCTCAACACCAGCCATCTGATTAATCTGAGCTGAGCCAGGGCCGGCGACATTGATGACGATAGGGGCATCTAGCCTATCGCCATTGCTGAGCTTAATTCCAGACACTCGGCCAGCGGATTGACAGATCTCTGTCACCTCAACCCCCATCATAAACCTAGCCCCATAACGGCCTGCCGCTGCCGCCAAGTTTTGTGAGGATAGCGCCGGGTCAGTCACATAGCCTGCATGCGGCCAAAATACCCCGCCCTTGATCTGACCACCATTAGCCATACCAAATTGCGGATCATCCATGCGCCGTGCAGGCATATAGCTATCCAGTGAATAGATCGGAAGCCGAGCTTTGATCGTATCAGCATCCCATTCTTCAATAGGGCAATGCAAGGCCTGGCTGTTTTCAATATGTTTGGTCAGATACTGATTTGCCTCTGTCTTCATAACAAGGCAGCCAACCTCACGAAATGTCGCAAGCGAAGAGGTATCAGCGGCTTCTAAATAATCAGGCCAGTCACGCCAGTAATGATAGCCTTCCCACGCAAATGCTGTTCCGTCATAAGTCGAGTAATGCATGCGAATAATAGCGCATGAGCCGGCGGTTGATCCATGACCAATTTGGCTATTGCGATCAACGGACAGGGTTTTATACCCTTGCTTTGCCATTTCATAGGCAATGGCGGTTCCTATCACCCCTGTACCAATGATAATTACATCTGCGGTGTTTGGATTTTCATCTGTCATGACTTCACCCTTTAGTTAACGCGGCTCCTATGATTTGAATTGACCATCATGATTGAGGCATTGGCGACAACGGTCAAGCCCCCTTTAAAGTAAGGGGTGTAGTTTAGGTAAGCGTTTGCCGTGAGACAATAAGATATCGCTTGACTTCATGGGGAAAACTGGCAAAGGTCAACCATTCGGTTTTCAGGAGGCTAAGCCTGCTGAATGAAAAGGGAAAACGGGAAGGGAAGACCCAAGATCAGAGGGCCCTAGCCGTTGCTGCCCCCGCAACTGTGAGCGTGAGCCCACATCCACATGCCACTGAGCGATATCAATAATGATATCAATCGGGAAGGCGGATCAGGGTGATGACCGCGAGTCAGGAGACCTGCCGGATATGAATGTAACAACCTTACTGTCGGGTGTGACAGTTAATGGAGACCTAATATGACAAATCTTACCATTTCCCGTTCTTATTCTCTTAATCGGCTACTGCCTCTTATCCTGGCAATTATGCTTGGTGTTAGCGTTCTTGCTGTTGCTGGTCACGCACAGTCACCGACTTTGCATGGTGCCGCCCATGACACTCGGCATGCAACAGGGTTTCCCTGCCATTAATCTGACTATTAGTCTGACCATTAATAGGCTAGCCGTTTTGGGTTAATAGTTGCCCAATAAATTGGTCTGATACTGAACTCTGGTTCTGAACTCTGATAGTGGGGTTTTCCATTTCAGTTTTGTGGATACCTTTTTTTATGGATTAAGGTTACGAATGTTTACACGTGTCGTGATATCGGCCTTATTTGCTGGCTGTATTGCTGGATTAGCCGGGGGATTATTGCAGCTGTTTTTTGTCCAGCCTGTATTGCTTCATGCGGAGTTATATGAAACCGGCCAGTTAACCCATTTTGGCAGCAGTTCATCAGCAGACACGCATCATACCGATAGCACATTTGATCTAACACGCGACCTGCTCAGCCTTGGCTTTTCTATGGCTATCTATGTTGGCTATGGGTTAATCATAACAGCATTGATGGCGTTTCGGCTTGATAATGACGACACCATCAGTCTCCGTATCATCAGCCACCGTCAGGGCATGATATGGGGATTAGCTGGTTTTATTGCTGTCCAGTTTGCCCCGAGCTTTGGTCTGCCGCCAGAAGTTCCGGGAGTTGCCAGCACATCATTAGAAGCAAGACAAATCTGGTGGCTCGCCACCGTTCTTGCAACAGCCTTTGGCATCTGGTTAATCGCCTTTGGGAGGACGCCTATCGTTTTTGCTTTGGCGATACTCCTCATCCTAGCACCGCATGTTATTGGTGCACCTGAACCGCAAATCTTGCAGGGGCCAGTGCCGCCCGAAATCGCGTCACATTTTGCCTCTAGAGCGCTAGGCGTTGGCATGGCGGCATGGATCATATTGGGGCTATGTTGCAGCTATTTTCTAGCCCAACCCGATCCCAATAATGACTAATCATCAGCCATTGATTAAAGCTTTTCTCGGCGCCGCAAGGTAAGCTTATCTTGCAATCGCGCGACCAGAATACCGCTTATAATGATCAAGATGATACCAGACGAAGCCAATATATCTGGCCATGTTCCAAAAACTACTAAGCCGATTACTACCGCTGATACGATCTCACTATAGGTAAATGGGGCCAGCAATCCGGCACTACCGCGGGTAAATGCCATGACCATAAAGACTTGTGCTAAGGCACTGATAATAGACAAAATAATCAGCATCATATACGGCCAATCAGATATCGGTATCCAGACATCATAGACAAATGGAGTCAGCGATAGCGTTGCCGCCAGACCACCCCATAAAGAGATGACAATCGGATCAGCAAGCACCCCAAGTTTTCGGTTTATTAGCATTTGAAACGATATCATCAAGCCGGTCATGACAATCAGCAAGGCATAGATATCAAGATTGAAAGGATTAGGACGCATAACTAATAAAACGCCTGTGAAGCCGCCAAAAACGCCAAGCCAGGCTGAGGGTGCTATGCGCTCCCCCAAGACCAGCGGCGCAAATAAAATCATCAAAAACGGATAGACATAGATAAGGGCAATAGCATCAGCAAAATCGACATATTGGACACCAATAATAAAACACACATTACCGATTGCTAACAGAACCCCGCGGATAATCTGTATCACCGGGCGCGGCGGCATCAGAGCCTGCAGGCCTGACCGCCATAAGGCCAGCGGCAGTAAAAGCACTACATAACCAGCAAAACGCAGCCAAGCGATAAACACAGGGTTCATCTCAACTGTCATCATTTTCATAATAGCACCAGTAACAGCGGCTAATGCTAAGGCCGTAATAATGAGAATGATGGCGGCGCCATTACTATCCCATTTATAGCCAGTCGGGTGGGTCAGGATTTTAATCCTTGGATGGGGACTTTGATATAAGTCTCACCGTTATTTTCCGCCTCAGGAAAATATCCAGCCCGCATATTAACCTGAATAGACGGCATGATCAGACGCGGCATATTAAGCGTCGCATCGCGCTTTTCCCGCATCTCAACAAAATCATCCTCGCTAATACCGTCACGGACATGGATATTATTTTGGCGCTGTTCAGCAACACTAGTCTGCCATTTGATATCACGTCCATTAGGTCCATAATCATGACAAATAAACATCCGCGTTTCTGGCGGCAACGCCAACAGTTTTTTGATAGATTGATAAAGCGTCCGCGCATCACCGCCGGGAAAATCAGCGCGCGCTGTTCCACCATCAGGCATAAACATCGTATCACCAACAAAAATCGCATCACCAATAATATGCGCCATACAAGCTGGCGTGTGGCCGGGGGTGGCAATGACGCGGGCGTGTAATGTGCCAATGGTATAATCATCACCGTCAGAAAAAAGCCGATCAAACTGGCTACCATCACGTTCAAACTGGGTGCCAGCATTGAAGACTTTACCAAAGATGGTCTGTATTTCGGTGATCTTTTCCGAGATACCAATTTTGCCGCCCAACTTGCCTTGCAGATATGGCGCGGCAGACAGATGATCAGCATGAACATGGGTTTCAATCAGCCATTCTGTCTCCAGCGCTTCGGCCTTGATATAGGCAATGATATCATCGGCATGATCATAGGAAATGGTGCCGCTGGCATAATCAAAATCAAGCACCGAGTCGATAATTGCTGCCTTCGCTGTCGCTGGGTCTGACACAACATAACTGATGGTATTCGAGTCTGTATCAAAAAATGCCTTAACTACTGGTGATGTTGTCATCTGTTCCCCCTAAAAGCCTTTTCTTGATTTCCATCTATACCTTTAATTCATACATATATTAATTAAAAATAAAACCCCAAAGGCTACTGCCTAAGGGGCTTAACTGCACCGGCTATAAATTTGCTTTCATTCCAATAACCGGTGGCCCTTGTTAGGGTCTTAAAACGGATGTTTCCAGAGCCGTCACGTTTTATATATTGTATAAACATCTTTTCATGTCAAGTAAGATAACCCCAAGCTCTGACATATACACTCATAAATATTCTGCATATCTATCTGCGATAATACACTTTTTTGGTAATTTCTCTTTCCTTGTCGGTCTTTATCTAATCTTATCAAGTCGAATCTATGAAAGCCAACAGCATTGACCATATCACCTTTGACCCAAACTGGATTTTCTTTCCATTTTTCTGGCATTTGGAATGGGATTTGAAGTTGGTAGTAATATTTCATAACTTTTTTTGGGGGAGTCGTGCTAAGTGGCACTATAGTGCATAATTGCCCCCTTCCTTTAATATCTGGTGAAACAACAACACAAAGTCGTCTTTTGACCATTTCTTATTATAATTTAGAAAGAAGGATATACGAAAAGTGTTAACAGACGGTTAACATACCATTAAAACCTTAAAACGGCTTGTTGCCGCCTGTTGCCCAATCGAGAAACTGCACCGTATGACGGACAGGCAGATCAGCCGTATTGAGTTGCGTGATACAGCCTATATTGCCTGCCGCGATTGCCGCCGCGCCAGTCGCCTGTAAGCACGCCTGTTTTCGGGATTTCAGCCCATCAGCCATATCCGGCTGTAACAGATTATAAACCCCTGCCGAGCCACAACATAAATGCCCCTCACGCGGTTCCACAACCGTAAAGCCAACCTGTTGCAGCAGCCGCTTTGGCAAGCTATGGATATTCTGTCCATGTTGAAGCGAGCAGGCCGAATGATAGCCAAGCCGCGTTGCTGCCACTGCTTCTGCCTGTTCTTTTGCCGCTGGCTGGTTCAGCAATCTTGACCAATCCAATACTGCCAGGATCTCACTGATATCAAAACTTGCCGCCGATACCACCGCCGCTCGATCTGCCCATAGCGGATCATGTTGCAGCATATCACCATAATCTTTGACCATGGTACCACACCCAGAGGCATTGGTGATAATGGCATCAACCGCTCCTTGGCTAAGCGCCTCATGCCAGCGTGCCACCGCTTTATGCACTGCCGCATCAGCAGATTTAGTCTCACCAATATGATGCGCCAAAGCCCCACAACAATGCACATCAGCATACACCCGCACTTCAACCCCAAGCCGGTTAAGCAGCCGGATTGTTGCATCATTGATATCAGGCTCTAGGGCGCGTGATGCACATCCCGCCAGCATAGCAACACGGCGCAGCGGATTTTGGGAGGGCGAATAGACCGCATCCGCTGCCCCAACAGGATCAATCTTGGCTGGAATTGCTTCTGGCACCTTATCCAGCATGCGCCGCAACGCCGCTGGCATCAGCCACCGAAACATGCGGCCAATCCGCGCTAATCGCATCATAGTATGAAAGCGGCCAGCATGCGGAATAATCCGCGCCAACAGCCGCCGCATCAGCCGATCAGCCAGTGGCCGCTTGACCTGTTCTGCCATTTTGGCACGGCCAATATCAAGCAAATGCGGATAATCAACACCTGATGGGCAGGTTGTTGTGCAAGACAAGCAACCCAAGCACCGATCAAGATGAAAACCTGTATCAGCGGACACCGTTTGCGGGCTCTCCAGCAGCTCGCGCATCATCCAGATGCGGCCACGTGGACTGTCGCGTTCATCCCCTGTCAGAACAAATGTCGGACAGGTCGCCGTGCAAAACCCACAGTGAACACATGCCCGCAAGATGCTATCAGCACGGGCAATGGCCGGATCGTTCAACTGTTCTGCGGTGAAATGCGTTTGCATAATTACCAGCTCCTTACCCCTTAATGCCCGTCCTTAATGCCCGTCCTTGGAATCCAGACCTAAATATCATGATGCATGCGCCCAGGATTAAGCACACGCATCGGATCAAACGCCGCTTTGATACGCTTATGCAGACCGAATTGCGCATCAGCTAACGGCTGAAATGCCGGCAGATATTGACGTGTGATATTGCTATCGCGGATTAATTGCGCGAAGCCGCCCCCATGATCAGCCAATATCTGCCGCAATCTGGCGCCATATGCAACATCTGCTGGCGTGACTTGCGACGGCAGATCCAGCCATAACAAACCGCCTGCCCAATCAGCATAATAGCGCAATGGTAAATCCTTTGGCAGAATATCCTTCAGCCCTTGGATAATGGCGGGCGCGGCTGTGGCTGGGCAAGATACTTTCCAGATATCACCTTGGCTATCCGCCAGCAGGACGGTATTGGTGATCAACTGCCACAAGCTCTGGCTCGCCTTATCATCAATCTCGTCGCCGCCTGCATAGAGCGCCAGCAGAGCATCCGCCCGCGCATTAACCGATATCGCAAACCCCTCAAGCCGAATAACCACCAGCATCTTAGCCATATCATAGCCAGCCTTTGCCGCCATATCAGCAGGCAGAATAGCCGCCGCCGATGGCTCATGCGGGGTGGCCAGAATGGCTGCGATATGTTTGCCCGCCGCCGCCAAATCATCTGCTGGGAAGATGAGGCTTTTTGTTGCTTCTGGTTTTGGCAAGGTTTTTAACGTGATCTCATCCATGATGGCTAAGGTGCCAAATGATCCACAAATCAGTTTTGACAGATCATAGCCAGTGACATTTTTGACAACTTTTCCGCCAGACCGAAAGCGTTCACCGCGCCCTGATGCGGCCTCAAATCCTAGCAGAAAATCACGCGCCGCCCCGGCGGTTAGCCGCCTTGACCCTGATAGGTTTGTTGCCAGAACACCGCCAATACTGCCCTTATTTGAGGACGGGTTATTAGCGCCATAAAGCTCGCCTAGATCAGGCGGCTCAAAGCCCAGCATCTGATTTTGCTTAGCCAGGGCTTTATTAATCTCTGTCATGGCGGTGCCTGCGCGCACCGTCAAGATCAGCTCCTCAGGCTGATAATCAATAACCCCAGACAGGCGATCAAGCACGACCGGGCGTGCCTCGGCAACGGGATATCCCCAATCGGATTTACTGCCATGCCCTACTATCGCCAGCGCCGCACCATCAGCCATAGCATCTTTAATTAGCGATAATACATCATCCAGATGCTGTGGGTGTTGAGGCGTCACAATCAGAACCTTGGTAATTCAGGAAAGGGCATTTTGCCATGATGGACATGCAACCGGCCAAGCTCTGCGCAACGGTGAAGTTGCGGGAACACCTTGCCCGGATTAAGCAGGTGATCTGCATCAAATGCACATTTCAGCCGTTGCTGTTGTTTGAGATCATCTTCGCTGAACTGGATTGGCATCAAATCACGTTTTTCAACGCCAACGCCATGTTCACCTGTTAAGACGCCGCCCATCTCAACACATGCTCTGAGGATATCGGCGCCAAAATCTTCGGCTCTTTTCAGCTCATCCGGCTGATTGGCATCAAACAAGATCAAAGGGTGCAAATTACCATCACCCGCATGAAAGACATTAGCCACGCGAAGCCCATATTGCTGGCTCAGACTGGCTATTCTAATCATCATATCAGGCAGCGCGCGCCGCGGAATGGTGCCATCCATACATAAATAATCCGGGGAAATGCGGCCAACGGCTGGGAAAGCGGCTTTGCGGCCAGCCCAGAACCGCTCTCGCTCTTCTTCTGTTTCGCTGATTTTAAGAGAGCTTGCACCCGCCGTATTGACCAGATCAGCCACACGATCAATCAAGGCATTAACCTCAATCTCCGGGCCGTCCAGTTCAATAATCAGCAGCGCCGATGCCTGTCTTGGGTAGCCGGCATTAACAAAATCCTCGGCGGCGTTAATGGCCAGACTATCCATCATTTCCATGCCTGCCGGAATAATTCCTGCGGCAATGATATCACCAACCGCAGATGCCGCCGCCGCCGTTTCATCAAAGCCAACGAGCACAGCGCGGCGTGTCGCCGGTGACTGCAATATCCGCAATGTGACTTCGGTAACAACACCCAGCAATCCTTCCGAGCCTGTCATGACGCCAAGCAGATCATAATCACCAGCATCAAGATGCTTGCCGCCAAGCCGCAGAATCTCGCCTTCTATGGTGACCATTTCAACCCCCATCAGGTTGTTTGTCGTCAGACCATATTTGAGACAATGCACCCCGCCAGAGTTTTCGGCAACATTACCGCCAACCGAACAGGCAATCTGGCTCGATGGATCAGGCGCATAATAAAAGCCTTTGGACTCGACGGCCTGGGTGATGGCCAGATTGGTCACACCGGGCTGGGTGACGACACAGCGATTATCATAATCAATATCAAGAATGCGGTTAAACTTTCCCATCGCCATCAGCACCGCATCAGCCAATGGCAACGCCCCGCCAGATAGCGATGTCCCCGACCCACGCGGCACAATTTTTATGCCTTCGTGATGACAATATTTCATGATGGCGGCGACTTGCTCAACCGTTTCGGGCAACACCACAACCAACGGCAATTGCCGATAGGCGGATAAGCCATCAGCATCATAGGCGCGCCGACCCTCGGCGCTATCAACCACAGATGTTGCCGGAAGCATGGTTTTTAATGTCGCAACAATGCTGTCTCTGCGCGCGATAATGTCGGCATCTGGTTCCGGCATTTGCATGGCTTATCCTTTCATGGCTACAAATTTGAATTAAATTGATATCCTTGATGGTATTGCTTGATATTCATGCCAGACGATATGGCCAGACGATATTGTTTGACAGTATTGTTTGCTCATAATATGGCAACTATGCCAGCAAAGACAATATCACATCATTGGTAGATTATAATCTGAGCCTTAACATTTTGGCAAATCAGGCGCCAAATAATTCCCAGAAAACCGAATAAACAATGCATGTCTAAAATTCAGATTTTACTGTTGCTTTAGTCGCCATAAAGATTATTACTTATTGTCATGGTGACATAAAAACATAAAGGAGCGGATCAATGAAATCCATTCTCAAAAATCTGGTAGTTATTGGCGGTCTGGCTGTTGGCATTCACATGCCCGCATTTGCCGACACTAAAGTGGGATTGGTGTTGCCCTATACCGGCACCTATGCGGCACTGGGCAATGCGATTACCGAAGGGTTTAATATGGCCATTGATGAGGCTGGCCGCTCAGATGAGTTTACAATTATCACCGAAGATACTGAGGCCAAGCCCCCCGTTGGTTTAGCCAAAGCCCGGAAACTGGTTCTGCAAGATAAAGTCGATGTGATGGTTGGCGTTGTGTCGTCAGGCGTGCTGGGGGCGATGCGCGACTTTGTCCATCAGGCCGAAGTGCCGTTGATTGTGGCAAATGCCGGAAATAATCTCGCCACTGGCGAGAATTGCTCACCCTATATTGTGCGGGTGTCGTTTTCCAATGGTCAGATCAATCGCCCGATGGGAACATGGATGGCTGAAAATGGGGTGAAAACCGTCTATACGCTTGCCCCTGATTATTCCGCCGGCCATCAAATGATTTCATCCTTTTCTGCGGCATTCACCGCCGCCGGAGGTGAAGTCTTAGGGTCTGAGTTTACGCCATTCGGCCAGACCAAAGATTTCGGCCCGTATCTAGCCAATGCCCAGGCGTCAGGGGCTGAGGCGATATTTGTGTTCTATGCTGGTGGCGGCGCCATTAACTTTGTTAAGCAATATGGCTCATTTGATATCAAAACGCCGCTTTATGGTTCTGGCTTTCTGACCTCACCTCTCTATGTTGCCGCTGAAGGGGAGGCCGCTATTGGGGTGCGCGCATCTCTGCATTATATTCCAACTCTTGAGACGCCAGAAAATAAGGCCTTTGTTGAGGCATTTATGGCCAGGTACGGCACCATGCCATCTGAATATTCGGTTCAGGGTTATGATGCTGGGCTGGCACTGATGGCGGCGGTTGATCAGGGCGGCACCGATAGCCAAAGCATCGCCGCAGCCTTACCGAAAGTCAGCTATGTCGGCCCACGCGGCGCCCTAGAAATTGACCCTGCGACAAATAATATCGTTCAAAATATTTATGTTTACGATACAGTGATGGAAAATGGGGCACTAACCCAGAAACTGATTGATACGATCTCATCTGTTCGTGATGATGTTGCTGGCTGTCAGATGTAATCACCGCATCCGGGCATGTTGCCCGGATTGACCACGACGCCAGATTAAGTTGGGATAAACGCGATTATGGATGCCTCATTCTGGTTACTGCAATGTCTTAATGCGATGCAGTATTCGATGTTGTTGTTTTTACTTTCTATTGGTCTGACGGTTATTTTTGGTCTCATGCATTTTGTCAATCTGGCGCATGCCTCGCTCTATATGCTGGGGGCATATTTTGGCATTTCGGTATCTGCCATGACCGGCCAGTTTTGGCTGGCCTTTATGTTATCGCCGATCATTGTTACTTGTATTGGAGCTGTGCTTTATTTCACGCTGATTGATCGTATGCGAGGGGCGGGGCCAATGAATCAAGTGCTTGTTACCTTTGGGTTGATTTTTGTTATCCTTGATCTTGTCCGGTTGGGCTGGGGTGATATCGCGCTTGGGCTTGAGGCACCGGCTGAGCTATCACATACGGTATCATTCTGGGGCATTAGCTATCCTGCCTATCGGCTCTTTATCATCGCTCTGGGCTTGGTCGTCATGATTTCCATGTGGGTAGTTCTGAGGCGAACACAGATAGGCGCCATGATCAGGGCTAGCGTTGAAAATGCCGATATGGCAGCGTCGTTAGGAATTAATGTTGGGCGCTTATTCTTTTTGGTATTTTGTTTTGGCTGTGCCTTGGCAGGGCTTGCCGGAGTTGCCGCCGCACCAATTTTTTCCGCGACCACCACCATGGGCATTACCATCTTGATACCAACATTAATCGTCGTTGTTATTGGCGGTTTAGGCAGTTTAGAAGGCGCCATCACAGGCTCATTAATTATTGGCTTCCTTGAAACCTTTGGCGCTGTCTTATTGCCATCTTTATCAGCAGTTCTGACCTATATGCTTTTAGCCGCTGTCCTTGTCTTTAGGCCACAAGGGCTAATCCCGGCACGGGGCTGACATGTTTTATCAAACCCACTTGCGCAGCATTGCGCTTATTCTTGCCCTCGGCTTCCTTGCAATTTATGCCAGTTTTGGCAGTTATTTTGCGCGTGAGATTGTCGTTGAGATTACGATACTGGCTATCCTGGCCATCAGCCTAGATTTCTGTGCTGGATTTGGCGGCATGGTGTCCTTATGCCATGGCGCGATTATGGGCATTGCTGCTTATGTCTTTACCATTATGGGGGTCAAACTTGGTTGGCCATCGCTGCCATCAGCCACTCTAGGATTGCTAGCGGCGGTGCTGTTTTCAGGCATGGTCGGCTGGGTCACGGCTCGCACTAGCGGTATCTTTTTTATCATGGCGACCTTGGCGTTTGGCCAAATGGCCTATACCTTTTTCTTCAAATCACGCTGGCTCGGCGGCGATGACGGCATGGGCGGGATTAGCCGCTTTGACTTAAGCTGGCTAGGGCTTGATTTGAATGATGCGCTGGTATTTGCGCTGCTTGGTGTTGGTGTCTTATTTCTGGTTTATGTTGTGGCGTCTATCTTGCTCCGCTCTGGCTTTGGGCGAGTGCTTTGCGGTATCCATAGCAATGAGAACCGCATGCAGGCGATGGGCGTTAATACCGCCAAGCATAAAGCTCTGGCCATGGCCTGTTCTGGTTTTATGGCTGGCATGGCTGGCATCATTGCCGCCCAACATACGCTTTATATTTCTCCTGAATTATTGATCTGGACAGTATCAGGGGAGGTTTTGCTGGTGGTAATTCTAGGCGGTATAGGAACCTTGGTCGGGCCTGTCATTGGCGCCATTATCCTCATCATGATGAAGCATGAATTATCAAATTATACCGATTACTGGCATATGATTGTCGGGGTTGTTCTGATCTTGGCGGTGCTGGCTGGCGGCCGCGGGGTTTATGGTCAGATCGAAGTCTGGCTAGAAGCCTTTTTCAAACCGCAAGCGCCAAAAGAACCAAAAGAGCCAACAGAATCAAAAGAAAAGGAGCAAGACCTTGCTTAAGGTTGATCAGCTTTCAAAGGATTTTGGCGGGTTGCAAGTCATCCGCGACCTGTCTTTTCAGGTTGCTGATGGCGAAAGACGGGTCATCTTGGGCCCTAATGGCGCCGGCAAGACTACGCTGTTTCATTTACTTACGGGTGTTAAGCAAGCCAGTTCAGGCAATATATCTTATGCTGGCACCGATATTAGTGCTATGGACGCGGTCGGACGCGCCAGCATTGGCATTGCCCGCAGTTATCAAAAAAATAATCTTTTTGAAAATCTCACCATTCGGGAAAATTTGATGCTTGCCGCCAGCGCCGCGACAGGCAAATCCAACTGGTTTATCCGTGATGCTAGCCTCCATGCAGATGTGAAAACCCGCATTGAAGAAACCGCCGAAATGGTCGCGCTCAGTGATCAGCTAGACATGATGGTTAATGCCATCTCATATGGTAATCGCCGCCAATTAGAGGTTGGATTAGCCTTAGCGACCAAGCCGTCTTTGTTATTAATGGATGAGCCAACATCAGGCGTTGGCCCGGCCATGATTGACAGATTTCATCACCTGCTTGATAGCCTGCCCAGAGATATCACTATCTTGATTATCGAACATGATATGGATTTAGCGTTCAGTATTGCTGACCGCATCACGGTTCTGAACTTTGGCGAAAAAGTATTTGAGGGTACGCCAGCAGAAACTCGCGGTAACGCAACGGTCAGACAAATCTATCTAGGTGAGGCAAAATAACAATGCTTGAACTCGATCAGATAGAAAGCGGATATGGTGAGACCAAGGTGCTACATGGGGTTAGCTTGACCATTGCCGCAGGCCAAACCCATGCCGTGCTTGGGCGCAATGGTGTTGGCAAAACCACGACCCTAAAAACTGTGGCCGGACAGATACCCACTGATCAAGGCGCTATCCGTTTGCATGGCAAGGATATCCATACCCTGCCGTCATATGCAATCGCCAAACAAGGCATAGCCTATGTTCCCGAAACTAGAGATATTTTTGGGGCTTTGACGGTTCGCGAGAATCTGCAACTGGCCGGGCGCTTAGCCAAACCTGCATCGAGCTGGACGATTGAAGATACCATTCAGTTTTTTCCACAACTGGCGCAACGCCTTAATAATGGCGGGCATCAATTATCTGGCGGTGAGCAGCAAATGCTGGCAATCGGTCGTGCCTTGATGACAGGTCCTGATATTCTGATCTTGGATGAGCCAACAGAAGGATTAGCGCCTATTATTATCGAAGCGATTTTTGAAAAATTAGCTGATCTTAAATCCCGCGGCATGACTATTTTACTGGTTGAGCAGAACTTACATTTTGCGCTTAGACTTGCTGATCAGGTGAGCTTGATGAGCCGCGGGCAAATTGTCTGGCAAGGCACACCTGAGACATTAAAGACCGACCACAAATCACAAGCACGCTGGCTTGGTGTTTAATCTGAGCCATACCCATTCAAGATATAGATAGCTATTTCAGGCTGTGTTGACATTAGCGGCGATATGACATTGATTGGTGTGTATATGATTGAGCATGGCAGGGAGATATCATGCGGCTGATTACATGTGAACATAATGGCGTTATCATAGCAGGCGTGCTGTCTGATGATCAGATTATTGTCAAGGCAGAAGGCGATGCCGCCATCTATGCTGTGCGCCAAATGATTGAACAAGAACAGGGTGTGACGCCATGGTTGAGCGGTAATGCCACTATTCCTCTCAATGCCGTTCAGCTGTTAGCCCCTATTCCTGACCCACGGCGGAATATATTTTGTGTTGGGCTGAATTATCATGATCATGCCGAAGAATATCACGCCTCTGATTTTGATAAATCTGATAAACCTTCTATTGCCTCTGCGCCTGTTATATTCACCAAAGCCACAACTAGCGTCATAGGGCCTGATGCCCCTATTCGGTCTGGCCTCGATTATAGCAATTCCGTTGATTATGAAGGTGAGCTATGTGTTGTTATCAAAAAAACCGCGCATCAGGTGAAGGCGGAGGCGGCTGAGGATTATATTTTTGGCTATACCCTGCTCAATGATGTCACGGCACGGCGTATCCAACAAGATCATAATCAGTGGTTTCTTGGCAAAAGCCTCGACAGTTTTGCGCCTATGGGGCCCGCCATCGTCACCGCTGATGAGCTGCCTGATATGGGAAGCCGGCAAATCTCTACCACCGTTAATGGTGAGTTAAGACAGCAATCCACGCTGTCTCAGCTGATTTTTGATATCCCGACCTTAATCGAAACGCTCACCAAAACAATGACGCTATTGCCAGGTGATATTATTGCCACCGGAACACCTGTTGGCGTTGGACTTGGATTCACGCCACCAAAATTTCTGAAAGCCGGTGATCACGTCACCGTCTCTTTTGACGGTATTGGTGATTTATCAAATCCGGTGATATAATAGATGAAACAACAGAGAAATATTGCTATGCCAACACCAAACATTACCAATATTCAGCATCCTTTAATTCAACATAAGCTGACGCTGATGCGGGATAGCAACACCCCATCAGCCGAGTTTCGCCAGCTCTTGCGCGAGATTAGCCACCTAATGGCCTATGAAGTCTGCCGTGATCTGGAAACTGAGATGGTTCAGATCAATACCCCTCTTGAGGCTATGGCATCACCTAAACTGAAAGGCAAAAAGCTTTGCCTTGTGTCCATCTTGCGGGCTGGCAACGGTCTTCTTGAAGGCATGCTTGAGCTTGTTCCACTGGCACGGGTTGGTCATATCGGGCTTTATCGAGATCCGGAAACCTTGAACCCTGTTCAATATTATCTGAAATTGCCTGATCAGATAGATATGCGTCTTACTATTGTTGTTGATCCTATGCTGGCGACTGGCCATTCGGCGATAGCAGCGGTTCAGCGCTTGAAAGAAAACGGCGCGTCACATATTAAGTTCGTCTGTCTATTAGCTGCACCAGAAGGCATTGATGCCTTTGCGTCCGCGCATCCAGATGTGCCGATCTATACCGCCGCCATAGACCGTGAGCTTAATGATCATGGCTATATCATGCCAGGGCTGGGCGATGCTGGCGACCGCATTTATGGCACCAAATAACAGCGGTTTAATCGTGGCCAATATCAAAATTATTACCTGCTTTGTCAACGCCATTAATCAGATATAGCGGCCGTTCCCCATAGCCTTGCTTCGGGTGTTTTTTGCCAATCTCTGCCCCTAGGACATGATCATAATAACTCGAGGCTGGCATCAGCCGAATGATAAAAGCGGCACGGCGGCGATCTGTTCGATTAGCGGTCGAGCCGTGAATCATATAGACATCATGAAAGGAAACCTGTCCTGCCCGAATGATTAATGGGGTTGCCGTATCGGCATCAAAATGCTCTGCGTCACAAATCAAATTAATGGTTTTATCATCACCCTCAACCCACGAATGGCTGAATAGTTTATGCGCTTTATGTGAGCCGGGGATGAACTGCATAGGCCCATTATCTGCTGTCACATCATCTAAGGGTATCCAAACCGTCAGCACTTCAAGCGGTTTAATGGGATAATATTCGCCATCTTGATGCCAAGGAGTTTGCTTGCCACTAAAGGCTGGCTTGCCAAAAATGGTTGTCCCCCATAGGATAATATCCTCACCAATCAACTGGCTGGCAGTCGAAACAATGCTGGGATGGGTGGCAAACTCAAGCCATTTTTCAGACCCGATTACACCCATAGAGCCGCCATTTGTTTGATGTGGTGCCATCATGATATCCGATTGCAGATGACTGTTTCGGTTAAGTAAAGCCTGATATTCTTCACGCATTTCCGCAATCAGCTCAGGTGGCAATTCCCATTTAGGAACAATCCAGCCTTGTTCTTTATAGGTGCTGAGCTCGGTCTCTGTCAGCTGTGGTGCCATCATGATATCCCTCCTTCAAGTCTCTTATAATTTTTTACATCAATTTCTGTTAATACAAGTCTTTTATCATCACCATAACTTCCATGTTTGTTCAAGATGTCAGTTTTGCTATCTTGGACTGAGCAAAGCTATGAAAGGATAGGGGTATGACGCAAAAAGCAAACTTGGCCGCATTGTTCGGCGCGACTGATGCTAGCACTTTTCTAGGATTGGCGGCGGCATCACTGACTGATTATATTGCAGCGTCTTCTGTATTTTTGGGGGTGCCTTGCGCCACCCCCTATGCCGCTGTTGGTGCCTATGCCGCAAATGGCCCTGCCTCTATTCGCAAGGGCGGCGCCTCACTAACCGCTAATCTGGATAGATATAATTTTGATCTTGGCGGCCCTGTCTTCCCCAACGGCGTCAGAGCCGCTTGTGATGCTGGTGATCTGAGCTGGAGCGATGAAGATTTTGCCGCTAATCGGGCACAGATTAGCAATGCCGTTAAACATATCATAGCCCATAAAGCCGTGCCTATTTTGGTTGGCGGCGATGATTCTATCCCGATCCCGATGCTGGCGGCGTTAGCAGAGACAACAAAACGCTACACCATACTCCAAATTGATGCCCATATTGATTGGCGCGATACGCATATGGGTGAGGATATGGGGTTATCGTCAACGATGCGGCGGGCATCCGAAATGCCACATATTGATACCATTATTCAGGTCGGCGCGCGCGGTATTGGCTCTGCTCATCCCGATGATATGGCGGCGGCATGTGCATGGGGAGCACAATTTTTTCCAGCCGAGCAGATCATGAGTGACGGTATTGCCCCTGTTCTCAACGCTATTCCTCCTGATCAAGAGCTGGTTATTTGTTTTGATATTGATGCGCTTGATCCATCCCTTGCCCCCAACACCATTGGTCGTGCCCCTGGCGGATTAATGTATCATCATGCGCTTGGTCTGATCAAAGGGGCGGCGGCAAAGACTCGGATTGCATCAATGGATTTTGCCGAGATACTGCCAGAAGCCGATATAGACGGTATTGGTGCCTTGACCGTATCACGGCTAATTGCTGCCAGCATGGGTATTCTCGCCAGACAAGAAGCCGCTTGATCGCTACACAATTAACAGCCTGTCAGAGCTTTCAAGTATTCTAAATTTTTAATCAGCTCACGTTCACGCCGGAGAATGCTTTCCACCGATAAGCCTGATGATTGCGTTGATAGTTTGACTTTTTCCTTTGCCAGTATCTGAAGCTCAGCGTGGATAGTTGATAAGGTGGCATCAAACTGGCTGCGCGCCACATCCTTATCCTGCTCTCTAAGCACACAGGTTTGATAGGCGCTACTATTGGGCTCAAGCCCAAAGCCTTGCCCACAAATCATGTCAGGCGTTAGTGGTGACAGCTGACAGCTGGCTAATGCGGCTGATCTGGTCACAGATATCAGCATAGTTATAAGCAGAAGTTTCAATGGTGATGGCATAAGACCTATCCTAACCCTTGTTCATAATAAATAGATGTATCAATATTTGGAGCTGAGTCAAATTACCTGTAAAAAGGACAATTAACAGTTTAGCAGGGGCTTGCGGTTCATGCTAAAGCACGGTCATATAGGATGATAGAAAGGGAGGCTTTTATGAAACCTTTAAAACGACCAGTGAAAACTATGGTGGCAGAAGCGCGCAACCGCATCACCGAATATAGCGCAGCAGAAGCGATGGATTTGCATAACCAAGATGATGTTGTGATTGTTGATATCAGAGATATTCGTGAGCGTCAGAAACTGGGGTTTATTCCTGGAAGTTTTCACGCCCCACGCGGCATGCTAGAGTTCTGGGTCGATCCGGAAAGCCCTTATTTCAAGGATATTTTCGGTCAAGATAAACGCTTCATTTTGCATTGCGCATCAGGCTGGCGATCGGCATTAAGTGCCGCGACATTACAAGATATGGGGTTTGAAGCTGCCCATATTGATAGTGGTTTTAACGGCTGGGTTGAGGCAGGCGGCAGAGTTGAAAAACCTGAGCCATCACAGTAATCTTGAGTATCTTTTTGAAAGGGGAGATGCCGTCATGTCGTCATCTGCGCCTATCGCATATATAGATCGCACGACAAGCTATTATCTAGGGCTTGGCTATGCCAATCCTTACCAATGGGCGCGCTTTGATGATGTTCCTTTTGCGCGGATGACAAAGCCGCTTGATCAGATGCGAATTGCTATTGTAACGACTGCCGCTATATATCACCCTGATAAAGGCAATCAAGACCCGGGCGCGCCATATAACGCTGATGCTAAGTTTTATGATGTCTATCGCCAGCCAATGTTACCGCCGCCTGATCTGCGAATATCACATATTGCCATTGATAGGGATCATACAACCGCCGCGGATATGGGCACTTATTTTCCTGTTAAGGCGCTAAACAATGCCGCCGCAAATGGCAAGATTGGTGCTATGTCATCTTGGTTTTATGGATTTCCGACCAACCGTTCACAGCGCACCCATATTGATATTGATGTACCAAAACTGGTCACCATGATAGCAGAAGATGATGTTGATGGGGTTATTGCTATCCCAAATTGTCCGGTTTGTCATCAATCTGTTGCGCTTGCTATGCGTGGGGTTGAAGCGGCGGGTATTCCCACGGTCATCATGGGATGCGCGAAGGATATTATTGAGCATATTGGCGTGCCGCGATTTTATTTCTCAGACTTTCCCCTGGGCAATAGTTGCGGTCGTCCGCATGATCCCGCCTCGCAACAGCAAAGCCTTAATCATGCGCTTGATCTGTTTGAGCAGGCTGCTGCCCCCCGAACCACCAAAACCTCACCGCTTCAATGGCAAGGCAAAGCCGACTGGAAATCAGATTACTCCAACATTAACAAATTAAGCCCTGATGAGATTGCCGCCAGACGCGCCGCCTTTGATAAAAGCAAGGTCATTGCGGCAAAGAAGCGATCAACTGAATAGGAATAATCCCATTATGGGGCTATAATGATCAGTATCAGGAATTGCTGCAATGACGATGGGTTAATGAGACAACATGATATATTTGCATAAACTTCTTCCTGTTCTGGTTAGCCCGTTATTTATCAGCCTTGCTCTCCTCATCTTTTTCATTCTAACACGGCGGCGGCGCTATGGAATCATGGCAGCGGCTATTATATATATTGCTGCCATGCCGATCACAGGCAACAACTTATTGCAATATTTGGAAAAAGATCAGCATTTTCAGTCCCTCGACACTTTACCCAAAGCTGATGCTGTTGTTGTCTTGAGTGGCATGATGCGGCGCATCCCAACCGAAGACGGTATGGTCATGGAATGGAATGATGCTGTCGATCGGATATTTGCTGGCATTGATACCATGAAAGCCGATAAGGCTCCTGTTCTTATTCTTACTCGTGGGATTTTACCTTGGCAGAAAGGCGTTCCAGAGGGGGATATTCTGGCCGATACCGCGAAACAGGCCGGTATCCCAACTAGCCGTATTCACCTAACCGATATTGTTGCGAACACTGCCGAAGAAGCGGCGGCGATTAAAACTATGCTAGCGCCGTCTGAGCCGACTATTATTCTTATTACATCAGCCTTTCATATGCCTCGTGCCCGACAAATCTTTGAAGGTAATGGCTTTAACGTTATCCCCCATGCTGTTGATTTCAGAGCTAGTGATGGGTCTTTTTCTGTCATGAAGTTTATTCCGCAGGCATCAGGATTAAATCAAACATCATTTGCTATACGCGAGCTAATCGGTCGATTATGGTATCTGATCAGATATTAAAATAATCTTAAGAGGTGGAGCATGACAACGACCTTAGACCTTAATTTTGTCAGGCAACAATTTCCTGCTTTTTCAGAAGCAAGCTTAGATGGGCAGGCTTTTTTTGAAAATGCCGGCGGCTCATATATGTGCCGGCAGGTCATTGATCGCTTCACAACGATTTTTCACCAGCGCAAGTTACAGCCCTATTATGCCTTTAAGGCATCGGCTGATCTTGGCATGGAAATGGATCAAGCTCATGAACGCATGGCGCGCTATCTTAATGTTGGCGCTGATGAAGTTATGTTTGGCCCATCAACATCACAAAATACTTATGTACTGGCACAGGCATTATTGGCGCGCATGACCGCAGGTGACGGCATTATCGTATCAGGACAAGAGCATGAGGCTAATGCCGGTGTTTGGCGACGACTTGAGGCAAGTGGGATGCGGGTTCTTATCTGGGAAGTTAATGCCGATACTGGTGAACTTGATTTGGATGATCTGACGCAATTATTAGATGACCGCATTACTATGGTTGCTATGACCCATTGCTCGAACCTCGTGGCTGATATTAATCCAGTGCGAGAGATTGCAGATATTGTTCATGCTGCCAATGCTATCTTGCTTGTTGATGGGGTGTCCTATTGCCCCCATGGCCTGCCAGATGTTGATGCGCTGGGGGCAGATATCTATCTGTTTTCCAGCTATAAAACTTATGGCCCACATCAGGGGGTGATGGTGGTGCGCAAATCTGCCACTTCTGTGCTTGAGCCGCAAAGTCATTATTTTAATCGTGATGTGCCATCAAAATGGATGATCCCGGCAGGCCCTGATCATGTTCAGATAGCCGCTATGAACGGTATGCTAGATTATTTTGATGCGCTGGATAAGCATCATGGCGGCAGCGATGATGCGATGCGGCCACGGCGCCTCGAAAGCCTTTTCCATATGGCTGAACGCAGCAATCTTAAGATGCTTCTGGATTATCTGAGCAACCGCAATGATCTGCGTTTGCTCGGCCCAAATGATCCAACTAGGCGGGCACCAACCGTTAGCTTTGTTTCATCACGGCTAAGCTCACAAGAGATCGGACGGCAACTAGCTGACCGCAAAATTATGGCTGGAGTAGGTGATTTTTATGCTGTGCGTTTATTGGAGACAATGGGGATATCCCCAGAAGATGGCGCTGTCCGGCTGTCTTTTGTTCATTATACAAGCCCTGATGAGATCAATCAGGCTATCGCCGCGCTTGATGATATTCTGTGATTGATCGCGCTTATGGAACAGCCTGATCAAACGGCGATGGTGCCAAAACAAATCTCTAATTATGCCATTCTTGGACTAATTGTGCTTGGCCTGACATGGGGTCTATTTTTCTCTTTATCGCGGATTGCTGGTGAAACCGGGATTGAGCCTATGGTGATCCTAAGTTTTGCTTTGCTTGCTGAAATTCCGATCTTTGGCATGATCTGCATGATACGCGGGCGGTATCCGCGTTTGTTTAGGCCAGCCAGCTTAATCTTTTATCTGGTCGCCGGTATTTTGGGATATATGATTCCCGCCGTATTAGAGCTTTATTCTGCGCCCTTGATTGGTGCCGGGCTACTCACCATTGTTGTTTCAATTTCGCCCATCGTTACTATGATTTTTGCTTTTCTGATGAAAACCGACGTGCTTAGCCGCCGTAAAGTCATAGGTATTATCCTTGCCAGTATAGCCATGATGCCAATTTTACTGGGCGAAAACCTGTCTATCCCTGTTCCTGAAATGGCTGTGATAGGGCTGATCATCGCTTGTCTGGTGCCGCTATGCTATGGCATCTACCACAATGTAATTTCAAAGTTCTGGCCGACAGGCGAGGATGGCTGGCAATTAGCAAGCGGTGAGGCCATGGTTGGTTTTTTCACCATCATGCCGATCACTTTCCTGATTTATGGGTTTGACCCAACGCCAATTATAGAAACCGGTTTATGGTTGGTGATGATGGGATATGTTATCTTGAGTGCTATTTCTATTTATCTGTATTTCTATCTCATTGATAAAGGCGGCCCGATTTTTGTCAGCCTGGCTGGCTTCATCTCGCTGATTGCAGGTGTTGGCTTTGGCATGGTGTTTTTTGGTGAAACTCATCCTTGGTGGATGCTGATTGTATTGTCGCTCATGATATTTGCCATCTGGCTAGCAACCTCATCTGATCAGAACAGCCCCGATCATTCATGATCAATATGAGATGTTCATTCATGATCATTAAAGCATAATTATTATGGTCAAACCGATTGCTTCAACGTAACATCATTACATCCATATGCGCTAAGTATGCCATATGAATATAATACTATACATATAAGGATGAATATTATGACTATGACATGCGGAGAAGCCACGATACGGTTGTTGTCACGTTATGGGGTTACCCATGTCTTTGGTATCCCCGGTGTTCATACATTGGATATGTGCAGAGGTTTAACCGGCGGCGGCAACGCTGGTGCTGTTCAGCATATTCAGGCACGGCATGAACTTGGAGCAGGCTTTATGGCTGAAGGCTGGGCGCGCGCTACTGGTGAGGTTGGGGTGGCTATTGTCATCTCTGGCCCTGGCGTGACTAATGCCACGACTGCCCTAGCACAATGCTATGCCGAAAGCTTGCCAATGTTGCTGATCTCGGCAGAACCCCCATCAGATACTCTCGGCAAAGGTTGGGGCGTCTTGCATGAAATTACTGAACAGAAAAAAGTAACAGAACCAATAACCGCATTTTCGGCAACAGCGATGCGGCCATCCGATATTCCTGATTTAATGGCTAGAGCATTTTCCCATTTTGCCAGTGAACGGCCGCGGCCATGTCATATTTCCATCCCTATTGATGTTCAGGCCATGCCAGTTGATGAGTTGTGGGAGCCTATTGCGCTACCGCCACGTCCAGCTTGCCAGCCTGATATGATCAGGCAAGCCGCAAAGCTGCTAACTGATGCCAAAAACCCGCTCATCATGGTTGGCGGTGGTGCCGCAGATGCGGCTGCTGATATTCGCGCTATTGTGGAAACACTGGGCGCGATTGTGACGACATCAACCGCCGGCAAGGGCATTGTTGCCGATGATCATCCGCTATCATTATCGGCGGGGGTGGTGACGGCTGATGGTCATGATATTATCGCCAAAGCCGATGTTGTGCTGGCGGTCGGAACCGAACTTGCAGAAACCGATAGTTTTGCGGGGCCGCTCCATATTCCGGGTCAAATCATTCGCGTTGATATTGATCCATTAAAGATCAGTGATCAGTTTCCTGCCGATATCGGCATTGTCTCTGATGCCGCTATTGCTATGCGCGCGCTCAAAGATGCTATTGCCGGACATAGTGAGCAGATCAGCACACAGAATAAAACCATCATTGCCTCAACCAAAGCCGCGATAACAGCAAAGCTAAATGCCTCTGAAAAACAACATGCCCGTTTGCTGACATTGATGCGGGCGTGTTTGTCTGATCACACCATTATGTCAAATGATGCTTGCCAGATTGCCTATACGGGAACATTTGCCATCCCGTCACGCGCCCCAAGATCATGGTTTTTCCCGGCCGGCTATTGTGCGCTTGGCAATGCCTTGCCAAATGCGATTGGCGCTAAAATGGCAAAGCCAGATCATGATGTTATCGCCATCGCAGGTGATGGCGGATTTATGTTCACCATGCCCGAATTACTGGTTGCCGCCGAGCATCACATGCCGATCCCGATGATTATTTGGGATAATGGCGGCTATAAGCAGATCAGAGATGATATGGATGCACGGCAAATTTCACGGATTGGGGTTGAAGGGATAAACCCTGATTTTGAATTGCTGGCAAAGGCATGTCATTGTCATTTTATCGCGCCCAAAGACGCGGATCAATTTACCACTGGCCTGAAAGCGGCATTAGCAGCAGACAGACCCACGCTTATTCATATTTGTGAAAATGATGATTGGTTATGCCAGTAACAGAAATATCGAAAATGTCATTTTTTGTCGAAAAATTTATATCTGATGATATAAACTAGGCGAAGCTATAATCTATATTACTGATCAAGATGAGTCGTCAAAATCGGTATTGGAAATCATATCAATTTATCCATCCAGCCATGTTAGCAAATGTGGCAGATGCAAATTAGTGAATACATACAGGACAAATACATGTGTGGCATTGTTGGACTTTTCTTAAAGGATGAAGCATTAAAACCTGAGCTTGGTGAAATGCTAAGTGCAATGTTAATAACGATGACTGATCGGGGGCCGGATAGCGCCGGAATTGCCATCTATGGGGATGAGTCTAAAGGCATGTGGAAACTGACCATTCAGTCGGGGCAGCCCGATGTTGATTTTCCCGCCCTTGAGCAACATCTCCATGATCATGCTAATCTCAATAGCAAGGCTTTTAGTATCACCGCTCGCGATACTCATGCTGTCATACAGGTGATGGAGACGGATAAGGATATAATCCTTAGCATTATAAAGAGCCAGTTTCCCACTATCCGTATTATGAGCCAAGGCCAATCTATTGAGATTTATAAAGAAGTCGGCCTGCCCAAAGATGTGGTACAGCGATTTGGCCTGACCGACGCCTCTGGCAGTCATGGGATTGGGCATACAAGAATGGCAACCGAGTCGGCGATTACAACGCTCGGCGCGCATCCATTTTCCACCGGCCAAGATCAGTGCCTTGTCCATAATGGGTCATTATCAAATCATAATATGATGCGCCGCCATCTGCGCGCTGAGGGCATTGATATTCAGACCGAAAACGATAGCGAAGTCGCTGCCGCCTATTTAACCGCACGGATGAGCGAAGGGCAAACCCTAGGTGAGGCATTAACGTCTGGTCTCAATGATCTGGATGGGTTTTTCACCTTTGTTGTTGGAACAAAAACCGGGTTTGGCGTCTTGCGTGACCCGATTGCTTGCAAACCTGCTGTCATGGCAGAAACCGATGCCTATGTTGCCTTTGGGTCTGAATATCGGGCATTGGTCAATTTGCCAGCGATTGAGGCAGCCAAAGTGTGGGAACCTGAACCAGCAGAAGTCTATTTCTGGAGCCACTAAATGACAACACTAGATATAACATCACAAGATATGACGACCATAGATTTGACCGAACAAGGATTGCGCTATCTGAATGAGACCTTACAACAGCAATCCGCAGGCACGAACCAGCAAGACTGGACTATCATAAATCCGCGTGGCAGCCATGCGATTGCGGTTGGGTTAGACGCACCTATCCGGGTGACGGTTAATGGCTCGACCGGATATTATTGTGGCGGCATGAATAAGCAGGCGACGATCACGGTAAATGGCTCTGTTGGCCCTGGGGTTGCTGAAAACATGACCTCAGGCATGGTAGTGGTTGAGGGTGATGCCAGTCAATATGCGGGAGCAACTGGTCATGGCGGCACCCTTGTCATTCGCGGTAATGCCGCCTCACGTTGCGGCATCTCGATGAAGGGGATTGATATTATTGTTGCCGGAAATATTGGCCATATGTCGGCTTTTATGGCACAGAAAGGTAATCTGGTGGTGCTTGGTGATGCTGGTGAAGCGTTAGGGGATTCGCTATATGAAGCGCGTCTATATGTTCGCGGCTCAGTCAAAAGTCTCGGTGCCGATTGCATTGAAAAAGACATGAAAGAGGAACATATCAAGCAGCTAGCAGAGCTGCTTGAACGGGCTGATATGGATGCTGATCCGGCAAGCTTTCGCCGCTATGGCTCAGCCCGCCAGCTCTATCATTTTGATGTTGATAATGTTTCAGCCTATTGAGGATATTATGACCGAAGCGAAAAAAACCCATTCAAAATCGCAAACCGAACCTGTTCAATCAGCCACATTTACGAAAGCGGTCAATGCCGAGATCCGGCGTGCCGCCGATACGGGCATTTATGATATCCGTGGTGGTGGGGCGAAACGCCGTGTTCCGCATTTTGATGATCTATTATTTTTAGGTGCCTCTATTTCGCGCTATCCGCTTGAAGGCTATCGGGAAAAATGTGCAACTAACGTCACTCTAGGCACGCGCTTTGCCAAAAATCCAATAGAGCTTGATATCCCGATCACCATCGCAGGGATGAGCTTTGGGGCTTTATCAGGAGCCGCGAAAGAGGGCTTAGGGCGCGGAGCGACCGCCGCTGGCACATCAACAACCACAGGTGATGGCGGCATGACCGAAGAAGAACGCGGCCATTCTAATAAGCTGGTGTATCAATATTTACCATCACGTTATGGCATGAACCCTGATGATCTGCGCCGCGCTGATGCGATTGAGGTTGTTGTTGGGCAAGGCGCAAAGCCTGGCGGAGGCGGTATGCTGCTTGGCCAGAAAATCAGTGACCGGGTTGCTGATATGCGTGATCTTCCTGCTGGTATTGATCAACGCTCGGCCTGTCGGCATCCTGACTGGACAGGGCCTGATGATCTGGAAATTAAGATTCTTGAGCTTCGTGAGATTACTGGCTGGGAAAAGCCAATCTATATCAAGGTTGGCGGGGCGCGGCCGTATTTTGACACTGCTCTTGCCGTCAAGGCGGGGGCTGATGTTGTTGTCCTTGATGGTATGCAAGGCGGTACCGCGGCAACTCAAGATGTCTTTATTGAGCATGTTGGCATCCCGACATTAGCTTGTATCCGTCCTGCCGTTCAGGCTCTGCAAGAGCTGGGCATGCACCGCAAAGTACAACTGATTGTATCGGGTGGTATCCGCAATGGCGCCGATGTTGCCAAAGCCTTAGCATTAGGTGCAGATGCGGTGTCTATCGGGACGGCAGCATTGATTGCTATGGGTGATAATGACCCGAAATGGGAAGCGGAATATCAAAAACTGGGGACAACCGCAGGCGCCTATGATGACTGGCATGAAGGCCGTGATCCAGCAGGCATCACCACCCAAGACCCGGAACTGGCGGCGCGGCTTGATCCTTTACTTGCTGGTAAGCGGCTGGCAAATTATCTCAAAGTAATGACTTTAGAGGCGCAGACGATTGCCCGCGCATGTGGCAAAAGTCACGTTCATAATCTGGAGCCCGAAGACCTTTGCGCGTTGACCATTGAGGCGGCGGCGATGGCAAGAGTGCCGCTAGCTGGCACCGATTGGATACCCGGCAAGGGAATATAAGATTAGGGGCATACAAGACTATCGACTGAGGGGAGAAGACAGATGGCTATTGATCTAGCAGAATATGGAAAGAAAAACGGTATTAAATATTTTATGATATCCTATACAGACTTGTTTGGATATCAACGCGCCAAGCTTGTCCCGACACAAGCTATTGCTGATATGCAAACCGATGGTGCTGGCTTTGCTGGATTTGCGTCATGGCTTGATTTAACGCCTGCCCATGCTGATATGTTGGCGGTTCCTGATGCCTCATCAGTGATACAACTGCCCTGGAAAAAAGACGTCGCGTGGGTAGCCGCCGATTGCATCATGGAAGATGAAACCGTCATGCAAGCCCCGCGCAATGTCTTAAAAGCCATGATTAATCGTGCCGAAGCCCAAGGCTATTATATCAAGTCTGGTGTTGAGGCGGAGTTCTTTCTGCTGACGCCCGCAGGTGATCAGATTTCTGATCATTTCGATACCGCCGAGAAGCCATGCTATGATCAGCAAGCGGTTATGCGACGCTATGATGTTATTGCTGAGATATGTGATTACATGCTGGAGCTGGGCTGGAAGCCCTATCAGAATGACCACGAAGATGCCAATGGCCAGTTTGAAATGAATTGGCAGTTTGATGATGTCTTGCGCACCGCAGACAAACATTCCTTTTTCAAGTTTATGACAAAATCAGTCGCTGAAAAACATGGTTATCGAGCGACTTTCATGCCTAAGCCTATCGAGGGTCTGACGGGTAATGGCTGTCATGTTCATGTCTCTGTCTGGGATAAATCGGGCAACACAAATATGTTTGCCGATGACGCGATGGAGCTTGGCTTATCCCAAGATGGCCGACATTTCCTCGGCGGTATTATGCGCCATGCTACTGCTATGGCGGCAATTACCAATCCAACAGTTAACAGCTATAAGCGGATTAATGCCCCGCGCACCACATCAGGCGCAACATGGGCGCCTAATACGGTGACATGGACAGGCAATAACCGCACCCATATGGTGCGGGTTCCGGGGCCTGGCCGATTTGAATTACGACTACCTGATGGCGCCGCTAATCCCTATCTGTTACAGGCGGTTATTATGGCGGCAGGTCTCGATGGGCTAGCTCATAAAGCTGACCCCGGCAAACGTTATGATATTGATATGTACGCCGAAGGATATAAGGTTAGGGGTGCCCCGAAATTACCGTTAAATATGTTGGATGCGTTGCGGGCATTTGACCGTGACAAGGGGCTTAAAGCGGCTATTGGCAATGATTTTGCCGCCGCCTATCTCAAGCTCAAGCATCAAGAATGGAATGCCTATGCATCACATTTCAGCCAGTGGGAAAAAGACAATACTCTAGATATCTAAAAGGATAAAACCATGTCAGATAGCGTCCGCGTAGAAACTCACGGCCATGTTCTGGTCGTGACCTTGAATAAACCTAAAGTCAATGCCATTGACCATGAAATGAGCCGCGCACTGGGTGCCGCCTTTGCCAGATTACGTGATGAACATGATTTGCGCGTTGGCATTATCACCGCGGAAGGCGACCGCATCTTTTCTGCAGGCTGGGATCTGAAATCGCTGAATAGCGGCGAGGCGAAGCTAGATGAATGGTGGAATGATGGTGATTATGGGGATGGCGGCTTTGCCGGATTAACCGAAAACTGGTCACTCAATAAACCTGTCATCGGGGCATTAAACGGATTAGTCATTGGCGGCGGTTTTGAGATTGCGCTTGCCTGTGATCTGTTGATTGCTAGTGAGCATGTTGAGTTTGCTTTGCCTGAAATGCCATTGGGAATAATTCCTGATGCTGGCGCTATCCAACGTCTGCCACGGCGTATCCCTTATAATATTGCGATGGAAATGTTGCTGCTTGGTCGCCGTATGAAAGCAGATGAAGCCGCACATTATGGCCTTATCAATAAAGTTGTTGCGCATGCTGATCTGATGACCGAAGCGATGGATTGGGCAGAACGACTGGCTTGGGCGGCACCACTTGCCATGCAATCTGTCAAAGAAGTCTTACGCCATATTGAATGTCAGCCGATGCAGAAATCATTTTCAGCCATGCGTGAGGATGATCTACCAACATACCGGTCGATGCTTACATCAGAAGACGCGGCAGAGGGGATTAAAGCCTTTGTTGAAAAAAGAGAGCCGGTTTTCAAAGGAAAATAATGATGCGCATAGCCAGTGATCAGGTCAAACATGTTACGAGTATTGGGGCGGGCCCTATCGGTGCCGGCTGGGCGGCACATTTTCTGGCACGTGGCTATGACGTCACCGCCTATTTGCATCATAAGGACGAAGAAGCCATATTCATGTCGGTGGTCAATACCGCATGGCCATGCCTGATTGATCTAGGTTTGGCACCGGCGGCTAGTCTGGATCGGCTAGTCATTACCGATGATTTATCAGCCGCCGTTAAAGACGCCCAGTTTATTCAAGAAAGTGCGCCCGAACGATTACCGATCAAGAAAGACCTTTATGAAACCCTTGGCCGCATCACAGCGCCTGAGGTTGTTATCGCATCAAGCACATCAGGCCTGCCAATGACCGATATTCAGGTCAAATCCAGCACGCCTGACCGCTGTGTTGTCGGGCATCCCTTTAATCCGCCCTATCTGTTGCCGCTTGTTGAGGTTATTGGTGGCGACAAAACCGCTGATGAGGCGCTAGATTGGGTGATGGCATTCTATGCTGTTGCTGGTAAAGAACCGATCCGTTTGAAAAAAGAAATTCCAGGATTTATTGCAACACGTCTGCAAGAAGCGCTGTGGCGCGAAGCCTTGCACATGGTTGCCAATGGCGAGGCATCACCCGAAGATATTGACCGCGCCTTACGTTTTGGCCCTGCCCCACGGATGGCCGTTCAAGGGCAGTGTATGGCCTTTCATGTCGCTTGCGGGGCTGGCGGTATGGCGACTAATTTAGATCAGTTTGGCCCGGCCTTGAAGCTGCCTTGGACACGTCTGGAGGCGCCTGAGCTGACGCCGGAGTTACGTAATGCTATGGTTGATGGCTGTAATGCCATGGCTGCGGGCAAACATTTTGAAGATATGGCGGCAGACCGTGATCGGCGCATTGTTGCCATTCTGAAAGCCGCCAATGACCCGCTCTAATTCCCCACTTTAGGCGATATCTTTTTCGGGTTTCTTGATAAAGCTATAGATCGTGCCATGCCAGATAGGCTCAGGCTGATCATCTGGCCATGACATTCGATAAAGACTCGGCTTGCGGCCAAAAGTCCTGCTGAAACAATGTGAGAAATAAGACATCGAATTAAATCCACAGGCGACCGATATTTCGCGAATATTCATATTCGTGCTGACCAATAAAGTGCGTGCATATTGTAATTTTAACTGGCGATAAAACTGCACCACGGTACATCCCAAATCACGCCGAAATAACCGTTCCAATTTTCGTTGTGGCACGCCTGTTCGCCGACACAGATCAGGGATCGGGATATGATCTTCGATATGGCGTTCAAGGAACCGCGTAACCTCCAGGATAATGGGGTTAATATGGCCTGATCCGGTATTAACAATTGGCCGCTGTAAGGTTTCGGGCGCGCGGATGCTTTGGTGCAACATCTGGCTTGATACCTCGCTCGCCAGATCAGGACTATGCTGGCCTTGCATGAGATGGAGCATCAGATCAGCAGTCGCCGTGCCGCCAGCGCAGGTCATGATCTGCTTATCTATGGTGTAAAGCTGTTCTGACGGCTCAATATCCGAAAAGGTTTCGGAAAATCCGGGATAAAGCGACCAATGCGTTGTGGCTTGTTTGCCATAGAGCAATCCTGCCCGTGCCAGAATATAAGCGCCTGTTTCCACCCCTATCAGACGGATGCCATGGCGCGCCGATTGCCGCAGCCAGCTAATCAGATGATGATCGGTATTACGTTCTGCCCCCCAACTGCCAAACAGGATAATGGTTGCCGTATGCGGGATGTCCCTCAAATCATCACATTCTACGGCCATGCCATTACTAGCGGTTATTTTACCGCCGCCGGGGGTCAGAAATTGCCATTCATAAAGCGGCTTGTCAGAGATATAATTAGCAATCCGCAAGGGTTCAATCAGCATCGTCAGGCTGTTCATATTAAACCGCGGTAAGACTACGCAAATCAGTTTTTCATCAGCGGCTTTTGAAAATGGGTGTTCAGACATAAGATATGCTCATGATCATAAAACTATCGAAAAAGAAAATATTATGGCGAAAAATTGATAACTGCAAGCCTGTATCATGCAAAGTATAGATGTAAACATTGAGGGAGATTAGCCATGAATATGGATGTTATCTTAACCTGCGCTGTTACCGGGGCAGGTGATACAACAGGCAGAAGCGAGCATGTTCCGGTGACGCCTGATGAAATTGCCAAAGCCTCAATCGAGGCAGCAAAGGCTGGCGCAACCGCGGCACATATCCATGTTCGTGATCCAGCGACTGGCAAAGGATCACGGGATGTCGAGCTATTCCGTCAGGTTGTTGATAAAGTGCGGTCTAGTGATACTGATGTTGTGATTAACCTAACCGCTGGTATGGGTGGTGATTGGGTTCCTGATGAGACTAATCCAGCAATGCCTGGCCCCGGCACCGATATGATCCACGCCGAACAAAGGCTGGCTCATGTGACGGCTCTTAAACCAGAGATTTGTAGTCTTGATTGCGGCACCATGAACTTTGGTAATGGCAATGAGATTTATATTTCCACGCCTGCCTATTTGCGCAAGATGGCGGCTATGGTGCAGGAATTAGGTGTCAAGCCTGAACTGGAAGTGTTTGAGCTAGGTCATATCCGTTTTGCTAAGCAGATGATTGCCGAGGGGCTGATTGATGAGCCGCCAATGTTCCAAATTTGCATGGGCATTCCGTGGGGCGCCGATCAATCTGTTGATACGATGAAAGTCATGAAAGATGAGCTTCCTGCGAATGCATCATGGGCATCTTTTGGGATATCGCGAATGCAAATGCCGATGGCCGCCGCCGCGGTTGCTATGGGCGGCAATGTTCGGGTTGGGCTTGAGGATAATATCTATCTGGAAAAAGGCGTGCTGGCGACAAATGCTCAGCTGGTAGAACGTGCCCGTGAGATTATTGAACGCATGGGAGCGCGTGTTCTTACTGCCGAAGAAGCCAGACAAAAACTTGGACTTAAAAAACAATCTTGATGGAGGTTTTAATGCCAGATCAATATAATCAAGGAAGCCATGAAAACGAACTTTTGACCGAAAGTGTTCGCCGCTTCATGGCAGAAGAAATATTCCCTTATGAAGATCAGGTTGATCGTGATGGCGCGGTTCCAATTGAACTAGGCCGGCAGATTGAGGAAAGATCCAAAGAAGTAGGATTATTTGCCGCTAATTTGCCTGTTGAGATTGGTGGCGGCGGTCTTGATTATGAGCAAATGGCCCTGATTGAACAAGAGTTTGGCAAAACTACACACGCCCTTCATTCATGGATTGCCCGACCAACTGAGATTCTGCTAGCCACCGAAGGCGACCAGCGCGAGCAATATCTGATGCCTTGCGTCAGTGGTGAGAAAAGAGAATTATTTGCCTTATCTGAACCCGAAGCAGGGTCGGATATTATGTCGATGCGGAGCTTTGCCAAACGTGATGGCAAGGACTGGATACTCAATGGCACAAAACATTTTGTATCTGGGCCTGTCATGCCTGATTTTGCCATTGTCTTTGCCGCCACCGGATATGATGAGACCAGCACATCCAAACGCCCGCAAATCACCGCGTTTTTGGTTGATGTCGGAATGAAGGGGTTTGATATTGATATCGGCTATAATTGTGTCAGCTATCGCGGCTATCTCAATTTCAAGCTCGATTTTAATGATGTCAGGCTCAGTGATGCCCATGTTTTGGGTGAAGTTGGTAAAGGCCTCGAGCTATCCGGAAAATGGCTCGGCATGGGGCGGATATGGGTTGGCGCGACCTGTTGCGGCAAGGCAGAAAGAATGTATGACTTAGCCTGTGACTGGGCGGCTAATCGCAAACAATTTGGTCAGCCTATTGGCCGCTTCCAAGCCACCGGATTTAAGCTGGCTGATATGGCTGTTGAAATGCGGGCAGCTAATCTGTTGGTCAAAGATGCGATCCAGAAAGCCAATCAGGGCGTGATGACAGATGCCGATGCGGCTATGGTTAAATTATATTGTTCTGAAATGCTTGGCCGCGTCGCTGATCATACGGTTCAAATCTATGGCGGTATGGGGCTGATGGAAGAACTGCCTATCCACCGGCTATGGCGTGATGCCCGATTAGAACGTATTTGGGATGGCACGTCTGAGATACAGCGGCATATCATTACACGGTCAATTTTGAGACCGCTGGGCGCATGACCCCTGAACAAAAGGCTAACCTGAAACGGTTGTTTCAGCCGCGCCATGTGGCGGTGATCGGCGGCACGGATGCAGTGACTGTCGCCACCGAATGTGCGCGGATCGGATATGAGGGGCCGTTCTGGCCTGTCAATCCAAAGCGTCAGACGATTGGCGGGCATCGCTGTTATGCCGCTGTTGAGGATTTGCCAGAACCTCCTGATGCTTGCTTTATTGCGGTGCCGATTGATGCCGCTATTGATAGCATGGCTAAATTAAATGCCATGGGTGCCGGCGGTGCGGTTATCTATACCGCCGGATTTGGCGAGATTGGCGATGATGGCGCCAAAAAAGAAGCCCGGCTCATCGAAGCGGCTGGTGATATGGCGGTTATTGGGCCGAATTGCTATGGCCTTATCAATTATGTTGATAAGGTTGCGTTATGGCCGTTTGCCCATGGCGGCAGCTTTCCAGGCTATGGTGCGGCTGTGATTACCCAAAGCGGGATGTTGTCATCTGACTTGACTATGAGTATGCGGTCACTGCCACTAGCCTATATGTTGTCAATTGGCAATCAGGCGATGATGCGCATAGAAGACTGTATCGACAGCTTAGTTGACCGCCCCGAAGTTCGTGCCATTGGTATTCATATTGAGGGCTTGAAAGACCCCAATGCCTTTGCCGCCGCCGCCATGAAAGCGCTCGCCGCTGATAAGCCTATCGTTGTTCTGAAAACAGGCACATCGGCGATTGGTGCCGAGCTAACCGTAAGCCATACCGGGTCACTATCGGGTACAGATGATGTCTATCAAGCCTTGTTTGACCGATTAGGCATTATCCGAGCCAAAGAGCCGGGCGACTTTCTTGAGATTTTGAAATACTTAACCATTACCGCCCGTCCCAATGGCTATCAGGTCACGGGCTTTACCTGTTCGGGTGGCGGCGCAACCATGCTGGCCGATTATGGCGAAGAGCTGGGGCTAGAATATCCGCGTCCTGATAACCGAAAGCAGTCAGGGCTAAAACCATTATTACCGCATACGGCAACGGTTTCTAATCCGCTTGATTACACCACCCCGATCTGGGGTATGCCCGAAAAAACTGAGCCTGTTTTTGATCTTATGTTGAAATCGGAAACCGATATGGCGGTTCTTATTCAGGATTATCCTGCCCCCGGATTAGATGAAAGCCGTTGCTATTATTATAATGATGCGATGGCATTTGTTCGCGCCACCAAACGCTACAGCATCCCTGCCGCCGTTTGTTCCACGATTGCCGAAAATCTCGATCAAGATATTCGTAATGAGCTTATCGCTGAGGGCGTTGCCCCTATGCAGGGGATTGGCGACTGTATGAAAGCGATGAAAGCCGCCGCACAATATGCCAAGGCACGAGCATATTTGCTGACCTCACCGCCGCCCCAGCTCATGCTTGATAAAGCTGAGCTATCGGCTAGCAGCATTATGCTGGATGAACATGACAGCAAGTTACTTTTGGCAAAAGCCGGGTTAGATATCCCGCGCGCTTTTCTGATTTCTGATTTAGCGAATATAGCCGCTAGCCCCATGCCACCTGATCTGCGTTTTCCTTTGGTAGCAAAAGCGGTTAGCCCTGATATGCCGCATAAAACAGAACTTGGTGCGGTGAAAATAGGGCTGGCAGACTGGCCTGCGGTAATCTTGGCATGTCAAGATATCCAGAAAAATTGTGCCCAGCTTGCCCCCAATGCGCGGCTGGACGCCATTATGATTGAAGAATATGTGGCGGATAGCATTGCCGAGCTGATGATTAGCTTGCGCCGTGATAAGCAATTTGGCTGTATCTTAACTATCGCTTCTGGCGGTATTTTGGTTGAGCTGATCAAGGATGCAAAAACGCTGATCATGCCAAGTGATGAAAGCCAGCTTGCTGATGCGCTTGATCAGCTGGCCACAGCAAAACTGATCTATGGCTATCGCGGCAAGGCGGGCGGTGATATGAGCGCCGTTATCCGAGTGATCAACACGTTAACTGATCTGATGGCGCATCACCATGATATCCATATGATTGAAATCAATCCGCTGATGATAACGGCGAACAGCGCCATTATTGCCGATGCGGTTATCCACCGCCAAGCCTGATCAACCCCTCTCTATATCAGCTTTGTCTTGCTGTTAGCGCATGACAAATGGATTGGTGATAGGATCATCTGAGATATTAATCCATGCCGTTTTCGGCCGCGTATAATCATAAATCGCCTGCATTCCACTTTCCCGGCCATAGCCTGAATCCTTGAACCCGCCAAACGGTGCGATCGGTGATACCATGCGATAGGTATTGACCCAAACAATGCCAGCATTAACCGATTGTGTCATCCGCATAGCGCGCGCTTGATTGGCCGTAAATATGCCTGCCGCCAGACCATATTTACTGTCATTAGCACGTTGCAAAACCTCAGCCTCATCATCAAAACGCATGACGCTAAGGACAGGGCCAAACAATTCCGTATCAACAATCGTCAAGTTTTGATCAGGGCAAGAAATAATTGTTGGCTCATAAAACCAGCCTTGGTTAGGTGTCGATGGTCGCTTGCCACCCGTCAGAATATCGGCACCTTCGGCTTTTGCAATTTTGACCTGATTTTCAATATGATTAATCTGATCCATTGTTGCCAAAGGCCCCATTTGGGTAGCGTCTTCTAATGGGTCACCGATCCTAATCTGGTTGACCTGATCAAGCATCTTATCGAGAAACTGATCAGCAATGCGATTATGCAAATATAGCCGTGAGCCAGCCACACAGCTTTGTCCACTAGCCCCAAAAATACCAGCGATAGAGCCGTTAACCGCGCTTTCAATATTGGCATCATCAAAGACAATAAATGGCGATTTGCCGCCTAGCTCAAGTGAGACTTCGGCAAAGTTTTCAGCCGAGTTCCGGACCACATGGCGAGCCGCACCAGTACCGCCTGTAAAGCTAATTCGTGCCACCAAGGGATGCGAGGTCAGCACCTTACCACAAGGATCAGCATGGCCAGTTATAATGTTAACCACCCCCGGCGGGAAGCCTGCCTGCTCAATCAGCCTGCCAAACTCAAGCATAGCGGCAGAAGCATGTTCAGATGCTTTCAGCACCACCGTATTGCCAGCCGCCAATGCCGGGCCAATCTTGACCGCGACCAGAAATAATTGTGAATTCCATGGCACCACCGCCGCCACCACACCAAGTGGCTCACGAAATGTCATGGTCATCATGTCTGGTTTATCAATGGGCAGAGTTTCGCCATGAACCTTATCCGCGCAGCCGGCATAAAAATGGAAAAACTCAGCAATATACTTTGCCTGCCAACGGGTTTCTTTGAGCATTTTGCCCGTATCAATGGTTTCTGTGCGCCCTAATTCTTCTGATTTTTCACTAAGCAATTCGGCTAACCGCCGCAAATGGCGGCCACGATCAGTTGGCGTCATCCTGGCCCAGGCGCCTTCACTAAAGGCGCGATGCGCGGCCTCAACCGCTTGATTGACATCACTTTCGGTCGCCTCCGGAATATGGCACCATGGCTGTTCAGTGGTTGGGTTAATGCTAGGAAACGTCTTCCCATCGCTGGCATCTACCCACGCTCCATCAATCAGCATCTGATAGGTTTTCTGATCTGCCATTGCTCATTCCTCCAAATTAAAAAGCATTATATAAAAGTGGTATCTTGTGCATATTATGGTAAGAAGTGATGAAAGCCCAAGATTAAGTTTTTAGCCATGTTTTGGCGAAAAAATGAAAATCAGATCATCAAATGCCAGTGACCATCAGTGAGATATTGTTGCTGGATATTAAAAAGAGGAAATGATGAAAACTGTTATCGGTGATCCTTTGGTCATTAATGGCCGAACCTTGTCATTATCACGGGCGATCAGAGCCGGAGATTTTGTCTATTTAACCGGGCAGATACCAATGCAAGATGGGGTGGTCATGACCGAAGGCACAATAGAGCAGCAAACGCAAGTTGTTCTGGAGGCGATAAAAGCCACGCTGGCGCTTGCTGATTGCTCTCTATCTGATGTTGTCAAATCTATGGTATGGCTGCGGGAGCGCGCTGATTTCCCGGGTTTCGATAGCGTCTATGCTGACTATTTTCCTCAAGACCCACCTGCCCGATCTGCCGTTATCAGTGAGCTTTTGGTCGATGTTCGGGTTGAAGTTGAAGTCGTCGCATACCGCCCTTTATCCGCATGATTACCGTTACCGAAAATGGTACTTATGTTGAGCTGCATGGGCATCGCGCTGATGCTAATACCCCGCCGATCATCTTGATACATGGACTTGGGCTGAATAAGGGTATGTGGGAGCATCAGATAAAGCCGCTAACCGCCTATAATCAAGTCATCTGCTATGATCTTTATGGTCATGGGGCATCACCGCCACCGCCTGAAAAACCTAGTTTACGGATGTTTTCACAGCAACTTGCTGATATTATGGAGGCGTTGAACATCGCCAGTGCTAGCGTCATGGGATTTTCGCTTGGCGGCATGATTACGCGCCGCTTTGCCATGGATTATCCAGACAAAGTCGCCAGCATTGGCATTTTACATTCTCCTCACAAACGCAGCAAAGCCGCGCATGATCATATCCAAAGCCGTGTCTATCAAGCCCAGAAAGATGGCCCAGATGCCACCGTCGAAGACGCATTAATCCGTTGGTTTACTGATGATTTCAGGGAAGCCATGCCAGCAACACTAGATCTCATCCGATCTTGGGTAAAAGCCAATGATAAGGCTATTTATCCAGCAATTTATCAGGTGCTGGTTGATGGCGTCGATGAACTAATCGCCCCACAGCCGCCGATATCCTGCCCAGCACTAGTCATGACTGGTGATGAAGATTTCGGCAATAATCCTGATATGAGTGCCGCCATTGCCGCTGAGATACCGCAATCTGAATGTGTCATTGTAAACGGCCTTAGGCATATGGCCATGATGGAAGCGCCTGAACGATTTAACACCATGCTGATCAGTTTTTTGAAAAAGCATCATTACTAGTAAGAGTGAATTAGAGAAAGGAAATCACCTTCATGGAACCACAGATTAGAAAAATCGTTACCTATAAAGAAGTCATCACATCAGATGGCGGCAAAGCAGCGGAGGCGCCATTAGTGCTTTTTGCCGCCGCCGCCGTCATTCAAAATCCATGGTCAGGCCGTGGGTTTGTTGATGACCTGATGCCAGAGATCAAGGCATTTGGGCCTAAATTGGGACAGATTCTGACTGACCAAATGCTAGAACTTGGCGGCGGAGGGGAAGCTATCGAAGCCATTGGCAAGGCGTCTATGGCAGGGCTTGAAGGTGAACTTGAACATGCATCAGCCATTATCCATACCGTTAATTATGGCAATGCCTTGCGCAAGGCGATTGGCGGCAAAGCCTATCTCGGATTTACGAATACCCGCGGCCCTGCCAATACGCAGATCAGTATTCCGCTCATGGATAAAAATGATACAGGCAGGCGGTCACATTATCTGACAGTCCAGATGCATATCCATGATGCACCGACAAATCATGAATTGATCGTTGCCTTTGCTGGCTCAACCGGTGGCAGACCGCATCACCGCATTGGTGATCGCTATTCTGATTTAGCCGCGATTGGGGCTGATCTGGAAAATCCGGCTGGCGTCTAACCCCAGCCTCCAGATCAATAAAAGTGCTGATATCGGCTTAGTTTATATTATGGTGTTAATATTAGCGTGCTGATATCAGCTTATTGATGTCTGGGTGGGGGCGCATGGTTTCTGGTTCTGCCGCTAACACGGCTTCTATGGCAAGGCCGATTTCCAGCAATTTGCGATCACCCCCCGGCGGCCCTAGCAACTGTATCCCAAAGGGCAGGCCATCAGCATCAACCCCACATGGGACAACCAGCGAACATGCCATGACCATAGTTGGCGCATAGCTGAGTGCCAGCCATGTCATATAAGTTGGCATTTTAACCCCATCAATTTCGGCGACAAACTTATCCTTATGCGGATAAGGTGCTACCGACGCAGCTGGACAAATGACAACATCAACCTCATCAAATAAGGCTAGCCATGCTTTCGCCAAAATGCTTTGTGTATGCGAGGCATCGGCAACATCGGCAAGGCTGTATGCTAAAGCTCTATCAACATTATCAATCATCAATGGGCTGACAACATCACGGTGCTTGTCGACAATATCTTTACATCCAGCGACATAACTGACACCACGCAAAACCTCAAAACAATCATGGATATGATCAAACACCGGATCACGTTTTTGTGCCTCAGCAAAGCTTGATGTCAGATACCGCATCCGCTGATCAAACAGCTGCCTAATCGCCTTAGCAACCGGAGCAACTCCTAAATCAGCTGATATCGCCGCTGTCATCTGGCTCAAATCAGCCGCTTGCATGGACGGTGCCATAGCGCCTTGCCTCGCCCTTGAGAACGGATCACGCGCATCAAATGATGATTGCGCGTCACATAACAGCACAGCATCAGCAACCACCCGTGCCATCGGCCCTAATACTGCAAAAGGCGCCAGACCAACCGCTTTATTTTCATCGGGAACGAGACCAGGGCTAGGGCGGAAGCCAACAACCCCGCAGAAGCTAGCAGGCGTGCGCAGACTGCCACCAAAATCTGATCCTGTGGCCAGCGGTACCATGCCAGTTGCTAATGCCACGGCAGACCCACCAGATGAGCCAGCAGGCGTTTTATCTGTATCAAATGGATTGGTGGTGACGCCGAATACATTATTCCATGTGTTGCCACCAGTACCATATTCAGGGGTATTAGTTTTGCCGATAACAATGCCGCCCTTAGCCTTTACATTGGCAACTGACACATCATCCTGATCAGGAACATGGTCTTTATGCGGCAGTGATCCATAGGTTGTTGTTATGCCTTTGGTTGCTTCGAGGTCTTTAATTCCTATGGGCAGGCCAGCTAGCGGCCCAATATCTTCGTTGCTTAGGCGTTTGGCGTCAACCGCCTTTGCGCTGGCCATGGCGCGATCAAAATCACGTGTTACCATGGCATTAACCGCCGGATCAACTGCCTCAATTCTGGCAATGGATGCTGCCATCACTTCGGCACATGCAAAGTCACCAGCTTGAATCCCAGCAACCAATGCGGTTGCTGTCATATTACAAAAATCTGTCATGTAAAATATATAATTAATAATTAATGTTAGGGGGTATTAAGACATAAAGATGAAGCAAAGTATAGGCTATATCCGATGCCTGTCATGGTGGCTGTATTTATATTTGGGCTTATATTTGGCTAATCACATATGCCCATTCCCGACTAACCAGAACGACACCTGATATCAGGATAAGCCAGATGATAATCCGCAAAAATTGCTCATCATTGACGCGGCGATAAAGCAAAAGCCCTAGCCGCGCACCAAGCAAAGTAAATGGAAAAGCCAGCAAAGCAAGAAATAGCACATCCCTCGTCACCTTGCCTTGAATCACAAAGGCAATTAATACCGCCCCTAAAACCAGCATATTAAAGGGTTGCAGAATCGCGCGCCTATCAGCTTTATTCCAGTCATGCAGAGTTACCCACATCGTTGGTATCGCCCCAGACAGGCCAGCCAGACCACCTAACACGCCGCCAATGCTGCCAATTAAGACATCAATCCAAGGGGTGGATGATGATATGCGGGGCATATGCCAGCGCAAAATGGAATAGAGGCCAAACATAATCAGCAAACAGCCGATAATCAGCTTTAAGATAAAGACATTGATCACAGCCAGACCAGCTATCCCAAACGGCACCCCAAGCAAGGCAGGCACAGTATAGCGGGCAAGTCGGCTTGGGTTTATGACATGCCTGACCTCAATCATGCCTTGAATGCCGCCGATTAATGACATGATAATAACCACGGTCACCGCATCTTTGGGCGGCAGAACAACGAGCCACCAGCCCAAGGCAAATAAGGCTGTGCCAAAGCCCGCCAGACCAGTAATAAATCCACCAGCCAGTGCCCCAATGGCAAGCATGGTGACTATGTATAACGTCATATATTACTCTGATTTTCCCTTATTATGGCATGCCCCTTATCATGACATGCTCAGGTCGTCACAATAGGGGTATCAAGTGTATTTATTTTTGCATGACGGTGATGTCTGCAGCGATCATATTACCGCCAACGGTGAGCGCTTCATGACTATTGGCATTTAAGGTGACACGGATCACATGCTCGCCCGGCGCCAAGCCACCTAAATGCGCCCATTCTCCATAAAGTCTAGATAGTTTAACGCCATCAACATAGAGATGCGCATGCCCGAACCCAGGCGCATGTTCGCCTCCTGCCTGATCAGCAGAAAACGTAAAATGCTCAGTTTGGACATGAAGATTCCAGCCCGATACGCTGTCTTCCACCGCCATTAGTTTAACCGATGGCGGGTTAGCCATAGCAGAAAGATCAATCATCTTATCATGCTTATGTTCTGTTTTTTCTGCACTATCATGGGCACCAGGATTATGATGGTCTGTTGCATGGTCATGCCCATCCAGTGTAATGCCATAACCTGCTGCTACTAAAAACCCGATCATGGCACCAAAAATACCGCCAATAATCAATAATGAGAAAGACCGCATGTTACCCCCTTTATATAAGGTATTAATTAATAATATCTTAGCGTGTTTCAGCGTCATTGTTAACATCTGATGCATGTTCTAAGATAAAATTGTATTCTGATGCAACGTGAAATATTTTAGCCGGGGACAGCTATGCGGCCATTATCTAATGACAATATTCTGACCATTGCCGCTGACTGGCATCAGTCTGGGCATAATCTGGCTATTGCTATTGTTATCCAGACATGGGGGTCATCACCACGGCCAGCAGGCAGCATCATGATTATCCGTGATGATGAACAGATTGCAGGTTCAGTGTCTGGCGGCTGTGTTGAAAGCGCTGTTATCACAGCCGCACATGACGTTATGGCCAGAAAAACATCGCAAAGATTAGATTTTGCGGTTGCTGACGCCGATGCTTGGCAAGTCGGATTATCTTGTGGCGGCGCAATATCGGTTTGGGTCTGTGCCGCCTCTGCCTTTGAGAATGATGCGGCTCAACTGTTTTCTTATGTCAAAACACAGTCGGCGCAGCACCAAATGATTGCTATTGATTGCCAGCTCCATCAGCATCAGATGCGGGTGGCAAGCCCAGAGCAGGCGGCAAATCTATATCCAACCAATCAATGTAATGATGATGCTAAGCATTTTTATTTGGTTATCCCACCTGAACCAAGGTTTTATATCATTGGCGGGGTACATATCAGCCAGCATCTCGCCCCCATGGCCATTGCTGCTGGCTTTAACACCACTATCATTGATCCGCGCCGCCATTTTGCCAATGCTGAGCGCTTTCCTAATATCGCCATTATCACCGACTGGCCTGATGAGTTATTAGAGAGTGCCAATATTGATGAGCATACAGCGATTGTGACACTAACCCATGATCCTAAACTCGATGATGCGGCGCTACAGGTGGCACTTGGAAAACCAGCGTTTTATATCGCCAGTTTAGGCAGCACGCGCACTCACGCCAAACGCTGTGAGCGATTAAAAGCAAATGGCTTTAATGATGATCAGCTTGCCCGCATTAACGCCCCCGCCGGATTAGCAATTATGGCGAAAACTCCGGCTGAGATTGCCGTTTCAATTCTGGCGCAACTGATCGCTGTCTATCGGGGCAAGATATCAGCAGCAATGACAACAAACGGATAAAGCAATGCGATATATATGCGGAATCCTATTAGCCGCTGGACAATCCAAACGCATGGGCAAAGCTAATAAACTGCTCATGCCTGCTGATAACAGCAACCAGCCAATGATTCGCCGCATCGCCAATACTATGCTGGCTAGTGGGCTTGATGAGGTTATGGTTATTCTAGGTCATGACGCCAATCTTATCGCCGCTGCCTTATCTGATATGCCATTAGATTTGCACGAATATTCTGATTATGCTGAAGGCATGAGCGGCTCTATCCGACATGGGCTTAGTCATATAAATGCGCGCACCACTGATGTCATGATCATGCTGGGAGATATGCCCAATATCACAGTGCCACTGGTCAATGATTTGATCCGCCACCATAAGCGCCTCACACAACCTGATGAGGCGATTACCCTGCCAATAATTGCGGAGCCAGTGATTGCGGATAGAACCGCACATCCTGTTATCTGGGGGCAACGATTTTTCCCGATGCTTGAACAAATAACAGGGGATAAAGGCGGCAGAGATATTATCAAAACACACCCTGAGGCAATTAACCCACTTGCTATAAATGATAGCAGATGCTTTCTTGATGTTGATACGCCAGATGATTTAAAAAATATAGTGGATAATCGCACCTGGAAGACCGTGATAAAATAATAACTTGAGGTTTATAATTCATTCGTATACAAACAAATTATAACCGCGTTATCCGCTTTAACCCTGTAATCAAGATAAAGAATAGTCAACCCCAAGATTGGTCAGTAGCGCAATACCAAAACCAACAAAACTAAGTGAGAATATGATGAGCTTCACCTGTCCTGATTCTGCTTTTTCTGAAACCGTTACCGAGGTTGAACATTATACTGACCGCTTATTCCGTTTCCGCTTAACGCGGCCAGCGAGTTTCCGTTTTCGGTCAGGTGAGTTTGTGATGATTGGCCTGCCCGGGGAAAAACCTGTCTGGCGCGCCTATTCCATCGCCAGCCCATCATGGGATGAAACGCTGGAGTTTTATTCAATCAAAGTTCCGGGCGGGCCTTTAACCGAACATCTGCAAAATATCAAAGTCGGTGATCAGGTTTGGTTCCGCAAAAAACCGACCGGCACCCTAGTTCTTGATGCGCTATTGCCAGGCAAGAGGCTTTGGATGATCTCAACAGGGACAGGATTTGCGCCATTTGCATCACTTATCCGTGACCCCGAAGCCTATGACAAGTTTGAAGCTCTGATTGTCACCCATAGTTGCCGTGAAGTGGCAGAGCTAGCCTATTCCATCAATACGGTTGCGGCGACCAAGACAGACCCATTAGTCGGTGAACTTGCCGACCGCTTAACGCTGGTGACAACGACAACGCGGGAAGAATCCAGCTTTATGGGGCGTATTACGACACTCATGGAAAATGGCCAGCTCTATGCCCATCTCAATCTGCCGCCGCTTGATCCAGCACATGATCGCGTCATGATATGTGGGTCAATGGCGATGCTCAAGGATGTTAAGGCGATCTTAGATGCGGCGCAATTTACCGAAGGCTCAAACAGCATGCCCGGGCAATATGTTGTTGAACGCGCATTTGTTGATTAAATTGGTTTGCCTGCGGCGCACAAACTTGGCGACTTAGCGCAAGCCATCCTCACCCTTAACATCTTCAACACCTAATCCCCCCATGCGGTGATGAATACGTGGCCCCTTGGTCATGGCCAGACAGAACATAATCTCACCACGCCGAGGGGCATCAGACAGACGCACTTCCATAGCATCAAAATGGCTCCTGACATAGGCGGCATTAATATGCCCTAACGGGATATCAATAGCGCATCCGGCGCCACCCACTTTCATTGAAGACGGCACAATCGCCTTAGCCTCACCTAATCTTTCGCGCATCGCATAGCCGCCCGGCACATGCCAAAGTGCGGTTTGTTCGAGCTCACCATCTTCGCCAGCAAGCCCAGCTTTGCCATAGCCATCAATACCATCTAATCCCCCTAGCGAATCAATCAGCTCATCCGTCATCATCAGCCCCAGCGGTTTCAAATCATCCATAGCAGATTGTAAATCCTCATGATAAGCCCCGGCAAAGGGATTGCTGACAACAGCGACCATAGCAGCACGCAGGCGCGGCGTTTCAGGGGCTGGCCCACCTTCGTGAAAAATCGTTTCAAGAAAAAGCTGGGTTTTCCGAATGGGGAACATTGTCACGGTATCATCTCCTTTTGGTGGTAGCGTTGGCATAGAAAGTTTGATCCAAGGTTCTGATCCAAGTTATGATTCAGACCAACAACACGGATATGATCTTTGACCCTAATTAATGCACCTGCGATGGGTTTAATCGCCATAATTGCCCGTGTTTCGTCTTCGCCAGCATTTAAGGCATAATTGATTGACGCCGCAGATAGCGCCCCGACTTGGCGCGTCACCAGCTGGTTGCCTAGATCACTTTCGGGCAAAAGATCATGGGCAGGAATACGGCTGATCGCTTGCATATCAGGATGATATGGCGGCAGATCAGGGGGCAGGTTTACCGCATTAGCGATCATAGTTGCCGCAGCATCTGCATTCGCCGCGTTATCGGCAAGCACAACAACCGCATCAGCAATACCAAGCGAAAAACTACGCCCGCTAAATCCAGATGTCGCCATGCCGCGCCAGATAGTATCTGAGCAGATAGTGCATTTTGCGGTATCCAGATTGGCCATTAATGCCGTTACCTTATGACCATCAGCCAGCCAAAACGCGATATCACCACCATTATTGACGCTGGCCTTGGTCAGCCCGGCTTCGGCAGTCATTGCCGCAAGCACATGATCCGCTACTGCCCCTGCGACCGCCGCCATAGGGGTAACAAAGCGCTTGCCATAACCGCCTGTTGCCCGCGCCATGCGCCGTGCAATCGGGTGCAGATAGCGTTCCGGTCTAGCCGTTCGCAGGCGCAAATCAGGCAGCTCAACAACGAGCCGTTCAAGTAAATGCTGCATAGCATGAACGGCTTTGCGATAGGCAAGTTGCGCGGATTGCCCCTCTGCCTTAATGATCAAATCAATAGGCCCATGCGACAAATGCAGGCGGTTATCAGGAGCCAGCCAACTGGCCTGAAGCGATGAGGCTGTTGCTAGCATAGAATGACTTTCATCAAAGTTTAATCATCATGGTCAAAATCTTCAGTATCTGTGGTTAATACGACCTGACTATTTTTGGAATACTCGCCACCTGTTGCCATAATATCAGCCACTGAGCGGATGGCATCTTGATGACCGCCAAGCGCAATATATTCGTCTTTGGGTACGGTAAACTCCAGCGGCGCCACAATCGCCGGCGTCGGCACATAGCCAAAAGCCTGATCTGGCATTTTTGATACATCGACCATAATCGTGATACCGCCACCCGGCCAGACAAAACCTTCTATGCCGCCGCAAGTGACTTTGGTTTTTCGGGCCTGTACCGATGCGGTCAAGCGGATCGGGTTCTTGGTTACCCCCGACCGTAATGAGCCACCAGCACCCCCCATAAACATAACTGTGCAAAGCGCCGGTTCACAATTTTCTGAGATCAAATTAACGCTATCCTGCAAGGCTTTCGGCATTGGATGTGGCTGCGGCGTTAGATCATCATCAAGAACAAAATAGCCAGAATGCTCACCCGTTGTCGATACCATTAACAACGTTAGCCCAGGTCTTGCGCCTTTGGCTGGTCGCCATGCGCCAAGTATTTTTAGCGGATCCTCTAGGTCGGTGCCGCCCCATCCCAGCCCCGGCTCTGCCACTTGAAAATAGCGGCCAGGTGTTGATCTGCGGCCATTTATCGTGATGCCGGTATCAGGCCAATCCAGCACCTTGCCGGCTTGGTGCTCAGAGACAACGCCAGTGATATGATCATCGACAACAACAACCTCATCAACCAGCCCAACCCATTGCGAGGCAAACATACCGATTGTTGCCGAGCCGCAGCCAACCCGCATTCTCATTTCCGCTTTACCATCAACAATTGGCGGCTTGCCAGCTTGCACCACGACCGTAGAGCCATCATCAATGGTTAGCTCAACAGCTTCTTTATTACACAGCTTCATCAGCGTATCACACGTCACTCGACCTTCGGCTTTGCTGCCGCCCGTCAGATGATCAACACCGCCCAATGATAGCATTTGAGAGCCATATTCACTGGTAATGACCAAGCCCACAGGCTCATCATTAACGCGAATAACCGCACCTTCTTTTCCGAGATGGCGATCAGTATCAATTTTAACCTTAACCCCACAATAGGAAAAAATAGCTTCGGTTACAACCGTCACAAAATCAGCATCATTGTGATATTGCCCAACAATAAATGGCGCCGGCTTATAGTCTGGATAGGTTGTGCCTGCCCCAATGGCGGTAACAAACATCTCATTTTCTTGGCCGAGGCTACCATCCCAGCTAGCTCCTAGAAATGGTTTGACAGCATCGCCTGCGGCTATTCGGCGATCCAAAATTGTCAGAGGGTCAAGCCGGATAATCTGGCCATCTTTGTTTGCATAACGATCACAAGCACCTGAATTGCCATCAGCGATATAACACATCACCGGACAGGCATCGCATCTAATTTTTTCTGATGCTTTTTTGGTCATTCTGCGGCCTCATTGACATTATTATTTGCCTGAATGGCCGCCAATACCCGATGCGGAACAGCAGGTGTTTGATATAATCTAGCGCCGCCAGTGGCATTGGTAATAGCATTAAGAATAGCCGGGGCGGTTGGGATCAAGACATGCTCACCCAACCCCTTAACACCCATCGGGCCTTCAGGGTCTGGCACTTCAATCAGATGATATTCAATCTCTGGCATATCGCCGATAGACGGGATGAGATAATCATGCAGGTTTTCGGTGCGGCCAGGGATATATTCTTCCATCAAGGCCATACCTAGCCCTTGCGCAATACCGCCATCTATTTGTCCTTCTGCCAATAGCGGATTGACGACCTTGCCCAAATCATGAGCGGCGGAAATATGTAATACCTTCACCGTCCCTAAATGCATATCCACCTCAACCACGGCGGCATGTGCCCCAAACCCATAAAGCGCATAAGGCTTACCCTGACCAAACGCATCCAGCTCCTCAGTTGGCGGGTTATAGGTTTCCTCTGCCATCAGTACATAGCCATAGGGATTTGCTGCCATCTCACTAAGCGCAATCTCATGCTGCTTATCGCCGTGGCTGACATGAATAGACCCTTCTGCCATTTCAATAATCGCATCATCACCTAGATTACTGAGCCGCAGAATCTGTCGGCGTAGGGCTTGTCCTGCTAACATAGCGGCTTTACCTGTTATGAAAGTCTGGCGTGAAGCCGAGGTCTTGCCGCAATCGGGGGTGATAGCTGTATCGCCGCCAATAATTGAGATATGCGCTAATGGGAGGCCGAGCGCATCAGCGCAAATCTGGGGTATGACCGTGTTTGAGCCTTGACCAATATCTGCCGCCCCTTGATGCAAGACAACCTGACCATCTGCTGTAATCCCCAGCCTGATCGTCGACGGGTTTGGCAAAGCCGTATTACCGCATCCATACCAACATGATGACACGCCAATACCGCGTTTTTTGCGGCTATTCTTAGCATTAAAATCAGCAATCTGTTGCTGGTGCTTTTGCCAGAACGGCTCTAACGCCGCCAGACAATCATCGATACCGACCGCTGGTAGCGTTTGGTTACAGATCGTGATATCATTATTCTTTAAGGCGTTGAGACGTCTGAAGGCTAATCGATCGATACCACATTTTTCTGCCAGTTCATCATATAGCGCTTCTTGAATGATCGTTGACTGCGGTACACCAAAGCCGCGAAACGCCCCTGATGGCGGGCCATTGGTATGAATGGCGCGAGCTTTGGCTAAATAATTTGGCGTTTTATATGGGCCAGAGGCATGGATAGGTACCCGTGATGCAACCGTCGGCCCCCAACTGGCATAGGCACCGGTATTAAAATCACCTTGGAATTCCATTGCCGTGATATGGCCTTTTTTATCAGCCGCAATGCGCGCCTGCATAACCCCCGGATGGCGTTTCGTCGTTGACATCATAGACTCGTTTCGCGAATAGACAATGCGGCATGGCTGACCGGTTTTGAGCGCCACCAGACCAAGCAAGGGCTGAACAGAGACATCTAGCTTTGCGCCAAAGCCGCCACCTGTTGCTGAGGGAATAATGCGTATTTTCTCCACCGGCAAACCAAGCACCTTGGCGGTATCATCACGATCCATAATCGGCGCCTGGGTACAGGCTTGAATGACAACCGTATCGCCATCCATCCACGCCACCCCTGCTTCTGGCTCGATATAAGCATGCTCTACATAACTGGTAGAAAATGACATCTCAGCAATATGATCTGCTGCTCCAAATCCCTTATCAATATCGCCATGTTTGACGATGCCACTGATCAGGATATTGTTTTCACGATGCGCATGGATCAATGTTGTGCCATCGGCAAGCGCCACATCGACATCCATAATGGCTGGCAATTCCGTCCATTCAATGGGAAAGTCGGATATATCCATTGCCGCGACATCCTGCGACTGGCCGACGATGATGGCGACCGCTTCGCCCTTGAATCTCGCCGCATCAACGGCAAGCGCTGGCTGATCAGCCATTGGCGGGATAACGCCAAACTGATTTTCACCATCAATATCACTAGCTAAAAAAACATGACTAATGAGATCATGCTTAGCCACCCATGCTGCTACATCCCCAATGGTAAATTGTGCCGAATGATAAGGGGAGCGAAGCACCCGCAGGTAAAGCGCATTTTCGGGCCAGTAATCAGCACCAAAAACCTCATCACCATTAAGTTTAGGGATGCCGTCAAGCCGTTCCACCCTTGCCCCAACAGCACCATGTCGGACAGGCATAGGCATGGCAGGTTTTTCCATCGCGGCATCCATCACCGCATCAATAATCTTAGCATAACCCGTACAGCGGCAGAGAACCCCACCAAGCGCGTCCTCAACCTCGGCACGGCTTGGGGCTTTGTTGGCGCGAATTAAAGGTGCCGCCGCCATCAACATCCCCGGTGTACAAATTCCACATTGAGCCGCACCATGACGACTAAAGGCTTGTTGCAGTAACGATAGCTTTGATCCATTAGCCAAGCTTTCCACCGTTTCAATATGACAGCCATCGGCTTTCGCCAGCGTCATCAGACATGAACACACAGGCTCACCATCAACAAGAACGGTACAGGCCCCACAATCGCCAGCATTGCATCCTATTTTTGTACCCGTCAGATGCAATTCCTCACGCAAGACTTCGCTTAGCCGCATACCAGCTGGGCGGGACACATTTGCTTTGGTGCCATTTACGGTTAGCGTAAACTGTTCCTGATCACTCATCCCCCACTCCTCACCTGATTGAGGCAGTTATCAATCGCCTCACATAACAGCGTTTTTGCCGCCGTAATTCGATAGCTGGCAGTGCCGCGCACATCGTCAATAGGATTAATTGTCGCCTCAATATCTGTCTCCTCAACATAATGTGATGCCGGGATAGTGGCGTTGTGGATATCCATGCCGATCAAATCTGCCTCAACCTTATCTAGCCTGACCGCAACCGGACTGCACGACCCTAATGATAGCGCGGCATGGGTAATGCGGTTATCTTTGACCTCAATTCGCGCGGCGGCCATGACGATAGAAATAATAAGATATTTGCGTGTCCCCAGTTTACGGAAAGATGATACTCCCGTCTCAGAGGATTTTGGCACCAACACCGCTGTCATAATCTCATCTGCTTGGCGCAACGTTTTCCGAGGACCGACAATAAAATCACTAAGCGGCAGTTGCCTTAAGCCAGATGCTGAGGTCAGCTCAACAGACGCATCCAGCGCCAGCAAGCACGGAATACTATCCGCCGCCGGTGACGCATTACAGAGATTACCTGCAATCGTTCCAGCATTTTGAATTTGAATAGAGCCAATTTCGCGGGCTGCTAATTTGAGCATATCATAGGCCGGCGGCAGATCAGCGCGGATAATATCTGTCCATGTAGTAGCACCGCCAAATCTGCGCATGTCACCATTATCAGTAATGCCGCGCATGTCTTTAATGCCAGTTACATCCAGCACCTGACCAGTCATGCGAGGGGCGGACGTCAGGGGAAATAAATCCGTGCAACCAGCCGCAATAACCGCTGCCGCCGAAGTCGATAGCACATCAACAGCATCTTCTATGGTTAAAGGCCGAATATATGTAGTATTAGAGGACATGACAGACATCATAAACTGTTAGCATACAAACTAATTTGCTATTTTGATGAGTTGCTGTCAATATAGATTATAGAAAGGGTTAGGATGAACAAAGTCTTTCATGCCATTACCGAAAAACAGCAAGATGCCGACGCCACCACTATGGCGGCTGATATCACATCTGACTATCAGCTTGAAGACCAAGTTGGTTTTATCTTGCGCTGTGTCAATCAACGCCATTTGTCGATATTTAGCCGCCTCATCCCAGATTTGACCCCAACCCAATTTTCTGCATTAACCAAGCTTTGTGAGAATGGGCAAGCCTCACAGAATGAACTCGGGCGGATGATTGCCATTGATGCGGCGACCATTAAAGGCGTTGTCGACAGGCTCAAACTGCGTGGGCTTATCTCATCAGAAAGCCAGCCTTCTGACCTGCGGCGGCTTATCCTCAAGCCAACTGCCAAAGGCAGACAATTATTTGACCAGATCAGAGTTGCCGCCCTTGCGGTATCGGAAGAAACATTAAAGCCTCTTAGCGATAAAGAAAGACATCTCTTCTTTCGGTTGCTAATGAAGTTACGCTAATCAGATATTGATCTGGTGCTGATCTGCTAAACGCCAATATATTTCTTCAGCAAATCTGGATTTTTACGCAAATGATCCGCTGACATGATATCGCGGCTCATGCCGTTTTCAAGAAACATCACTTTATCAGCGATTGACAGCACCGCATCAACCCTCTGCTCAACCAATAAAATACCAACACCTTGCTGTTTTAACGCCACAACCGTATCGCGGATCAACGCAATCATTGACGGCTGAAGACCTTCGGTTGGCTCATCCAATAGCAATAATTGCGGCTCAAGGCATAAGGCACGGCCAGTGGCTAGCATTTGCTGCTCACCACCTGATAGGGTATCAGCGCGTTGGTCAAGCCGTTCCGCCAGTCGCGGAAACATCGCCAGCACCTTATCACGGGTTGCAACTGATTTACCACCAGCCATTAATCCAATCTCAAGATTTTCGGCAACTGTAAGCTCAGCAAAAAGTCGTCTGCCCTGCGGGATATAGCCAATCCCAAAACCTGCGATTTTATGCGGTGATAGCGTCGTTAAATCAGTTCCATTATACATGATCTGGCCGGCGTCAGCTTTCAGCAGACCCATGATTGTTTTCATCATTGTCGTTTTACCAGCACCATTGCGGCCAAGAATACAGACGATTTCTCCGGCATTAAGTTGCAGCGAGACTTGTCTTAACACTTGCGCGTCTGCATAGCCCGATGATACGGATATCAGCTCAAGCATGAGTCTCTCCCAGATAGGCAATCTGCACCTCACGATTAGCTCTGATCTCGTCTGGCGTTCCTGTCGCCAGCACTTTGCCAAGATTCAAGACGGTAATCTGATCCGCCGTATCCATCACCACATTCATATTATGTTCGATGAGCAAAATGGTCATGTCACCGCCCAGCTCACGGATTAATGTAACAAAATCGGCAATCTCACTATCTGCTAATCCTTGCGTTGGCTCATCAAGAATGAGCAGTTGCGGATGTTGGCTAATGCCCATAGCAATCTCTAGCAACCGCTGATGCCCATAACTCAAATCACCAGCCATTTGATCCATGCGATCTTCTAGCCCGACACGGCTTAGCGCCTCATCTATGCTGTTTTCGAGTGCCGCCTCATCACTGCCCCAACGCCATGATGTTGATAGCCGAACATTATCCTTGAGACTTAGGCGGCCATAAATTGACGTAATTTGAAACGTGTAGGCAATGCCTTGGCGGATGCGTTTATGGGCAGGTAATACGGTCACGTCTTTGCCGTTAAACATAATCTTGCCAGAAGAAACAGGGATGCGGCCACATAACATGCCAACAAAAGTGGATTTACCAGCGCCATTCGGACCAATAATAGCGCGAATCTCACCCCGAGGAACAGCAAAATCAACCTGATCAACGGCTATCAAGCCACCAAAATGACGGCTCACCGAACTTGTGCTGATATGTGGTTTTGTCATGTCAGCCAAGGCATCACCCTCCGTCTTAATTCACCAACCAGCCCTTGCGGTAAAAACAGTGTTAACAACACTAAAGCGAGGCCGGCGATTAGCATATATGCTGTTGTGAATGAACTGGATAGATCAATCAGATAGAACATAAACAAGGTGCCAATAAACGGCCCTAATGCTGTCCCGGCACCACCAAGTAACACCCATAAAAGCGGGAAAATAGAATACTGCACCGATGCAAACGTCGCCCCCGCATAACCAAATAGCAGCGCATAAGCGGCACCTGCCAATGCCGCCATAGTGCCCGACATAATGACAGCCATCCATTTATGGAAATGCACATCATAACCTAACATTTGAGTGCGCTCTTCGTTTTCACGTATAGCAATCATGACACGGCCAAAGCGGCTATGAACCAGCTTGAGGGTGAAGATTAGACAGAGCGAAAACAAAATCAGCGCGGCGTTATAGCGATTAGCAGGCTGGCTTAAATCAAACCCTGCCATGACACGCTCAGCTTGCTGAATGACAAAACCCTCATCGCCGCGTGTCCATTCTCCGAAATATAAAATGGTCAAAAATCCAGCTTGCGCGAACATCAATGTGACAATCATGAATGACACCCCACTTGTCCGTAAAGCAAGGAAGCCAATGCTTGCTGAAACCACTATGCCGGCAACAAATCCAGCCACTAAAGCTGGCTCCGGCGTCCAGCCGAGATGCGCCATCGGCAATCCCATCCCATACATGCCAGCAGCAAAAAACATGGCATGGCCAAGGCTCAATAATCCGGTATAGCCAAAGAGAATATTGTAGCCCATCGCATAGCTGGCAAGCACCATAATGCGCGCCAGATTGCCGTGATGATAGGCTGGCAAGATAAATTGCAAGAGGAATAAAACACCGATTAACCCAACATGAAAATACAGCGACTTTTTAACATTTGTCAGCGGTTTGGCGGCTGGCCTAGTTGCATTTGTTTCAGACACACTCATGGGCGATGCTTCCCAAGCAGTCCGGAAGGTCTGAAAATCAACACAAAAGTCACAATTAATGTGGCAATAATTTTCGCAAGTGTCGGCGTAAAGAATACCGAGATGAGACCATCGCTTAATCCGATTAAGACCGCCGCCACTACCGTTCCGGCAAGGCTGCCTAAACCGCCAATAATCACTACAATAAAGGATAATAATAAGGGGTCATGCCCCATTAAATAATGCGCCTGCTGAATAGGCACGATTAGCACCGCCGCCAGAGCAGCAAGCCCAGCACCAAGCCCAAACACCATAGCATAAACACGATCAACATTGATCCCGTAAGCCTGTGCAACATCACGATCAAGTTGTGTCGCCCGCATGATCAAACCAATGCGTGTTCGCGTCATCAAAAGCCAAATAGCCAGTAGTAAAATAATGGCGAAACCTATTACCGCTAGCTTATAGGTAGTTGTGCCCAGCCCCCACGGCCAATACATAGACAAGCCGCTTTCTGTCCATTCAAACCACGGAATAGAAATGCGCTGATTAAAGGGTGGCTCAACAGGGCGGGCGTTAGACCCATAGGTCATCAAGGTGACCTGCTGAATTATATAAAGCAGCCCTATCGTGGCAACGATAGTACGCTCAGGATCATAATTGATGCGCTTCAAAATGGTCGTATCGGCGACAATGGCCAGACTGCCGACCAGCATTGGCGCAATAAATAAGGCGGCAATAAAAGATATCGCCGGATGACCGCCAATCATATCCGCAACAAACCACGCCAAGACCGCGCCAAGCATGAAGAACTCACCATGGGCAACATTGACGACCCGCATGACCCCAAAGACCAGGCTCAACCCAACAGCCATCAGCGCCAGTACGGCGGCGGTGACCAGTCCCTCAATGCTGCCAAGTATCAGATAAGGTGCTAGTTCCATTAGCTAAAAAATCTATTCAAAATGAAGCCCTTCCCCATTAACTCCCCATTGCTGTATTGATCAACAGGGAAGGGCAATATTAGTATTAGAAAGATTGCTTTGTGTAATCCACTTCGTCTGGATAAAGCGTATCTTCGATAGAGGTTGTGTGCACCAGATCAAGTCTGCTGTTATTAACTCTGGTGATATATTGATGGCCAAACGTCTGATGCGTCTTGCCGTTAAAGCGCTTGGCACCTTGCGGATGTGCATGCGAATGCGGCATATCTGTCATAGCTTCAACAGCTTCGATCAGTTTTGCCCGATCACCAGTGCCACTATATCCAGATGCTTCCATGCCGGCCTTAACAATATGCAAGGTCTCCCAGCAGCCAAACATATGGGCATAGGTGGACACATCCTTGGTGTCCGAAACCGACGCCCCATTAGCGTCAACCCCAACAGCCGCACGATAGGCTTTATCATATTCTGATTGATTGGCTTGCGCATAACGTGGGTTGCCTTCCCAGAAATATGTGCCCTCTAGGAACTCAAGACCTGGGCTAGATAAATCCGTTGCCTCAAGGCTATCAATAAAGCCAAAAATTTCTGGGCGTGAGCTACCAAAGAACTCACCCATTTCTTTAACAAAGGTCAGCACCGCAGGCCCGACCATGACATGATAGATGACTTCGGTATCACGCGGAATTTTCGGAAAGTATTTGGTGAATGATGTTTCTGTTGGGGGAATTGCGATTTTCTCAATCACCTTTCCACCTTGCGCTTCGATAGCCGCAGAAAAATAATCTCTATGATCATGACCAAAGGCAAAATCAGGATATACCATCGTCACTTTTTTACCTAAGTTATCAGCAACGAATGGTGCCATCGCCTGAACCTGACTTTTCACATCGGTAATACCCGGTTGCAGGGTGTAGCGGTTAAGCGCCCCACTAGCAACATGATGCCCTTCGGAGACAACAAAATATGGTATCTTGAGTTCACCTGCACGTGGCGCTGACCCATAAACGACATGGCTGAATAACGTGCCAAAAGCCAAATCAGCATTATGCTGAGTAGCGAATTTTTCGACGACTTCGGCGCCACGTTTTGGGTCTGTACCATCATCCTCGGCAATAATTTCAATCGGCCGACCATTGATCCCACCCTCGCTGTTAATCTTATCAACAGCTGCCATAGTTGTGCGATCATACCAACGCCCATAAGCAGCGCCGATACCCGTCCGGTGAACCTGAAAGCCAATCTTGATAGGCTCCGCGCTTTGCGTTTGGGCATAACGACCCATCAGCGGCATTGATACTGCGCCAAGCGCCAGACTAGCGGCAGCGCCTTTAAGGACTTGACGACGCCCTGTCAGACGGGGCGTTAAAAGAGGCTTCAAAATTGGTTTTGATGTTTTAGTCATATTTTCCTCCCTACAAACAGAATAATATTTTCCGTAAGAACATATGTATACAAACAGTCTGCCCATAAAATGCAGGTTTTGTCTAGCCCCCTTTTGGCGCCGCCAACAACCATAAGCCAAGCCAAGTATATCCAATCATAAATAGCGCTACTGGCAACTGGCTGACCAGCGTTTCAAAGCGATTGCTATACCGTCCAGCGGCCAAGTGATGCGCCATCAGCACCGAAATAACATGACCAGCAACAACAATTCCAGCTTGCGTTAGCCAGATCATACGCACCCAATCCAGATGCTTGAAAAACCCATCCGTAACATGGAAATCTTGCAAGCCAAGAATATGCACATTCTTGCCAAACATGCCATCAATCGCCAGCCCAACATACTGTATCTCAACCAGCAGTGATGGCAGATAATGCGCAACATGATATGCCAGCGCAATCGGCAGTAGAGAAGCCGCATAAAGGCTAATCAAACGGGTTAAGGATAACCGATATTGCGGGCTATCAGATGCTGCCATCATGCCGAGCCAGATCAATACGCCAAAGATCATTATTAAGATCAGATTAGCGAATACGATGCCGCTAAGTGTAGGCACAATAATCGCTGACCGCCCCGGAAAATCTAAGGGATTCACATTAATCCATGAAAGCCACACAAAGGTTTCATTAAATCCATCAAAAGAACCTACCCCTAATAGCATGAGCAAGAAAAACGCCGCTGACAGATGCGGTTTCACAACCCCGACCTGACGGTTTCTCATAACCCGCCAGCCCGGCATCCCCAGCCGCAATTGACCAGCGCAAATTGATATCACGCGCAATGCGCCAAAGCTAAGCATAATCATTGAAAACAGCTCCGCATGACGCGACCATGTGCGGAACCCGAAGACCACCATGCCGATTAACGTGATCAGCCAATAGCAGAATATAATACTGGCGAGTCGTGATGGATCAGTGGGAGCTGGATCAGCCAAAGTAAACGCCGCAAACCCAAATAACAACAAAACCCCCGGCCAATATGATAGGCGCTGAGGCCATGGCATGACCTTTTGTCTGCCGATTAATCTCTCTATTATTCGGCGAGACAGGTGATAGGCGAAGACCCATGGATTAAGCCATCGCCAAACCCCGAAAAATAGCCCTTCTACCATCACCAGAGCCATCCAAAACACTGTCCAGAACCCTAGCGTGAGTGGATTTTTTAATGGATCAGTCGTGCCATACCAGCCTGATGATAAGAGCCAGAAAAAAGTGATAAAGGCCAAGAAATGAATGCTCTTGGCGACGCCTCGACGCCGCTTTATCCGACATAAAGCCAAACTGTGATGCAGCCCAGACGTTCCCGTGACAGGCACTAATGCTAATAAAACAATAGTTAATGCAACAACAAAAACGCCGCCAAGAGTATAAAAATCTGTTGGCAACAGCATGACAAAACTTTGCCCTGAAGCATGCGCAAAACTCAATTTAATAGGCATAAGCAATGAAGCGACCAGAATTATCAGCATTGCCATGACAGATTGCCGCCAGCGATATATTATCTTTGCCAATATTTGCGCATATATCATTTGTACTAGTATCATTTGCGCCCAAATCTTTCGGAGTAGCATTTTTGAGTTAATCATAACCGTTCCGATGCTAAGATGATTTTGCTATCTTGACAAATATAAAGAAATCTTCAAATCATTTGTGTACAAATAAATATAGTTTGGCAACAACATGACAAAACCACCATTAGCCCAGCATGTCATTGGCATTGATGTCGGCGGTACATTTACAGATTTAGTGATGCTGGAATCGCATAGCGGTTCTGTCACCATTGCCAAAGTCCCAACGACCCCAGACAACCAAGCCTATGGCGTGCTTAATGCGTTGCAAGAGGCTGATGCTGATCTCAGCTCAGTTGATCTGATTATTCACGGCACCACGACAACAACTAATGCAGTGCTAGAGCGCAAGTTATCGCGAACCGGATTAATCACCACCCAGGGCTTTCGTGATGTGCTGGAATTGGGCCGCCGAACACGCCCGCAAGCCTATGGCATGAAAGGCATGTTTACCCCCATTATTCCCCGCAATTTACGCCTTGAGGTTGCCGAGAGAATGGATTATGCCGGCCGTGTTGTCACCCCTCTTGATCAGGCAGGGATGCGGCAGGCGGTTCAAAAATTACTTGATGCTGGTTGCGAATCTCTGGTCATTCATTTCCTTCATGCCTATGCCAATCCTGATCATGAAAATCAGGCTGCCGAGATAGCCGCCGAGCTATGGCCAAATCAATATATCACGATGGGGCATGCATTATTATCAGAAAGCCGTGAGTTTGAACGCGGTGTCACGGCGGCGGTAAATGCCTCGGTTCAGCCATTGCTGGAACGCTATATTCAGCGGCTGGTCAGTGAGCTGAAAGCCAACGGATATAAAAGCGAAATGCTGGTCATGAATGGCAATGGTGGCACTGTATCAAGCCAAGATGTTGCCCGAGAAGCCGCTAAAACCGTCATGTCAGGCCCAGCATCAGGCGTCATCGCCGCCATTAATACCGGGAAAGCTACCAATCATAATCATCTGATCACATATGATATGGGCGGCACCTCAACTGATGTTTCCGTCATCAGAAACGGCAAGCCTTCTGTTTCAAATGAGATTGAGATTGAATATGCCATGCCTATTCATGTCCCGATGATTGATGTCCGAACTGTTGGCGCTGGCGGCGGCTCAATTGCGCGCGTTAATGCCGCCGGATTATTAGAAGTAGGCCCTGACAGTGCTGGCGCAGACCCAGGACCTATTTGTTATGGTCGTGGCGGCACCGAACCAACAATTTCGGATGCTAATATGATCCTTGGCAGGCTTGAATTAACCGCCGTTAAATCGGTTGAAGGCGGTGTCAGTCTTGATCATATCAAATCAGTTTTTGAGCAAACTCTTGGCCAGCATTTACAGATGAATGCTGTGTCTGCGGCGGATGCGGTGGTGCGTGTCGCTAATGCAAAAATGGCGGGCGCTATCCGCATGGTGCTGGTTTCATTGGGCGCCGACCCACGTGACTTCAGCCTCTTTGCCTTTGGTGGTGCCGGGCCATTACATGCTGCCGCGATTGCCAAGGAGTTAGGCATTCCAACCGTTCTGGTTCCTGCACGTCCGGGGATTACCAATGCCCTCGGCTGCGTGGTTGCAGATTTGCGCCAAGATTTTGTCCAGACAATCAACACACCACTTGCAAAAATGGACGCGAATAGCCTCCATGATGTTTTTATCCAACAAGAACAACACGGCCGCGCGATCATTAATAAAGAGCCTGTTGACATTGATCAGATGATTGTCAGCCGTAGCCTGGATATGCAGTTCATTGGCCAAACCCATATCCTTAATGTTAATTTAGACAATATGCCGATGCCGGCCAGTAAAAACGCTATCCAAGCCCTATTTGAGGAGGTGTATTTTAATCGCTTCCGCGTTAAGCTGGATAAAATCAATGCCAATATTGTCAATGTAAACACCTCTGTCATTGGCAAACGCAAAGCCTTTGACCTGTCTCAGCTTATTCAGCCAAGCGGCCGCAAAGATAGCCTTGAGGCTGCCCAAATCGGTATTCGGCAAGTCCATATTGGCGGGCAATTTATTGATACGCCGATCTATCAGCGCGAATCCCTGCCACTTGACGTCACGCTTAATGGCCCGGCCATGATACAGCAAATGGACACGACTATTTTGGTCGAAGCTGATGACACTGTGTCATCCGATAGTGAGGGTAATCTGTTTATCCATGTTGGGCAAAATGACCGTAAAGCGTCTGGGGAAGGAGCATAAGATGGCACTTGATCCGATTACCCTAAGCGTCATTCAGTTTGGCTTACAGCAAGTCTGTGATGAAATGGATTTAAGTTTTTCGCGCGCCGCTTTCTCACCTGTTATAGCTGAGGCCAATGACCGCTCTGACGGCATTTATTCGGCTCAAGACGGCGCTTTGATTGCGCAAGGGGCAGGCGGCTTACCGGTGTTTGTTGGCACGATGCAATATTCAACGCGGGTGCTGATAGAACGTATTCGTGATGGATTAACCCCGCCTCCGCAACCTGATGATATCTATATTGTCAATGATCCCTATCTTGGCGGCACGCATTTGATGGATGTCCGGTTTGCGCGGCCATTTTATCGTCACGGCAAATTGTTCTGCTGGTTATCAAATACAGGTCACTGGCCTGATACAGGCGGGGCCGTTCCAGGTGGATTTTCCGCCGCCGCCACCGCCGTTGAACAAGAAGGGCTGCGCCTGCCGCCTGTCCGATTATTCAAACAAGGCCAGTTAGACGAAGAAATATATGCCATTATATGCAGTAATATTCGTGTCGCGGATCAGCGCATTGGTGATGTCATGGCACAGGCTGCTGCGCTCAAAGTCGGTGAGGATAGGCTCAATGCCTTGATGGATAGATATGGTGATGATGTCATGGTTGCCGCCATTGCTGAATTGCGGATAAGAGCAGCAAACCAGATGCGGGCGTTAATTCGGGATATTCCGGATGGAGTCTACTCGTCAGTCGCATGGGTCGATAGTGATGGTGTGGTCAATGAGCCGCTTGCCATTCGTCTAGCCATTCACAAATCAGATGATACGCTGACCTTTGATTTTGCTGGCTCAAGCCCGCCTTGTATTGGCCCCATGAACTCTGTTCTGGCAACAACACTTAGCTCTGTTTATCTGGCGATGCGGCATATCTTTCCCGAAGTACCGATCAGCGCTGGCGCCTTTGAGCCACTAGAAGTGACCGGCGTTAACAACACGTTTCTGGATGCGCAGTACCCGCGGCCAGTGTCTGGATGCGCCGCCGAAGTCTCACAGCGCATAGCCGAAGCGGTTTTTGCGGCGCTGGTTGATGCCCTGCCAGATCGCGTTACGGCCGCCCCCGCAGGCACCAGCGGCAATTTTGCTCTCGGTGGTCATAATGCTGAAAAAGGTCAGGATTTTGTCATGTATCAGCTATCAGGTGGTGGCTATGGCGGTAACGCTGATCATGATGGCCTAGCCAATGGATGCTCAACCATTGGTATCTCAAAAGCCCCACCTATTGAGATTATGGAACAAAGTTTTCCTGTCCTGTACCATCGTTATGCGTTGCGTGAAGGTTCTGGCGGTGCTGGCTATCATCGGGGCGGCTTTGGTCTGGAATATGAGGTTGAATTACGTCAAGCAGAGGCACGGGCAAGTTTTGTCATGGATCATGGACGCTATGGCCCTCAGGGGGTGCGCGGCGGCAAGGATGGCGCAGTAAATACGGTGACTGTCTGGCGCAATGGTGAGCCGTCTATCCCACCTCATTTATCAAAACAACAGGATATTCCACTTCAGTCAGGTGATCGGGTGGTTGTCGCGACCCCCGGCGGTGGCGGCTATGGTGATCCCATGATGCGTGATCCAGAAGCCGTCAGGTGCGATGTTATGCTGGAACGCTATACGAAAGAACAGGCGAAAAACTATTTCGGCGTTATTTTAACCGCCAATGGCGAGGTCGATATATCGGCAACAACAGCCCAGCGAAGTCATGCCAAATCAAGGGTGTGATGCCATTTCAACCCCTGGGGCGTTATGTTTCCGTATGGTTGTCCATATTTTTGATGGAAATAGCCCATTTCTGGTTGATTTTAGGTTTCAATAGCCCATATTCGTATGAACTGTGTTGATGTGTTTTATCAGCAGGTATTTATGTGAATTGAAAAGATCATTCAGGAAAATTTTATGACCCCCTACGAAGCTGATAAAATTAATCTTGTTGCGGTTGAGCCGACCCCTTCGCGCGAAGAAGCAGAAGATGCTGTTCGGACACTAATTAAGTGGGCTGGCGATAACCCAGAACGTGAGGGGCTGAAAGAAACAGCAGCGCGGGTTGTGCGCTCATATGAAGAGTTTTTTGGCGGCTATCATGAAAACCCTGAACATATGCTTAGTCGCGTCTTTGAAGAGGTTGAGGGCTATGATGATCTGGTCATGCTCAAAGACATCAGATTAGTTTCACATTGTGAACATCATATGGTGCCAATCATTGGGTCAGCCACGATAGCCTATTTGCCTGATCGCCGCGTAGTCGGCATATCAAAACTGGCGCGTGTCGTTGATATTTTTGCCAAACGTCTGCAAACACAAGAAACTATGACCGCCCAAATCGCACAAACGATCCAAACTGTACTAGAGCCGAAAGGGGTGGCCTTGCTGATTGATGCCGCGCATCAATGCATGACGACTCGTGGGGTTCAAAAACAAGGGGTTTCCATGGTGACGACACGTTTCACCGGAGCCTTTGAGCAGGATCAAGATTTGCGCAACCGGTTTCTTATCCAAGCTGGCCAGAATTAATCACGCTTTATAACGGGCGGCTAAACCACCCCTCAAAACGTCCTGCCTTTAAAAGGCTTAATGTGGACATTTCATTACTTTCGCTTTATTCTTGGGCAAATAGTGTCTGACGGACTGATAAATGCCCTTAAGCCCGGTCATGTATATTCTTGGAATTCTGCTTTCCTTGCTGGCCATGGCCATGCTTATACCGGCTGGGCTAGATTTCTATGATGGCCACGAAAACTGGAGCGGTTTTTTCGGATCAGCTGCTATCACGATGTTTTTTGGCTTTGGGCTATTGCTGTCAACGCGGCTCAATAATTCTGACAATATTAATCTCCGACAAGCCTTTTTGCTGACCAATCTGGCATGGATGAGTATTGGGCTTTTTGGGGCGCTGCCGTTTCTGCTCTGTGATACGGATATGGATATCCATGATGCGGTTTTTGAATCTGTTTCTGGCGTCACCACAACCGGCTCAACCGTTATCCCACTATTAGAGGTGATGTCACGCGGCATTTTGATATGGCGTGCGGTTCTGCAATGGCTTGGCGGCATTGGAATTATTGTTATGGCGTTAGCGGTTTTGCCTATGTTGAGCATTGGCGGCATGCAGCTCTTTCGCACTGAGTCATATGAAACCCCTGATAAGGTTATCCCGCGAGCAACCGAACTAGCTGGCGGCATTTTTGTTATCTACACCCTGCTTACCCTGATCTGGGCATTGATGTTCACCTTTGCTGGCATGCCCGGCTTTGATGCCATCACGCATGCTATGACGACCTTAGCGACAGGTGGGTTTTCGACCCGCACCGCGTCAATCGGGTCTTTTGATAATAGCATTGTTGAAATGCTGGTTATTGGCGGCATGGTTGTTGGCAGCCTGCCTTTTGCGCATTATCTGGCGATGACTCGTGGCGGCTGGAAAAATCTGATCGAGGACCCGCAAGTGCGCTGGTTTGTGGCGATTGTTGCTACGGTTAGCTTGCTCATTACCTTTCAGCTCATGTCGAGCATTGATCTGACATTTCTGGATGCCCTGCGGCAAGCCAGTTTCAATACCGTATCATTAATGACTGGCACTGGTTATAGCAGTACCGATTATGAGTTATGGGGCGGGCAGACAACCGTCATCTTACTGATTGCCATGTTCATTGGCGGCTGTGCCGGATCAACGACATGCGGGATCAAGATGTTCCGTTTGCAAGTATTAGCGGCCACCGCGAAAGTTCAGATGGCACGCTTGTTGCGGCCACATGCGGTTAATGTTGTCTATTACAATCGGCGGCCAGTGCCCGAAACAGTCATGGATGCCGTGATGGGGTTTTTCTATCTATATATTTTGAGCTTTGTGCTGATTGCCATCATGCTCGGTCTGACCGGCTTAGATTTTATAACCGCTTTATCGGGTGCGGCGACTTCAATCAGTAATGTTGGCCCTGGCTTGGGTGAAATGATTGGCCCATCAGGCAGTTTTGAGGACGTTAACGCTGCCGCCAAATGGATCATGGTCGCTGGTATGATTTTAGGTCGGCTTGAGCTATTTACCGTGCTGGTTATTCTGATGCCGGGATTTTGGCGGCGTTAAATTCATGATAAAGGCCAAGATTTAGGGCGCAACAGGCCAGTCTTGTGATGCCGAGATATCCGCGATCTGGCGGCGAAACTCCCCATCAAACCGCGCTATCGCCTCAGTCATGACAAATTGACGTATACGTTCTGATTCGGCAGGGGTAGTATAATCGGCAATCGTGTTTTGATAACTTGATTTTACGACAATACTAGCCGTTCGGTTTTCAACCGGATGGGTAAAGCTAAACACCGCTTCCAAATCAGCAATAATCAGTTTTCTCTGCTCGTTCGTAAATAAGGATTTCAGATCATCATTTGAGGCAATATCAAGCTCGCGCAAATCTGCCTTGGCAATGGTCATCAACAGATTGCCATTAGCATCACTAGGGATGAGCGTAGCTGTCCCCCATGTCATCAACATATCGGACAAGGTTGGATAGTAAAGATGGTCGATATATGGCTCAATCGCTTGCGGATCGTGATCATTGAAAAAATCAATATCAGCCACTTGGATCGGTATTGATGCGCCTATTGGAGTAGACACTAAGACAGGCGGCACTGGCGTCTTACATGAAGTCAAGATAAGCGGTGCTATCATGAGCATAGCTAGTGTGATGAATTGGATCAGCTTTTGAGTGATATGTGTCATAATTGCCGCCCCCTATATTTATTGTATGCTGGTGTTCATCATGATGCAATAGCTGGCTTAAATAACAAAAGGTTATGTGTTATTAGGGGCAACATCCCAGACCCATTCTGATTTACAAAACTCACATGACATGACCAGTTGATTATGCTCATTGGCTAAATCTCTTTTTTCATCATCACTGAGCGAAGCAATGATTTGCTCAGCGCGTTGTGACGAACATCGACATTCATCCCGCCGCATCCGCCAAGGCAGCAGTCTGGCATCAAGTTCATGAAATAACCGATGCACCAGCATCTCAGGCGTCAGCGCCGGATCAAGCATTTCACGGCGTTCACATGTTGCCATCATGGTACAAGCCGTATGCCAGATATCTTCTTCAACATCACTCATGGGCAGAACATCATCATAATTGCCGCCCGTTTCAGGTATCCGCTGGAGCAATAATCCCGTGGCATGCCAGCCATCATCTTGGATATCAGCGGCAAGCATTAAGGCTGTATCAATCTGTTCAGAATCGCGGAAATAGCGTAAGGCGACATCAGTAATCGCCTGCGCTTCAATAGGAACAATACCCTGATAGCGGCCTTTCTTGCCTTGATCGACGGTAAACGCCAAATGGCCACCCCCCATGAGCTGCATCATTGGTGCAGAGCTATTACTGTCCGTATCAATATGATCCAAATTGGCGTCTTGGTCGTAGCTCATATAGCCGCGCGTGGCGCCATCCGTTGTCACATCAGCAAGTAAGGTATTGACGATGCCATCGCCTTTTGCCTGCAGCGAAAAAATACCATCATAATTCATGGTGCTGGCAAGGCATGAGGCTAATACGACTGCTTCTGCCGCCAGTTTGGCCATAGCATCAGGATAGTTATGACGACCAAGAATCCCATTAACAACATCATCCATTCGCGCCAGTCGCCCACGAATTGCCGCCTGCCGCCCTGGGCCTGCGTCAATAACAAAGGGCAGAACTCCAGACAGAACTCCAGACAGATTTGGATCAGCCATAATGCCTCATTCCTACTACTTACTGTTTACACCGTTCTTATGCCACAGATGACACATTATGAGTTTAGGCAAAAACACATAATGGCTTTCTGAACATGAAGTCTGTTTTCAGCCTCATCCCAGATCACCGACTGCGCCCCATCAACCACCTCAGCATCGGCTTCATTGCCGCGATAGACAGGCAGACAATGCATAAATATAGCATCTGCCGCCGCCTCTTTCATGCGTATGGCGGTGACCCTATATGGGGTCAGCTTATCTTTATGAGCGTCAATATCTTTCTGACCTGAAGCACTCCCAAAGTTACTCATAGAAAGCCATGTATCCGTGACAACAACATCAGCATCTTTGATCGCATCGGCTGGATCATTGGTCAGGGTTATGGCTCCGCCTTCGGCTTGCGCCTTGGCTATTATATTAGCATCAGGCTGTAATTGATCTGGCGTCGCAAGGGATAGCGTGAAGCCAAATCTAGCCGCCGCCTCGATCCAGCTATGCGAGACATTATTGCCTTCACCAAGCCAAGCGACTTTGATATTGGCGAAGTTGAGATCAGGAGCTTTGTATTCAGCCACCGTCATAACATCTGCCATCACCTGACACGGGTGACTTTGATCGGTCAGACCATTGATGACCGGAATGGCGGCATGGTCAGCTAATTCAAGAACAGTATCATGACTATCAGCACGGATCATGATGGCATCGACGTAACGTGACATGACTTTTGCGGTATCAGCAACCGTTTCGCCACGTCCAAGCTGCATTGATTTATTATCCAACACAATCGGCGCGCCGCCAAGTTGATGAACCCCAACCTCAAATGATATGCGTGTCCGAGTCGAGGGCTTTTCAAACAACAGCGCAATGGTCTTGGCATTGAGCATATTATTGCCTCTATCTGGACTTGACTTTAATGCCAGCGCATCTCTGATAATCTGCTTGAGCTGATCAGATGAATAATCGGCAATATTAAGAAAATGCTTAATCATCGGCTTCACTTCTTTCATCATCCCCTATCATCGCGTGGTCATCGCGTGGTAATCGCGTTGTGATCACATGCGCCAAATACAGCATCAAGCGTTGCTACGGCGTGATGAATATCGGCGCGGCTGACATTTAATGGCGGCAGCAAACGGATCGTATTACCCGCCGCTGGCACAACCAGCATGTTATGCTGGCGCAAGCTAGTCATGATCTCAATAGGGGTAATGCCATCAGCAAGCACAATCCCGATCAAAAACCCATTTCCGCGAATATCAGCAACAGCATTATATTTCTGGCTAAGCGTTTTTAATTCTGTCATCAAGTCAGCACTACGTGACCGCATATCAGCCAGAAAATCCTCATCCAGAATATCTAGGACAGTCAATGCCGCCTTCATGGCAAGGGGATTGCCGCCAAATGTCGATCCATGGCTTCCTGGCGTCATGGCAGCTGCCACGGCATCTGTTGCAATCACCGCGCCAATGGGAAAGCCGCCCGCAAGGCCTTTAGCCATAGCGATAATATCTGGCTTGATGCCACTTGGCTCGAACGAGAATAAATGCCCAGATCGGCCAACGCCAATCTGGACTTCATCAGCAATAAGCAAGCACCCCACCTCATCGGTTACCGCTCTCAATTCAGCCATGAATCCGTCTGGCAAGGGTCTGGCGCCACCTTCACCCTGCACCGTTTCGACCATGACCGCAGCAATTTCTGGACTGCCGCTTTCGGCATCTTTGATCAATTGATCACGTAGCGCATTCATATTGCCAAAGGGAAAATGATCAAAGCCATCAGGCATGGGCCCAAAGCCTTCCCGAAACACAGGCCGATCTGTTGCCGCTAGCATGGCTATGGTGCGGCCATGAAATGCGCCTTCCGCGCATAAGATTTTATGGCGGTTTTGATATCCCATATGATACATCGCACGGCGCGCCATTTTAACCGCCGCTTCGGTCGCCTCAGCACCAGAATTACAGAAAAACGCTTTATCCAATCCCGACCGCTCAGCTAGTCGGCTAGCACATTCTGCCTGTTCCGGGATTTCATATAAATTGGATATATGCCACAATTTACTTGCTTGCTGGGTAAGCGCCGCAACCAGTTTAGGATGGCTATGGCCAAGCGTATTGACAGCAATGCCTGTCGCAAAATCAAGGTAGCGATGGCCTTCTGTGCTGATAAGCCAGCTCCCCTCACCATGAGAAAACGCCAATTCTGCCCGGCCATAATTCCCCATCACCGCGTGATTACTGGTCTTCAGGTTACTTGATGACTTGCTTCCTGGCTTACTCATGGAGTTGCCCCATCAGCAATTGGCATGAAATGTTTTGCCAGTTGAAGGCCTTGCGCCTGATAATGTGAGCCGCTTCCTCGCGCGCCATAGAGCGCCTCTGGCACAACCGATAAAGGTTCATAGACAAGTCGGCACACGGTCTGACCTTCTTCGATCAAGAACGGCACATCATGTGAGCGCACCTCTAACACGGCTCTAGTCTCACCGGCACCTAATTCAGGCATGCCAAACCCCGGATCAAAGAAGCCTGCATAATGGGCTCTAAACTCACCAATTCGGGTGTCATAAGCGGTCATTTCGGCAGCATATTCAGCTGGTACAGTAACATATTCTTGACTAGCCAGAATATAAAACTCATCAGGATTTAATACTAATCCGCCCGCGTTAAGGTCTGCTGATGTCACTTTTTCCCAGAACGCCGATACCGGATAAACGCCAACCCGATCAACATCAATCAACCCCGCATGCTTACGCGCGCGCCAGCCGACCAGCCCCGGCATCAGACCATGAGCCTTACCAGACAGATCAACACTAAGCGGAATACCATCTTTGATTTTATGATGGATAATGCCTTCGCCATGTGTCAATCCAGCTTTGTTTTGAAGCGCTGCCATAGCATCATCACTGATATGTGCCTGCCCTGACCGCAAGCGAAGCTGTGATAGCCGTGAGCCTTGCCTAACAAGAACAGAAAATGTCCGTGGGCTAATTTCTGCATAAAGCCTGCCTTTATATCCAGCTGGCGCCATTTCAAACTCATCCGCATAATCGGCAATCATGCGGGTGAAAACATCGAGCCGACCTGTTGAGCTTTTGGGATTAGCGATAGCGGTTAAGCCATCTGGCAGATACGCTGACTCCATCAGCTCGGCTATATAGACACAGCCTTTTTCCAGTACCGCCCCATTGCTCAGATCAATTTCATGCATCGCCAGATCAGCCAGTTTATCAGCAACCCGATGTTCAGCACCAGGCAGGAAAGAGGCTTGCACCCGCCAGGCTTTTGCCCCTAAGCGTAAATCCACTGATGCGGGTTGAATCTGGCCATCTGTGAGTGGCGCGGAGTTGACCAGAAACCCTTTCGCAAAAGCATCTTCTAATTGAGGCTGCGATAAAATCCCAGGTGGATAGGAAAGGGATGATGCTGATGGTGCGTTCATGACCGAAACCGTTCTAGCTCTTGAGTTTATATCCAGTCTTCAACAAATACATACCGAGCCCAGATAGAAAAAGCATTGTCAGTGATAAAATCAAGCCTCCCCATAAAGGCGACGCTGAACTAAACCCTGTCATAGCATAGCGAAAACCATCAATCATATAAAAAATTGGATTAAAATAGGCGATGAAGGCAATCGGTTCCGGTAATCGGTCTATTGTGTAGAATGTTCCCGAAAGAAACACCAAAGGCTGAATGACAAAGTTGGTGATTGTCGCCAGACTATCAAACTTATCTGCCCATATACCGGCAATCAAGCCAATCACCGCCATAATACCGCCGCCAAGCAAGAGGAACGCCAGTGCCGCAAATATATTCGCCGGAATAATATTAATCCCCAGCAATGGTAGCGTTAAAATAGCCGCAATAGCGACCATCAGGCCGCGCGTAATCCCCGCCGCAACCATCCCTAAAAACAGCTCATAAGCGCTCATCGGCGGCATAATCAGATCAACAATATTGCCCTGAACCTTGCCAATAACCAATGATGATGAGGTATTAGCAAAGGCATTTTGCAAGACCGTCATCATGATCAATCCGGGTGCCAGAAAGGTAAGCAGGCTCATATCACCCATGACATCTACCCGATCACCGATAGCCACCGCAAAAATTGTCAGGAAAAGCCATGTTGTTATGACTGGCGCGGCAACAGTTTGACCAAGAATCTTCACAAACCGCATGACTTCACGCTTATAGAGCGTCGTCAGCCCAACCCAATTAATCAAACCAATATGAATAGGTCTGATCACCGATGCTGAAGGGGCAGAGGATGATTTGCTGTTGTTTCTCGACATGGGCGCAACATATTCGCTATATTTGTAGAAAGCAAGGATTGTATAAAGCTGGAAACCGCTTCGGTTGCAGATGATATTACTTAAAAATGGACCAAACTGAACTAAAGTAAGGGATGCGCATTTATGGTGATTTCTGATGATAAACTTAACCGACGGCTTGAAAATAAAGCCTTGAGTTATCTGGCTAGATTTACCTCAAGCGAAGCGAATTTGAAACAAGTCCTTAGCCGTTTTGGTCGCCGCAAATGCTGGCCAAAAGATGCTGATCCAGCGCTTGAAGACAAGTTTCTCATGCAACTCAATCAAGCCATTGACCACTTGGTTAGCCGCTATGCCAAGCTAGGCTATGTTGATGATGCAGCATACGCCCAAGGCCGCGCCCGAGGCATGCGTGTGCGCGGAACATCAGGCCGCAAGATCAGCCAATATTTGAGAGCTAAAGGCGTGGAGAAGGAAATCATTACGCAAACTATGGATGATGACGATATCGGTAGCCACGATGCCGAAGCCGAAGCCGCGAAAACATATGCACGGCGGCGTAAATTAGGGCAATATGCAAGCTCACATAGCCGTTCTAAACCCAATTGGGAAAATCGCCATCTGGCAAGTATGGTGCGAGCTGGTTTTGGGTTTGATGTTTCAAAATTGGTTCTGTTTACGGAGTATGATGACTAAAATTGATGATTGAGGCTATTGTTAATCAGGCTCAAAATAGGTAGATTTATTGAAATTAAGAGGGGGGCAAAATGTCAGAACATCACCAATTTCCACCATCTGATGCACGCGCAAAATCAGCATTAGTTGATAATGCTACCTATCTGGATATGTATAAACGGTCAATTGAACAGCCTGATGCATTCTGGGATGACATGGGACGCCAGCAGATTGACTGGATGAAACCCTATACTAAGGTTAATAATTCGACTTATGATGCGGCATCGCTATCTATCAAATGGTATGAAGATGGCACCTTAAACGCCAGCGCCAATTGTCTGGATAGGCATTTGGCGACGCGCGGCGATCAAACTGCGCTTATTTTTGAAGGCGATGACCCATCGGTTAGCCGTCATATCAGCTATCGTGAATTGCATGACGAGGTCTGCCGTTTTGCCAATGTCCTGAAAGCCCGCGGCGTTAAGGCTGGCGACCGCGTCACTATTTATATGCCAATGATTGTTGAAGCGGTTGTTGCCATGTTGGCAGTCGTTCGAATTGGGGCGGTGCATTCGGTTGTCTTTGGCGGGTTTTCCCCTGATTCGCTGGCCGGCCGGATTGTTGACTGCGCATCCGCCTATATCATTACCGCTGATGAAGGTGTTCGCGGCGGCAAAACCATTCCCCTTAAAGCCAACACTGATAAAGCCCTTGATATGTGCCCCGATTGTAAAACTGTCATTGTTGTCAAGCGGACAGGTGGCGATATCGACTGGCAAGATGGCCGTGATTATTGGTATCATGAGGAAATGGCTAAGGTTGATGCTAATTGCCCACCTGCTGAGGTTGGAGCCGAAGACCCGATGTTCATTCTATATACCTCTGGCTCAACAGGCAAACCCAAAGGCGTGTTGCACACAACCGGCGGCTATATGGTGTATGCCAGCATGACGTTCAAATATGTCTTTGACTATCAGCCAGGGGATGTCTATTGGTGTACCGCCGATGTCGGATGGGTAACGGGACATAGCTATATCGTCTATGGGCCATTAGCGACGGGCGCAACAGGTGTCATTTTTGAAGGTGTCCCTACCTATCCTGATGCGGGCCGATTCTGGCAGGTTGTTGAAAAACATAACGTCAACACATTTTATACAGCCCCAACCGCTATTCGTGCGCTCATGCGTGAAGGCAATGATTTTGTGACACGTTATGACCGGTCTTCGCTCCGAACATTAGGATCAGTCGGTGAGCCTATCAATCCAGAAGCATGGATGTGGTATCATGATGTTGTTGGCGAAGGCCGTTGTCCGATTGTTGATACATGGTGGCAAACCGAAACAGGTGGTATCATGATCACGCCATTACCCGGCGCGACAACATTAAAACCCGGATCAGCAACACGGCCATTTTTTGGTATTGAGCCGATCCTTGTTGATAATGAAAATACGCCTCTCGATGGCGCGGTTTCGGGCAATCTATGTATTAATCGATCATGGCCAGGACAAATGCGCACCGTCTATGGTGATCATGAGCGGTTTATCAATACCTATTTCACCACTTTCCCCGGCCACTATTTCACTGGTGATGGCTGTCGCCGTGACGAAGATGGCTATTACTGGATTACTGGCCGTGTCGATGATGTCATCAATGTGTCGGGGCATCGGCTTGGCACAGCTGAGGTCGAATCGGCACTGGTCGCGCACCCGAAAGTCGCTGAGGCGGCGGTTGTTGGCTATCCGCATGATATCAAAGGCCAAGGAATTTATGCTTATGTCACTTTGCTAGCTGGGCTGGAAGGCGATGAGGCCTTGTTGGCTGAGCTTAGGCAATGGGTGCGTAAGGATATTGGCCCAATTGCTACCCCCGATGTTCTGCAATGGGCACCTGGACTGCCAAAAACACGATCTGGTAAAATTATGCGGCGTATTCTGCGTAAAATTGCTTCAAATGAAATTGACAGCCTAGGTGATACATCAACCTTAGCAGACCCTGCTGTGGTTGATGATCTTGTGGCCAACCGACCGAATGGCGATTAACTTTCTGACGCTTCTTGGGTTAATCCTAATTCAATAGCACGGCAAACAGCATGGGTGCGGTTTTTCGCGCCTAGTTTACCTCGTAAGCTTTTGAGGTGATGTTTTACTATGACAAGGGCAATCCCAAATTTAATGGCAATCTCTTTATCAGATTTACCTGCAAGCAGACCAGATAGCATATCTATTTCACGGCCAGTCAGATCATTAATTGGTAAGAAATGCTTCTCATTATTGTGGTGGCTGGTTTCTTGTGGCATGAAAATTTGCCCTTCGATCATCAGTGTTATGGCACTGAAAAAGGCTTTAATACCAATATTCTTAGGAATATATCCCATTGAACCTGCTTCTAACACCATGCGCATTTCCGAATTACTTGTTGGCACACCCATAATAGCAACAGGAACCTCACGGCGAGTTACTTCGATTATTCGGGTCAAGCCTGCTAGTCCCTTGATATCGGATAACCCTGCGTCCAGAATAATTAGGGCAGGACTTACCCCTCTGTTAATGAGTGCTGTCACCTCACTAATTCTATTTGCCGGAAGTATCTCCATCGTTTCGTCACGTTGATGAGATTCCTCAATGATTAAATCACGAGAAAAGACATTTGCATAAGCGAGTATGATTTCCACATTGTTCTCCATCAGTTCGTTGCACGATCTGCTGATTGTCGGGAAAAAATAAAGCCTAAAACACACTATTCATCAACATTGAGTATTATAATACTCATAATTTTTGTCTTATGTATTATTTTTTTGATTAATTATTATCGTTTAGCATTATCAAACTGATAACGAAGCGTAAAATTCCATCTATGCCTTTCATCTAGGGAATCTTTCGATCGCGTGTTTTTCCAATTTAATTCGAGAGTTAGCGGATATTGCTCTAGCCAATCTGGCCAATCTGGCTTAAATACTAACTTACTCGAAACGTGCCATAAATTATGCGGATGAAGACGCCAAGACCTAGGATGGATGAGGCTTTCTTTGGTTAAATTAAGCTGAAACCGTAATTTATTAGCCGAACTGGGATGCTTAAGATGAACTAAACCAGTAATACCCAAACTATCTGAGCTATTATCTTTTGGGGATGTCCGGCGTTTACTTGACGATATTTCTGTATACCAGCTTTGCCACCACGCTTTATCCCTATCGGCACCAAGCATTTGCGGGTTCGTGTAATGATAGCCAACGGAATAGCCTTGATCTTGCAGGGTTCTGTTCGGTTGACGCGGCAGCGTTTGCCGCATCCCTAGAACAGATAAACGCACATATGATAGCTCAGATAGGGGAATAGAAATAACTTGAGCAGCATCCGTTTGATGCCTGATCGAGGCCAGATTTTGTCCACGTTGATAAACCAACCGTTTAAAGTTAGCGCGACTTTCAAAAACAGCCCATTGCGTGCGATATTGCCATGCGCTGCCTAAACCTACCCCGCGGCGATCATAGCCTCTTGGCGATGTCAGCCGCTGATATATCATGACATTTGTACGATATCGATGCTGTCCTCTGGGGATAACATAGCCTAAGATTGCATAGGTATCTGTATACCATCCCGATATTGATGGCTCGCCAATATTAAAATCAGGACTGATGCTAATACCGCTTAAATTAGACTCAATCCGTCTTATTGTTTGGTCAAGTTGAGAGCCCGTCTCAGCAGTAATCGTATGTTGTTCCGTGGTAAGAGCCAGATTCCGATCATAACCAGTACTGATATCAAACAGCAAACGGTAATGCGATTGGCTCACACATTGGCGCAAAAACCGTTTGCTATCTTGCGCCATCCAGTCATTGTTATAGGCAGAGATATTGCGAAAATACGGTTTCGCCAGATCACATCGCCCTTTCGATACATGAATTAATGCCAGCTCATAACGATTACGCCGTGACAATTCACGCTGGCGCGCTGCCGCCAGCCCTAATGCTAGCGCCTCATCATAAAATCCATCTAATCTTAAAATGATTAAGGCTTTGGTCAGCAGCGCATCGTCATCTATAATAGTTGAGCTATTGGACGCAATCACATCTTTTGAAAGAATCTGGGTATCTGCCATACTAATGCCAGCACATAAAAGAAAAAGACAAATGATAATGGTGGTGAAAATCGATGATTTCATGCCATGACAATGACATAGCAACCATTAACAAAAACTTAACAGGATGAAGAAACACAACTCCCCAAATTATGTAGCCTTAAAACGTTTTGCTAATACCAAACATGATTACCTCAGTCGTATCGCCTTTTTTATGGCCATCATTGATGCGATAGCCAAATCCACCAAAGATAAAGGCATCCTCAGACCAAATATAATTGAGGGTAAGATCAATGCGCCGCTCTCTTTGTTGTAAATCCAGATCAGCTCGGTAATTGGTGAAATGAGTTTTCCCTGTTGCTAGATCAATTTGTGATGGCAGGCGAAAATTGATCTGTCCAGACTGCACCGCAGGCGGCAACATGAAATCAAGATGCCATTGCATGGCTTTTCCTTGATTAATTGTTGCTCCTAAACGAAAGGCATTAAACTGATAATCGCCAGATGTAATCAAGCTATGTGTTGCAGGGTTTAATTGTGTTAGCCCTAGCAAGGCTTCGGCGGTAAAGCTCATGCTTTGCGTATGCTGTTTGATGCCAGCAAATCCCCATAAAGACGATGATGCCGTATCAAAAGCCCCCTCAGCATGACCATCGAGCCAGCTGTTATGATGATCAAAGCCGACGCCAATCCATTTTTTCTGATCAGGGTTATGTTGGCTAATCAGACCATGGACAACCTTGCGCTCTCTGCCTTGACTAAAAAGGATTTGCTGATGCCTGCTGCCATTAATCAGCTCATAGCCAATCCAATTACCATCATTGCCTTGGCCAGGATCAATTAGCCGTGCCGGTATTTTGATTGATAAAGGTACCCCTCCAGCCTCCGCATAACGAAAGCCAGATTGCCCAAGACTTTCCCCATCTACTGATTTAATGAGGCTGTATCCCGTTTGATAACGCCAGCGTGAAGCCATAATTTTTGTATCAAGTGCCATAGCAAATGGCGCATTGTCAAAACTATCACGGACAATTATGGTTTTGCTTTTTATGGCATCGCGAACCGAGCCGCCAAGGACATGCGGGGTTACTAAAACCGATTGCTTTAACGGCAATTTGAAATAAGGTGATGTTTCAATACTCGTTGAACCAATTGGATCAAGAGCATCAGCAAGATTGACTAAACCCTGACCAAATACTGCTGCCATAGTGGCTTCGCTACATGTTTGTATCGAACACCCATCCGCCGTTACAAGACCATCATAATCTGCAGTAGCCAAAAGCCGAGCAGCGGCTTGCCGTGGCGTCATGCCGGGAAATCGTTCAAGCAATAACGCCAGTGAGCCAGAAATAAATGGTGCCGCCATAGATGTCCCTGATTTACGCGAATATCTGTCATCAGGGATTGCCGCATAAACACCGTCATAATATTGATTGTCACCACCGCCAGGGGCAGTAATGCACCATGCCTGCGCCACGCCACATCTATTGGTGTAGCGTGGTTCATGCAACTGATGATCAGCCGCCACAACAGCCAACCAGTTTTGTCTTAAATGCGGATAATGATAGGGAAGCCCACTACGGATTGAGACCTGATCATCGCTATCATTGCCTGCTGCCCAGACAATAATTGGCCCTCGCGCATGGGCAATTTGTGAATAACTCTGTAATTCTTGGCGCAAGATATTGTCTAGGGAAGACTTCGAAATATCATTAATTTCATAAATTGATGCCCATGAATTATTGATAACGGGCAATCCTCTGGTCTGCGCGTTACCAAATATCGCTGGCACCATGACGTTACCAGACTGGCTTCCAAACTTTCCTTCTGCGTTTAGAATTCGATAGCTGACAAGATGTGCAAGCGGTGCAATACCATGAATGCCGCGCTGATTGCGAGCCGCCGCTATAATGCTGGCAACATGGGTGCCATGACCAAACGGATCATCCGACCCCTGACCGCTACCTTGCCAGTCGCCGCCACCAGCTACCCTGCCATCTAACTCTTCATGATCCCCATCAACACCGCTATCAAGAACACCAACAGTAACCCCCGACCCTGATAAACCCAGCGCATAAAACGGGGTTAATCCCATGGCCTTCAAACTAGGCGTGGCGCGGTATTCAGTTGCTGTTTGATCGAAAGCGGCAACATTAGGATCAGGGGTAAAGGGACCAATTTGCGGTTGGGTTACGCCTTGGTTATCTTTGGTCACTGAAAATGAAGTGCCGCCGCCGCCACAGGCTGTTAATGCTGTGCTGGCAAAAAGGATAACAATACATAAAGGCTTTTTCGGAAAAACATTCAACATCTGCACCACCTAACCTATCCAAAAAGGGTATTATCAGAGACAGATGCGACCTTTCATATGATGCAGAGGGATGAATTGATAAGACGGGAAGTGTCATCTTTACCTAATTGGTAGGATATTAGCAGGTAATAATATTAGAAATTTCGAATATATGGGTCAGCTCAAGCCTTGAGTGCGGTATATCCAGTCATCAGATCGTCAATCAGATCGCCGCCATGTTCAAGCCCAACAGAAAGACGGATATGACCTTCGGTTATTCCAAGCAGGGCTCGATCTTTGGCATCAAGATTACTATGGGTTGTTGTAAACGGATGACAAATGAGGGATTTTGCATCACCTAAATTGTTTGAAATATCAATGACGTTCAGAGCATCCAGAAACCGAAAACAGGCAGCTTGCCCGCCGGGTAATTCCAGAGCAATAACATTGCTGCCATGATGCATTTGTTTTTTGGCGAGAGCATATTGAGGGTGACTTTCCAGCCATGGATATCTTACCGTAATATCGGGACAATTCTGTTCGATATATGTGGCGATATGGCTTGCCGTTGCCGCCATACGATCAACACGCAACGATAGACTTTCCAGCGATTTCAGTAAGACCCAAGCATTAAATGGGCTGATGGATGGCCCTGTCCGACACAGAAACTTGAATATCACCTCATCAACCAATTCAGCCGCACCAAGAATAGCCCCGCCAAGCACACGTCCATGCCCATCAATATGTTTCGTGGCTGAATAGACAACCAAATCAGCCCCATATTTCATAGGGTTTTGACCAAGTGGAGTGGCAAAAACATTATCAACAACCATCAAGGCACCAGCCTTATGCGCTAGTTCTGTTACCGCCTCCAGATCAACTAATTCAAGCAGCGGATTGGACGGTGTTTCAACAAAGACCATTTGCGCCGGCGCTGATAAGGCAGCTTCCCAAGCGCTCAAATCGGTGCCATCCACGAGTTCTGTCTGAATACCCCATTGCGGCAGAATATGCGTCAATATAGCATGACAAGCGCCAAACAAAGCACGGCTAGCCACAACCCGATCACCTGTTTTCAGTAAACTGGCCATAGTCGCAAATACCGCCGCCATACCAGATGCGGTCATACGGCAGGCCTCAGCGCCTTCTAACAACGCCATCCGTTCCTGCAACATGGTGACGGTTGGATTGCCATATCGCGAATAGACAAATCGGTCGATATCACCACTAAACGCATCAGCTGCCTCTTGGGCAGAGCCATAGACATAGCCTGATGTTAAATATAACGCTTCGGCGGTTTCATCAAATGGTGAACGGTTAACCCCATCACGAACCGCGAGTGTATCAGGGTGATATGATTTATTTTTATTCATTTATTCAGCTTAAATGATCAATATATCCCCATGCTTAGGGTCTTGGAGCATGTTTTGCAAGAATTCTTTGCAATGTGCGGCGATGTAATTTCAGCCGACGTGCTGTTTCGGATACATTTCTGCCGCATTGCTCATAGACGCGCTGAATATGTTCCCAGCGCACGCGGTCAGCCGACATAGGGTCTTCAGGTGGCGGCGGCATAGACTCACCCTTTTGCAATAACGCCGCCACAATAGCATCTGGATCAGCCGGTTTTGGAAGATAGTCAACTGCCCCTGCCTTAACAGCAGACACAGCCGTAGCTATGTTGCCAAAGCCTGTCAGCATAACCACGCGACAGCCAGGTTGATTATCTTGCAGGATTTGGACAATATCCAGCCCACTGCCTTGTTCCAGTTTAAGGTCAAGAATGGCATGGGTAAATTGCTCTGTCTTTATGCATTCACGCGCATCAGCAATGCCCGATGCCATTGTTACAATAAACCCCTTACGCTCCATGACGCGCGCTAAGCGGCCTAGTAAAGGTTCATCATCATCAACAATCAGTAGTTTGTGTTCAGTTTTATGCATCATAATTTTCCTACTATTCTATATAGGTAGAAAAGCAATAAACACAAGGTTTTAAAAAAGGGCGCGTGAGCTTACTTTGCGTATCCAACATCAACATCCGCCCGTGGCAGAACAAATGTGACTTCCGCCCCAGCCGGTTTGACATTTCTGATAACAATTTTACCACCCAGACCTTCGATCATCGTGGTCGTAATAAACAACCCTAGTCCCATATGACCATCAATACCTTTTCGTGATGAATTATATGGCTCACCAAGACGATTTAGAACAGAGCTGGTAAAGCCCGGACCATCATCAGTGATGCAAATAAACAGGTCATTCTGATCCCAGCCAAGGGCTACAGTAACCTTATTTTTGGCAAATTGCGCAGCATTATCAATCATCATCTCAAGGCTGTAAATAATATCAGGCCGCCGCCCAAGGATTGGAGATTCGCCCTCTATTGTAGGCAGCATCTGCAAAGTAATCATATCGCGAATATCAGCAAAGCGGTCATCAATCAGCCCTTGCACCAAGGCAATAGCCGCCACCGGGTCATGGCTCATTTGATCAATCTGATTGGCATCTTCGCTCAATCCAGCCAAGATCATGCGGCAACGTTCAGTTTCAGCTTTCAGCGCTGTAATCTCATTAGCTAAGATTTGGTAATCGGCCTTTTCGTCAAGCATTTCTGCTAGCTCATGGGTGATTAGGGTAATGGTATTGAGAGGTGAGCCCAATTTATGCGCGGCGACCGTGGCAAGGCTACCTAATGAGACCATTTGTTGTTCATGGGCAATATTAACCCGCGCATCAGACAGTCCGCGCACAATATGCCGCGCATGATTTGTCAAAAGCCCTGTGTAAATTCCAATAAAACCGACTGCGAAAACAATTGCTACCCATAACCCAACCAAATATAGACCCGGCCATTCGGGCGTTTTATCCGGCCACGGCAACGGCAAATGATAAACCGATAACAGACTAGCCAGCAATGCCGCCATCAAGATCAGCGAAATCGTATAGCGCATGGATAGAAGCGAGGCGGAGACCGCTACCGGTGCCAGCAAAAGCAAGGCAAAAGGATTGGTCAGCCCACCTGTTAGAAATAATAAGGCAAAGAGCTGAAGCGTATCAAAACCAAGCAGGAAAAACGCCTGATAATTATTAATCCGAACTCGCGTCTGGCTAGCCAGATGATGCCAAATGCCAACAATCGCAGAAATCAAGATGACGAGCATTAACCAGTCAATCGGAATATCTAGGTCAAGCGCAAAATATACCACGAGCACGGTCAGTAACTGACCACCTAGCGCCATCCATCGCACCATGGCCAATTGACCACTATTGATCAGATCATCAATTTTGAGAAAGGAGTAATCCTGATGTGGCATTTCCATCCTTTCGCTTGTGATCAGATATCCAGATTAGCGACTTTAAGTGCGTTTTCCTGAATAAATTGACGTCTTTGCTCAACCGCTTCGCCCATTAGCATGGCAAAGGATTCCTCAGCAGCATCTTCGTGCTCAATGGTAACTTTCAATAATGTCCGCTGATTAGGGTCAAGGGTAGTTTCCCATAATTGTTCAGGGTTCATTTCCCCCAACCCTTTATAGCGCGATACTTGCGCGCCTTTGCGGCCAAGCTCAAAGATATGATTAACCATGCTGATCGGGCCAATAATAGGCAGCGTCTTGCCACCAACAATAAGTTGCGCCGGTTTAGCAAAATGCCGCTGAAGATCACCAATCATAGGATCAAGACGGCGGGCTTCTTCAATCGCCAGCAACCGCGGCGTTAAGATGTAGCGTTCTTTCACACCGCGCAATGTCCGTGATATTTCCATCACTTTCTGATTGCTAGCATCTTCTGTGATCTGGCCTTGCCAGCCACGCTCCAGAATGTCAGACAGCCCTTCGAGCCGTTTCGCTAGATAGTCAGCAGCATCCGCATTGGTAATGCTTTCAGAGGTCAGGATGCCCGCTATCGCCGCTTGTTCAACCACATGTTCGGAGCCAACGATGCGCGCCATCGATTGAATGCTCTTGCTGGCTTGAATGGCTGTCAGCGTAAGCGCATTTAGATCAGCTCCAGCAATTTGCTGACCATCCGCTAGCTCTAGCACCGCATCTTTAAGCCCTTGTTCTTTCAGATATTGATCCATTGCCGGCTGGTCTTTGAGATATACCTCCGACTGGCCACGCTTGGCACGGAATAATGGCGGCTGGGCAATATACAAATAGCCGCGTTCGATAAGAGGCTTCATATGACGGAAGAAAAATGTCAACAGCAATGTCCGAATGTGACTGCCATCAACATCCGCATCTGTCATGATGATGATCCGATGATAACGGGCTTTATCAGGGTCTAATTCAGCGTTACCAACACCCGCCCCAATAGCCGTGATCAGCGTGCCTAATTCTGCCGAGCTTAGCATTTTGTCAATCCGCGCTCTTTCAACATTGAGAATCTTACCACGAAGCGGTAGAATAGCTTGATTGGCACGGTCACGGCCTTGCTTGGCAGAGCCGCCAGCCGAATCGCCCTCAACCAGAAAGATTTCTGACTTTTCGGGATCTTTTTCCTGACAATCCGCCAGCTTGCCGGGCAGGCTAGTGATATCAAGAACCCCTTTACGGCGCGTAAGCTCACGGGCTTTTCTTGCCGCCTCACGCGCAGCCGCTGCCTCAAACGCTTTTGAGACAATTTTTTTCGCTTCATTCGGATGCTCTTCTAACCATTGCGACAACGCCTCTGCCACCGCTTGTTCGACAAGCGGCCGAACTTCGGATGAGACGAGCTTATCTTTGGTCTGCGATGAAAACTTTGGGTCAGGAACTTTAGTCGAAATAATAGCTGTCAGTCCTTCGCGCGCATCATCACCTGATAGCTGGGTTTTTTCTCTCTTAGCAATGCCACTTTCCTGAGCATAGTTATTGATAACGCGGGTCATTGCCGCTCTGAATCCGGCCAAATGTGTACCCCCATCACGCTGTGGGATATTGTTGGTAAAGCACATTGTGGTTTCATGATAGGAGTCTGTCCATTCCATAGCCAGCTCAACGCCAACGCCTTCTTTTTCGGTATTAGCGGTAATCGGTTCATGCAGAGATTGGCGTGACCGATCAATCCATGAGACATATTCTTTCAGCCCGCCATCAAATTTAAACTCACGCAGTTTTTGTTCTGCCTGCCGATCATCGGTCAGAATAATGCTAATGCCGCTGTTCAGAAAAGCCAACTCACGGAGGCGATGTTCTAGTGTTCCAAAATCAAAATCAACATTAGTAAAGGTCTCTTGTGATGGTGTGAAGGTGATCGATGTTCCGGTATCGCCATCAGCATCACCGACAATACTTAGCGGCGATAACGGCTCACCATGTTCAAAGCGCATGGCATGTCGTTTGCCATCACGTTTAATTTCCATTTCCAATACCGAACTAAGCGCATTAACCACGGATACGCCAACCCCATGTAAGCCGCCAGATACCTTATAGGTATTGCTATCAAACTTTCCACCAGCATGAAGCTGCGTCATGATTACCTCAGCCGCAGAGACGCCTTCTTCGGGGTGAATTTGGGTTGGAATACCGCGGCCATTATCGGTTACTGTAACTGAACCATTGCCGTTTAGGGTAATAGTGACCTTATCACAATATCCGGCCAAGGCTTCGTCAATGGCATTATCAACAACTTCATAAATCATGTGATGAAGGCCAGAGCCATCATCAGTATCACCGATATACATCCCCGGACGTTTGCGGACAGCATCAAGGCCTCTTAAAACCTTAATCTGATCGGCGCCATATTCACCTGCGGTCTGGCTATCCTGATCTTGATCGCTCATGTGCTTATCCTTCCCATCGCTATGATGACATTAATCCGTCTTAACATCTGCCTGCTATTATCTCTGCTATTTGCTACCATTGCTTTATCATTAATCGTTAAATCAATTGCCCTTTATCAAGATGAATGACATTGGCCTCACGGCTTATCGGCGCAAAGCTAATGCTGTCCGTACCGCTAAACCACACCTGCCCCGGTAAAGCGCTGGTCAACGCAAATAAGGCTAATCTTCGCTCCGCATCCAGATGCGAGACAATATCGTCTAGCAAAAGGATAGGTGGTCGTGACAGACGTTGATTCTGCAAGCGCGCATGCGCCAAGATAACAGATATAACCAGCGATTTCTGTTCACCTGTTGATGAGGTTTCCGCCATCTGGCCAGTATCCGAATGGCGCACTTCCAAGACGCTGTTATGCGGCCCTGGCATGGTAACCTCACCGAGTTGTCGCTGGCTCCGCGCCGCTGACCTGATGCGATCCTCAACATCGACCGCTGGCATGTCATGAAGCCATGTTTCAGCAAGCCCTGTTATCCTTAGCCGTGCCGCCGGAAAGCCAACTACCGGCATAGCAGCTTCTTGATCAAGAGCATCACCCATGGTCTGCCGCGCCGCAATAATAGCAACACCCGTTTCCGCAAGCTCTTGCTCAACAGCAGCAAGCCAGCGGTCTTCCGCCCCATCTTCAAGCAGACGATTTCTTTGCCGCATACCACGCTCATAACGGCTTAATCGGCCAGCATGGGCAGGATCAAAAGCGATAACTAAGCGATCCAAAAACCGCCGCCTTTCACTAGGTGAGCTAGCCAGAACACTGTCCATATCTGGGGTTAGCCACGATATCGCTAAGCGTTCGGCAAGCGCCGCTTGTGATGCGTTAACGCCATCAAGGCGAATTACCCGGCGACCATTATCTTGATTAACCTCTTCGCCTGTTCCAGCCCGAAATGCGCCAAACTCTGTTACCGCCTCACATGAAATGGCCCAGCGCCAGTTATCGCTGAATGCGGCAGCAGGCCGTTTATGTGCCTCGCCGTTTAGCATCAGCTGCTCACGCTTTGCCCGCCGCAAACCACGACCTGGCGCCATCAATGAAACCGCCTCCATAATATTGGTTTTGCCAGCACCATTAGGGCCAATCAAGATCACCATGCGCTCATCAAGCATAAGATCAAGATCATGGTAATTGCGAAATCGGCTTAATCCAAGGCGCCGTATCCATGCTTGCGGTGACGCCTGCGCTGGTTGAGAAATGGGGTTACTTGCAATCACACGAAAATCCTGAACCTGATCAGACGCGCATTGGCATCACCACAAACAGACTAGCGTCATCTTTGGGTGATCGGATCAGTGTCGGGTTAGATGGTTCTGCAAAGGCAAACTCCATATCATCACCTTCAATCAAATGGGTAATATCCAGTAAATACCGCGCATTAAACCCAATCTTCAGATCATCATCAGACCAGCTCGCCTCAATGACTTCTGTCGCGCTTGCCTGATCAACGCTACTCGCTGAGATGGTTAGGCTACCGCTACTGAACGTAAGCTGAACGGTTCGGGTTTTTTCAGCAGAGATCGTCGACACACGATCAACCGCGGCGCTGAAATCAGCAACGCTGACCGTCGATTTGCGTTGATTATCTTTCGGAACAACACGGTCATAATCAGGAAATGTGCCATCAATCAGCTTTGACGTCATGACAACCTGACCCAATGAAAAGCGCGCCCGATTATCCGAAAGCCCAACCTCAACATCGCCATCATAATCTTCCATTAAGCGGAATAACTCGGTATAGGCCTTGCGCGGAATAATCACCGACGGCATGGTTTCCGCTCCTTGCGGTAAATCCATCTGGGTCAAGGCGAGCCGATGCCCATCAGTCGCCACAGCACGCAGTTGACGTTCAGGGGTTTGATGCAAATAAATGCCGTTCAAATAATACCGCGATTCTTCGGTTGAAGTCGCCATACGGGTTAACTCAATCATCGATTTGAGGTCAGCCGCCGGCACATGAAATGAAACTGGCATTTCAGCATTGCTAATCGCTGGAAAATCCGCAACCGGCAGAATGGGCAGACGGAATGTCGAGCGACCAGCGCTAATCTGCGCTTGACCACTATCGTCAGACGAGATGGTAATCTCCGAGCCTTCGGGCAATTTACGGACAATATCATAAAGCATATGGGCCGGTGTTGTGATGACGCCTTCTTCGGCGACAGCGGCATGGGTGGTTTCCACCATATCCATTTCCATATCGGTGGCGGTCAACTTCAACTGACCAGCCTCAGCTCTAATCACCATATTAGATAAAATTGGTATCGTATTCCGCCGTTCTACTACACCTTGGATATGACCAAGCGGCTTAATCAATGCGGCGCGATCAATGCTTAGTTTCATGGCGAGGCCTTTCTCTAGTCTTTTTGGTCATGCTAGGATTTTAGTCATTCGAGTTTAAGATCGTTCTTGTCAAATTCAAGCCGCTAAGATGAACCATTTTGCATCTCAAATAATAACTTTATCAAGCCACAGCATGATATCATCATTTATGCAGACAACACAATTTATAGCATGTTTTTATGCCTAAATACCACAATATAATGTGTTCTTATCGGAAATGAGCAGCGCTCGGTTTAGCTGCTGAGAAGTGAGCGGATCATAACAACATCATCGGCAATTTGACGATCTTCTGTCATCATATCCTCAATCTTACGCACCGCATGCATAACTGTGGTATGGTCTCTGTCACCAAATCGGCTGCCAATTTGCGGATATGAGCAATTGGTCAGGTTTTTTGCCAGATACATGGCAATTTGGCGCGGCCGAACAATGTTTCTTGAGCGCCGGTTAGAATGCATTTCTGTCTGCCTGATATTATAGTAGCGCGCCACTTCACGCTGGATAGCATCAATTGAGATTTGCGCCGAACTTGACCGTAACAGATCGCTTAAGACTTCATGAACCGTATCAATGGTGATCGGCACATCAAATAGCGACGCATAGGCAGATAAGCGATTTAGGGAGCCTTCTAACTCACGCACATTTGAGGTAATTTTATGTGCCAAGTATTCCATGACCTTTTGCGGCAGATCAATGCCCTCAAGCTCCGCCCGTGCTTGCAGAATACCAAAGCGCAGCTCAAATGTGGTGGGATGAATATCTGCCACCATACCCCAGTTCAGACGTGACCGCAGGCGTTCTTCCATACCATCAAGATTGGTCGGTGATTTATCCGCCGATAGGATAATTTGCCTGTTCTGGTCAATCAATGCGTTAAATGTGTGAAAAAACTCTTCTTGTGTGCTGTCTTTACCACTGATGAATTGCACATCATCCACCATCAACACATCAACAGATCGGAACTGTTCTTTGAATTGCATAGTATCACGAAAGCGAAGCGCGCGAATAAATCGGTACATAAACTTTTCCGCCGATAGATAGACAACCTTGCGCGACGGGTCACGGCGTCTAATTTGCCATGCAATCGCATGCATCAAATGCGTTTTGCCTAAACCCACACCACCATGCAGAAACAAGGGATTGAAAGACGGCACATCAGATTCAGCGACGCGCATGGCAGCGGCATAGGCAAGTTCGTTCGGTTTACCAACAATAAAATTATTAAATGTCATACGCGGGTCAAGAACCCCGCCAAGCTCATCGCCGCTATCAGTTTTAGCAACTGGCGCCATCATCTCAGCCGCCATGCCAGCCGTCATATTAGATTTTTCCGGCATCACAGGAACATGCTGTTTATGGCTGACTTTAACGTCGCGCACCGATTGGTCTTCGGCTTGCCAATACATACGCAAGCGATCGGCGTATTGGCTATTTACCCGAGCTGTTACAAAGCTAGAGGCAGAGCCCAACATAACAATACCGTGTTCAAGCCCATAAATATCTAGCCCCTTGATCCAGTTACGCCAGATATTATCGCCAAGATCAACGCGGATGCGATCCTTAACCCGCGTCCATTTTGTTAAAAGATGGTCATCAGCTTGGTTTGGGCTGGTTTTGTTATTGTTATTACTATCCGAGCCCATATTTTATATTCCTTCAGCCTAAACTAATTAATTTGACTAATACTATCCACCCATATGTATCCAAGAACCGCATTTCGATACCAATATCCGCCTCATATCTACCTGATATTTACGACAAGTATCGTCTATATCGAAAGCGGTCACTTCGGACAAAAATGCCAAAGCAGGATGAAAACAAAGTTCAAGAACTGGAGACAGTAAACAGATATCTGTTTGTGTCTAAGTTCTGTTATATTTTCAGAACTGCAAAAACCCTTCAAGTCAATTTGCATTAATCTTGTCGTCAAGTCCTAAAAAAATTATTTTGAAAAAAAATGCGTATGGAAAATCAAGGCTTTGAATAAAGCGCGGTCATCACTTCATCTTTCTCGTCTCATCCTAATTTAACCTTTGCGCGCCTGCATGTGCGCGTTGTGATCATGGCGGTTTTAAAGAAAAGTTAACAGATTCAACACTCGAATCAATTTACCCTAGAAACCAGATTAATTCTGACTTCTAAACTGCTTATCCGAATCGGTAATAAAAAAGCCTGTCGGGAGACAGGCTTTTCCAAAATACTGATTTTTGCATTCGTTACTGGGATGCTTAGGCGGCAATTGCCTTAATCGCCGCAGAAAGCCGTGATAGTTTTCTGGACATGGTATTTTTATGAAAAATACCTTTCGTGACACCCCGATGCATTTCAGGCTGAGCGTGCTTTAGGGCTTCGCGTGCTGCTTCCTGATCACCGCTAGCAATCGCTGCCTCTACCTTTTTGATAAATGTGCGGATACGGCTTCGGCGATCCCGATTAATGTCTTCAAAAGCTGAATTACGCCGAATGCGTTTTTTCGCTGATTTATGGTTGGCCATGACCAATCCTCTTATAAATAGATCTTGATTGCGGCGTTAATGCCTCAAACCACAGAGCTTGTCAAGACTTTCCCCATTTTTCATCATGTTTCATCATGTTTCATCATGTTTTGACATAGAATAAGGGGGATTGCCTGCTTCATTCAGGCATGATGGCGATTTTCCATAAGTTAGTCTCACCGGCTTGGGCGGAACTAATGACCAATCTTTCGTTTTGCCGATGCCATGCCAGATTATCATCCGCCTCCCAGCCTAATGGGATTAAGGCCATATCATAATAATTCTGCAAATCGCTTTGATTGGATGATCCTGATACATAAATGACGACAATGCGGCCATCAGGGCTATCAAAAGCAAATCCTAGATCACTTTCAATCCTCATATTATCCATAATTGGCACGTCACCAATCCACCTTTGTTGCGGGGTTTCCGCCATCACCGGTGATGCCAGTAAGAAAGCCATAAATATGATTAGTGCGCGTATCATGTCTATTGTTTTACCTTATCGTTGGCATTGAGGGCAATAAAAACTCGCACGGCCTGACTGTCTTATCATTTTTATGGGTTTGCCGCAGTCATGGCATGGCGCACCTTGACGGCCATAAACACGCAATTGTTGGGCAAAATAGCCGATCTCACCTCCCGGTTGCACATGATCACGCAGGCTAGTTCCGCCAGCTTCGATCGCTTGTGTCAGCACTTGGCGGACAGCCTGGGTTAACATTTCCGCTTTGGCTTTGCTGATCCGATGCGCCGCCCGTTTGGGTGCGATGCCAGCTAAATAGAGAGCTTCTGAGGCATAGATATTGCCAATCCCTGCCACTACATGCTGATCAAGAAGCACCGCTTTTATTGGGGCTTTGCGCCGCTTTAACTCATTATGAAAGGCATCGGCATTCCATCTATTGCCCAATGGTTCAGGGCCAAGGTGCTTTACTAGAGGATGCTGCTCGACCGTATTGCTTGGCATTAAAGCGACTCCGCCAAATCTGCGGGGATCATTGAGGACGGCGGTGATCAGGTGGTTGTCCTGAGCCGCTTCTATGATCAGATGATCATGGGTTTTAGCCGCTATTGCCGCCATTTTAGCAGGATAAATCCGGACTGAACCTGACATGCCAAGATGCACTAGCAGCGTTAGTTCCTGTTGCCGCTTTACCATATTGATGAGGATATATTTTGCTCGCCTATGGCAGCTGGTGACAATGGCACCTGTTATCACTTCCCCAATATCTGATGGGATCGGCCAGCGCATTAACTTGCCTGAGGTTTTTACCTGATGTATCACCTTGCCTTTAAGGCTTATATCAAGTGCCGATTTTACGGTTTCTACTTCAGGTAATTCTGGCATTATGGCTTCCTTTATCTACGGCACATGATATATGGTAGATTATGACTAAATCGACGACACATGATACCGACAACAATCTTAGCGATCTTGTTGATTTTGGTGATCAGATTATTCCAGCATCTACCAAACAGCAACGTGTTAATGACGTTTTCCGCTCTGTTGCTTCATCTTATGATATCATGAATGATGTGATGAGCCTTGGTATTCATCGCGTTTGGAAAGATCAGTTAATGAATATGATTGCGCCTGCGCCTGATCATCAACTGATTGATCTCGCTGGCGGCACTGGCGATATTGCCTGCCGCTTTCTCAAGCGTGGCGGTAAGGCTGCGCTGATCTGTGATATTAACACAGATATGATGATGGCAGGTCATGAGCGGCCTGATCTGCACCTATATGGACATGCCCTGCAATGGGTGGCTGGTGATGCTAGTGCCTTGCCCCTGGCTGATCAGTCGGCTGATGTTGTGACCATTTCCTTTGGCTTACGCAATGTCACTGATCGTGATGCGGCGCTTCGGCAGGCGTTGCGTATCCTCAAACCTGGTGGCCGGTTCTATTGTCTTGAGTTTAGTCATGTCCGCAGTCGGCCGTTATCGGCCATGTATTCACTGTGGTCAGAGATGCTGCCCGGCATGGGGGCATTAATCGCCAGGGACGCAGCCTCTTATCGCTATCTGGTGGAATCGATCAAGCGTTTCCCTGATCAAGAAACCCTTGCCGCTATGATGGGCATGGCTGGATTTGCGCGGGTTCGGCATCGCGATTTAAGTGGCGGCATTGCTGCAATCCATTGCGGATGGAAAGCGGGTTAATGGTTTGGCGTTTGCTCTTGCTGTTCGGGTTTTCCTTACGCTGCGGCATTGCTGGCGTGATTGCCCGAAGACTTCGGCAATGGCGTATGCTTTTCTTCTGCTTACGTTTTCTTGATTTGGTCTCATCATGGCGCCGACAAAACGTCCTGTCAGAGCTGCCAGAGCGCCTCAATCAGCTTGGCCCGGGCTTTGTGAAATTGGGGCAAACTCTAGCCATGCGGTCAGATATTATCGGCGCTGGCATGGCTAATCGTCTGGCGTCTCTTCATGATGACGTTGCCCCCTTAAACCCAAAGCTGATGGCAGGGCGGCTGGCTCAGATATCGGCGGAGCATCATCTTAATATTATGCCGCATCCAATTGCCGCTGGCTCTGTTGCGGTTGTTTATCGGGGGCAAACTGACGGCGGTGATGATCTAGCAATTAAGCTTCTGCGGCCTAATATTAAGTCACGCCTGCTTGCTGATCTGCGGCTCATCAAACTTGCCTATCGGTGTTGCCAATGGCTGTTGCCGCAATCGCAGATCATTCAATTAGATGATGTGTTAGAACAATGCGGCAGGGTGATTGATAAAGAATGTGATTTGCGCGTTGAAGCCTATCATATGGCGCGATTTTCGAAACAGACACAGCATTTGCCTCATATTGTGACGCCCAAATTGTACTGGCAATTTACCTATCATGACATGCTAGTGATGCGCTATCATGACGGCTTTCAGATCACAGATAAGGCGCAACTGATGGCTGGCGGTGTTGACCCGGCTATGATTATTGATCAGCTCACAGCACTCTATTTTCAGCATATATTTATCGATGGCTGGTTTCATGGTGATCCGCATGCAGGCAATATCATGATTAACCCCAATGGTCAGATTGTTTTTCTTGATTTCGGTCTCATCGGACAGCTTGATCCTAGTGATCGGCAATTTCTGCTCGCTGTCTTGATCGCCATGCGCTATCGCAACACGGCACTGCTTATTCATTTGCATCAACAGGCTGGTTTTATCCCTAGCCGGACAGATATCAGCGCATTAACTGCTGCTATTGAGCAGGCTTTTGCAACTAGTATAAATGATAGCAGAGCCGATGGCACAGGCGATGATGTCTTTGCTCAGATTAAGACTATTTTTAATATCGCTAGACAGTTTAATATTCAGATTGCTCCCTCTTGGCCAATTTTGCATAAAACGCTGCTTATGCTTGACGGGCTTGTCCATGATCTCAATTCGGTGACAGGCACGGCGCATCACTCGGCAGATACGCCAAAATCACCTCAGTCATCACTCATCAACCGGTTTATGGAGTGTTTGATGCAGGATATGGACCGCTCGCTGGCACCGCTAATGCCTGTTTTGATGGAATGTGATCATGCTAGCGATCGTGTTTTGCTTAGCATGTGGCAAGATCATTGTCTTGATCATGATAAAGATCAAAATAATGCTGCATAACTTTACATTTTGTGAAATATTAATTATTATTAATTCACAAGATGTGAAGTAAAGGAATTTATTATCATGGACATGGACGCCATTATTGAAGCTTTAGGCGGCGCAGCACAGGTACAAACCCTCTTAGGTGTTGGCCCAAGCGCTGTCAGCAACTATCGCGCGCGTGGCCAGTTTCCTGAATATGCCCGCATCCGCATCTGGCAAGCGTTAAAAGCCCGCGGCATCACCGTTGACCCAGAAACATTGAGTGTTGAGCCATCAGGCCAGGCCAATCCAATTGCATCAAGCAATAGTACCGTCAGCCCTTCCATCAGCCCGGCCACCGGCTTGGCCACCGTTTCTATCCCGCAATCTCCGCGCATTTTATTGATCATTAGTGGCGGTATCGCTGCCTATAAATCGCTTGAGCTTATCCGCCGAATAAAAGACAAAGGCTGGCACATCCGCTGCATCATGACAGCATCAGCCGAGCAGTTCATCACCCCATTATCGGTTTCAGCATTAAGCGGTGAGACCACCTATACAGAGCTATTTTCGCTAACAGACGAAGCCGAAATGGGGCATATCCGACTAGCGCGAGAGGCTGATGCCATTGTCATTGCCCCCGCAACAGCAAATATCATGGCAAAAATGGCCTATGGCTTTGCCGATGATCTGGCGACCACGGTTCTGCTAGCCACTGACGCGCCCACATTAATTGCGCCCGCTATGAACCCCTTTATGTGGGCGCATCCGGCGACCCAAGCTAATCAGCGCCAGTTGAAAATCAGAGGGGTTAGCTTTGTTGGCCCTGATAGCGGCGATATGGCATGTGGCGAGGATGGCGCCGGACGACTAGCAGAAATACCGCAGATTATTAATGCGATTAGCCGTATTTTACCCGGAAACGGCAGATTAAACGGCAAGACGGCATTGGTCACATCGGGGCCGACGCATGAACCTATTGATCGGGTTCGCTATATTGCCAATCGCTCATCAGGCAAGCAAGGTCATGCGATTGCCGCCGCCCTCGCGCGGCAAGGCGCTAAAGTGACCCTCATTTCAGGCCCTGTTGATATCCCACCACCGGCAGGCGTACATGTTGTGGCAGTGGAAACAGCCCAAGATATGCTGACCGCATCACTTGCCGCCATGCCTGTGGATATTGCTATTTGCGCCGCCGCCGTTGGTGATTTTTCTGTTGTTAATTCTGGTGTCAATTCTGGTGCCAATTCTGGTGCCAATTCTGCTGCCCATAAAATTAAAAAATCCGATACTGGTGATGCCCCACAGCTATTCTTACAGCAAAATCCTGATATTTTGGCGACGATTGCTGATCATAAAATGCGGCCACGATTGGTCATAGGCTTTGCTGCTGAAACCGATGATGTGGTCAATTATGCGATAGCCAAGCGGCTTCGCAAAAAAGCTGACTGGATTTTGGCAAATGATGTCGGGCAAGATGAGCAACCGGTTTTCGGAAGTGATTTTAATATGGTGCATCTGGTCACAGAAAATGGTGTTGAACCATGGTCAGAAATGTCAAAACATGATCTCGCCGATCAGCTTGTCAGCCGCATAGCTAAGGAGATTTCAGCATGACAACGCGGCCTGAGCTTAAACTAATGCCCTTAGCTCATCATGCTGGCCTGCCTCTGCCAGCCTATCAAACTGCCTCTGCTGCCGGCTTGGATTTAGCCGCCGCCATTGATGATGATATCATCCTAAACCCCGGCGCACGCCATAGCATCGCAACCGGATTAGCCATGGCCATTCCAACAGGGTTTGAAGGTCAGCTCAGGCCTAGATCAGGGCTCGCCGCAAAACATGGCGTGACGGTAGCCAATTCCCCCGGAACTATTGATGCGGATTATCGGGGTGAGGTTTTGGTTATTCTGATCAATCTGGGCAATGCGCCGATGACCATTAGCCGCGGCATGCGGATCGCCCAGTTGATTATTGCTCCTGTCTGCCAAGCTGATATTGCGCTGGTCGATGATCTGGATAACACTGAACGCGGCAAGGACGGCTTTGGCTCAACAGGCGTTGCTAGCCGCGATGCAAAAGACGCGGGGAGCTGATGGCATTACATGATGATGATCTCTATCGCTATGCCCGTCAGTTAATTCTTCGGGATATGACCGACGCCCATCAGGAGCAGTTGCAATCTTCACAGGTTCTGCTTGTTGGGGCAGGCGGGCTTGGCGCACCAGCGCTCGCATATATGGTGGCGGCTGGGATTGGTCAGATTACGATTGTTGATGGCGATACGGTTGATTTAACAAACCTAAATCGTCAGATTTGCTTTGCTACTGATGATATCGGCGCGCCGAAAGCAAGCACCGCCGCCGCATGGGCAAGACGACTTAATCCATCGGTTAGCATCACCGCCATAGATGCATGGCTGGATAACGGCAATGCTGATGCGATGATCAACAAGGGGATGATTGTCGCCGATGCCACCGATCAAGCGGCAGCACGGAGATTAATCAATCAGACCTGCCATAATAATGGCGCGGCCATGGTCTTTGCAGGGGCGAGCCGATTTGAAGGCCAGATAGCCAGCTTTCGTTCGGGCGTTGATAAGGATGCTCCGTGTTTTGAATGTCTGTTCCCGGATATTAGCGGTGTCAGTGACTTACCGCGTTGTTCGGAGGTTGGTATTTTGGGCCCAATTACTGGCATTTTAGGGGCTATGATGGCGATGGAAGTGATGCGCCAATGCCTCTACCCTGATATGGTATTTGGCCATGACCTGAGCGGCAAGATGTTAATGTATGACGGTCTTGATCATTATATGCAGACGATCGCGGTCAATAAACGCCCTGATTGCGTTGTTTGCCACGGCTAAATCTGTGTTAAATGCGACCTAAATCAAACCATCCCTAAATCAAACCATCCCTAAATCATACCATCAATGACGCGATCTGGTGGCGAATGTCCATCAATAAAGGTGCGAATATTGATAATTACCTTATCGCCCATGCTTAACCGCCCCTCAATCGTAGCAGAGCCAATATGCGGCAATAGCACGACATTAGGCATTTTGAGCAAAGCGGCGGTGATATTCGGCTCTTGTTCATAGACATCAAGCCCAGCTCCGGCAATCTGACCATTTTCGAGTAATTCGGTTAAAGCTGTTTCATCCACAACTCCGCCACGCGCCGCATTAACCAGATAGGCATGACTAGGCATTCTGCTCAATCGTGCGCGCGATAATAAATGATGCGTTTCCGGCGTGTAAGGGCAATTCAGTGAGATAATATCCATGCGTGAGAGCATTTGATCAATATCTTGCCAATAGGTTGCTTCAAGTTCTTGTTCAATTTCTGGATGAACAGGATGGCGGTTATGATAATGGATAGACATACCAAAGCCGCGAGCCCGTCTGGCTACCGCCTGACCAATCCGGCCAAGCCCGATAATACCAAGCCGCTTACCATTAATGCGGTGACCAAGCATACCTGTTGGCGCCCAGCCATTCCATTTTCCACTGCGGACAAGCGCATCACCTTCGGCAAGACGGCGCGGCACTGACAAAATAAGTGACATAACAACATCAGCCGTATCCTCGGTTAATACACCCGGTGTGTTGGTAACAATAATCCCCGCCTTACGTGCGGCTTTCAGGTCAATATGATCAACACCTGTTCCAAATGATGCAATTAATTTGAGCTGCGGACCCGCTGCTTCGATGATGTCCTTATCAATGCGATCTGTGACCGTCGGTACCAGAACATGCGCCCGGGCGACAACTTGCTTAAGCTCTTCTGGCGTTAATGGTGTATCCGCCTGATTAAGTTCGGCATTGAATAGCTCACGCATACGGGTTTCGACACTATCAGGCAGTTTGCGCGTTAATATAACAATTTGATCTCTATTGGCCATAACCCTTAACCCTATCTAATGGCTGATAGCCATAACATACCACCGAAGCCAAGGGATACAAGCCCTCAAACATAATCATCGCTAACCTGCGCCTGTTACTTTAGGGCTGGCAGCTGATCGCTTATCCCTTGAATGTCGCTCATTTTAATACTATCACATTATTAACGCCATCATTTTGTAAAAGGGCCGATTTACTGTGTCATTATATCCTCGTTTGATTATTGGTCTAATCGTTGGATGCTGGCTTTTGATGCCGGCGCAAGGCGCATTTATTCCTATGGCAGAAGCAAATGAAGCGCGGGTAACAATCCAAGGCACAGGGCAGCCACTACCGCGTTTTATGACGCTGAAATCGGACAAAGTGCATATGCGCACTGGTCCAGGTATGAAATATCCCATCATTTATGTCTATCAGAGAGACGGCATGCCGCTGCGTGTTGTTCGGGAGTTTGATGTCTGGCGTGAAGTCGTTGATCTTGATGGCGAGAGAGGCTGGATGCATTCATCGACCTTATCATTAAAACGCATGGCTATGATTACCGCTAACGGCGTTAATGTCATGCAGTCAGATGCCGCCTCATCGCCTGTTATTGCGCTCGCTGAAAAAGGCGCCGTTGTTGAATTGATGGTCTGTGGGGCAGATTGGTGCCGGATCGAGTCAGGCCGTATCAGAGGCTGGATACAAAAACGCTATCTCTGGGGTGTGTTTAGCGACGAAGTGTTTTAATTTGGGCAAAAATTATGGCGCAAACCAAGAAAGGCATGCGCCATATCATGTCAAATAATATTACCGTTTAATTCAGATCAAAGCGATCAGCATTCATCACCTTATTCCATGCGGCAATAAAGTCAGCAACAAACTTATCATTGTTATCTTGCTGGGCATAAACCTCAGCAATAGCACGAAGTTCAGAATTGCTGCCAAAGACAAGGTCTATGCGGCTAGCTGTTCTCACCTTATCACCAGATGCTCTATCATGGGCAGAATAGCTGTTATAACCAGTTTCTTTCCACGCTACACTCATATCCAGTAATGTTTTGAACCATTGATTGTTCAGGTTGTTGCCATCACCCCAAACACCATCTCCCGTAGCGCTGATACCAAGCGACCGCAAGCCGCCAACAAGAACGGTCATTTCAGCTGGGGTGAGATCAAGCAGCTGGGCTTTATCGAGCATCATTTCTTCGGGGCTGACCGCAAACTCCGTTTCAACGTAATTGCGGAAGCCATCAGCACGCGGCTCAAGATGCGCAAAAGATGCTGTATCTGTATGCTCTTGGCTGGCATCACCACGCCCTGTTGTGACAGGAACGCTGGCCTGGGAAGCTTTCTCAATGCCCGCGGCACCACCAATAACAATAACATCAGCTATGCTAGCCCCAGTGGCACTAGCGATATCAGCATAGATATCAAGAACTGATTGCAATTGATCGGGCTTATTAACCGCCCAATTGTTTTGTGGCGCTAGACGAATTCGTGCGCCATTAGCGCCACCACGCTTATCTGAGGCGCGGAAGGTTGACGCCGACGCCCATGCTGTTTCAACCATCTGCTGAAGGCTCAAGCCAGAGGCATGAACCTTATCCTTGATCGCCTTAACATCGGCATCACTTAATGCTTTACCTGCCGGGATCGGGTCTTGCCAGATATAGTCATTTGATGGGAAATCACCTGCTGTGTAATTGGTTTTTGGCCCCATGTCACGATGCAACAATTTGAACCATGCTTCGGCAAAGGCTTGGCCAAAGGCTTCAGGGTCTTTCATAAAACGATCACCGATAGCCCGGTAGCTTGGATCCATTTTAAGTGCCATATCAGCAGTTGTCATCATTGGCATGACCTTTTTACCACTGCCATCAACTTCTGGTGCCATATCATCTTCGGCAATATCAATAGGGTGCCAGATATGGGCGCCGGCAGGGCTCTTGGTCAACTCCCACTCATAATTATAAAGTAGCTTCAGATAACCCATATCCCATTCGGTTGGATTGGATGTCCAAGGGCCTTCGATGCCGCTCGTGATAGTATCAACGCCTTTGCCTGATTTATGACTGCTTGCCCAGCCAAAGCCTTGGGCTTCTATGCCAGCGCCCTCAGGTTCTGCGCCAACAGCTTCAGCAGGACCATTACCATGAGCTTTACCAAAGGTATGACCGCCAGCGGTTAAAGCAAAGGTTTCTTCATCATTCATTGCCATGCGGGCAAAGGTTTCCCGAATATCCTGGGCTGATAAAAGCGGATCAGGATTAGCATTAGGGCCTTCTGGATTGACATAAATCAACCCCATTTGAACTGCTGCCAGAGGATTTTCAAGGTCTTGGCGAGTGCTACCATAACGGTTATCGCCTAGCCATTCGTCCTCAGCGCCCCAATAAATATCTTTTTCTGGATGCCAGATATCTTCACGGCCAAGCGCCGTTCCGAGATTAGGCCCACCCATCGATTCAATAGCAACATTTCCAGCCATAATCAGCAAATCTGCCCATGAGAGACTATTGCCATATTTTTCCTTAATTGGCCAAAGCAAACGCCGCGCCTTATCAAGGTTGCCGTTATCAGGCCATGAGTTCAAAGGCGCAAAACGCTGGGCACCAGTGCCGCCGCCGCCACGCCCATCGCCAGTTCTATATGTGCCTGCCGCATGCCATGTCATGCGGATAAAAAATGGCCCATAATGACCATAATCTGCTGGCCACCAGTCTTGCGAATCTGTCATCAGTTTTTTCAGGTCGGCTTTCACCGCATCAACCTTGAGCGACTTGACGGCCTTTTTATAATCAAAATCGGCGCCTAATGGATTTGATTTAACATCGTGCTGGCGCAAAATATCGAGGTTAAGCTGATTTGGCCACCAATCCTGATTTTTGGTTCCAGCAGAAGGCGTCGTGTGGCTGCCATGCATGACAGGGCATTTGCTCATTTCGTTCATAAGTTTCTCCTGTTAGCGCCATCAGAGGCGGGGATCTGTTAAGGTTACATCTTACATATTAATATGACTATCTAAACATTCAAGTAGTTTAGAATGGTTTTAAATTAATTGCTTTATTCGGAATAATGCTTGTCAGATAAGCGCACAATCACATCAATACCTTCAATCACTTTACCCTCGGGTGAGTCTGGCAAATTAGAAATAGTGATAGATGAGGCCGGTATGTCAATCAAGTGATCATTGGTGATATCAAAGAAATGATGGTGCTGGTCAATATTGGTATCAAACCACGTCGCATCACCTATGCCCTTAATCTCTTTTAACAATCCAACCTTGGTGAATTGGTGCAGGGTGTTATAAATCGTCGCTAAAGATAAAGTAATGCCCATATCTTTCACTTGACCATGCAATGTTTCTGCCGTGACATGGCGTGGGGCGCCATCAAATAACAGCGCTGCCAGAGCAACACGCTGGCGTGTTGGCCGCAATTTATGTAAACGGAGCAGGTCAGCTGTAGTTTGTGTTGTCATAACATCACCATAATCTTCATTTTACATAAAAATTGACAGGAATAAAGTCAAGTGATGCAAATTGCATTTGTACAACCATGCGCACTTCCTCTATTGTGAAGAAGAAACATTTAAATGGATAGATGAATGACTGATAAGAAAAACCATTTTAGCTATGATGAATTGATCCAATGCGCTAAAGGTGAAATGTTTGGCCCTGGTAACCCACAATTACCAATGCCGCCAATGCTGATGATGGATCGCATTACTAAAATCAATGATAACGGTGGCGTAAAAGGTTTGGGGGAGATTGAGGCTGAGTTTGAGATTACCCCTGATCGCTGGTTTTTTGACTGTCATTTTGTTGGTGATCCCGTGATGCCAGGTTGTCTTGGCATGGATGGATTATGGCAGTTAGTCGGCTTCTTTCTTGGCTGGATGGGTGGCGAAGGCCGAGGCAGAGCGATATCTGTTGGCGAAGTAAAGTTCACCGGACAAGTTCAGCCAGATGCTAAATTACTTACCTTTAAGTTAGATATTGAACGGCTTATCATGCGCAAGCTCGTTTTGGGCATCGCCCATGGCGAAGTCTTATGTGATGGCGTATCTATCTTTTCAGCCAAAGATATTCGTGTTGGTCTGTTCAAATCTTAAACTACGGCATAAACTAAATATGGACACTCATATTTACTCAACATCTTGTTAGGAAGCATCATGCGTCGCGTTGTTATAACAGGTATTGGAATTACCTCATCTATTGGCACTTCTGTTGACGAAGTATCTGCATCTTTACGCCACGGAAAATCGGGCATTGTTGCGGCACCTGAATACACTGAACTTGGTTTCCGAAGCCAGGTCCACGGAACGGTAAAAATAAACCTCGAAGATCATGTTGACCGTAAGCAAATGCGTTTCATGGGTGAAGGCGCCGCCTATGCTGTGCTGGCCATGCAGCAGGCAGTTGAAGATGCTGGGCTGACGCCTGACGAAGTCTCACACCCAAGGTCTGGTCTTATTGCTGGGTCGGGTGGCCCATCTACCTATAATTTAATGCAGGCGGCCGATATAACCCGTGAGAAAGGCCCCAAGCGAATTGGCCCTTATATGGTGCCACGATGCATGTCATCATCGATATCGGCATGTATCGCCACATTTTTTCAAATTAAGGGGCTGAATTATTCTATCTCATCAGCCTGTTCGACTAGCGCCCACTGTATTTCCACAGGTGCCGATGCGATCCGATTTGGTCAGCAAGATATTATCTTTGCTGGCGGTGGTGAAGAATTGCACTGGACGTTGTCGGTTCTATTTGACGCTATGGGCGCTATGTCGTCAGAATATAATGACAATCCCACGGCGGCATCACGGCCTTATGATAGCAATCGTGATGGCTTTATTATTGCTGGCGGTGGCGGCATGGTTGTCTTGGAAAGCCTTGATCATGCGCTCGCCAGAGGCGCAAAAATTTATGGTGAAATTGTTGGAACAGGTGCTAATTCTGACGGGTTTGATATGGTAGCCCCATCAGGCGAAGGCGCGGTGCGGTGCATGGAACTGGCCTTAGCCGGATTTGATGGCAATGGGCTTGATCAATCTGTTGATTATATCAACACGCACGGCACCAGTACGCCAGTTGGCGATATCAAAGAGCTGGATGCTATCCGCACAGTGTTTGAACCCACAGGCAAATTGCCTTACATATCCTCGACAAAATCATTAACTGGTCACTCACTTGGCGCCACCGGCGTCCAAGAGGCGATCTATACACTCATCATGATGAAAGATGGCTTTATTGCTGGCAATGCTAACCTTGATGATCCTGACCCAGGGATTGGCGATATTCCTGTTGTTGCGAAGACTATGGATCATCAGATTGATCTAGCCATCAGTAATTCTTTTGGCTTTGGCGGCACAAACTCAACCCTTGCCATTAAAAGATATAACTGAGCTCCTCTGTGTAGGATAACTAAGACGAGAAAAATATGACTTTATTAGCTGGAAAACGTGGATTGATCATGGGGGTGGCAAATGACCACTCCATTGCTTACGGCATTGCTCAGCATTGCGCTAAAGCTGGTGCCTCACTAGCCCTGACTTATCAAAATGAAATGTTGGCAAAACGGGTTAATCCCCTTGCTGAAAGCTTGGGGGCTGATCTGACCCTGCCATGTGATGTCAGCATCGAAGGCGGTATTGATACCGCAATGGATACATTGGCTAAGTCGTGGGATCGCATAGATTTTGTCGTTCATGCGATTGCCTTTGCTGATAAGAATGAATTGCGCGGGGCGTATCTCAACACCTCGCGAGAGAACTTTACCAGCTCAATGATGGTATCCTGCTATTCGCTGACTGAGTTGGCGCGGGCCAGCCTTCCCTTTATGAAGGATAATGGCGGGTCAATAATGACGCTAACTTATTTAGGGGCAAACCGCATCACGCCAAATTATAATGTTATGGGCGTTGCCAAGGCGGCGCTAGAAGCATCCGTCCGCTATCTAGCTGTTGATCTGGGCAAATATAATATTCGGGTTAATGCGATTTCTGCAGGCCCTGTTAAGACACTAGCCGGGGCGACGATTAGCGGAGCTCGACATGTCTATCGCCATAGTGAGCAAAATGCTCCTCTCCATCGTAACCCCGATATGGATGAAGTGGGGCGATCAGGGCTTTATTTTGCCTCTGATTTATCGTCAGGCGTCAGCGGTGAGGTGCATTATGTTGATGGCGGATATAATCATATTGGCGTTCCGCAACCAAGTGCTGATTAAACCGTCAAACTGAGCGCTTATATTAGAGTTTAAAGTGTATTAGAGATTAAAAAAACGGGGCATGATACCCCGTTTTTTGTTTTTATTGTCTGATAATGAGAAAACAGATTAAGATTCTAAATCTTCGCCAGTTTCCTGATTAACGCGCTTCATCGACAGTTTAATCTTACCGCGATCATCAAAACCGATGACTTTCACCTTAACCATATCGCCTTCTTCAACAACATCGGTGGTTTTGCCTGTCCGACCTTCTTGAAGCTCAGAAATATGAACTAATCCGTCACGCGCACCCATGAAATTGACAAATGCGCCAAAATCAACGGTTTTCACAACTTTACCGTCATAAATGACATTAAGCTCAGGTTCAGCAACAATATCGTGAATACGCTTGTAAGCTGCTTCACCAGATGCCGTATCTGATGCCGCAATTTTTACGGTACCATCATCTTCGATATCAATTTTAGCGCCTGTCGTTTCACAAATCTCACGGATCATCTTTCCGCCTGGGCCAATAATATCTCTGATCTTATCAACAGGAACAGACATGGTTGTGATTTTTGGGGCTGTATCCGCCAAGGCATCACGCGCATGACCAATCGCTTTATTCATCTCACCCAGAATATGAAGCCTGCCATCTTTGGCTTGCGCTAGCGCTTGCTTCATAATGTCAGGTGTGATTGAGGTAATTTTGATATCCATCTGGAGCGCGGTAATGCCATCAGATGTTCCGGCGACCTTAAAGTCCATATCACCAAGATGATCTTCATCACCAAGAATATCAGAAAGTACCGCAAAATCGTCACCTTCCTTGATCAAACCCATAGCAATGCCCGCCACTGGCCGCGGCAACGGCACGCCTGCATCCATCATGGCAAGCGATGTGCCACATACGGTTGCCATTGATGATGAGCCATTTGATTCTGTCACCTCAGAGACGACACGCACAGTGTAGGGAAACTCATCCTTTGGTGGCAGCACAGGTTTAATCGCCCGCCATGCCAGCTTACCATGACCAATCTCACGACGTCCGGGTGATCCAACACGCCCAGCCTCACCAACAGAGTATGGAGGGAAGTTGTAATGAAGCATAAAGTTCTGACGATACTCACCTTCAAGCGCGTCAATAATCTGCTCATCTTGACCTGTGCCGAGCGTAGCGACTGCTAGTGCCTGTGTTTCGCCGCGCGTAAATAGCGCTGAGCCATGTGTCCGCGGCAGAACGCCAACCTCCGCCACAATCGGACGCACTGTTGATAGATCACGGCCATCAATCCGCTTGCTGGTTTTGAGAATAGCCCCGCGCACCGTATCCGCTTCTAGTTTTTTGAAGAGGCTACCAGCTAGCACGGCATCGGTATCGTCATCTAGTTTTTCCATAGCACTGGCTTTAATCTCACCAACAGCTGCCTGACGACTTGTTTTTTCGGCAATCTGATAGGCTTTTGCTAAATCTTTACCAAACCCTTTGAACTGCTTTTTAATGTCACCAGCTTCCGCAGGCTCTTCTGGCAGAGGACGCGGGTCTTTCGCCGCTACTTCAGCTAATGAAATGATGGCATCAATCACGGGCTGCATGGCATCATGACCAAATGTCACTGCCCCAAGCATGGTGTCTTCATCAAGCTCTTTGGCTTCTGATTCGACCATCAACACGCCTTCACGAGTGCCAGCAACAACCAGATCAAGGCTGCTTTCTTTAACCTGCTCTAAGGTTGGGTTAAGGATATACTCACCGTCAATCATGCCAACGCGCGCCGCCGCGATAGGGCCAAAGAACGGAATACCTGATATGGTCAAAGCCGCCGAAGCCCCAATCATGGCAATAATATCAGCGTCATTTTCCAGATCGAAGGACAGCACCGTTGTGATGACTTGCGTATCGCATTTAAATCCTTCTGGAAACAATGGGCGAATAGGCCGATCGATTAGCCGCGATACCAAGGTTTCTTTTTCACTTGGCCGACCTTCACGCTTAAAAAAGCCGCCTGGGATTTTACCAGCTGCAAATGTTTTTTCCTGATAGTTTACGGTTAAAGGAAAGAAGTCCTGACCCGGCTTTGGGCTAGAGGCGGCAACCGCCGTACATAATACTGTCGTCTCGCCAAGCGTTGCCATGACGGCACCATCGGCTTGTCTGGCAATCTTACCAGTTTCGAGGGATAATGTTGTACCACCCCATTCGATGTCTTTCTTGAATACTTCAAACATGTTGATTTATATCTCCATAGATCCGGTTTTCATGGCCTTATTGCCTGAACCGGGTTGCAATCAACATTCATGAAATTTAGGGAGAATGGGAAGATCAGACAGATTAATGTCTGAGGTTTTATGCTTTCCCCGTTATGGGCATCACCTTTGGGTATCACCGGGGGCATCACCTATGGACATCACCGGGGGCTTTCCCCGTCGGCATCAGCATATCCTAATGCCCGTTTCCTTTGTTTCATCAATGTATTCCTGTTGATAGTGAAGCCTGTGGATAATGTCAAGGAAACTCGCACAAAGCAAAACACCGCCGAAAGGCGGTGTTTCCTGGTAATTGCTCTTATGGCTATTAACGACGCAAGCCAAGACGCTTAATCAGATCAACATATTCCTGATCATTTCTGCGCTTAATATAGTCCAGCAAATGACGGCGCTTACCGACCATCGTCAAAAGACCACGGCGGGAGCCAAAATCATGTTTGTGGGTTTTCATATGTTCAGTCAGATTGACAATCCGTTCGGTCAAGATAGCAACTTGTACCGCTGGATTTCCACTGTCTTTGTCTGTGCCGCCAAACTCGGCAATCAGTTCTGCCTTGCGGCTTTTTGTAATCGACATCATCCATCTCCTATATCTGGATCGGTTTCATGTTGTAGCAGATTAAACACCCGAATCGGTTGACCCTTGCCATCACTGGCTTGGATTAAGGCGACTGGCACTTCCTCAAACATACCGAGAAACACCTTATCTTCTGCCTTATCATCCGACCCCATAGGGATATCAATCTGTTGGCCGTGTTGCAGCCGTTTTGCTTCATGATCACTAAGAATAAGACCCGGGATGTCGTCCAGCGCCGATTCCAGTGGAAGCAAGCTCTTCATAAGCGACGCACTATCCTTGATATCTTGCAGAAAGTCTAGTGAAATCGCGCGCTTTTCATCAAAAGGCCCTACCCGAAGCCGGCGTAAAGCCGAAATATGCGCCGCACCCCCCATATGACGTGCTAAATCTCTGCCAAGGGCGCGAATATAAGCGCCTTTTCCTGTCGTTGCATGAAAATGGCTAATATCACCTTCATGGCTAATAAGCTCAAAACTATGGATATCAACAGGCCGTGATTGCAGCTCAACCTCCTGGTTTTGTCTAGCCAGATCATAAGCCCGTTTGCCATCTAGCTTGATTGCCGAAAACTTCGGCGGTATTTGCATGATGCGCCCACGAAATGCTGGCAAAATGGCGCGAATAGCTTCCGCATCTGGCCGATAAGGTGAGGTTAGGGTAACATTACCTTCTTTGTCATCTGTGCTGGTTTCTGCTCCCCATGTAATGCTAAACGCATAATCCTTCGTCGCATCCATCAAATAGGGTACGGTTTTTGTCGCCTCACCAAAAGCTATGGGCAAAATACCGCTTGCCAGAGGGTCGAGCGTTCCGCCGTGACCAATTTTTAGAGGGTTAAATATTCGGCGCAACGCTCCAACTGCTTGTGATGACGTCATCTCCAGAGGCTTATCAAGGGCGAGCCAACCAGTTATCGGATTTTTATTTTTCTTGTTCTTCATCCAGCTCAACAGGGTGGTTAGCAGGGGTCCGGTTTTCTTCTATTAACTGAGCGACTCGACCAGCCGTCTCGAAACTCGTATCTTGCACAAATTTCAACTTTGGGCAGCGTCTAGTGGTCAGTTTGCGGGATAATTCATGCTGCATCGCATGGGTCACTCGGGTTAAAGCGGCTTTCACCAGATCAGGGCTAGTGCCACCAAGAGGAGTAAAATATACTCTGGCATTGCTAAAATCAGGGCTAATCGAGACTTCGGACAATATCACCGATATCCCTTCTAAATCAGGATCATGTAAATCGCCACGGATCAGAATATTTGACAGAATATGTCTAATCTCTTCACCAACCTTAAGCTGGCGTTGCGATTTCATGCCTTTTGTCGATGATGGTGAGCGGCTCATTCAGACACTCCTCTTACCCTAACTCCTCTAAACATAGAGGTAAAAACTAGAGGGTTCTTGCAACTTCCTCAATCTCAAAACATTCAATCATATCGCCTGCTTCAAGATCGCTGTAATTTTCAAATGCCATGCCGCATTCTTGACCTTCACGCACTTCCTTGACTTCATCTTTGAAGCGTTTGAGTGTTTTCAGGCTTCCTTCATGGACGACAACATTATCACGCAATAAACGAACCTTACAGCCCCGTTTAATCACCCCTTCGGTCACTTTACAACCTGCAATCTTGCCGACTTTGGTAATGTTAAATACCTCCAAAATCTCCGCATAGCCGATAAAGTTTTCTTGACGATCTGGGGATAGAAGTCCGCTCATTGCCGCCTTAACATCATCAATCAGCTCATAGATAATAGAATGATATCTGATCTCAACTGCGTCACGTTTAGCTTGCATACGGGCTTGCGGGTTAGCCCGAACATTAAAGGCGAGGACAATGCCGCTTGACGCCGCCGCCAGGCTGATATCCGATTCGCTAATCGCGCCAACGCCTGATGAAAGAATGCGGGCTTGCACTTGGTCTGTTGATATTTTATTTAATGCCGCCTTAATCGCTTCGAGTGAGCCATGAACATCGGTTTTGATGACAAGTGGTAATTCCATCGCCTCACCACTGGCAATCGCTGACAGCATTTGTTCAACCGTTCCTCTGGCACCCGCAGTTGCTTCTTTCTGCCGCAAAACACGCTGGCGATATTCGGAGACTTCACGTGCCCGTGCCTCATTCTCGACAACTGATAAGCGATCACCTGCCATTGGTGTTCCATTTAGTCCCAAGACTTCAACAGCATCGCCGGGCTTGGCGATCTCAATGTTGTTGCCGCGGTCATCAACCATAGCGCGGACACGGCCTGTTTCTGCCCCAACGACAAAAACCTGACCAATTTCTAATGTGCCTTTGAGAATTAAAACTGATGCCACTGACCCTCTACCGCGTTCAACCTTGGCCTCAATAACTGCGGCTTCGGCAGCCCGATCAGGATTGGCTTTAAGCTCAAGCAATTCGGCTTGAAGCATGATCGCTTCTTCTAATTTATCTAGCCCCGCTTTGGTATGGGCAGAAACATCGACGCATAGCACATCACCACCAAAATCTTCGGTCACAATTTCATGTTTTAATAATTCATTACGAACACGCTGAGGGTCAGCTTCGGGTTTATCGCATTTATTGACAGCGATAATAACAGGGCATCCTGCGGCTTTAGCATGACTGATCGCTTCAATCGTTTGCTCCATAACTCCATCATCAGCCGCCACCACCAAAATCACGATATCTGTGATAGTGGCGCCGCGCATCCGCATTTCGGTAAAAGCTTCATGACCCGGAGTATCAATAAAGGTTATCCGATTATCAGCAGCGGTTCTGACTTGATAAGCGCCGATATGCTGGGTAATCCCGCCAGACTCACCAAGCGCAACATCAGTGCTGCGAATCGCATCAAGCAGGGATGTTTTGCCGTGATCGACATGCCCCATAATGGTAACAACAGGTGGCCGCGGTCTTAGCGTGGCTGGATCATCTTCGTCTTCATCACCGGTAATATCAATATCTGCTTCTGAGACACGATTTGGCTTATGCCCAAACTCAAGCACGATCAACTCAGCAGTTTCGGCATCAATGGTTTGCGTCACCGTCGCCATAATGCCAAGCTTCATCAGCTCTTTGACAACATCAGCGGCACGTTCTGCCATCCGATTAGACAATTCTTGGACTGTAATCGCATCCGGAATAATGACATCTCGGCTTTGTTTGACATTTGGCTGTTGTTGCGCCTCACGCAATCTAGCCTTTTCTTTTTCGCGTGCCCGCCGCACAGAGGCAAGCGACCGTTGGCGATTTCTTGCCTCACCGTCCAAGGCTTCGGAAATAGTGATTTTACCGCGCCGTCTTTCTTGTTCTTGGCCGCGTTTAGCCATAGTCCGCTTTGGTGCTTCTGGCTGTTCTTTCTTGCGCGCGGCAGGGCGGCTAAAGCCGCCTGTTTTATCGTCAGCGGTGTCAGCAACATTTGCTGTGTCTGCGGCTTTGCTAAACTTTTGAGCGGGGCTTGGATTACGTTTTGCCTCTTCGGCACGGCGCGCCTCTTCGGCTTCTGCAATTTTCTGCAGCTCCATCAATTCGCGCTCGCGGCGGCTCATCGCCTGTCCAGCAGAGTGATCATTTTCTGCCGACGGGGTTTCTGGTTCAGGCTTGGCTTTAGACGTTGAGACCGGGGGCGGGGACTTTGGCTTAAAGCCCTCAATCAAAGCCCGATTACGCGCCACTCTTTCTTCTTGTGTTAGACTGGATGTATCCGTTGCACCAGCACCTGAGGGCGCTGCTTTTGGGGTTGGGCTAGCCGCCGCCGAGCGTCTGCCAGCAGTTCTATTGCGAACAACCTCAACCTGAACAGGGCGAGCATTGCTGCGTGAAGATCCTGACCGTGCTGATGCTGCACCACCAGCCGCGCCGCTCCCTAAGGAGAGCTTACCGCCACCCAAACTAAGCGTTTTCTTTTTATCTTGACCACTCATTGTCTTGTGATCCTCTCAATCTACCAGAGCAACAACCAATTGTGCTTCTGCCAAGGTTTACAACGCCAGCACCCATGATGGCAAGTGATTGCTCACCAAAAACATGTTTCACGAGCCTGCTTTTACCCTCTTATGCCCTTCAAGCGGCATAATTCCCTATCTAAACTCACCTTAAAGCCTTCATATTCTTCAAGGCATGCCACAAATGCGAGCGATGATCGTCCGAACACTTTTCCCAATTCTTCGCCAGTAATATATCCTTTATGGATATAGGCTTGGGCGGCTAGGGTTTTAGCCTCACGTTCAGAAGCATCACTTGCCGCCAAAAGCATTGTTACCAGTCTTTTGCTGGCACTAATTTTACCCGCCCCGCCAATCACGACACCAGCGCGTCTGCCCATCCCCAGCATATGCTGAACCCGAAAAAGCAGTTGCTGATCAACATATTCAATTAAATCAGGAACAATCGCGCTGGCTTTCAATGCTTTTTCTAGGCGCTTTGATTTTATCGCTTGCTCCAGAACCGCACGACATGCCATGACCCATGCCCCCCGACCATCTAATTTATGGCCAATATCAGGAAAAATGACGCCGTCCGGGCTCACCACAAATCGAATAAGCTGATCAGATTGATCGGTATTGCCAGTGACGATACATGTCCTTATCGGGGCATGTTTTGTTGGCGATATTTTAGTCAGGTGCGACCTCACTTTCGACATCAGTGGCGGTATCGCCATCTGCATCACTATCGGGGGCATCGGGGGCATCGGCGGCATCTTCGGGTTCATCATCAAACCAATGCTTGCGCGCTTCCATAATAATCTCACCAGCTTTTTCCTCACTGGTAACACCATGTTCGCCCAAATATTTGACCACTTCATCGATATCAAGATCAGCCAGATCATTCAGCGTCAAGATGCCGTTTTTAGCAAGCGTAAGAATCATAGCAGGTGTTGTCATGCTAAATTCAATCAAGTCATTGGCAACCGTAAATTGTGCCATTTCTGCATTGATGCGGGTGTTTTCACGCTCAACAAAATCAACGGCTCGGTTCCACAATTCCTCGGCAATACCCTCATCAAAACCTTGGATACTCATGAGCTCTTCGACATCAGACTCAGCGATATCATCTATCCCGATAAAGCCCTCAGCCACTAATAAGCTGGCAATAACATCGTCAATATCAAGCTGTTCCATAAAGCTCTCAGAACGCTCTTGGAAGCGCTCATATTCTTCTGATTGCGACAGGATATCAATATACCAGCCTGTCAATTGTGAGGCTAGACGAACATTTTGACCACGCCGACCAATAGCAAGGCTAAGCTGATCATTGGGCACGATAACCTCTAGTCTGCCTTCGTCCTGATGAACCACGACTTTTGCGACTTCTGCCGGTGCCAGCGCATTAATGGCAAAGCTCACAATATCTTCTGACCATGGGATAATTTCAATCTTTTCACCATGCAGTTCATTGACAACGGCCTGAACTCTACTGCCGCGCATACCAACACATGATCCAACCGGATGGATGCTCGGATCATGTGAGTACACAGACATTTTTGCTCGGCTACCCGGCTCCCGGACGACGCCCTTAATCTCAATGATCCCATCATAGATTTCTGGCACTTCTTGGGTGAATAGCGCCGCCATAAACTGATCACCTGCGCGGGTTAAGAAAATCTGTGGGCCGCGCAATTCTTCACGCACTTCTTTGATTTGCGCTCTAATCCGATCACCTTGTTTGATAATCTCTTTCGGGATCATATCTTCGCGTCTGATGACCGCTTCGGCGCGGCCAAGATCAACGGTAATCATGTAGTTTTCAGCGCGCTTGACAGTACCGATAACAATTTCGCCCTCACGCCCTTTATATTCTTCAAACTGGCGTGCGCGTTCTGCTTCACGCACCCGCTGTGAGATCACTTGCTTGGCGGTTTGGGCAGCAATGCGTCCGAATTCCAACGGCGGCAACGTTTCCCGAATAAAGCTGCCAATGTCGAGGCTGCTATCAATTTTCTTCGCGTCCTCTAGCGTTGTCTGGGTTACCTCATCCTCAATAATATCCACCACTTCGGTAAATTGTTCGAGCGTAATCTGACCAGATTTGCGATCAATCATGGCGCGGATATCACGATCCTGCCCATAACGTGACCGCCCTGCTTTCTGGATAGCCATCTCCATAGCGATTAAGACTTCTTCGCGGTCAATAGCTTTCTCTCTGGCAACAACATCAGCCACCTGAAGCAACTCATTGCCTGAAATAATTGAAGAATCCATAATCTATCCTTTCCGTCTTGCTTTAAGCCGCCGTTCCATAATTTCTGTTGGGTCTAGTTTAGCGGTTTCCACCAACCCATAATCCAGTGATACAGGCCCAAAACTTGTATCGAGTTCAATCTTATCGTCATCGGTCAGGCCGATCAGCCGACCTTGAAATCGGCGCCGTCCATCAATTAATTCCCGTGTCGTCAGCTTGACCAATTCACCTTGAAATCGCACATAGTCTGGACGTTTCATCAATGGTCTTGATACACCGGGTGAGGTCACCTCAAGCTGATATTTTGATGTGATCGGGTCTTGCTCATCAAGAATGATCGCCACTGACCGTGAAATGCTAGCACAATGCTCAACCGTCATTTCAACATCCCGGTCTTTTGGCTCAGCCATAATTTGCAATATACCATCACGATAGCTGATGCGAATAAGCTCAAAGCCTTTCTCATCAATCGCCTCTGTCAGCAATGCCTCAATCTGATTTTCAAGCGGTGATTGCGCCATTCCGTCTGCCTTTACCCAACACCTTTATTCCGTTTGCCTCATGTGTTCCGTTAAACACTACCATTTAGGCCCTGTTATTTAAGCTCCATTATTTAAGCAAATAAAAATGGGCCGCTTCCTTTCGGAAGGCCCATCATCATATTGCCGATAATGTAACATTTATTATACCGATTTCATCGCGTGATTGCAAGCCTTAGCGGTTAAACCCGAGAAAACCGAAACCATGCAGACTTGCGCCCTTGCTTTTCAGCTTTCTGCATATAGCGTGTTCCGGGCCAGTCAAGAGGAGGGGTTCGCCAATCGGCAGCAGTTTCTGCCTGCCAGACAAAGCTATCATGACGGATAGAGTTAGCCAGCAACCAAGACTTAGCTGTTGGATCATCAGATGCCAGTAATAGCTCACCTCCTGAGCAAATCAGTTGCGCCAACATATCTAGCATTTCTGGTTGCAGAATACGGCGAGCTTGGTGCCGCTGTTTTGGCCATGGATCAGGAAAAAGAATATATACCGCTTGCAAGCAATGATGTTCAAGATGCGGTAATAAAAGCCGAATATCATCAGACCAAACCCGAATATTATTGAGGTTTTGGTCAATGACATGACGACACAGGCTAGCCACGCCATTGATAAAAGGTTCAGCCCCAATAAAGCCTGTATGTGGCGATTGCGACGCGCGCGCGGCTAAATGCTCACCGCCGCCAAAACCGATCTCCAGACAGAGGCTGTCACAATTTGCATCAAACCACTGCCGCGGATTAATCGGAGGCTGAGCTAGCATAGCATCGGTAATGCCATAATTTGCCAATCCATATTGCAAGGCGGCATCTTGCGCGGGGCGAAGCTTTCTGCCACGTCGCCGCCCATAAAATTGCGGCTGATCATATGGGTGTTGCATCAATCCATATCCAGATTATACAGCCTTAAGGATAGCATCTTTCAGATTGGTGGCTTCCCAGCTGAAACTCCCTGCCCCAGCTTCACCAGCGACACGGCCAAAATGCCCATAAGCGGCGGTCGCAGCATAGATCGGGGCATTAAGCCCTAGCGCCTGACGAATGCCGCGCGGTGATAAATCCATGACTTCAGGTAAGACGGTTTCTAATATGCTGTCCTCAACCTTTCCTGTTCCTGCCGTATTGACATAGACAGATAATGGCTTTGATACGCCTATCGCATAAGATAATTGAATAGTGCATTTATCAGCCAAGCCAGCGGCGACAACATTTTTGGCTAAATATCGGGCAGCATAGGCGGCTGAGCGATCAACTTTTGTCGGGTCTTTGCCGCTAAATGCCCCACCACCATGAGGCGCTGCACCACCATAGGTATCAACGATAATCTTGCGGCCAGTCAGCCCGGCATCACCATCAGGGCCGCCAACTACAAACTTGCCTGTTGGGTTAACATAAAAATTATCTTCATCACACATCCAGCCATCAGGCAGAATCTTGATGACATGTTCACGCACCAAATCCCGGACTTTGCCCTCACTACCTTCGGTATGTTGAGTTGAAACAACAACACTAGACGCGCGCACAGGTTTGCCATTCTCATAGACACAGGTAATCTGTGATTTGCTATCTGGCCCTAAAATATCAGTCTGCCCCGAATGTCGGGCCGCCGCCAGCGATTTCAGAATTTGATGCGAATATAAGATTGGCGCTGGCATAAGCACATCGGTTTCTTGACAGGCATAGCCAAACATAATTCCCTGATCGCCAGCACCTTCGTCTTTATTTGATCCGGCATCAACACCTTGTGCAATATCACTGGATTGTTCATGCAGATAACATTCAACCGCCATATGTTGCCAATGGTAGCCGTCTTGCTCATAGCCGATACTTTTAACAGCTTCTCTAGCGACAGCGATAATTTCGTCTTTATCGACTTTCTGGCTACACCGAATTTCACCGCCGATGATTGTTCGGTTTGTCGTAGCAAATGTCTCACACGCCACGCGGCTTTCTTTATCCTTACCAATAAGCAGATCAACCACTTCATCAGAGATACGGTCACATACTTTATCCGGATGGCCTTCAGAAACAGATTCGCTTGTAAAGAGGTGCGTCATTATCAATCCTTTTTATATAAAACCTGGCTTATTCTAGTCATCGTTTTTTATGCGTCAAGCCAATCAGTTGCGCGACCGAAAGCCTATCCCTGCTAAGACACAAATAACCATTAAAATGACGAATCCAAACTCACCATAACTGGCATAAACCGTATGGGTGCGGCCAGAGATTTCTGTATCCTGCCACGCTGAAGCATTATAATTGATGTGAGATGTAATGTTACCATAAGCATCTATGGCGGCGGAAATACCGGTTGTGGCGACCCTTACCATAGGCAGCCCTAGTTCAGCAGACCGCATTTGCGCCATCGCTAGATGCTGTCTTGGCCCCAGACTATCACCAAACCAAGCATCATTGGTCAGGTTAACAATCATATCAGCACCTGCTGCGGCCTTGCGCGTGCTAACCGGAAAAATAACTTCATAACATATTAAGGGGGCGATATGAACGATCTGTCCATCTGAGCGTTCAAGCCTTTGCAAAGCCGCCTTTGCCCCGGCCGAAAAATCTATGCCCCCAGCCAGATGATCCGCGAATGAAAACATATGCCGAAATGGGACATATTCGCCCCAAGGCACTAAGTAGCGTTTATCGTATATGCCGCTGATGCGCGTATCTGGGTTAATGAGAAAGATGCTATTGAAATATTTAGATTGATCGGCTTCATGCTGTATTCTTAAAGCGCCAAGGATAAGCCATGACCTGCCTGCGGTTGCTTCTGATAATCTGGCATTGACGTTATCCCAATCGCGATCAAGAAAGCCGGCATAACTGACCTCACCCCAGATAATCAAGTCTGGACGATCCGGCAGGTCAGGGCGTTCAGATGAATTGCCTCCAACAGCTTGACTTTGATCCAGATGCACGGCTATATGCTGATCCCTCAGCTCAGACTTCCATTTATCCTGTTGCTGGATAGCGGGCTGAACCATCCGCACAGTAAGTCCTGATGCCGCATGATCAACCAATGGCCGTTGAGCAGCAATGGCGGCGACCACTACCACCCCTGCCAGTATGGTTGATATGACTTTACCAAAGCCTTTATCTAGGCGCCAAGCAAGTGGTAGCCCCGCCACCATTATCATGATAACGCCGCATCCAAACACCCCAATAACAGATGCCAGATCAAACCCTAATGGGGCGATGGCAAACACCATTCCGGGGGATTGCCACGGAAACCCTGTAAATAGGAATGCCCGCATATATTCGGCAATCATCACCCATGCGATTAAGGCCGCCCATCTGACTGTTGGTGATGTTCCAGATCGCCAGGCAAGCGCAAAAGCAACGCCCCAAAATATGGCCAAAACAGATGGCAGACAAAACATCGCAAATGGGATCATCCAATAAAACTCTTCGCCGCCCGTCATCATGGCATTGCTGATCCAGTATAATGAAACAAGAAACCAGCCTAATCCACATCCCCAGCCAACCCAGAAAGCGGCGCGCATTGTTGGGCAAGCCAGCATCCGTGCCATCGGATAGGCAAGAGCAAACAGCAATGGTAGAATGTGCATAGGGGGCAGGGCGAAGCTTGCCAACATACCGGCCACTGGCACCGCTAATGCCGGCCAGTGCTTTATCATGAGATTGATTTCTGCTGGGTTTTGATTAAACGTCGAATTTTAACTATCGACACATGGCGTGGGTCACTTTCAATGATTTCAAACTCAAGCCCTGATGGGTGCCTGATAATTTCACCACGGCCCGGCACCCGACCGGCAAGAGATATAACTAATCCACCAACAGTATCAATCTCATCCTGATTGTCTTCATCAAGCAATGAGCCGGTGACAGCTTCCAGCATCTCAATTTCGAGACGAGCATCAGCCATCGCAGTTCCATCATTGGAAATATCAAATAATGGCGTGGTATCCTCATCATGCTCATCATTGATCTCACCAATAATCTCTTCGACTAGATTCTCAATCGTGATCAAGCCATCGGTGCCACCGTATTCATCAACAACTAAGGCAAGATGTAACCGCCGTATTCGCATTTCCTGCAACAAATCCAGCAACCGCATCGTCGGCGAGATAAAGATCGGTTGCCGCAACAGAGAAGTAATATTCACTTTCTCATTCGCTTGCATCATCCGCAACAGGTCTTTGATATGCAAAATGCCTTCGACCTGATCAAGATTTTCATTGACGACTGGCACGCGTGAATGGCCAGCGTCGGTGATTTTTTCAATGATCTGTTCCATGCTATCGGATTGATCAACATAAAAAATATCGGCCCGCGGCACCATAACATCAAGCGCCGTAATATCGCGCAAACCCAGCATATTTTGCAACAAGGTGCTTTCATGGCTATCAAAATGCACCGTTTCACGAAATGATTCTTCCAGAAGTTCGGCAATCTCTTCACGCGCCAAAGGCGAGGAGTTTCCAGGAAGGAGCTTCTTCAATCCATTTTTTATTTTTTTCCAAAACCCCATTTTTGATCCAGCTGAAGTTATCATCATTAGACCTCACCAAGGGATTGATAAGGATCAGCAATACCAATAGCCGCCAGTATCCGAGTTTCTTCGGCTTCCATGACATTAGCATCATCGTCAATGATGTGATCATACCCCAACAAATGCAAGATACCATGAACAAGCAAATGCAGAAAATGATCCTCTGCCTGTTTGCCTTCGGCCTCTGCCTCAGCTTTGGTGATCGCATAGCCTATCGCGATATCGCCCAGATACTGATCATCCTCATCATCAGGAAAAGACAAAACATTGGTGGCTAGCACTTGCTGGCGGAATTGCTGATTAAGCAAGGCCATCTGGCCATTATCGGTGAGCATAATCGTTAATGCCGTCGGCATGGTCTTCAGCATGGTAGTCGGGGCGGCAATCGGGAGCGCCTTATCATTAGCTATACGCATGGCTTCTTTCATCACCAGCGAGAGCTGTGCTTGATCTGTTTTGTTTAGAATCTCGTACCAAGATGGGTCTTTGATCAATATCGTTGCTATCACCTGTTCGGTTATAGCTATCTCGATACTTTCAGCATCATCATCTTCGGTCATGGGTGTGGGCTGCCTCGCGGCTGCATCAGTCATCTTTGGTCATGCCTATGTCTTATTATCTCTTTTATCATACGCTTTCAGTATTCGAGCAACAACAGGGTGTCTTACCACATCTTCGCCAGTAAATGTTGTAATATCAATTCCTTTTACACCATCAAGCAGGGATACTGCATCAGCAAGGCCAGAGATTTGCCCAGATGGCAGATCAATCTGACCGAGATCACCTGTAATCACCATTTTGGAGTCATCGCCAAGCCGCGTCAATACCATCTTCATCTGAACCGCAGTCGTGTTCTGTGCTTCATCTATGATAACAAAGGATTGCGCCAATGTCCGCCCCCGCATGAACGCCAATGGCGCAATTTCAATCTGCCCAGCCGCCATCATACGATCCATTTTATCAGGTGGCATCATGTCATGAATTGCATCATATAATGGGCGCAAATATGGGTCTACCTTTTCTTTCAAATCACCTGGCAAAAAGCCCAGCCTTTCGCCAGCTTCGACCGCCGGGCGCGATAATATAATGCGCTCAACTTGGCCAGATTTCAAGGCATCGACAGCGCGTGCCACAGCCAGATAGGTTTTGCCAGTACCCGCAGGGCCAATGCCAAACACGACATCATTTTTGGCAATAGCATCAAGATAATCCTGCTGCATTTTACTTTTCGCTGAGATGGTTTTTTTCCAGGTTGCTATGGCGCTGGAATTTTCAGCAAATCGGCTAATCGCGTCTGGCGATTGGCTTTTCGCCCACCTTAATGCATCATCAATCATGCCTTTTGGTGCCTCTTCTGATTGGCCCTTGGTATTTGATATACGTTTATAGATAGCTTCGAGAGCATTTTTTGCCATAGTGGCATTATCTTTTGCACCTGAAATTTGAATGATGTTGCCAAATGAGTCGAGCCTGACATCAAGTGTTTTTTCAATATGCGCCAGATTGCTATTGTGATGGCCATAAAGCAGGGGAAGCACATGATTATCATCAAACTCAATAGTGATGGAATTAGGTAAATCTGGTTTTGGCTTCACGCTATGCGTTTCCTGCTTTTTTGGTCATTGATTATTATACTGACAGAATAGGCTCTCCAGCAAGACTGTTTTGCGTTGCTGAGACAATTTTGAGTGGAATAATATCACCAATCGCACCAGCGGTTTCGTTAAAATGAACCGCCTGCATCCATGGCGAACGTCCGGCTTTCTGGCCAACCCGATTAGCTGGGCGTTCAATTAACACATCCATCACCTGATCCAATTTTGAATGATTAAAGGCGCGTTGCTGGGCGGCCAGCACCTGTTGCAGGCCGGCGAGACGTTCTGATTTAACCGCCTCATCAACTTGCATCTCTTCATTTGCCGCAGGTGTACCGGGGCGTGGGCTGTATTTAAACGAATAGGCTGAGGCATAATTGACCGTATTAATCAGGTTAAGCGTATCAGCAAAATCGCGATCGGTTTCGCCGGGAAAGCCAACAATAAAATCCCCACTTAAGGCAAGGTCAGGGCGACCATCGCGCAAGCGGTCAATAATCCGAAAATAGGTATCTCTATCATGACGGCGGTTCATTGCCGATAATATGCGATTTGACCCTGATTGCACCGGCAGATGCAAATATGGCATCAGTTGCGGAATATTGGCATGCGCTTCATAAAGCGTATCATGCATATCTAACGGATGTGACGTGGTATAGCGCAAACGTTTAAGCCCGTCCAATTCTGCCAAGGCATAAAGCAATCGGCCAAAGTTCCATGTTGACCCATCTTCGGCCTCACCATGCCACGCATTGACATTCTGACCAAGCAAAGACAGCTCCACCGTCCCTGATGCAATAAGCCGTTTAGCCTCATCCATAATGCTTTTGACCGGGCGCGAAAACTCCGCCCCCCGGGTGTAAGGAACAACACAAAATGTGCAAAACTTATCACAGCCTTCCTGAACTGAGAGAAACGCCGCTGGCCCGCGTGGAGTATGTTCTTCAGGAAGAAAATCAAATTTATCCTCAACTGGAAAATCCGTGTTAATGACAGCACGGCGTGATGATGGGTCGAGCTTGCTGACCAATTCGGGCAAGGTGTGATAGGCTTGGGGGCCAACAATCACATCAACCCAAGGCGCCCGGCGCGCAATTTCTTCGCCTTCGGCTTGCGCCACACATCCAGCAACGGCGATAGACAGGTCTTTATCTTGGTCAGATTTGCGCGTTTCTTTCATCCGCCGCAGACGACCTAATTCTGAAAACACTTTTTCCGCTGCTTTTTCACGAATATGGCACGTATTAATGACCACCATATCGGCGTCATCAACGATATCGGTTTCAACATAGCCAAGCGGCGCCAGCGTGTCTGCCATACGGGCTGAATCATAGACATTCATCTGGCATCCATATGTCTTGATATAGAGTTTTTTAGCCATGCTTTATCCAATATTTCCAATTAAACAATTTTGGTTAATTCGTTATAATTCTGGTTACTGCAATTCTGGTCACTGTAATTCTGGTTTACAAATATCATGGCGATTATATCTGTCAAGAACATGGCCATATTTAAGATATAAGCAATGTGCCTGAACTTTATACGTGCTTGGGCTATATCTTGAGCTAAATGTCTGCTGGTATATTGCCATATTTTCGCATCAAAATGGCATCATCCCTACCATCAGCCGTTTGATAATAGGCTTTTCTGTCGCCATATTCAACGAATCCCATGCTCAGATAAAGCTCATAGGCTGGGCGGTTCTGACGTGCCACCTCAAGATAGGTGACGTGATGGCCAAACGCATCACAAAAGCCTTCAATGAGCTGCTGCCCAATGCCTTGCCGCCGATAATCAGACCGAACCACCAGATCAATAATTTCGGCGTCTTGATTTACCGAAAATCCAGCAATATATCCCAATAGTGGTTCTGGAAAAGACGTTCGTCTAGCATCTGTTGTCGGTGTATAGGCAACAAGTCCAGCCCCCGCCTTTTGCCCAAGGAAGCTGGCTAATCCTTCTACACGCTCAGATATGCTGGCGGCGTCTAGATCCTGCAAAGTTTTCAGATCATCTGCCGTCATGCGGCGAGTGGCGATTTCCATTTAGCGGTCTTTCTTGGCTGCCCCAAGCAATGGCGCCGAATGATAGCGCGGTGTTGGCGGATAATCTGCCACCGTCATCCCTGCGGCCAAGCGTGAAAAAGCCATATTACCAATCATAGACGCATCAACATCACCATCATCCGATGCCATAATAGGAAGCGCGGCTTGGGTTAGGTTTGTGGCCATCGCATCCGCATAATAGCCCTTTATATAGAGGCCAGTAAACGGCGTTTCTTGATGATAAGTTGCCATAGAGGCGGCAAGCCCACCCACATCCAGATCAATCACATCACTGATTGCTTTCTCATGGTCAAAGCATTGGCCAAAAATATTCCCGCGGCGAGTGTTGATAAGGGCGAGAACCTGACCGTTATGATCATCCATAGAGGCCAGCATAGACCAGCCAAGCGCCGCGAGCGATGACAGACCTAAGACAGGCTTGTCCAATGCAATGCCATAGCCTTGCGCTGCTGCTAGGCCAACACGAATACCGGTAAACGACCCCGGTCCAACACCCGCCGCGATATGGGTGATAGCGTCAAAGCTGGTTTCTGTTTGGCGCATGAGATTATCAACCATATCGGTAATCCATGCCGCGTGACCATGCCTATCTGCCCGGCTGATCATGGCCAAAACACCAGATGTGCCGACCAGCGCTACCGATACTGAGGCGCCACTTGCTTCTATCGCTAAGACCTTCATATATCCGTTACTCATCCTTTATATTCACTTTTGATAATTCCGTATTCATGATAAATATAAACCATGTTTAAACAAACTCCTAGATTGACTTCTAGATTACTCACCCTGCATTGGCTATTCTGGCAAGCTTGCCTAAAACCGCTTTTTGGTGCGCTAGCAGTTTTGTTTGTCGTTATGCCATCATTTGCTAGTGATGACGCAACAATTATCATGTATCACCGCTTTGGTGAGAGCAATCTGCCATCAACCAACATCCAGCTTGATGTATTTGACGCCCATTTACAAACCATCCGTGACGAAGGCTGGACAGTTTTACCGCTGGCTGAGATTGTATCTAAGCTAAAATCAGGTGAGAGATTGCCAGATAAGGCACTAGCCATCACCATTGATGATGCTTTTTCGTCGGTTTACGCTGAAGCCTTTCCACGGCTTCAAGCCTATGATTATCCGTTTACGATATTCGTTGCAACGCAGTCTATAGATAGAGGGCTTAACGGCTATGCGTCTTGGGATCAGATTAGAGAAATGCAAGCTGCCGGCGTTGAGATTGGCTCACAGTCACATACTCATCCGCATATGCATCGGCTATCTGCTGATCAAGTGCGCCAAGAGATTAACACCTCAAATACCCGCTTTTATGAAGAGCTGGGGGAGAGACCACGTTTCTTCGCCTATCCTTATGGAGAATATAGTTCCGAAGTCCGTGACATCATCAAAGCCTCAGGATTTGAGGCGGCGTTTGGTCAGGCTTCAGGTGTAGCCCATGCTAGCATTGATGCGTTTGAATGGCCCCGTTTCGCCTTTAATGAAAATTATGGTGATATCAATCGCCTAACATTAGCTGTTGAAGCCAAGGCGTTGCCGATATCTGATATAACCAATGGTGATATGGTGCTCACCAATAACCCACCATATTTGGGGTTTACTGTGGCGGCAGGGATTGAGCCATTAAATCGGTTAATCTGTTTCGCATCGGGCATGGGCAGAATCGATGTAATCCAGCTCGGTCGGCGCATAGAAGTGCGACTGCCAGAGGCATTTTCAAACTATCGCAGCCGCATTAATTGCACGATGCCAGTTTTAGAAAATGATCAAGATACAGGCCGTTTCAGATGGTATAGTCGGCAATTTGTTCTCAATTAGTTGGCATTCGCCAATACCGCATTGCTATATAGATTGAGATTATTAGTCTGAACAATATTGCGTAATTTCCGGATATAAAGGTCACCATCCTCAGCATATTTATCCAAGGTTGGGATTAATTGCTGGGTCAATATATGTTGGACATCATCCCGATACTGGCGGCGTTTTTGACGCAAGTTTTGATAGGCATCATGGGTATTCAGATTATGCATATAGCTTCTCACCGAATCAAAGATAGATGCAAAAGACCTGACCACAGCACGATCATCTGATGGCGATAACGGTTTAATGCCTTTGCTCTCTGACCATGCCCATTCACCATAAAGGGCGTTTCCTTGGCGCGCAAATCGAGACGTTCCCCAGCCGCTTTCGATAATTGCTTGGGCGAGCGCTAAAGACACCGGAATAGCATCAACACGCAACATTAATTCGTCATAAAGTTGATCTATATGCAGATCGTTAACGCCAGCGACTGCATAAAGTTCTGCCCATTTTCTGATCCGATCTTCGCTGCCATTAGCATAATCAATCTCAATGCGGCGGCGGCGCTCTATTAGCTCCTGATTGGCGCGTAAAATATGCGGTAAGACCGAACTGATAAATATAGTTTTGCGCTGATCAACCTTGACCGTCCGCAAATCGGGTAATTGGCGAACATAATATGCTGTCACTGTGATCACTTGCCCTGCTGCATTTGGGGCTGCATTTGGGGCTGCATTTGGAGATGTTGTTAGATGTGCAGATGGCGATCGAGATGATGATGACTGGCTTGGCGTTTCTATGATATCAAAACTGCCGATTTGATTGTCATCTGCCGCCAGTTCTGGCCAATCAGCATCGCTTTCGCCATCGGCTAATTCCCGAAACTCAAGCAATGGTGGCGGCTTATTCGACCAAACCAAAAGCGGTGGTGGGGCTAATTGATTTTCTAGCCACAACAGACGTTTTCTTGCCGCATTATTGGCCGCTGTTTCAAAAACTGGCGGCGGCTCATAATATCCAGCCTTTATTTTAACATACTTAATCTCATAGGCTGTAACCATGACAAGCTGAATGGCAATTAGAATCAGAATGATCGCTAATAACCAGAAATAAACCGGAGTTTTACTATGTTCCGATTTGGTTTCCAAAATTGATTTCCTAACTGTTAAGAACTAGCCATTATCTGCGCAGACTTCTTGCACATCCGGAATATAGTGGCGCAGCATATTTTCAATCCCCATTTTCAGCGTTGCCGTAGAGCTAGGGCAACCTTGGCATGCCCCACGCATGTAGAGCGTCACAACGCCATTTTCAAATGACTTAAAGACAATATCGCCGCCATCCATGGCGACAGCTGGCCGAACACGTGTATCAAGCAGATGCTTAATTTGTGCCACTACTTCATCATCATCTTCTTCACTGTCATCCGATTGTGATGAGGCATCACCCTCAATCACTGGCATGCCGCTGGCATAATGTTCCATAATAGCGGCTAACACGCCTGGTTTAATGGTAAACCAGTCATGGTTTTCGGACTTGGTAACAGAAACAAAATCCATGCCAAAAAAGATTTGTGTAATGCCATCTACGGCAAATAGCCGCCGTGCTAATGGCGATGAAGACGCCTCATCAATAGAGGCGAATTGGACGGTTCCTGTTTCCATAACGGTTTGACCCGGAATGAATTTCAGCGTCGACGGGTTGGGTGTATCTTCTGTCTGAATAAACATGCGATTAGCTCCGTTTCCGTTGATATAAGTCTCCCCACCTTAACTTACAAGGCTTTACTGGCAAGACTTTACTGGCAAGGCTTTACTGGCAAGACTTAAGTTACAAGCGTGTTAACATCAAAATGCGGTTAAATTAGGGTCGTTAAATAGATTAGCCAAGACTCTCACCAAAAAACCCAAGCCGCTTTCTGATATCTGACATAATAGGCTTGGCAATAGCATGGGCGCGTTCTGCCCCTTCATCAAGCACTTTGATGACTTCCGATTTATCATCAAGATAATGCCGCATTGCCTTGGTCACTGGCTCTAGTTTTGCCACCGCCAAATCGGCTAACGCGGGTTTGAATTGACCAAATCCTTGGCCTGCAAATTGTGCTAGAACGCTACTGATATCAGACCCTGCTAGGGCCGCATAAATAGTAACTAGGTTTCTCGCCTCAGGACGCGCGTCTAACGCTTCTGCTGTTTCCGGCAACACATCAGGATCGGTTTTTGCTTTGCGGATTTTCTGAACAATAGTATCAGCATCATCATTCATATTAATGCGCGAAAAATCAGACACATCTGACTTGCTCATCTTTGATGTGCCGTCACGCAAGCTCATGACGCGGGTGGCTTCACCCAAGATTTGCGGCTCAGGTAACGGAAAAAACTCTTCCTCAACCATGGCATTAAAGGCGCCAGCGATATCACGGGTTAGCTCAAGATGCTGTTTCTGATCTTCACCAACAGGGACATGCGTTGCTTTATAAGCCAGAATATCCGCCGCCATTAACGCCGGATAAGCAAATAAACCAACGCTTGCATTCTCACGATTTTTACCTGCCTTTTCCTTAAATTGAGTCATCCGATTTAACCACCCAAGACGGGCAATACAATTAAATATCCATGCCAGTTCCGCATGTTGCGGCACGCGGCTCTGATTAAAAATGATCGCCTGCTTGGGATCAATTCCAGATGCTAACAGACTGGCGGCAACCTCAATCGTTGCTTGATGAAGGGCGGCGGGGTCTTGCTGAACAGTGATAGCATGCAGATCAACAACGCAATAAATCGATTCAAATTGATGCTGGAGATCAACCCAATTGCGAATAGCCCCCAAATAATTGCCAAGATGCAAGTTTCCTGTCGGCTGGATACCAGAAAATATTCTGTTCATAATGTTATCCTGTTCATAATCCCTAATCTTGTGTTCTGTTATGCCAAGCGGCGCTATCGGTCAAGCTTTAAGGCTCCGCCAAATCCCTGTCAGTATGACTAATGGGGCATAAATCGTGATACTTGCCAGCATTAAAATAGCCAGCGATTGCCATGCTAGCATAGCTGGCAGATGCTGTTTTAGCCCATAAACCAACCCAGCCATAATCATGGCCACCACCATGATTTTTATGAGTGGCCATAAAACGGATCCATCAAGCCGACGTCGCCGCACTAATATCACCGTTAATATCATAGCCGAACACCATAGGCTGATTGAGGTTGCAAGAGCGAGGCCAGCCGCTGCCAAAACCCGCATCAGGATAAGGCTAAGCCCGACATTGATGACAACAGATATAATCGTTATCCACATTGGTGTTTTGGTATCACCGGCCGCATAGAACGCTGGCTGTAATGTCTTAACCAGAATAAAGGCCGGAATACCAACCCCATATGCCATTAGCACTAATGCTGTTGGCGTCACCATGGCGAGATCAAAGGCACCATAAGCAAATAACCCCAAGATTAACGCATCAGCAATCACCAATACCCCAGCCATAGCAGGCAAGCTAGCCAGCATACCAATGATGACGCCGCGATGAATAACCGAACGAACAGCTGGGATATCAACCTTATCAACCTGCTCTAGACGTGATAAAGTTGGCAATAACGCCACGCCTAGCGCAATCCCCACCACTCCAAGTGGTAATTGTGCGATCCGATCAGCAAAATACAGCTGTGATATTGACCCCACCGCCAATAATGAGGCGAGAATAGTATCAATCAGCAAATTAATTTGCGTTCCTGCCGCCCCTAACGCCGCCGGGAAAAAGCGCCTCCATAAGGCGCGGCTATCAGGGCTTATTCTGGGTAAGTGGAGCGGCGGCATGCGTCTGATACGGATAAGCATAGTGCCAATGACGATCAGCTTTATGATACCGCCCATTGTTACCGCCATGGCAACAATCAACGCTCTATCAAAACTATCAGCGGTGCTTGATAAGTCTGGCCACAACCACCATGCCAGCACCGCGCCAGCTATCATCACAGCATTCATTATCACCGGCACGCTAGCGCCCAGTGAGAAGCGGCTATAAATATTGCCAATGCTGATCCATAGGGCAAGCAGTGAGATTAAGGGTAGATACGGCATCGTTAGGCGCGCTAACTGCACCGCATTTGCCATTCGGCTAATGTCATTACTTTGCGATAAGCCGACGGCAAAACCTGGCGCAATTAGTGTGATAACCACGGGCATAAATAGCTCAAATATAATAACGATTAAGATCAGGATCAGCACCAATAGCGACTGCACCTCACCTGCCATTCGCATGGCTTGCCTTACCCCATATTTTTGCTCAACGCCTGTATAACTGGGCACGAAGGCACTTGCCATAGCGCCTTCTGCGGTGAGGCGGCGAAACAAATTAGGTAATTTGAAAGCGACAAAAAAAGCGTCTGATACCGGGCCAAGGCCTAGCACTATCGCCAGAATAATATCGCGTGTGAAGCCAAATATTCGGCTTAATGCGGTAAAGACACTAATCTTGCTGAAGATTGATAATAGTCTTTGCGGCGCCGATGTCATGCCGCAACCTGATTAGCGGGATCACTATCCTCAAGCACTTTCAGCAATGTCTGACGAATAGTATCAATCCGATTTTGGCTTTCAATTTTGAGCCCGAAACTGTCTTTCACATAAAACACATCAACCACCCGATCACCATAGGTAGAGACACTGGCCAGTTGAATCTGTATGCCTAGACCAGCAAGCACATGGGTAATCCGATATAAAAGCCCCGGCGCATCTTTGCCATTAATTTCTAAAATACTATGCGTTGAGCTAATGTGATTATTGATAAGCACCCGCGCTGGCGCCGAAATGCGTCTGATCCGTGTTGGTGTTTGGCGCCAGCGGGTTTCCATGGCGCTATCAATATCCATCTGTCCTGTCATGGCTTTTTTAAGCGCTGTTTTCAATTTATTGAGCTTGGCTTTTTCGGTAATCGCCTGTTTATCCTGATCCTGCACCCATAACACATCCAGCGTAAGCCCGTCTTTTCGCGTCGTCACACGAGCATCGACAATATTTGCCCCTGTTGCCGCAACACCGCCAGCAATCCGTGAGAATAGGCCAACATCATCCGCCGTAATAATGGCAATTTCCGTTGCGTTTCTCGCTTCATCTGGGGTCATGCTAATGCCCACCAGCTCATTTTCTTGTTCAAAATGACGACACATATCGGCATGCCGAATATATGACTCTAAATCAAAGCTCGTCCAGTAATTTGGATAGAACATATCAATATGATGTTGGGTGGTTTTAGCATCCCACCAGTTATCTTGCTTGGCCAAGGCGACGGTCAATTCTTCATGAATAGCGCCTGCCATATGCTCTGCTACGGCGCTTGCTTCTGCGCCTAGCAATACAGCCATTGTCCGATGATAGAGATCACGCATCAGCGCTGCTTTCCAGCCATTCCAGACATTAGGGCCAACGGCGCGAATATCCGCTACCGTCAGCACAAGCAACAGGTTTAGCCGTTCGGGTGACTGAACAGCTTGTGCAAAATGCGTGATCGTTGCCGGATCATTGAGATCATAACGAAAAGCTGTTTCACTCATCAATAGATGGTTCCTGACTAGCCATGCGATGGTTTCCGTTGCCGCCAGGCTTAACCCTAGCCGGGGGCAGACTTGCCTTGCGACTTCTGCCCCCAAGATAGAATGATCACCGCCGCGACCCTTAGCAATATCATGAAGCAAAAGCGCTATATGCAGCTCATCAAGGCCATCGATCTCTCTCACCGCATTACTGGCGACTGGGGCAATATCTTTCAATTCGCCAGTTTCAATTTGATGCAAAATCCCCATTGCGAAAATCGTATGCTCATCAACCGTATAGCTGTGATACATATCGTATTGCATCATAGCAACGATACGGTCAAAGTCTGGTAAAAACTTGCCTAAAATGCCGACTTCATTCATTAAACGAAGCACTCGCTCAGGGCTTTTCTTATGCGTGAGAATGGCAACAAAGCTAGCATTATTGGCTTTATCAAGCCGAAAATCCTCATCAACTAAATTGAGATTGCGGGTGATCTGGCGCAAGGTTTGCGGATGAATGTCATATCCATTATCAAGGGCAAGACGAAATAAATCTATCATGGCCAATTGCCAATCAGGAAAACGCGCCCTGTCCTCAAGCGCAATGCGACCTGTTTTTATGATGAATGGGCGCGGTAATCTGATCCATTGCAAACGGTCACGAAAGGTTCGCGTCGTTTTTTTAAAATCATCAGCGATAGCCGCACAAAATATTCGGGTCAGGCTACCTACCGTTGTTGCCGTCAGGAAATATCGCCGCATAAAACGCTCAACACCTTTACTATCGGCTCTATCACGATACCCAAGCAATGGCGCAATATCCATCTGAACATCAAAACTCAGCCTGTCATCTTCGCGGTTAGTGCGAAAATGCATATGACATCGTAATGTCCATAAAAATCGCTGAGCGTTGGAAAATGATCGCGCCTCGCTATGCGTAAGCACCTTGCGATTAACCAGCTCAAAGACGCTATCAACCTCAAATCCGTAACGTGATATCCAGAACAATGTATGCAAATCACGGAGCCCGCCCTTGCCTTCTTTGATATTAGGCTCAAGCATGTAACGTCGCGCATCACTTCGGCGATGACGGGCATCACGTTCCTCAAGTTTTGCTGCAATAAAATGTTTTGCTGTATCGGCAGCAATATCTTGATGAAACTGGTTCAGCAATTTTTCGGAAAGGCTAGCGTCACCTGCTAAATGCCGTGCCTCCAGTAACGCCGTACGGATTGTCAGATCATCTTTAGCAGCATGGATCGCTTGCCGAACGCTACGGCTAGCATGACCAATATCGAGCCCTAAATCCCAAAGCAGATAAAGCATAAACTCAATGGCCTCAACTTGCTTGGCGTCAGGTTTCACATCCGTCAAAAACAAAAGATCAATATCTGAATGAGGGGATAATTCACCACGGCCGTAACCACCTGTCGCAATAAGTGACAATTTAGACGATTGATCGGCTCTAGCATCAGGCCATTTGCTATGGCTAACACTATCATGAATAAGCTGGATCATATGATCCATCAGAATAGAATGAGCACCAACATAAGCCGCGCCATCATTATTTGCCATAAAGGCTGTTTTCAATGCCGTGCGGCCTGACTCAAGCATTATTTTAAGAACGGATAATAATGCTGGTCGCTGATCAAATGGCTGATCAAAACCTGCCATATTGTCGGCTTTGATCCGGTCAAGGGTTTCCAGAACAGCGTCAATCTCGCTTGCATCTCGCGCATAGTTCATTGGCTGAAAGGCTAGCATCCAGCTGGGCAATGTAATCTGCTCTGTTGTCTGGTCTGCTGCCATCAGCCATCACACCTTATCATTTGCTTCTGTGTTATTTGCTTCTGCTCCAATTATAGCGCATCCATAGAGGCTGTCTATGATCTGCCATCATCATCATTATCGAGCATGGCTTTTAGCACATAAAGTTGCTCAAGCGCTTGCCGCGGTGATAAATGATCAGGGCTAATCTGTTTTAGCTGTTGTTCTATCATACTATGTTTAGGAGGCGCTGAGAGAGGGGTGCTAGCATCAAAAAGTGGCAGGCTTTCCATCAAACTATCGGTGGATTTTGTCTCTGCTAAAGTTGCCAAAACAGCCTCAGCACGGGCGATAACAAGTGCCGGAACACCGGCCAGACGCGCCACATGAATACCATAAGAACGATCAGCCGCACCGGCACCAACCTCATGCAAGAAAACAATGTCACCCTGCCATTCGCGCACCCGCATAGCGTGACAGCTTAAACACCCCAAGCGCTCCTCTAACGCTGATAATTCATGATAATGCGTGGCGAATAACACTCTCGCCCCAACCACATCATGCAAATGTTCGACAACCGCCCAAGCCAGCGACAACCCGTCATAAGTCGCCGTACCGCGACCAATCTCGTCCAAAATCACCAGCGAGCGATCACTTGAGCGATTCAAAATAGCGGCGGTTTCGACCATCTCAACCATGAATGTTGATCGCCCTGATGCCAGATCATCTGATGCCCCGACGCGGCAAAATACGCGATCAGCCATGCCAATAATGGCTTGGCTAGCAGGCACATAAAATCCCGCCTGTGCCATAATAGTAATCAGCGCATTTTGCCGAAGGAAGGTTGATTTACCTGCCATATTGGGGCCAGTTAGGAGCCAAATCCGATCATCGGGCGTAAACTGGCACGAATTAACCACAAATGGATGCTCTTGGGCCGTGGCAAGCATCTGTTCAACCACAGGATGCCGCCCATCAATAATATTAAGGCTAATATCATCACGCATTTCTGGCCGGCAATAGCGCCATGTTTCGGCTAGTCTTGCCATAGCTGTTGCAACATCGAGCTGGGCTGCTGCATGAGCTGCCTTTAGAATATGATCTTGCTCTGCCATGACCAATTCGACCAAGTGGTTAAACCAATTTAGCTCTAGTGCTACCGCCTGATCGGCGGCCTTTGACATAGCGGTTTCCAGCTCAGCTAGCTCAACTGTCGAAAACCGTACTGCCTGCGCCGTCGTCTGCCGATGAATAAAAATAGAATCAGGCTGTGAAAGTAATTTATCCGCATGATTGCTGCGCACATCAATATGATATCCAAGCACGTTATTATGCTTAATCTTTAGGCTAGAGATACCAGTGTCCTCGATATAGCGTTGCTGAAGCGCCGCAATGAAACGCCGCGATTCATCACGCAAGGTAAACAGCTCATCAAGAACCGTATCATAGCCTTGGCGAATAAAGCCGCCATCACGCGCCAGCAACGGCAGCTCATCATCTAGGGCATTGGTGATCTGTTGCACCAGTTGTGTTGAGCCTGATAAATGACCAGCTAATGCCGATAGCTGATCATTCGCTAAACCATCCGCTAGACTATGGGCTGATCGCTTATCGATGGCATCGGCCATAACGCTTGCGGCATTAATCCCATGAGCAATCGCTGCCAAATCTCTGGGCCCGCCATGACCTAACCCTAAGCGGCTTAACGCCCGTTCAAGATCAGGCATGGTTTTAAGACTTTGCCGCATCTGATCAGCCATTTTGGCATGACCAAGCATAGCTTCGATCAAATCATGACGTGCCATAATTTGCGCTTTATGTTTAAGCGGTGCCGTCAGCCGTGATGCCAATAGCCTCGCCCCAGCCGCCGTAATAGTTTTATCAATGACAGATAACAGAGAACCTTTTTTATCCCCCCCAAGGGTACGCGTTAATTCAAGCGACCGGCGTGTCGCTGGATCAATATCAAGAAAATGATCACGGCTGATCTGTTCAACCGGTTTGAGATGGAGATGCCGACCTTTTTGTGTATCATCAAGATAGGCAATTAATCCGCCTAAGGCTGCTAGCTCACCGCGGCTTAAATCAGCAATCCCATCAAGGGTTGCAACATTATATAATGCTTCTAGTTTTTTGCGACCAGTTTGGCTATCAAAGACCCGCGCTGGCCGCAAGCTAAGACATGTATCATTATTAGCAAGTGCCTTACCTAAATCCGTCTGTTGATCGCTGATAACCACTTCAGCAGGCTTCCATCTGGCCAGCGCATCATCACATTGTGAAAGCGGTAAGCTCTCGACCTTGACATCACCGGTGCTGAGATCAACCGCCGCCAGAGATAAGGCATCTGGCTGCTGAAATAAGGTCATGAGATAATTATTCTCACGCGGCGGCAGATAACTATCCTCGACTAAAGTTCCGGGCGTCACTATGCGGACAACATCACGTTTAAGAGGGCCTTTGGCTTTTCTCGCTTTGGCTTCTTCGGGAGTTTCCGCTTGCTCACAGATAGCCACCCGAAAGCCCTGCTTGATTAGCCGCGTCATATAGGCATCGACGGCATGAAACGGCACCCCGCACATGGGAATATCTTGGCCATCAGCCTTGCCACGCTTAGTTAACGTAATATCAAGAGCTTTCGCGGCAATCTCAGCATCATCAAAAAACAGCTCATAAAAATCACCCATGCGATAAAATAACAGGCTATCGTCATGATTGGCCTTTATCTCAAGAAACTGGCGGATGACGGGGGTCAAACCAAGCGTATCAGGCGACGGGCGTGATTGTTTTGCATGTTCTGTTGGCAATGGTTCATCCGGCATGAGTAGCGCTCTTTTTCTGCAATCAGATCATCAATTTATCCTAAAGCACAATACGCAGAAAACCAGCATCAATCCAAATAAATCATCCAAAAAAATGATCAGGCATATGCGGGCTGGCAAGCGCAATCAAATCAGCTTGCGGCCGCGCTCCAATATGACTGATCACCTCACTCGCGGTAATCGTGGCCAGATTGACCGCCGTGTTTAGGTCAGCCCCTTGATGGCGAGCATAGAGATATCCAGCCGCATAGAGATCACCAGCACCAGTTGTATCCATAACAGGGATATCACGGTCAGGGGTGATAGTTGCAATAGCATCACCCGCACAGGCAATCGAACCATTGCCACCATCAGTAATCACCGCCTCAGCTACTAATTGCCGTAATTGGCGGATGGCGTCATCTTTATCCGAATTGAACATAAGCCGGGCTTCTTCAGCGTTACAAAGCACCATGTCGCAGTGATCCCTGACAAATTGATGCATCGCTTGTCTATGGCGCTCGACACACCAGCCGTCGGATAGCGAAATTGCAATCTTTGTTCCAGCAGCATGGGCGACGCCGGCAATTTTATCCCAACAAGCTGGGCCTTCTGGGGCATCATATAAATAGCCTTCGATGTATACGATATCTGCCGCCGCGATAGCATCAGCATTCATATCATCAGGTTTTAGAGTAATTGACGCGCCCAGATATGTGTTCATTGTCCGCTGTTTATCAGGCGTCACCAGAATATAGGAACACGCAGTTTGTAGCGCTTCCTCAGCAGCGAGATGGGATTTAACTCCTATAGCGTTAATATCATGACGGAAAATCCGGCCCAGCATATCATCACCAATTTTTCCAATAAAACCAGCATGACCACCCAGTAAGGCAATGCCAGCTGCCGTATTTGCCGCTGAGCCGCCAGATACTTCTATCGCTGGACCAATCCGCTCATAAAGCGCAGTGGCACGGTCTGCATCAATCAGGTTCATGGCATTTTTCATCATGCCTTGCTCAGTTATAAAATCATCCGATGCTTGCGCGATCACATCAACGATCGCGTTACCAACGGTAATGATGCTTGCATGATTATTGGCGTTTTTATTAGTATGGTCTGAACTGGCTACTGACATTTTTTACCCTTTAATTAGAAAAACAATGACACTTGATATTGAATTATTACCAATGCCAATATAATTTGACTACATGAGTGCTAGCACAACCATCAAGCTTGGAATAGCTATAAGCGTATTGGCAAGCCTAATTTCTGGCTGTCAGCCTCTTATTCAAGAGATATCGAGCGTCACTGACAACATTATCCCCAGCGATGATAATCTTCCTGATATCAATGATGCTGTGCCGATAAAGCCGCCAAGTGATACGAGAACAAGTGATACCATTCTTAGTGAAGACACCACCATGCCAACCCATGTTGCCGCCAAAGTACCAGAGACGACATTGACCGCCATTGAACCCGCAAGTATCGCGCCACCGCCAGCACCTACTGTGCCAAAGTTTTATCCAGCTAATACGATGGGGTGGCAAAAAACTGAGCTTGTTCAAGTTCTGGGTAATGCCGATTATATCCGCCGTGATGGTGAAGGTGAGGTGCATCAATATAAATTAGAAACTTGTATTATTGATTTCACACTATTTCCTAAAGATGGCCGTATTGAGATCATAGCATGGCATGGCAGAAGCCGTATTCAGCATCAAAATATTGATGCTGAGGCATGTTATGAAAACCTTGCTAGCCGTAGAGCAGGGCGGTAAGCAGGCCTTATCTTCAGCCTTATTTTCAATCTTGCGTTTTATCCTTGAACCGGCAGAGATCGTTAATGATACAGTCTTGGCATCGTGGTTTGCGCGCCACACAGCAATATCTGCCATGTAAGATGAGCCAATGATGGGCTTCTTTCAAGGCGTCTTCAGGCACCCGTTTAAGCAGATTTTTTTCTACTTCAAGCGGCGTTTTTCCCGGCGCCATTCCTGTCCGATTACCTAATCTGAAAATATGCGTATCAACCGCAATGGTCGGATGACCAAACGCTTCGTTTAAAACAACATTAGCGGTTTTTCGCCCAACCCCTGGTAAAGCCTCTAGCGCTTCACGGTCTTCGGGCACGATACCATCATGATCTCTGATCAGTATTTCAGCCATAGCAATTAGATTTTTCGCCTTGCTGTTATAAAGGCCGATGGTTTTGATATGACCGATCAGACCAGCAAGCCCCAATGCCAACATATCAGTTGGTGTTGCGACAATCTCAAACAGCGATTTAGTTGCCTTATTGACGCCAACATCTGTCGCTTGAGCCGATAAAGCCACCGCCACTAAAAGCGTGTATGGATTGGTGAAGTGTAATTCTGTCGCCGCTTCCGGCATGGATTTAGCAAAGCGTTCAAATACCTCAGCGATCGCCTTTTTCGTCATAGATGGTGTTGGTTTTTTATCAGTTTTTACGGCCATGTTCATATCTCACTAGTTTGCGCATTGGTCTTAGAAAGCGGCAATCTGCCACCATGTAATGATGGCATCTGGATTGACCAAAAGAGTTTACAGTCTATCATAATTTCTATGGATAGGGCAGATAAGGAAGTCATGACAGCAATCGCGAAGCCAATTACGTTATGGCCGTATTGTAGCTTGAGCCGAAAAGGCGCAGCTATTTTGCTGCTCGCCATGGCACTAACCGGACTCTTATTCTCCATCGTATTTTTGGTTCTAGGAGCTTGGCCTGTTATCGGGTTTTTTGGCGTCGAGTTTGGATTAATTTGTTTATTTTTTCATCTCCACCATCGGGCGACGGCAAAACGCTTTGAGCGCATCACAAAAGCCAAGCCCGTCTTGCGCATTGAACAGGCCGATGCGAAAGGCCGCATCAGCACCGAAGAGATGCCGCTAGCATGGCTAAATGTGCGTCTTGAAACCGAAGATATGGATAACCTGCCTGATACTGATCGGCATTTATTAGAACGCCATCGGCTTTATCTAACTAGTCAGGGCAAAAAAATAGAAATTGGGGCGTTTCTGCCATATCAGGAAAAACCCGAATTAGCGAAAGCCATTACTGACCTCATTGATGAGCCATCAGACCTGCATCCTAATCAGACAGAACATCATCCATAGAATAAAGGCCAGCCGGTTGCCTATGTATCCAGCTCGCCGCCCGTAAAGCGCCACGACCAAAAATAACTCGATCTGTCGCCCGATGGGTTAGCTCAATGCGCTCAGACTGACCATAGAAAATGACGCTATGCTCACCCGCTACATCACCACCGCGCATAACAGCAAAGCCGATATCGCCATCTTGTCTTGCCCCTGTCCGATCTATTGATGACACTGCATTAAGATCAACTTTGCGGCCTTTAGCAGCAGCTTGCGCTAGGGCAAGCGCCGTACCAGATGGCGCATCGACTTTATGCTTGTGGTGCGTTTCAACAACCTCAATATCCCAGCCATCGACAAGTTGCGACGCGACTTGTTCAACCAGACGGTTCAATAAAGTCACCCCAACAGATGTATTTGCACACCAGACAATAGGAATATCAGTTGCCAAAGCAGCGAGATGCTCGCCGTCTTTTTGGGTCAAGCCCGTCGTCCCAACAACCATCGCCGTATCATGGCTAGCCGCCATTTTGGCATGGTCATGCGTTGCCGCCGGAGCGGTAAAGTCAATGATCACATCTGGCTTAGCAGCAAACAGCGCTGACGCATCAGCGGTCAATGTCACCCCCATAGGCGGCAGTTGGTTTATTTCCCCTATATCTTGCCCAAGCAAGGGGGAGTCTGGCTGATCCGAAGCGGCAACAATCTGACATCTGTCATCTGCCGCTGCCAATGTTGTTATCATACGTCCCATTCGGCCGGCCGCACCAGGTAAAGCAATTCGAAGTGGTGCTGTCATCCTCAAAGCTCCCATCAGCTTAATGTGTTCGCAAGATCAATCTGATCAAGATACAGATACCAAGATACAGATACATAGTCTGAACATCCAGTTTTAACAAGTCCAGTTAAAACCCATATCCAAAATCACGCCAATGATCATATCTATATATCAGGGTCAAAGATGCGGCTTAGCTTTCGCCAAACATCTTTTTGATACGTCTGACAAATGAGTCAGATTCAGGGTTCTGATTCTTGCCAGCGTTATCAAACTCTTTCAACAGCTCTTTCTGGCGTGAGCTTAGATTGATTGGCGTTTCGACATGAATATCAACATACATATCGCCACGGCCACGGCCTTGCAGCCCCGGCATGCCTTTGCCGCGAAGCCGCAGACGATGACCTGATTGGGTGCCAGAATCAATCGTAATTCGTGCCATCTTGCCATCAAGGCTAGGAATATCAACCGAGCCACCAAGGATAGCTTTTACCATCGGCACCGGCATTGTCATAAAGAGGTTATTGCCCTCGCGTGAGAACAGCGAATGGTCTTTAACATTGATAAAGATATAAAGATCACCAGCAGGTCCGCCTCGCAGTCCTGCTTCGCCCTCACCCGAAAGTCTTATCCGCGTGCCTGTATCAACACCTTTGGGAATATTAACATTAAGGCTCTTATTTTTTTGTACACGTCCCTGACCACCACATGATCCACATGGTTTTGAGATGGTCTCACCTTGTCCTTGGCAGGTAGGGCATGTTCTCTCAACCGAAAAAAAGCCTTGTTGGGCGCGGACCTTGCCATGACCGCCACAGGCGTTACAGGTGACTGGCTTGCTGCCCTTAGCAGCACCACTACCAGCGCAGGTATCACAGGTCGCTGGAACCGGGATGCTAATCTTTTGTGTATCACCATCAAAGGCTTGTTCTAAAGTGACTTCCAAGTCATATCGCAGATCAGCGCCTTTACGGCTTTGTTGACCACGGCGTCCACGGCGGCCACCGCCCATGAACTCAGAAAACATGTCATCAAAAATATCACTAAAGCCGCCACCCCCGCCAAATCCGGAAAAGCCGCCACCACCGCCACCTTGACCATCAAAAGCGGCATGACCAAATTGATCATAGGCGGCACGCTTCTGATCATCTTTTAGAACATCATAGGCTTCGGCGGCTTCACGGAATTTATCGTCGGCGGCTTTATCATCAGGGTTACGATCCGGATGATATTTCATAGCTAGTTTGCGATAAGCTGATTTAATTGCTGATCCATCAGCATCTTTGTTTACACCCAGCACATCATAGAAATCTCGTTTAGCCATGAATAAAATACTCTATCTTAAACCAAAACCACCCGATCTGTTTATAGCATAACAGAACGAATGGTTTTATGTGTCATATGGATATTAAGATGCTGATTTTTTATCTTCAGTATCATCAACCTCGGTAAACTCAGCATCAACAACACCATCATCGGATGGCGCGTTATCCGCATCATCAAAGCTGTCATCAGCATCATCTTGTTGCGCATAGGCAATCTCACCTAGTTTCATCATCTGTGCGCTCAACGCCTGTGATTTTTCAGCAATCGCGTCATCATCGTCATCGTCAATCGCTGTTCTTAGTTCAGCAATAGCATCTGTCGTTGCTGTTTTCAGATCATCATCAACTTTGTCATCGAGATCAGATAAGGTCTTTTCTGCCCCGTGAATAAGCGATTCTGCATGATTACGAGCTTCGATTTTTTCCCGACGCTTTTTATCATCTTCGGCATTAGCCTCAGCATCTTTAACCATTTGTTCAATATCATCATCACTAAGCCCACCTGAGGCCTGAATTTTGATCTGCTGTTCCTTGCCTGTTGCCGTATCTTTAGCGCTGACATTAACAATACCATTAGCATCAATATCAAAGGTGACTTCGATTTGTGGAACGCCGCGTGGCGCGGCTGGAATACCAACCAAATCAAATTGACCAAGCAATTTATTATCTGCTGCAATCTCCCGCTCGCCCTGAAACACTCTGATTGTCACCGCCGTCTGATTATCATCCGCGGTTGAAAAGGTCTGGCTTTTCTTGGTCGGAATGGTCGTATTACGATCAATCAGACGGGTAAAGACACCGCCTAACGTTTCGATACCGAGCGATAATGGTGTCACGTCAAGAAGCAGCACATCTTTAACGTCACCTTTAAGCACACCGCCCTGAATAGCAGCACCTGCGGCAACCACCTCATCAGGGTTAACCCCGCGATGTGGCTCGGTTCCAAAAAACTCTGATACTTTTTCAAATATCTTTGGCATTCTGGTCATACCGCCAACCAGAATAACCTCATCAATATCGCTGGCTTTAAGTCCCGCATCTTTGAGCGCCGCTTTACATGGCTTCAATGAGCGTTCAACCAGATCATCAACAAGGTTTTCCAACTTTGCCCGTGTCATTTTAACATTGAGGTGCTTGGGGCCTGAATGATCAGCTGTGATAAATGGCAGATTGACCTCTGTCTGGGTACTGCTAGACAGTTCAATCTTTGCTTTCTCAGCAGCTTCTTTCAGTCGCTGAAGCGCCAGTTTATCTGACCGTAAATCAATACCGTTATCTTTTTGAAACTCATCAGCAAGGAAATCAATAATGCGCTGATCAAAATCTTCACCGCCAAGGAACGTATCACCATTGGTGGATTTAACTTCAAAAACCCCATCGCCGACTTCGAGGATAGAGACATCAAACGTGCCGCCGCCAAGATCATAGACAACAATGACGCCAGATTCTTTTTTATCTAAACCATATGCAAGCGCCGCTGCCGTTGGCTCATTAATGATCCGCAAGACATTAAGGCCGGCAATTTTACCAGCATCTTTGGTGGCTTGCCGCTGGGCATCATTAAAATAAGCCGGCACAGTGATGACCGCTTCGGTCACGCTTTCACCCAAATATGACTCCGCATCTTCTTTCAGTTTGCGCAGAATGAAACTGGATATCTGGCTCGGTGAGTAAGCCTCACCATTAACTTCAACCCAATTGTCACCATTATCCGCCTTGACGGTTTTATAGGGAACCAGTTTGGCGAATTTTTTTGATGCTGCATCGTCATGCCGGCGTCCAATCATCCGCTTGATAGCATATAATGTGTTTTCTGAATTGGTTACTGCCTGCCGCTTTGCTGACTGGCCAACAAGCCTCTCTCCATCATCAGTAAAAGCCACCATAGACGGCGTTGTTCGCGCGCCTTCGGCATTTTCAATGATTTTAGCGGATGCACCATCCATGACAGCAACACATGAGTTTGTGGTACCAAGATCAATTCCTATTACTTTTGACATAATTAGCCTCTTTCTTTCTTCATCACTTTGACTGTTTTAGTGCTTTATGGTCATCTCTTTGCCAATTTAGCAATAAAAAACATGGTCATGATATTGCTCATATAAGAAAGGAAAATCTGATTGCAAGATTTCCCCATTATTTGATGGTTGTGAAGGTGTTTTCCCTATGCACTGCTCTCATCATTATTATCAGCAGCATGTTTATCTGTTGTAGCGTTATTTTCAGCAGCTTTTGCCACCCCAACCATAGCTGGGCTTAATAGCCGATCATGGAGCATCCATCCCGATTGAGCCACCTGCACAATCGTCCCCGGCTCAGCCTCATTTGTCGGCACTTCAAACATCGCTTGGTGTTTGTTAGGATCAAACTTTTCACCAATTGGCATAATGCGGATGATACCATGGCGCTCGAGAACACTCGCTAACTCTTTTGAGATCATTTCAACACCAATGACCAGATTTTTCATAGTATCATCAAGGCCATCACGGTTTTCTGGCAAGACCTCAACCGCCCGCGACAGGTTTTCAACGACCGAGAGCAAATCACGAGCAAAACCAGTATGACCATATTTACGCACCTGCGCCACATCACGTTCAGCACGGCGCCGCGTATTTTCAGTTTCCGCAACCGCTCTTAGCATCTGATCTTTGAGATCATCACGTTCGGCTTGAAGCGTTGTCACCGGATCAAGGATATCATCTATATTGATATCAATTGATGCGGCTTGGTCTGATGTTGGGTTGGGCTCTGATGGCATGGCTTCTGATGTGGCATCATTGGGTTCTTGGCTTGCGTCATCATTATTGTGTTTTGAGTTTTCATCTGAATTTTGATTATCCAAATTTTTATCAGGCGTATCGTTAGACATGATAATCCTCTGTTTCATTCATTTGCGTTAGTTATGTAAGGATGAGGCGCGGTATTTCCAAGAAAAAAATAAAATTTTATTAAATTTATTTTAACAAAATCGTGAAAATCCCAGATTTTCAGCCTAAAGCCGTTCAGACAGCATTTTGGTAATCGTAGCCGATGTATGATTAACCATAGGAATAATCCGCGCATAATCTAGCCGCGTTGGGCCAATCACGCCAACCGCCCCTATAATCGACTGATTGCTGTCATAATAAGGCGCAATAATAGTCGAGCAGTTGGTTTCAGAAAAAAATCGGTTTTCTGAGCCAATAAAAATCTGCACGCCTTCGGCTTGCTGCATGGTCGCAAGCACATCAAGAGCATTGCTTTGCTCCTCTAATTGATGAAACAGCGACCGCACTTGTTCGAGTTGATCCATAGCTGTCACATTTTCAAGCAAATTAGCCTGTCCTCGGAGGATGAAATTACCAGATTGACCAGAGTTTTTTCCTGTCCAAATCGCGATACCGCTTGCTGCCACTTTTTGCGTCAGCTCATCAATAGCCGCTTGCTTGACTTCGATAAGCTCTTTCAGCAGAACAGATGCGTCAGACAAACTTTTGCCAGCTAAATGCGCGTTAATAAAGTTACCCGCCTCAATCAAAACCGATGCTGGCATATCAGCAGGGGTTTCCATAATGCGGTTTTCCACATGACCGGCTGATGACACGAGCACCACCAAAGCTTTATTTTTTTCAATGGGAATAAACTCGACCTGCCTAATAATCATATCGGTTTTTGGCATAATCACCAACGCCGCGCAGCGGGTTAGGCCAGATAACATTGACGAGGTTTCGGATAAGGCATCATCAAAGCTCAATCCTTGCGCCTGACAATTAACGTCTAGCATCATACGTTCGCTATCGCTAATACTGCCGCCAATTTCAAGCAGACCATTTACAAACAGCCGCAATCCGGTTTGGGTGGGAATCCGGCCTGCTGATGTGTGCGGCTGAAACAATAATCCAGCATGTTCCAATTCAGCCATGATAGAGCGGATAGAGGCGCTCGATAGCATATGATCCAAATCATCGGCAATGGCTTTTGATCCAACAGCGGTGCCTGATGATAAATAACGGTCAACAATCCGATTAAAGATCATATGAACACGCTCATTCATCCCCAAAACAGATTTATCTATCGCGGTGGGTTTAGTATCAAATGATGGTGGATGCTGTAATGTCATAATATGAAAATAAAATTGGAAATTGCTCCGGTCAAGTCGTCGCTTTCAGGCATCTGATATGATATGGTCGGTTTTCACAAATACCATCAAAAATACCAAGAGAATTATCTAGAGGTAAATACTGCCCCGTTTCATATATAGGATCATATAATGACATCTTTTTCCCGTCCATCTGGCCGTCAGGCTGATGCCCTGCGCCAGATCGAAATGACAGCTGGATTTTCGCCATATGCCGAAGGCTCATGCCTGGCCAAGTTTGGAAATACTCATGTTCTAGTGACCGCTAGCATTGATGAAAGAGTACCGCCATTTTTGCGCAATACGGGCAAAGGCTGGGTAACAGCAGAATATGGTATGCTGCCACGCTCAACCCATAGCCGCATGGACCGTGAAGCCGTGCGCGGCAAACAATCTGGCCGCACCCAAGAGATTCAGCGTTTAATAGGGCGGTCTTTGCGGGCAGTTACTAATCTTGAATTATTGGGGGAAAGACAGATTAAAATTGACTGTGATGTGTTGCAGGCGGATGGCGGCACTCGCACCGCTGCGATCACCGGATCATGGGTCGCATTAATGGCGGCAACCGAACGGCTATTGCTTAATGGTAAAATTACACGCCAGCCCGTTACTGGCCAAGTAGCGGCAATATCATGTGGCATTTTTGAGCGCAATGTTGTTCTTGATCTTGATTATGCCGAAGATAGCCAAGCTGAGACTGATGCTAATTTTGTCCTGACCGCAGATGGCGGAATTGTTGAGGTGCAGGCAACGGCAGAAGCTGATCCTTATACACAAGATGACCTGCTTGCTATGCTTGATTACGCCAAAAAGGGGGCGGATGAGCTGTTTCAGCATCAGCAAAATGCCCTTAACGCCTTAACCGCATGACCAGAGGTTTTAAGGAAGATACGCTTATTGTTGCTAGTCACAATCAGGGCAAAGTGCGTGAGATCGCGGCTTTACTTGCGCCTTATGATTTGTCAGTGACTAGCGCCAGCGCTCTCAATTTGGATGAGCCGATTGAGGATGGCGATAACTATATTGCCAATGCCGCAATTAAGGCAAAAGCCGCGGCGATGGCGGCCGGAATGCCTGCATTATCTGATGATTCTGGGTTTGAAGTCAAGGCCATTAATGGCGATCCGGGGTTATATTCAGCGCGCTGGGCAAAGCCTGATAACAATTTTTCAGTCGCCATGCAAAAGGTACATGATGCCATTATCGAAAGCGGCTCCGCGGATAGATCATGCCGCTTTATCTGCGCCCTTGCTTTATGTTGGCCTGATGGTGAGATCATCACCACAGAAGGCATAATTGAAGGCTCATATGTATGGCCACCTCGCGGCACTCGCGGCTTTGGATATGATCCCATGTTTCAACTAAACGGCTATGATCAAACCTTTGGTGAGGTTGACCCCGACTGGAAACATTCGGTCAGCCATCGGGCCATCGCCTTTCAAAAATTAATTGATTTATGTTTTCAAGAAACGCCGAGACGATCATGACTGATATGGCTGATTTTGGGGTTTATATCCATTGGCCCTTTTGCCAGAAAAAATGTCCTTATTGTGATTTTAATAGCCATGTCCGTGAAACGGTTGATCAGGCGCGCTATGGTCAAGCCATTATCACCGAACTTGAAACAATGGCAGAGCGGTTCCATTTAGCTAATCGTCCTGTCAAAAGTGTTTTTTTTGGTGGCGGCACACCATCGCTGATGTTGCCTGAGATAACAGGTGAAATATGCGGCGCTATCAAAAGACTGTTTTCTGTAACTGACGATATTGAGATTACCCTAGAAGCAAATCCGACATCGGTCGAAGCTGAGAAGCTGGCAGCATTTCGTGATCACGGAATTAATCGGTTATCTCTGGGCATACAATCGCTTAATGACCGGCATTTATCTTTCTTAGGGCGCCAACATTCAGCTAATGAAGCCTTAGACGCCTTAGCCAAGGCGCAGCAAGTGTTTGATCGGGTCTCTATTGATTTTATTTATGCCCTGCCAGACCAAACAACCGCTGATTGGCTGGCTGAGCTGGCTGATATTCTAACCCTTGGCTGTGATCATCTATCACTATATCAGCTGACCCTTGAGCCGGGCACCGCCTTTACCAGCATGGCTAAGCGGGGGTTGCTGGAAATTCCAAGTGATGAATTATCACTCGAAATGTTCAAGGAAACACAGGCCCATTGCAAGGCAGCAGGGTTTCATGCCTATGAGATTTCTAACCATGCTAAAGCCGGTCAGATGAGTCGGCATAATCTGATTTATTGGCAAGCTGATGACTGGATTGGCGCAGGTCCGGGTGCGGTTGGCCGCATCTGGTCTCATCACATGCCCAATTCTGAGAATGATCATGAAACCAATTATGGGCGCATCGAAACACGGTGCCGCAAACACCCTGATGGCTGGCTTGATGATGTGACAAAAACCGGTTCAGGCATTGCTGAGGAAAATCAGGAGACACCACATGCCTATGCCATTGAAGCTGTCATGATGGGCTTGCGGCTTGCGGATGGGATTAATATTGCCGCTATTGAGGGTAAGGCCGGCGCTCGCCACACCTGGCTTGATACCGATGCGGTCGCGCGATATTGTCAGCAAGGTCTGCTTAATGAGGAGGCAGGTATTCTCAAACTGACGGAACATGGAAAGACAATCATGAATACGTTGATTGGGGAAATTCTGATTTTATAATCTGGCTCTGTCTATGTTATGTTATTTAGAATATCGTATCGGCAGGGCTAACAATCGCAGATTTATAGGCATTGATCTGGCGGACTTCTAAATGCCGTTTATTATTGCCATCCGGATAAAACCGGAAGACGCCACTAAATCCGGCAAAACCCGTGTCACGCAATAGCACCTCACTCACCGAAACATCTGCTGTCATCAGACTTGCAATCGCAACCGCATCAAAGCCAAGCGGTGCGAGATCACCTGGCGCATCAGCAAAATAGATTTTCCAGACTTTTTCAAAGCGCTGGCGCTTTTCCGTTGGTATTGTCGCATAAAGCCCGCCTTGAAGCGACGGTTCTGTAATCATATCAATGCGATTCCATTGTGATGAGCCAACAAAACGTACCTTGGCTGGATCAAGATCATGCCACACCAGAACAGGCGCAACAGCCAAGGTAAAATCACCATCACCGCAGATGATAACCATATCAAACTCTGGCGTTGGGTCTTCTTCTGACCAGCGTGCAAATTGCCGGATCGATAGCTGCAAACGTGCTTCGTTTTTCAAAACTGACTGGTTGAGAAGCAATTGCGATATGCGTGTCACTCCAGCAGTTTTCAAATGATTGATACTGACATCCCGCAAGATTCTGCCATATGCCGTATCATTCGTAACAATGGCGATCCTAGCCTGCTCAGCAGGGATTTGATCAATTGCCGCCAAAGACGCCATCGCATAACTAAGCACCGCTTCCATTTCATGCTCAGGCTGTTGCCCCATAATCCAGACATCTTGATTAGTGACCGCACTATTATTGGAAAACGACAGGACAGGGATTTGGTGTTCTCTGGCAATCGGCGCCACCGCCGCCGTATGGCTTGAGAAAACAGGGCCAATGATAATATCAGCATCGGCAGCAACCGCCGCATAGGCCGCTTCCGCTGGCTGATCTGCAGTATCGATATAAATCACCTCAAATTGGGGCCGATCAAGTGAGATCACTGCCATATCAACCGCTTTCCTTAACTCCTCCCCAACCGATTTATAAGAGCCAGATAGAGGCAGCAAAACTGCTGCCCGTGTAAATAAGGCTTGTTTTGAAGGGAACTGCGATGGCGGCTGGGTGATGATATTTTCTATTTTTGGCTTGCTGATAATGGCAAATACATCTTCTAGGCTATCATAGTCAAAGCCATCATCAATCAGACTGGTAATCGCATTTCCATCGAAAGCCGGCTCTGCGATATCGCCGCTTGTCGGTGGTGATGGTGAGAGGGCGGCTTGGTCGTTAAAAATCCATTCAATAGCGCTATCAATTTCATCCTGACTATCATCAGATTTAGGCTTCAGGCTGTTCAAAGGATTGCCTTGGTCTGCCGTATCACTGAAAATATCTTGGTCAAGAACCTGAAGATTTGGCTCGGTCGCAATCGGGTCTGACTGTTGGCTTAGATAACTGACCGATGGGTCTATTTTACTTCCTTCCTGACTATTGGCTTCCCCAGTATTATCTTCAAACTGGCTGGCCTCTAATTGGTCTTGCGCCTCTGTTGCTTGCGTTGTCGTATCAAGCAATGTGATTGCCTCACCTGTTGCTGTATCTGATGCTGATGGGGCGGCAACAATGGGCGCGGTTTTTTGTGGCTCACAGGCGGAAAGGATAAATAATGCCCCAACTAAACCAAGACCTCTGAATACACTTCTATTATGTCGAAAATAACGAAGTGAAAATGGCACAGGTTTCTTCATAAATGGCATAATATATCTCATATAACCTGACATAAATTTGATTTGAAATCAGGTATCCTTTGCACCCATATAAGTCTATTATGATTTGGTGAGTTCGTAAAGTGTGCGAGACGTTTTGGGGGTGGAGAGATTAGCCTATGTCTATTCCGGGTTTAACCATAACAGCAACGCCAATTGGTAATCTGGATGATTTATCACCGCGCGCGGTTGCCTCTTTCCAATCCGCTGATTGGATCGCTTGTGAGGATACCCGACATACTGGCCTGATGCTCAAACGGCTTGGCATTTCTCATGGCCAGCTTATTGCTTATCATGATCATACCTCCACCAAGGCCAGAGAAAAATTGCTCAAAGCATTAGCCGACGGGAAAGCCATCACGCTGGTCAGCGATGCCGGAACGCCATTGATTTCTGATCCGGGATATCGGCTGGTAAGAGCCTGCCGTGATAGCAATATTCCTGTCACCACGGTTCCGGGGCCTTCCGCCGTGCTCGCCGCATTGGTGATATCTGGCTTGCCAACAGATCGCTTTCACTTTGCTGGATTTTTGCCAAATACCGCCAGCAAAAGACAGAAAGCTCTAGCCAAGCTGATGCGCATTGATGCTACCATTATTTGCTATGAATCAGCAAAGCGACTGGCGGAAACTTTGGCAGAGGCGGCAAGCATAGCCCCGCATCGGCACTGTGCTGTGGCAAGAGAGTTAACCAAAACATATGAAGAAAGTTGGCTTGATGAGGTGCATGTTTTAGCCACTTATTTTGCCGAACACGACACCCCAAAAGGCGAAATTGTTGTTATGTTTGCGCCGCCTTCAGATGATGAGCATAGCTATTCAGATGATGACTTAATAGCAATGCTAAAAGCCGCATTAGATGACGGGCTAAGCCGCCGTGATGCCGTGCGTGATGTGACAGAGGCCACTAAAATGGGAAAAACCCACATCTATGATCTGATGTTGCGGGTGGATCATTCATCATCATGAAACCATCATTTTAATGCGCAAAAGCCGCCAGATCGCTGAAAAACGTGGTCGTATGGCTGAAAAAATAGTGGCCTTGCGCTTGCGATTGAACGGCTGGAAAACCCTAAAGTCACGCTATCGGTGTCCTTATGGTGAGATTGATTTAATTATGCAAAAACCCAGCAAACTGCTGTTTGTTGAAGTCAAATATACCAGTCAGGCCAGTGATGATGAGCTAGAAAAAGTGTTGCCTCAGGCGCGGCAACAACGCCGTATCTATGACACGGCACAGCATTTTCTATCCAAATATCCAGAATTGAGCCAAGTTGAGATGCAGCTCGTTATTGCCTTGGTTCGCCCCTATGGCCGTATTCAATTTATAGGTGGTCACTTTTTCGACATGATGTGATGGCATAATAACTTACGATAAAATATTGCCGCACCATGTAAGAACAGTGTATAAAGGAAATATCTATATTTCATGACGTATATAGGCACCTGTCAAAAATCCTGTCATAAATATAGGTAAGGCATATAACAAAGGAATATGATGATGAACATGACCAAGCAATCACCACATTTAGGATTGGCTAGCCTTATATTAATGGGCTTTCTGATGCTAGGATTATCAGGGTGCGTTGGTGCAGTTGCAGGGGTTGGCGCAGCGGCGGTTGCGGCTAGTACAACAGAAAAAGGCATAGGCACCAGCATTAACGACGGCCTTATCAAAACCAAAATATCCGAAGCATATTTTAAAGAACATGTGAGCCTTTATTCAAATATCAAAGTTGATGTCAATAAAGGGTCTGTTTTGCTGACTGGTGATGTCGATGAACCGGAAAGCGCTGTTCAAGCCGTTCAGATCGCATGGCAGGTGAACGGCGTTATTGAGGTGATCAATGAAATTGATGTTAGCAATAAAGCCTCAATCAAAGATCGGGCCAAAGACTTGGCTAGTGAAGCACAACTTCGCGGTAAGCTGATTACTGATCCGGAAATATCATCTTTGAATTTCAGCATAGATGTCGTAAATGGCGTCGTTTATCTTAGCGGCATTGCTGGCTCAGAAGAAGAAATGAATAAAGTCGTCGGCCACGCGCAAGAGTTGCGTTTTGGAACGACTGTTATCAATTACATCCGTTTGAATGACGACGATCGGCTTTAGAATCAGGTCACCATATCATGCTTAAAATTGCCTTGCAGATGGATGCCATCGAAACGATTGATATTCGTGGCGATAGCAGTTTTGCGCTCGCTCTCGAAGCGGCAGCAAGAGGCTATAATATTTTTGTCTATCATCCCGATAATTTGGCTTTCACACCAGGGGTTGGTCTCACCGCCAAAGGCGCATGGGTAGATGTGAAAGATGATATCAATCACCATGTCAATATCATCCGTGAGGAGCGCATAGACCTGACCGATCTTGATGTTATTCTGATGCGCCAAGACCCGCCTTTTGATATGCATTATATCACAGCAACCTACATGCTTGAGACGATTATGGATAAGGTTAAGGTAGTTAATCATCCAACCTCTGTGCGCAATGCGCCAGAGAAACTTGTTGCGACGCTGTTTCATGAATTAATGCCGCCGACATTGATCACCAGCAACATTGACCAGATCAAGACGTTTCGTTCTGAGCATAAAGATATTATTGTCAAACCATTATACGGCAATGGCGGCCGTGGAATCTTTCACCTCAAACCCGAAGATACTAACCTGTCCAGCCTAATAGAAACCATGCTTCTTATTGACCGCTCACCGCTCATGGTGCAGCGTTATTTGCCCGCTGTTACCAATGGTGATAAACGGGTCATCATGATCGATGGTGAAGCCGTCGGGGCGGTCAATCGTGTGCCGCCCAAAGGTGAGGCCAGGTCAAATCTGCATGTTGGCGGCAAAGCCGTAAAATCTGATCTTGATGATCATGATTTTCGTATTGCCGAAGCCATTGGCCCATTTTTGAAAGAAAAAGAATTATTATTTTGCGGCATTGATGTCATTGGCGGTTATCTGACAGAGATTAACGTCACCTCACCAACAGGATTGCGTGAGATTAAACAATTAAGCGGCCTCGACCTTGCTGTCAGCATCTGGGATAGCATCACGGCTAAACTGTAAGCTCATCATCGGCTTTAGGATAATGGCGGTAACGACCGATAATGCATGGCTTCTGCGATATGCGGCCGTTCCACCGCGGCGCTGTCATCAAGGTCAGCAACGCTTCGGGCGACACGCATGACCCGATGATAGCCACGCGCTGATAACCGCAATGTTTCTGCACTTTCCTGAAGAAATGATTTAACCGACGTTGTCATTTGCATAACACCTTCGAGCTGAGCCCCATCAAGTTGAGCATTAACAATGCCTGCCGCTTGATCTTGGCGTTGAAAGCTACGGCTTCGCGCAACCTGAACACGCTCGGCTATGGTTTTACTAGTATCCCCTGACTGCTGCTGTGATAATGCCGATATAGGAACCTCAACAACCTCAATCAACATATCAAATCGATCAAGTAATGGCCCTGATATTTTTGCCATATAGTCACGACCACAACGTGGTGCCTTGGCACAGGCGCGTGATGGATCACCCAAATATCCACATCGACAAGGGTTCATCGCGGCAATAAGCTGAAAGCGGGCTGGATACGTGACATGATGATTGGCTCGGCTGACAACGGCTTTGCCGGTTTCAATCGTTTGCCGCAACGCATCAAGCTGATGAGCTGGCCATTCCGCCAATTCATCCAAAAATAAAACCCCGCCATGAGCAAGGCTGACTTCACCCGGCTTAGCGCGAACACCGCCGCCAACTAGCGCCGCAACTGATGATGAGTGATGCGGATCACGATACGGCCGCGAGACAATCAGCCCTGCTTTATCCAAATAACCAGCGATAGAATGTATCATCGTGACTTCGAGCGATTCTTTGGCAAGCATGGGCGGTAATATTCCAGCCAGCCGTGACGCCAACATTGATTTACCTGACCCTGGCGGCCCCATCATCAATAAATTATGACCCCCAACCGCCGTGATTTCCATTGCTCTTTTTGCCAGGTCTTGACCAACGAGATCAGCCATATCAGGAAAATTGTTCTGCCTTTCGGCGACTTTGGCTTTTGGATCAGATAGTACCTGATCACCTCGCAAATGATTAATCAACGTCATTAGGCTAGGTGCAGAAATGATCTTAACATCACCGCCCCATGCCGCTTCCTCACCATTTGCGGCAGGACAAATCAACCCCATCTCTTTAGATGATGCGCCAATCGCCGCCGCCAGAACACCATTAACCCCTGTGATCGTTCCATCAAGGGCAAGCTCACCCATCACGATCATGCCATCAACGCTATCGGATGGAACCGCGCCCATCGCCACCAGCAATCCTAATGCAATAGGCAGGTCAAAATGTGAGCCTTCTTTAATCAGATCAGCCGGTGCCAGATTAACTGCGATGCGCTTCGGCGGCAAAGACAAGCCTAACGATGATAAAGCGGCACGCACCCGCTCTTTTGATTCGCTCACCGCTTTATCAGCGAGACCAACAATAGCAATATTCGGCAGACCATTAGATAGATGAACCTGAACATGCACAGGAACAGGCTCAAGGCCGCGAAAGGCTAGGGTATGAATGGATGCCTGCATAAATATGTCTGACGATTGTTATTTTTATTGTGATAATCAACAGTCGCACAGTTTACTTAGCAATACAAGCGCAGGCCGAGATGCCGCCAAATCCGCAAACCAGAGCATATCATTTTGAGGGGCATCACATATAATGCCCTGTATTATATTCTATCATCTCTCAGCCTTTGGCTGTTAGCATAGCGCCTAAAGGTGCGCCGCCAACAACATGACCATGCAAATGCGGCACTTCTTGGCCACCATTTCGGCCAACATTAACAATGACGCGATAGCCATCATCAGCAACCCCGGTTTTCTTCGCCACTCTTGCCAAGGCGCGCACCCAATCCGCTAGCTCCTTATCCGAAGCCTTATCAGCAAAATCACTGAGGTCTGTATAAGCCCCGCGCGGAATAACCAGATGATGTTGTGGGGCTTGCGGCTGAATATCCGCAAAGCTGAGTGTCGTGTCATTTTCATCAACCGGCGCAGAAGGGATGCGACCATCTAGTATCTGAGCAAAAATATTATCCAGATCATAACTCATCATTATCCTCTCTCTCTCTGTTAATCAGGCTATGTGTTAACAGGCTTATGTATATTCTGACTATCCGTCGCGGCTGGCTTTTTCGTCAATACCCGATTGCTGGCGGCGACGTGCCAGCTCATCCCATAATTCGTCAAGGGTGATATCAGCGGCGGCTAAGACAACCAGCAGATGATAGATAACATCCGCCGCTTCCCCAATCAGCTCATCGCGATTGCCAGCCATTGCCGCAATAATCGCCTCGGTTGTTTCTTCACCAAGTTTGCGCGCTGGTAGATGCGGGGCTTCTATTAATAACCGCGCTGTCCATGATTTCTTTGGGTCTTCCCCACGCCGAGACAGAATAACATCATATAGCTCTTCCAAAATTGGTGTGCTCATTTTATCGCTCCCCGCATTTTAGCATTTCTTTAGAGACGGACTTCCAGCCCTTGATTGGCCATATGTGTTTTGACTGCATTCATATCCAGAAGTCCGAAATGAAAAATAGATGCTGCCAATACCGCCGATGCGTGGCCTTTGGTAATGGCTTCCACCATATGATCAGCATGCCCGGCGCCACCTGACGCAATGACCGGAATGGAAACTGCATCACTTACTGCTTGCGTTAATGGGATATCATATCCTTCTTTTGTCCCATCTGCATCCATTGATGTTAATAGAATTTCACCAGCGCCCATGGCACAGCCTTTTTCCGCCCATGCGATAGCATCTATGCCTGTCGGCGTGCGGCCACCATGTGTGACTACCTCAAACCAGCCATCAGCATGACGCCGAGCATCAATCGCTAAAACGACACATTGGCTGCCAAATCGGGACGCTGCCTCAGATAATAATTCAGGATGTTTAACAGCCGATGAATTGACTGATATTTTATCTGCTCCAGCCAAGAGCAAGCGGCGAAAATCTTCGACTTCGCTGACGCCGCCACCAACCGTCAGTGGCATGAAACAGTGATCTGCAGTTTGGCTAATGACATTTGCCATTGCTTTTCTGCCTTCAATGCTGGCCGAAATATCAAGGAAGCATAGCTCATCAGCGCCAGCGTCATTATAGACTTTAGCCTGTTCAACCGGATCACCAGCATCGACCAAATCGACGAAATTAATGCCTTTGACAACGCGGCCATCATGAACATCGAGACAAGGAATTACTCGAACAGCAAGCATCAGACACCTTGATTATGTGAATTGGTTTGATAGGTCATGGCGGCCGCCAGCTCTAACCTGCCATCATAGATAGCACGGCCAATAATCACCCCATGGACAGCGGTATTGGCAAGCGTTTTTATGTCTTGGATATTGGCTACTCCACCCGACGCTATGACCGGAATAGAAACCGCATCAGCAAGTTCCAATGTCGCTTTCGCATTAACACCTTCGAGCGCACCATCACGGCTAATATCGGTAAAAATAACAGCAGCAACGCCACAATCTTCAAACCGTCTGACCAGATCAAGGACAGGAATATGTGATGTTTCCAGCCAGCCTTCGGCGGCAATCATGCCATCCTTTGCATCTGCGCCAACAGCAATTTGGTCAGGAAAGGCTTGCGCTGCCTGAATGACTAATTCCGGATTTTTGAGCGCAATGGTGCCCAATATAACCCGTTCCACCCCTTGCTCTAACCATGCCGCAATCGTTTCCATATCTCTGATGCCGCCGCCGAGCTGTACCTTGACACCTGCCGCCAGAATAGCATTCACCGCATCTCTGTTGACAGGCTTGCCTTGAACCGCGCCATCAAGATCAACACAGTGAATCCATTGAGTGCCAGCCTGAACAAATTGATTAGCCTGATCGCCGGGGTTGCTGTTATAAATCGTTAATTGGTCAAAATCACCATGCTTGAGGCGCACGCATTTCCCATCCTTCAAATCAATAGCGGGAAAGATAATCATGAACCGACTTTGCCTTTATTAGGGTGTTCGGATATTTCCAAAACCTCTTTGTAATAATAATATGCCGTCGCATAACTGCCATTTATATAGGCATATTTAGGATGTTCACCAAAGCGAATATAGCCAGCGGCTTCATAGCGCTGTATCGCTCTTTCTTGGGTTGCCCGAACATCAAGATTAATGACTTTAAATCCTTCTGACCGGCAAAATGCCTCAGCTTCATCAAGCATTAATGGGGCCAGACCTTTGCCGCGGGCCCATGGCACGACAAAGAACGTGGTAAGAGAACATGTCAGCTTTTGAGCTTCGTTATTGCGCGGCGGGCGGACAATTTGACAACTGGCGGCTATAACGCCATCAATGCGGCCAATGATAAGCTCGCGTTCTGGAATAAGCATGACGCCTTTCCAGTAATCTTCGAGAATATTTCGCGGTGGTGGAGTGATCCAGCCAAAGCCGCCGCCACTTTCAATCGCCTCGATAGCGGCATCACATAATTCAATAATGTCCGCCGCTGATAACGTCTTAACGGTTTCAACAGCGGTAATTGGTTTTCTGTTATCTTGCGCCATCATATCAAGATTTTCCCTTTATTGTTACGCCGACACCCTAGCAGGTATATGAAAGCCAGTTTGCAAGAATTCGTTGCCCTACTTTCTGGCTTTTTTCAGGGTGAAATTGTACCCCAGTCAGATTATCCGTCTTTACTGCGGCAACAATATGACCGCCATAATCCGTCCATGCAGCGATCTGTTTATCATCGCCGCCCGCCAGATGATAGCCAGTCAGATGATAACCATGCAGAAAATAGACACGACTATCCGCTGCAAGCCTATCAAACATAATATCATTCGCCATATGATCCGATATTATGAGCTGATTCCAGCCCATATGCGGAACTTTCAGCGGCACCTCATCAATGCGGGGATGCATCGCCGTAATACTGCCATTAATCCAGCCCAAGCCAGCCGTTTTAACACCACCTTCTTCGCCAACCTCTGCCATCAATTGCATGCCAACACAAATCCCCAAAAATGGTCGCGCCAATGTGAGAGCAACATGTTCAATAGCCGCAATCATGCCGTCTATCTTGATCAGATTTGCTTTACAATCAGCAAAAGCGCCAACCCCCGGTAGTACCAGATATTCTGCTTTTGCGACAATATCAGGGTCAGAAGATACCGTGACCTGATGCGCAAGATCAGCATTATGAGCCGCGGTTTGCAATGAATTTTTAACCGACCGCAGGTTGCCCGAACCATAGTCCACAATAACCAGTTTCATTGCTGACTGCCTGTTACAGCACTCCCTTGGTCGATGGGATACAATCAGCTTGTCTGGGATCAATCGCAACAGCGGTTTTCAACGCTTGCGCCAGCGCTTTAAAGCTACTCTCAATAATGTGGTGCGTATTGCTGCCATAAACTGTTTCGATATGAAGCGTTATACCCGCGGACTGGCTAAAGGCACGGAAGAACTCTTCAAATACTTCACTATCCATCTCGCCGAGCCGCAGCGATGGCAGCGACACATTCCAAACCAGAAATGGCCGACCAGAAATATCAATCGCAACCCTCGTCAAAGCTTCATCCATCGGCAGCAAAGCCGTGCCATAGCGGGTAATGCCGCGGCGATCACCCAGCGCTTTTGAAAAAGCCTCACCCAGCGCCCAACCACAATCCTCAACCGTATGATGAGCATCAATATGCAAATCCCCCTGACAAGCAAGACGGATATCAATCAGGCTGTGACGACCCAATTGTTCAATCATATGATCAAAAAATCCTAATCCTGTAGCAACATCAACTTTTCCCATGCCATCAAGCGTGACATGTGCTGTGATCTTTGTCTCTTTGGTTTCACGTTTCACATCTGCCTGTCGCAAAGACGGATTTGAGGTCGGGTTTTCTTTAGCCATGAAAACTCTCCTATGAGGATATATCGGTTTCCTTATGGTGCGGTTACTAGCAGGATCAGCATCATTTGACTAGCAGAATCACTCAAAACACCGTTTATTGGCGGTGATTGCAAGGCAAATGCAAGAGTGGCTTTTGGCGATTACTGGATGCATCCCCGAACCCAACGGCTAGAATTCAGGCAATCCGCCCATCCCTTAAAACCGCACCCCCGTCACACCTGCGTCAGGACAGCTGATCATTGCGGGTTTTAAGCCATTCAGCCATCGTTTTGGCTTCCTCTTCGCTGACTTTTGGCAGCAGTTGCGCGAACAGATTAGCCGCGATCATCGCGTCTTGCCCTAAATCGCCAGTGTCAATGACAATACGAGGATTTGATAATTGCGCGAGTGCTTTTAAAGCTTCGGCGTCTTCCCAGATGAGGCCAAATAAGGCGCAAATCTGATCCATCATGATCACCCCCGGAACGCCGCGCTTGCCATGTTCGACTTGCGATAAATAGGCTGAGGACACGCCCAGATATTCAGCCATAGCAGACATGGTCATGTTGTTTTGTTGGCGCAGGTCGCGCAATTTTTGGCCAAATGGAGTCATGGGATTTGTCTGAGCTTAATATACCATGCGCCTAAGCCGCCGTCTTTGGGTTTGGCGGGATGATAGGCGACCACTTGTTCCGATAATGGCGGCTCATCCAGCCATTGCGGCAGGGATTGACGGATCACACCTTTTCCAGCTGTACCTTTGCCGGTGATGACCAAGACATGTTGATGTCTATCCTGGTGTTTTTCGGCGATAAACCGGCGCAGAGCTAATCTGGCATTAAGGGTTGTCAATCCATGCAGATCAAGCCGCGCGGTGGGGGAGACTTGACCGCTTTTTATGCGTTTGGCATCAGTTCGTGAAATACCGCTGACCTTTTCTGCAGCAAGGTCTGCTGGTTTCAATTCAGATTTGATGTTATGGCGCGATAATCCGTTCATGCCAGAAATAGAAGCGGATGGAAACGCCGCCAAAGCGCTAGAGACTGATTTGGCTTTTGTTGTCGCCTTTTTGGGGGCTTTTTTAAGCACCAGTGAAGCAAGAGCATCTGGGTTTGGCAAAACAGTATCTTGCGGCATCGGATTAATCGTTCGCACCACGTCTTGCCAGAGCGCATCACCATCCTTATCCTTTTGGTTGGCCTTTTGGCTGGCTTTTTGGTTGGCCTTTTGATTGTTGCGCTTTTTCATGTTTCGGCTCACAGTTTTAATCAACTGGCATTTTAGCAATCAAATGGCCTTATAGTGGTATTAGCTTTCCGATGTTTGGGTTTCTACCAATAGCCAGTTTGGATTTGCCGATGTCACATCACGTTCAAATGTCCACTGATCGACAAATGTTTCAGGGTCATTACTATCACCATCAATAATGGTTCCCTTTTCGTCTTTCAGGACGCGGACTTGAGTAGATTGATATTCTACAGTGATTGAGGCAATGCCCTCAGTGACGCCAGCTTCACGGATATCAACACGACTTAAATCGGTCAGCGTAATGCTCAATTCTTCGCCGGCTTTACGGCGCTCTTTGATGGCATCAGAAAAACTGCCTGCCATCTCATAACCCAGGAAAGGCCGCAATTCTTCCATGTTGCCCCGCGCAAAGGCGGTCAATATCATTTCATATACTTGTTCTGCGCCATCCAGAAACGCTTGTTTGCTAAATCCAGAATCAGCGGCGACAATAGCGTCTATTCCCTCACCCGAAGGCAGTTCATTATTCATGTCAGCCTTTGTTTGTGACTTGAATGCTGCTGCGGCTTTTTTATTGGGGTCTTCTTCAAAACCATCGCGCCTTCCTAAAATTGAACGAAGGCGGAAAATCAGAAATACAGCCAGCACAGCAAAGATCAAAATGTCGACATAGGGGCCATTAAACATGGTTTACTCCTGTTGGCTTATGCCTTTTATGCCATTCGCCAGTTTATGCTCTTGTTACATACAGATAGACGCATTAGGCTTAAACGACAAGACTCTAGTCATTATTCGCAAAAAGAAATTTGCTTTACGATTTAAATAAGCGTTAAAAGAACCCTGCAAAAGTATGCCAAAGGAGCCATAATGAGAGGTCTGATTATTCTTGCATTTATCATCGTCTTGATATGGGTCGAGGTGATTGTTTTCGGCATAGTAGCAGACGCCATTAACGTGCTTCCCACCATTATTGGCGTTTTTGTTACCGCGATCATGGGATTTCAGCTCATGCGTTATCGGTTTATGCAGATATTGGCAGGTGGCGGTATCACAAAGCCTCCACATGAGATGATGCCATTAGTGTTGCCGGTGTTATTTGGCGGCTTTGGATTGATCATTCCAGGTTATGCAAGCGATGCGTTTGGTATTTTGTGTTTTCTTCCGCTCCTGCGTGATCTGATAGGGACGGCGCTGTTCCACCTGTTTCCGGCGGCCAAAACTCGACCCTTTCCATTTCAGACAGGTGGTCAAGCTGGGGGCCAAACTGGTGGATTCTCAGCCCATATGAATATGTCGAGTTTTGGATTTCCAAATTATGATAAAGACCAGCAATCTGATGATGCTGATGGGTTAGCATCTGACATGCCATCAAGTATGATCATCGAGGGTGAGGCAGAGCATATTGACCCTGATGACAATCATGATAAAAATGAGCCCAATAAATAGCCCAATGATTAGCTCAATGATTAGCCCAATGATTAGCCCAATGATTAGCTAAGTTAAATACATAGTCATAGACTATTTGACCAACGGCATATGTGCCATCTGAAAGGAATTATTATGACTGACAAACAATCATCTGATAGCGGACAAGGCGTCACAACACCAGACCAACAAATCACCTTTCATAGCCATTATGTCAAAGATTTATCTTTTGAAAATCCTAATGCCCCACTTATCTATGATAATCCAGCTAATGCCCCACAGGTTTCGGTCAATTTTTCTGTTACCTCAACGCCTATTAAAGGTAAAGACCGCCATTATGAAGTTGTCTTAATGATTAAAGCGTCAGCTGAGCAAGGCGAGCAAACGATGTTCCTTGCCGAATTGAGTTATGGCGGTGAAGTATCGATTGCGGCGGAGATGGATGAACGCGCTGTTCAGCCTGTTGTCATGATCGAAGGCCCACGGTTTCTGTTCCCCTTTGCGCGTGCATTGATGAGCAATGTGACCCGTGATGGCGGCTTTATGCCGCTTAACATTCAACCAATTGATTTTATCAAATTGTATCAAATGCGGATGCAGCAACAAGCCGAACATCAGGCAACGCAAAAAGAAAACGGCAAAGCCGACAATTAAGATTGATATTTTTGCCAGATCCCATCATCGATTGAGGCGATAAACTGTTGATGCGCCACCAGCTCATCAGGGTTTAGGGGAAACTCTCGCGGCGGTCGTATAGTCGATTTATCTGCCTTAGATGTTGCTGCCTTATCTGGGTTTGGATTTAGGTTTGGGTTTTGATTTTGTTGTTTATCATGAGCATCAGATGTGATTGCACCCATCAGATCAGGCTGTTTACCGCCGATTAATTCAATATAGACAAAGGCTAGCAAATCCGCGTCTATCAAGGCGCCGTGCAAATCTCGGCCTGAATTATCAATACCGAATTTTTTACATAATGCGTCAAGACTAGCCTGACCGCCGGGGAATTTTTGCCGTGCCATTAACAATGTATCAATGACGTGGTCATTACCAATAGTCGGTTTTTGCAAACGGCTTAATTCAGCATTGATAAATCCCATATCAAAGCTGGCATTGTGAATAATTAGGCTGGCGTTATCAATAAATTGCAGAAAATCATCAGCAATATCGGCAAATAGCGGTTTATCCGCTAGCTGATCATTAGTGATGCCATGAACTTCACTAGCGCGGGCATCAATATCGCGTTCAGGGTTAATATAAACGTGATAATGCTTGCCAGTTGGCACATGATTGATCAGCTCAACTGCACCTATTTCAATGATTCGGTGGCCAAGCTCATGTTCAAGACCGGTGGTTTCTGTATCAAGAACAATCTCACGCATTTTCTTTACCTCTTAACAGAATATCTGCCATCATCTGATCAATATACCAGCCTGTCACAGTTTTACCATATCCTGTCGGGATAACATAATCGGCGTGCTGGCGTTTCATCTTATCTGGGGTCTGCGCCTTGAGAATATTATTGAGTTTTTCTTCAGACATGCCATCACGCTGCATCGCTCGCGTTTTCTGAGCCCATGATGGTGCTGATACGACTGCCACATAATCGCAGAAATCTTGCGAGCGGGTTTCATATAATAGCGGAATATCAAAAACAATAATGGGCGGGGCATCATCATCCATATAATCTGCCCAGGCCTCTCTGTCATGGCGAACGAGCGGGTGAATAATGGCTTCTAGCTTGGCGCGTTTTTCAGGTTGTTGAAATACCTCATCAGCAATGACTTTTCGATTAATTCCGCCATTACCATCATCAGCATTAGGAAATAGTGCAAGGACAGCGGTAACCGCTTCACCGCCATTTGACATCAAGCGATGAACAACTGCATCTGAATCATGCACAGGAACCCCGCGGTCACGAAGCATATTAGCAGCGGTCGTTTTCCCCATAGCAATTGAACCCGTTAACCCTAAACGGATCATGATGTTCTGGCCTCCATCCCAAACCGGCGCAAATATTCTAAACATTCCAGCAGTGGAAATCCGAGTATGGTATAGGAACAGCCCTCCATCTTGCTAATAATATGCGCCCCAAGCGTTTCTATCATATACACACCAGGGGTTAGCATCGCCTCCTCAGCCATCGCGGCAAGGTAAGACGCGATATCATGTTCACTCAAGTCACGAAGGCTGATTTTAGGGGATTTAACGATATGCCAAAGCCGCTGGTTAGCCAAGATTATGACGGCGGCAGTCACCAATTCATGCGTTTTCCCCGACAGCGTGTTGAGACGTGTTTTGGCTTCTGCCAAGGTCTTTGGTTTACCATAAATAACCCCTTCACAGACTAGTAATTGATCAGATGCAATGACCAATGCTGACGGATGCTGAGCAGAGATTTTCATGGCTTTTGCTTCTGCCAGCATAGAGGCAGTATCAGTAGGAGAAATGTTTTCATGGGCGGCCGCCGCGCTCAGAGCATCTTCATCAAGATTGGCAGCAATAGCGTTATGAAGGATACCAGCATCTTCAAACATACGGCGACGCGCCATGCTTTCTGTTGCTAGAATAATCGGGTTTTGAGGAAGTTGCCATTTGGGTTTTGTGCTATCCATGCTTGGCATTATGATTTTTCCTCAATCCAAAGGGTATAAATATTGATAATCTCGGCGGCGGTTTCTTCAATTGATTTCCGCGATACATCTATGATCGGCCAACCTTGCTCTTTGAATAATTTGATAGCTTGGTTCAATTCATCATTGATCTTCCGAATATCCGCATATTCCATATTTTCTTCAGCATTCATGCTTTCAAGCCGATTGCGTCTGATTTGCGATAACCGTCTGGCTTCGTTTATTAAGCCAACAACCAAAACATCCTTGTTTCTCATCAGCTCAATTGGCGGCGTAATCCCCGGAACTAATGGATAATTAGCAACTTTATACCCTCTATTTGCCAAATAGATAGAAGTCGGTGTTTTTGAACTTCGTGATACTCCAACCAGCAGGATATCAGCGGTATGGACAGATGACATTGCCTGACCATCATCATGATGGACTGCGAACTCCAAGGCTTCCATGCGGTTAAAATAGGCTTCATCCATTCTGTGCTGGGCACCAACACGTGCAGTCGCTTGCTTGCCTAAAGCCTGGGAAAGCGTTCGTACCGCAGGATCAAGGATACTCAAATGAGGGGCTTTCTTTTGCTGGCAAAATTGCTCTAACGCGGCGCGGATATCAGGGTCGGAAATACTGTAAAAAACAACCCCGCCATGTTCGGCGATTTCCCTTTTTATGACGTCGAGGTGATCCATTGTCCGCACTAATGTCCAGACATGCTCTATGGCTCTGGTCGCAGTAAATTTACCCAAGGCGGCGCGCGCTAAGAGATGAGTTGTCTCACCTGTCGCGTCAGAAATGAGATGGATATGTATCGTCTGTTTTGCATTCATTTTTCAGCATCGCTTTAGCGTTAGTCTCACCATTAATATAAAAATGGGCGCATATAGCAATGTCTAAATGACGTTCCCGAAAAGTGATAATAACTTGTGGATAACAATAGGATAAAACAATTTATGGCGAATAATGATGACGTTAGCACAGTTATGCTGTTATTTTTCAACAATGATGTTAAGCGGTGTATAAACCTCTATTAACAATTATAAAAACTTAGATAACTATAATTTCATATTTATTTACAATTAGTTAAATAGGTTAACTTACGGGAAAACATCTGTGGATAATCTGTTAACATACTGCTAATCCAGTTTTACAGCCGACAACAACAACATCCTCCTTTATATATTTATATATATACTTATATAGGTAGTATTATGAAAATACGCGATACAATTAACGGTGCCATATTCACACTACCTCCAATATGGTTTATGCGACAAGCAGGTCGCTATTTACCTGAATATAAAGCATTACGGGAAACAACATCAGATTTCATCAGTTATTGCCTTGATAGTGAAAAAGCATCAGAAGCAACGATACAACCAATAAACCGTTTTGATTTTGACGCAGCCATTATTTTTTCAGACATATTAATGATCCCTTGGGCTATGGATAGGGGCGTTCATTTCATCACTGGTAAGGGGCCTAAACTAACCGCATTAAAGCATCCATCTGATTTAGTTGTCCCTAATAATGCCGATTTAATGAAAAAACTTCAGCCAGTCTGTGATGCAATTACTAAAACACGCGTTAATCTGACCAGTGATAAAGCCTTAATTGGGTTTTGCGGGGCACCGTGGACAGTCGCAACCTATATGCTGGAAGGCGGCTCAAGCCGCGATTTCGCCATATCAAGGAAATGGCTTTGGCAAGACCCTAAAGCATGTGATCTGCTCATGCAGCATTTGGTTTCAGCATCAGTCGAATTATTGGCAGGCAAAGCCAAGGCTGGCGCCGATATATTAATGATTTTCGACAGTTGGGCAGGCGTAGTACCATCAACTTTGCGGCACAGGTATCTTATTGACCCTGTGGCAAGTATTATAAGCGGGCTTCGCGCTCGCGGCATTGACTTGCCGGTCATCGCTTTTCCCAAAGGTTTATCTGGCGGCTTTGATGAATACGTCCATGCCACTGGCTGTAATGTTTTAGCAGTTGACCACACAGTTGATCCGTTTTGGCTCGATGCTCATTTGCCAAAAAATGTTGTTGTTCAAGGCAATCTTGATCCGCTTGCGGTTGAGACAGGCGGGCGATCCATGTGTGAGGCAGCAGATCAGATCATCTCAGCATTTCGCAAAAGACCACATATTTTTAATTTAGGACATGGGATCGGTCAGTTTACGCTGATTAAACATGTTGAAGAATTGCTTCGGCATCTTCGTCAAACCTATCAGTGATTATTTTTTAAAGGGACGTCGCTCTTATGTTATATCTTTGGGTCAAAGCGCTTCATATTCTTGCCATTATCTCTTGGATGGCGGGGCTACTCTATCTGCCGCGGCTTTATGTCTATCATGCGATGGTTGAGCGCGGCTCGGCGCGTGATTTGACCTTTCAATTGATGGAAAGACGACTGCTCAAAGCAATTATGAACCCAGCCATGATTGCCAGTTTCTTTTTTGGCTTTTGGATGGTGTTAATTGATCCGGGGCTATTATCACAAGGCTGGTTTAATGTAAAACTTGGGATGGTTTTTCTGATGGCTGGCGTTCATGGTAAGTTTGCTGTTATGCGCAAAGCATTTGAGCAAGGCCGGGCCAATCAAAGCGATAGATATTATCGGATTTGGAATGAAGTCCCGACTGTTCTGATGATCATCATCGTCATCATGGTTGTTGTTCAGCCCTTTTAATATGTTTTGTTGACTTTTACTGAAGAAACAGTATAAATATTCAAATCTTTCCTTTTATAAAAAAACATATCTGTTTTTCCCTTCATATGAATCTTCAAGACCTCAAGAAAAAAACGCCTGCCGAACTCCTGTCCTATGCTGAAGAGCTTGAGATAGAAAACGCATCTACTCTTCGTAAGCAGGATATGATGTTTGCTATTCTTAAGCAACTGGCTGAGGATGATGTCCCTATTTACGGTGGCGGCGTCTTAGAAGTGCTAGCTGATGGCTTTGGCTTTCTGCGTTCACCAGAATCGAATTATCTGCCTGGTCCTGATGATATTTATGTCTCACCTAGCCAGATTAAACGCTTTTCACTGCGGACTGGAGACACCGTTGACGGTCAAATTAGAGCGCCTCAAGAAGGCGAGCGTTATTTTGCCTTACTGAAGGTAGAACAGGTTAATTTTGAAGACCCATCGGCTGTTCGTCACCGTATCAATTTTGATAATTTGACGCCGCTTTATCCACAAGAAAAGCTAACCTTCGAATTGCCGTTCAGTCCTGATAACAAAGACTATACACCGCGTGTAATTGATCTGGTCTCACCAATGGGCAAAGGTCAGCGTGGGTTGATTGTGGCGCCGCCGCGCACTGGTAAGACAATGATGCTACAATCTATTGCTCATGCCATATCATCAAACCACCCTGAGGTGTATTTGATTGTTCTGCTTATCGATGAACGCCCAGAAGAAGTGACCGATATGCAGCGCTCGGTTAATGGTGAAGTCATTTCCTCAACATTTGACGAGCCTGCGGCACGCCATGTCCAAGTCACTGATATGGTTATTGAAAAAGCCAAGCGTTTGGTTGAACATAAGCGCGATGTTGTTATCTTACTCGATAGTATAACGCGCTTGGCGCGCGCTTATAATACCGTTGTTCCTTCGTCCGGGAAGGTCTTGACAGGCGGTGTTGACGCTAACGCCCTGCAACGGCCAAAACGCTTCTTCGGGGCGGCTAGAAACATTGAGGAAGGCGGATCGCTAACCATTATTGCAACGGCGCTGATCGAAACTGGTAGCCGCATGGATGAAGTGATCTTTGAAGAGTTTAAGGGCACAGGTAACTCTGAGGTTATCCTGGATCGTAAAATATCTGATAAGCGGATCTTCCCTGCGATTGACATTACTCGTTCTGGCACCCGTAAGGAAGAGCTGCTGATTGATAAAGACACCTTATCCAAAATGTGGATATTGCGCCGGATATTGATGCCAATGGGTCAGGTTGATGGAATGGAATTCCTTGTTGATAAACTCAAACAAACGAAGAGCAATGAAGACTTTTTCCAATCCATGAATCAATAAATATTATCAATAAATATTATCAATAAACAGCACCAATAAACGCCATCAGCGCATTGTAACGTCAGTGATAGCGTTAGTGTGCGTTATGGCATCATTGCTCCAACACAACTTTTCATGTTCAATGAGCTTTGCTTTGATCTTCAAGTTGCGGCCATCGTCAGGCTTGAGTTGTCTTATTGCCCCAAAATTACCTAAATCGCCATCGCTTTTTAAGATGCGGTGGCATGGGTAAATAATTGGCACTGGGTTTCGCGCACAAGCCGAGCCTGCGGCACGTGCTGCCTTTGGCTTACCCGCACGGCTAGCTAATTCTTGATAGCTGATCGTCTCACCATATCCGACTTGCCTTAATACCTGAAGCCAGTCTTGATGCGACGCTGAGATATCTTCTAAATCAACAGGTACGCTAAATTGCTGGCGTTCGCCTTTGGCATATTCGTGTAATTCCTGAAAGGCTTGATCAAGAATAGGATCATGGTCAATTTGCGGTGTATCCGTGGTCACCCATGTAAGATTAGTGATGGCTTTTCCGTTTGATGACATGCTAATGAAACCGAACGGAGTCATATCTGTTCTATGTGGCATGATTTTACCCAATATAATATACGCATAGCCTAATGCTGGCATGAAAATGGGCTATATAAAAAAATTACTATGAAGGAATTAATGTGAACAGACAAGATGAAACTATTTTTGCACTAGCAACGCCTGCCGGCCGTGCCGCGATCCAAATTATTCGTGTTTCTGGCACTGGCGCGGCGCGGGCGCTAAGGCGGTTGACTGGGCATCTGCCTGAACCGCGGCTGATGCGCTATTCCACGATCAGTGATTTGAATGGCATGGTCATTGATTATGGCATGGCGGTGTGGTTTCCATCACCTGCTAGTCCTACAGGTGATGATTATGCAGAGTTTCATTTGCATGGGACGCCGCAAATTGGCCGCATGGTGATGCTTACCCTTGAGGCGCTTCCGGCGTTCCGGCTAGCTGATCCAGGTGAGTTCACGCGCCGAGCCTTTCTTAATGGCAAGATGACACTCGATCAGACAGAGGCGTTATCTGATATTATTGATGCTGATACCGAAGCCCAGCACCGTCAAGCGATGGCTAGGCTTGATGCGCCGTTAAGCCAACTGACCGAAACATGGCGGCGTGAGCTGGTGGCTCTCATGGCCAGATTAGAGACGCTGATTGATTTTGCTGATGAAGATATTCCTGACGATTTGACCGATGATATCAGGCATCGGCTTGACCACTTGATTAATGGGATTGCGGTGACGCTTAAAGATGCTGATCGCGGCGTTATTATCCGTGATGGGGTCAATATTGTTCTTATTGGACGGCCTAATGCGGGTAAATCAACGCTGCTTAATGCTCTGGCTGGCCGTGATGATGCTATTGTTTCCACCGAAGAAGGCACAACCCGCGACATTATCAAAGTGTCTCTTAATATTGATGGTTATGCGGTTCATCTCAAAGATACGGCAGGCTTGCGGCAAAGCGAAAGTCTGGCTGAGAAAGAGGGTATAAAGCGGTCTTTAAAAGCCGCTGCTGAGGCAGATATCATTTTGCTGTGTATTGATGGACAAGATGTTGAAAACAAGAGCGATTTTGGTAGCCATTGGGTATCACTACACGCTGAGTTAGGGCTAGATAAGGTAGCATCTCGACCGGTGATTATCCCTATTTTAACCAAAATGGATATGGTCTCGGATATCAAGCTAGATAAGGATTGGCCGTCGATATCTGCGGAAACCGGGTTTGGCATGGACGCCTTGCGTATGGTGATCAGGTCGGCCATGGATCAATTGCTGGGCTCTGGTGAGGCGGCGATGGTTAGTCGTCAGCGACATCGCTTGGCGCTGTTATCGTGCCAAGCCAGTTTAATCTCAGCCAAAGATGTTAATCCGGTTACTCTGCCCGAATTGCTAGCTGAGGATTTACGGCACGCAGCGCAAGCATTGGGGCGTATTTCCGGACAAGTCGATGTCGAAGACTTGCTTGATGAAATCTTTAGCTCTTTCTGCATAGGCAAATAGTAAGTTATTGAAATATATATAAATTGATGTTTCACGTGAAACATTGCCTTTCCATCCAAGCCTCTTCTATTGGATAGCTATCTGGCACAGCATGCCTTACATAGCCTTGACCGATTTTAGTGTTAGGCGTATGGTCAGGACGATAAGGCGCCTATTAATTAGCCCATTAATTGACCCATTAATCAGCATGGGAATCAGCATGAGAATAGGCAAAAGCGTAAGAGGTCTTAATGTCATCATTTGATGTATTAGTTGTTGGTGGAGGTCATGCTGGCGTTGAAGCAGCGGCGGCAGCGGCGCGTATGGGTGCGCGTGTAGCCTTACTTACCATGCGTAAAGATACCATCGGTGACATGTCATGCAATCCGGCTATTGGCGGCTTGGGGAAAGGCCATCTGGTTCGTGAGATTGACGCCCTAGATGGTCTGATGGCAAAGGCTATTGATGCTTCTGGTATTCAGTTTAGGATGCTTAACCGTTCACGTGGAGCTGCTGTCCATGGGCCGAGAGCACAGGCTGATCGTGCGCTTTATAAGGCGGCCATTCAGCAATTATTGGCTGAGACGCCACAGCTGACGGTGATTGAGGCAATGGTTGGCGATATTATTGTCAAAGGCGGGTGCTTTGCTGGTTTGATAGCCGAAGATGGCACGGAATATCACGCCTCTGCCGCTGTCCTGACAACAGGAACATTTCTTGGCGGCATTATCCATTTAGGTGATGAGAGAGAACAAGCGGGACGTTTTGGCGAGAATCCTTCTAATGCGCTGTCGAGGCGGCTGCGTGATCCGGCGCTAAATCTGCAGGTTGGGCGGCTGAAAACCGGCACTCCAGCGCGGCTTGATGGGGATACGATTGCGTGGGAGCGGTTAGAGATGCAGCCAGCGGATGATCCGCCAATCCCATTTTCGACGCTGACAGATAAGATCACGGTTCCACAAATCCCTTGCGGTATCACCCGAACAAATGCAGAGACGCATCGCATTATCGCCGATTCTATTCATCTCTCTGCTGTGTATTCAGGACAAATTGAAGGTCAAGGCCCACGCTATTGCCCTTCAATTGAAGATAAAGTGGTTCGCTTCAAAGAGCGTCAGGCGCATCAGATTTTTCTTGAGCCAGAAGGATTGACAGATAGCACGGTCTATCCCAATGGCATATCGACGAGCCTGCCGCGGCATGTTCAGGATGCCATGATTGCGTCTATAGAAGGCTTGGAAAATGCCCGGATTATCCGCTATGGCTATGCGATTGAGTATGATTACATTGATCCAAGGAGCTTAACCCGAGCGTTGGAACTGAAAGCCTTGCCAGGGCTATATCTGGCTGGTCAAATTAATGGCACAACAGGATACGAGGAAGCCGGCGCCCAGGGGCTGATGGCCGGTATCAATGCCGCCCTAAAAGCAGGCAAGGCAGCGGCTGGAGCAGTGGCCGAGACAGCTAAGCCCTTCACCCTAGATCGTGCCACGGCTTATATAGGTGTTATGATTGATGATCTGATCACCCGCGGCGCCCCGGAGCCTTATCGCATGTTTACGTCTCGGGCGGAATATCGGCTATTGCTGCGGGCAGATAACGCCGATCAACGGCTCACAGATAAGGGGTTTGCTATTGGCGCAATTAGCCAAAGCCGTGCTGATGCGTGGCATAAAAAGAAGACAATTTTAGCTCAAGCCAATGAAAAACTTGATCAATGTTCGGCCACGCCGTCGATGCTAGCCAAGATTAATATTGCCGCCAGCCGCGATGGTAGAGCCCAAACAGCGCGAAAACTACTATCTCGTGAAGGCGTAACATTGGCGCAATTGATCCCGCTTTGGCCAGAATTAGCCAGCATACCTGAAGCGTATCACTTCCAATTGGAAACGGATTGCCGTTATGCTGCTTATCTTAATCGGCAAAAGTCTGATATTGAGGCGATGCGCAAGGACGAATCCCTAGAAATACCAAAACAACTTGATTATCAAAAGATTGGCGGCCTATCAGCCGAAAGCATTGATATTTTGCGGCGTCATCAGCCTGAAACAATTGCCCAAGCTAGTCGCTTGGCCGGATTAACGCCAGCGGCGCTGTTGGTGCTCATCCGCTATATTCATCGAGCCGCGTAATGTTTCACGTGAAACATTCCCAAATAAGAGCTAATTATGATTGCTGAAGATGCGAGCCGAGCTGAGATTTTGGCTGAAATAGGTGCAGATGCTAACATTACTGCCAAATTAGATGGCTATGTCCGCCTGTTAGAAGAATGGCAACAAGGTCTAAGCCTGGTTGGGCCGGGGACAATGCCACATATCTGGCAACGCCATATTCTCGATTCGGCACAGTTAATGCCATTTATTAAGCCCGAAACCGGCGCTATTATGGATATTGGCAGTGGCGCCGGCTTTCCCGGCTTGGTGTTGGCCATTCTTTATGGCGATAGGTTAAAGTCACCGCTTCAGCTTGTTGAATCGGATGGCCGCAAATGCCGCTTTCTGAAAACTATTATTGCTGATATTGGTATAAATGCCCGGGTGACGCATAAACGGGTGGAGGATTTATCATCGCTTTGGCCAGCAACCATTACCGCGCGTGCGGTTGCACCCTTAAATAAGCTCCTGCAATGGACAGAGAAACAACATCATCCTGGCCTTACCTGTCTATTTATGAAAGGCAAAAAGGCCAAGGAAGAATTGACCAAATGTCAGAACTATCAGAAAATTAATCCTAAGATGCGGATTAATAGTTATGCTAGTATAACGCATCCTGATGGCGTGATTTTGCGAATATCAGGATTTACAAAACGGCCGCAGATATCAACTGGTAAGACCGAAGCTTCTAAACAGGTATCTCATAAAGTGTATAAAAAACAAAGGCATAACCTATGATTCCACAACAAATTATTGCTGTAAGTAATCAAAAAGGGGGGGTTGGGAAAACCACGACAACCGTCAATCTTTCAACAGCTTTAGCGGCAACAGGGCGCTCTGTGCTCGTCATTGATGCTGACCCTCAAGGTAATGCCAGCACAGGCCTCGGCATAGATAAAAAGCAACGCGATGATGATCTCTATCAGCTTATCTCAGGCACGATTACCATTGATCAAGCCATTATCAGCACAAACATAAAAGGCGTCGATGTTATTCCGGCATCAACTGACTTATCAGCGGTTGAATTGGAGCTGGCCAGCAAGAAGGATCGTAATAATCGGCTTAAAGCATTGATTAAAAATATAAAAACTGATTATGACTATGTCTTTATTGATTGCCCGCCATCGCTTGGATTATTGACGGTTAATGCCTTGGCGGCTGCTAATTCCATTCTTATCCCGCTGCAATGTGAATATTATGCTCTAGAGGGGTTATCGCAACTGATGGATACGGTCGAAATGGTCAGAGAAGGGCTTAACCCACGATTGACTATAAAGGGCCTCGTTTTGACGATGTATGATAGCCGCAATAATCTGTCATCTATGGTCGCAAAAGATGTGCGTGAGCATTTAGGATCGCTTGTCTATAAGACGGTCATTCCCCGAAATGTCAGAGTATCTGAAGCGCCATCATATGGTGTTCCGGTATTATTATATGATATCAATTGCGCGGGATCCGAAGCTTATATCGCCCTAGCCGGTGAAGTCATCAAACAGGAAAAAAACAATGGCAAAACCCGATAAACCTCATCAAAACACCAAAAATACGCTGAATAAAACACCAACGCCTCGCAAAACTAGCGAAAAAGGGCTTGGCCGTGGATTAAAGGCTTTGCTTGGTGATGCGCCAGCGTTAACCGCTCTAAGCGGTGAGCAGGCAGATAAAGCCGCCCTGAACAGTAACCAGAACAGTAATGGGGCTGAGATAAATGCCAATCCATCTTCCCATATGAGCGATCAGATTGTCGCTATTGAAAAAATTGAACCTAATCCGTGGCAGCCAAGACGCTATTTTTCGCCAGATGAGTTAAAAGAATTGGCGGATAGCATTACCAATCACGGCATCATTCAGCCGCTTTTGGTGCGTCCACATCCTGACAAAGCAGATCATTATCAGCTCATTGCTGGGGAACGTCGGTGGCGGGCGGCGCAATTAGCCCAGCGCCATGATGTTCCTGTTGTCATAAGAGACACCAATGAGCAACAAGCGGCTGAGATGGCTTTGATTGAAAATATTCAACGCCAAGACCTCAACATCATTGAAGAAGCCGAAGGCTATCAGCGCCTCATGGCTGAGTTTGATTATAAGCAAGAAGATTTGGCAGAAGTTGTTGGCAAATCGAGAAGCCATTTGTCAAATACTATGCGTCTTTTGACTTTACCAAGTAAAATCAGGGACATGCTGGCAAGATCAGAGCTTTCTATGGGGCAGGTACGGCCGCTAATTGGTCATCAAGATGCCTTAGCCCTGGCCACTATGATCAAGACGCGCGGGTTAAATGCCAGACAAGCCGAACAGCTGGTTAAAAAAGGCAGGCTAAAACCCCAATCTCCTGAACCAGAGAATGCTGATCTGAAGGCAACGGAAAAACAAATCGCTGAGCAGTTAGGGATGGCCGTTAAATTAGCTTTTGATCATAAAAGCGAGTCTGGCCGGATTATGATTAGCTGCCGCTCACTTGACCAATTTGATGAGATTATTGGCAGGCTTACTGATAAAAATCTGTGAATAACCGCCAAGTCTTATTGGCTATTTTAGGCTATATTAAGTGCGTTGCCGCCGCTGTGCCATTTGACAGATGGCTAGCAATGCTTGCGCTACGGCAGTATCTGAATGGATGCCCGACCGTGATTGCTTTTCGGCTTGCCCTAGTCTATCCAACGCGGCCATGACCTTTTGACTTGTCCATTGATTGAGCTGGGATGAAATAATAGGTTTTTCATTGAAAAAAATAGGCGGCTTGTACTGGCTCACCGCATCGGCAGAATTGAGGCCCTTATCCATCATACAGCTGAGCCTGAACAGCCGTTGAAAATAGGTGATGCTGGCTCGAATAATGGCTTCTGGAGCAATTCCTTCGGTCATCGCGCGATCAAATTGCTGACCCATCGCTGAGATATGTCCAGATGCGGCGGAGCTAATGACCTGACTTGCGGCGACTGATGCGCTATCACCAAGCGCCTCTGTCACCATAGCCAGGGTAATATGCCCATTTTCACCTGCCATAATAGCCAATTTTTCAATTTCTGAGCGGCTAATCAGACGATCGCTGCCAAGATGGGTAGTGATCCATGTCATAGCATCATTATCGGTTTTGATATGATGCTGAGAAAAGATATCACGCGCCAATTGAGCGATTTGCCGCTGTTGATCAGGATAACAGCCTATAGTGGCGCCGGTTTTGGCGCTATCCAGCATTTTGACAAGCTTGGATTTGGTATTGATATCGCGGCCACTAATCACAATAACCGCCTGCTCTGGCGGCTTCTCGATAACCGTTTTAACCGCATCAGCGATCTGATCATTAGCCTGACTGACGCGAACTAACCGCTTTTGCCCCATAGCAGGGATAGCGGCAGCACTATCGTATAAAAGCGCTTGATCAGATGCGATATCATCACCTGAAATGTCAGTAACGGCGAACGGATCGTTGATATCTGGAACAAGTGCTGTGCAAAGTGATTTTGCTCTTTCACTAATAAGACCATCATCTTGGCCGTAAAATAAAGCCAATAACAGGTCTGGCGGCGGTGATCGTAGAAAGGCATCAATATCGCGTGGAGCTATTTTCATAACCAATCACTTTGGCAATCACTCACCAGTATTTTCCTTATTATTAAAATAGGCTAGAATTTTAAGATAAAGTTTATCTGCGAGTTGCGTGGCTAGCCGTTCGCTAGCAAATGTGGCGGCTTTGTCCTGTCCATAAAGTGAGGATACAGCACCGAAAGTGGCGCTTTGGCTAATCGTATCTGCTAACAAGACTTTGCCTTCGGTCTGATCATACAAATTATAATTTAAGGTCATGGATACCGATGAACTCGATTTTGATTCGGCAATAGAAGTTGTCAGATGATAGCGGATAGCTTGCGCCGGATGCCTGTTTAAATAGCGATATAATTGCTGGCTAAAGATTTGATCACTGCGCGTTGACGCCATTTTAACAGAGATTTGGCCAATTTCGGTGACTTCAGCAGATCTAAGGCGCTCAATCGATGTGCACCCAGCCAAGATAAGGGAAAAGGCGATGATCAGTGATGATAAACAAATCCGCATAAATTTATATTACCACATTTATGATACGGTTAGGCACCACAATAACCTTTTTTGGCGTTTGACCAGCAAGATATTTCTGCACAGAGTCCATAGCTAAGGCCTTAGCTTCTACCACTTTACTATCACTATCTGGCTCAATCTCTAGTGTTGCGCGCAATTTGCCGTTGACTTGAATAGGCATAGAAATCAGATCAATGGCCAGCCACTGATCGTCAGCTACAAGCCATGGGCAGCTGGCTAATAATGTCTCATGCCCTAGCTGTTGCCACATTTCTTCAGCAATATGCGGGGCAATTGGGGCGAGCAATTGGGTCAGGGTTTCGGCAGCAAAGCGGCGCGCCCAGTTTTGCGATGGGCTATTCTCATCACAGGCATTGATCGCATTATTAAGCGTATGCAGCGCCGCGACCGCCCGATTAAAGCGAAAGCGTTCGATATCCTCGGTAATGCCTTTGATGGTTTGATGCGTCAGCGTAATTAATGCTGCGGCTTTCGCGTCAATATCATCTGGGATGGGTGTATGGACTGGCGCCAAAGGTCGGCTTTCGTCTTCGGCAAGACTCAAGCGAAAACATTTTGCCAAGAACCGGCTCGCGCCTTCAACGCCAGAACTTGTCCATTCCATATCACGTTCAGGTGGCGAATCCGACATCATGAATAATCTTGCCGTGTCGGCGCCGTAGGTTTCAATGATATTATCTGGATCAATGACATTGCGCTTTGATTTGCTCATTTTTTCGATACGGCCAGCTTTGACAGCATCTCCATTATCACGCATTAGCCATTGCTCACCCTGCTTTTCCACCTGTTCAGGAAAAAGCCAATGGCCATCAGCATCTTGATAGGTTTGGTGACAAACCATGCCTTGTGTCATCATGCCGTCAAAAGGTTCGGCCAGATCAAGATACCCGCAAGCCGCTAATGCGCGGGTGAAAAAACGCGAATACAGCAAATGCAAAACCGCATGTTCAACACCACCAATATACTGATCAACAGGCAACCAGTATTGCATGGCTTCTTTAGAGAAGGCAATCGCCGGATCAGGGTCTGCAAAACGCAGAAAATACCATGAACTTTCAAAAAAAGTATCAAATGTGTCGGTTTCACGCGTCGCCGCCTCGCCACATTCTGGACAGTTGGTATGCTTCCATGTTGGATGATGGTCAAGCGGATTACCTGGCTGATCAAAGCTAACATCATCGGGTAATGTTACTGGTAATTCATGTTCAGGAACATGGACAATACCGCAAGATGGGCAATGGATAATGGGAATAGGACAGCCCCAATAGCGTTGTCGGCTAACCCCCCAATCGCGCAAACGCCATGAGATTTTGGCACTGCCTTTATTGAGCTCTTCTAATCTGGCGATAGCCGCCGCAATGGCGCTTGGGACATCTAGGCCATTTAGAAAATCAGACTGAAAAATGGTGCCGTCGCCTGTATATGCCTCCTTGCCGATGCTAAACTCATCTGGATTAGCATCTTTTGGCAAGACGACAGGGATCACGGGCAAGTCATATTTGCGGGCAAAATCAAGGTCACGCTGATCATGCGCGGCACAGCCAAACAAAGCGCCGGTGCCATAATCCATAAGCACAAAATTAGCAATATAAACAGGCAGTTTCCATGATTTATCAAATGGATGGGTGACAAAACACCCAGTATCAAAGCCTTTTTTCTCTGCTGCTTCAATTGTCGCCTCAGATGTTCCCATACGGTTACATTCTTCAACAAAATCCCTTAGCTCAGCATTATCTTTAGCTAATGCCATAGCCAGCGGATGGGTTGCCGAGATTGCCATAAAGCCAGCCCCATAAAGCGTATCGGGGCGCGTCGTAAATACCTCAATATGATCAAATCCGTCCGGCGCTTCGACATCCAGATCAAAGCGCACAATGGCACCTGTTGACCTGCCAATCCAATTATGCTGCATCAGCCGCACTCTATCAGGCCAGCGATCTAGCGTTTCTATGGCATCAAGCAAATCTTGGGCAAATGCTGTGATTTTCAAAAACCATTGCGACAAAAGCCGTCTTTCGACAGGCGCACCAGAGCGCCAGCCACAGCCATTTACCACCTGTTCATTAGCCAGAACAGTGTTTTCAACAGGGTCCCAATTCACCCAGCTTTCTTTTTTATAGGCGAGGCCAGCCTTGATAAAATCAAGGAACATTTTCTGCTCAAACCGGTAATAGCTCTCGTCACAAGTGGCAAACTCCCGCCGCCAGTCATAAGACAGCCCCATTTTCTTAAGCTGTTCACGCATGGATTCGATATTGGCATATGTCCATTTAGCGGGATGATCCCCACGCTCAATCGCGGCATTTTCAGCCGGCAAACCAAAAGCATCCCAACCCATCGGGTGCAAAACATTAAATCCTTGCGCTCGTTTGAAGCGCGCGACAACATCACCAAGAGTATAGTTTCGGACATGCCCCATATGAATACGACCTGATGGGTAGGGGAACATCTCCAAGACATAATATTTTGGTTTTGCGCGATCAATATCGGCATGGAAACAGCCAGCATTATGCCATCTGTCTTGCCATTTCCGTTCAATTTCAATGGCGTTATAGCGAGTCATGGTTTATCCAAAATGTCTATTGGGTAAAGATAAAGCACAAATTATTGAGCATTACCAACATTAGCAGACCTAATCTCACGAGCGCGGGTTAGGATGAGATCTTCCATTTTGCGGGCAAAATCACCATCTATCCCTGTATCAGTCCAAGCGTTGTTTTGATATTGCTGAACATAAACCTGAACACGGATAGCATCAGCACGAAGCTCTCTGTCGAGGATAAAGACAGCAATTTTTATGCGCTGGTTGGCCTGTTCCGGGTGCGGATACCATTCGGTTAGGATTGTGCCGCCAAAGGTATCAATATCATCAATCGGGATCACCGAAACCGTATCAAGCGCGGCACGCCATAACAGCGCGTTGACTGGCATGCTGCCCGAACCTGACGATCTCGGGTTAAGGATATCATCCAGGCTAATTCCCGCTTTATCCTTACCGGTGATGAATGACCCACTATCATTGCGATCTTTGGGTTGTTCATACGGGGTTGTTTGAATACCTCCACATGCAGAAAGTGCTAGCATAAGCCCGAGGCCCATAACCATCCATTTAAGCGATGATAAGGCGCGATTAGAGATATGATTTGGCATGATTAAAACCCTTAATATGATCACCCAATCAATAAACCACAAAAATGATCCAAGATAAAGATTTTGATCATATTTTGATCACATGGAGAATAATTTCCATGAAAAAAGGCCACCCATATAGAGTGGCCTTTCGTTCTGTATAACAGAAATGATTAGAATGACATAGAGATAACCAGGTTCATGATGCTACCATCATTAACGACTGAACCACTTTCTTTGTATTCAAAGCTGTTATTTGCGAGTCGAGCAACTAGACCTGAAGCGATTGTATATGAAACACCTACAGAAGTCGTGGTCAATTCCTTAGATGCAAGCGTGTTATCAGAGTTAACATGGCCAGCATTAAATGAAAGTTGATCGTTCATCACATATGTAACACCATAAGAAGTGGTTTCTTCTTTGTCAGATGTTGATGCTTCTTCGGTTGAAGAACCAATACCAATGGTAATGTTACCTGCAGATACTTGAGCACCTACATGGTCGTTAGTAACATTAGCAGCACCTTCTGATGCGGCATAACCAACTGTTGCTGTAGCTCCACCCATTTCCATAGAATATTTCACACCAAATGATGTTACGTCATCAGTTGTATCAATACCACCAATGCCCATACCAAAGGAGAAGCCATTTATGCTTGGTGAATAGTATGCAATATTATTACCATCTAGTGAACCTGTATCAGCTTCATTCCAACGGACTTGTGTGATATCTGTACCAGCTGCGGATTCTGGTTTGGTGATCAAATCACCATGACCACCAACCATTGTAGGTGATGTGACATCGAAACTTTCAGCGGCATGTGCTGTATTACTCAATGTAATAGTTCCAAAATCACCAGAAATTGAAGCGTTCTGTGAAGTTGTTGATCTGATATCTGATGAGTATGCAAGAGTCAATCCATTGTCCGTCACGGATGAAAAGCTAATTGTAATTGTATTATCTGTTAAACCTAGTGTTTCGTCAGAAGTTGTAGTTCTTGTGAAATCGTCACTAGTAGCAGAATAATGCATTGCTACACCACCTGAGATAGAAACTTCTGCATTTGCTGAAGCAACAACAAAAGTAGAAGCAATAGCTGTAGAAGCTAAAAGAATTTTACGCATAATAAATCCTCTATTATTTGTAGTTATGCCGTTATTGGCTAAATTACTTATACATAATAAATGATTTATTAAATTAATATAAACTAATGTATGAATACAATTAAATTCTAGTGTTGCATATTTACAACAGCCTTAAAGGTAACCTATAATTGAATAGTTGATCTGATTGCTAATCAATTATAGTAAGTGAAGATGCTAGAACCTCTTAACTACAAAACGCTTTCGCATCTTTTCAACAGAGGTGCGTTCGAACAGATACTGCAAAAGGCAGACAGGTATCGTGCATTATTTCCGACTGACATTAAAATATTGCTTATTATAGGCAAAGCATATCTTGGTAAGAAGCGATATCAAAAAGCTTTAGATATCTATAAATCAATTCTTGAAGCCACACCCTCTGAGGATAAAAAATTTCAAGCTGAAACAGAATATAATATTGGCTGCATATACGCTAAGTGTAATGATTATAAATCTGCACTACATCATTTTTTGGCATCCAGATCATTAGATGATCATTTTGAAATAAACTATGTGACGCTCTCTCTCAGTTTGAAACATTTGCAGAAATTCCATTTTGCCAAGAGAGTGCTTTATGATGGTCTTCGCAAATTTCCAAATAGTCATGTAATAAAGTATAATCTTGCTAATCTTCTGCAAGATTTTGGTGATTTTGAGCAGGCTAAATTATTTTACAAAGACATCATTAGATCAGAAATTGACCATTCAAAAGCGGTTTTTGAATTTAGCAGGTTGAACACGTTCTCTGCAAAAGACAATCATATCACTCATATGGAAAAATCACTAAAAGCTGCCAAGTCACCGGAAGACGCATCATATCTGAGTTTTGCTCTTGGTAATGCTTATGCTAATTTAAAATCATATAATAAAGCGTATACATACTGGACACGAGGTAAAGCGCATTTTAGATCGACTATTAATTTTAATATAGATACAGAAGCGGAGCAATTTGAACGCTTCAAATTATGGCATAAAACCATTGATTATTATGAAATCCCCAAGGATGCCAGAATGTGTTTTATTATTGGCATGCCTCGGTCCGGTACATCTTTGATAGAACAGATTCTTTCAGGCCATAGTCAGATATTTGGTGCAGGTGAGTTAACGTTCCTAGAAGAAGCGATCATAAAAACCGATCAGAAACACCAGTTAGCTCCAGATTTCGTTGATATTAGACACCATTACACCAATCGTCTTAGGGCAATCACAAAGACCAAAAAAATGATAACGGATAAAAACCCGTTAAACTTTCGCTGGGTTGGTGTGATAAAAACTTGTTTCCCAAATGCGAAAATTATACATGTCCATCGCAATCCTAAATCGGTCTGCTTTTCAGTTTTTAAACACTTATTTCCTGTTGGCTGTCATTTTTCATTCAACCTTGATGAGATTTTTTCATATTATAATCTCTATCAGCATCATATGAAACACTGGAACGCGTTATATGACGATATCATTAATGTGAGTTATGAAGATTTAGCCCAACAGCCAGAGCAAGAAATTAAGCAATTATTGAATAAATGTAATCTAGATTTTGAAAAACAATGTGTAGATATTGAACATAACAAACGAGTTGTTCAAACGATAACAAATAGCCAAATCAGGACATCTATAAAAAAAGCAAGTGATGAAACTAAAAATTACCCGCAATATAATGAAGCCTATAATTTAAAATTTGGCCAATGACAGATGCTTATTAGTTATCATCATAAATAGGTAGTCCGAGATTTTTCTGATGTTTTTGTAGATTTAACACTAAGGGTTTTAAAAAGTCAGAATGTTTTTTCCAGCCTTGAACAGATGTTTTTGAAACAGGTTGCTGAACCTGAACAGAGCTAGCTGTTTTTGAATAATAATTATTCTCACGCGATGCTTCGTCAAAGTCATCAGGATTAATATTCATTTTATGAAATATGCTTTTAATAGTAGTTATCGGCTGATCCACCAGATCTTCGTATGTGACATCAATCATGTTGTAATCTCCCCCTTCCTCATAAAGTGACATCAATTGCTGATATTTGCCATAATATTCTGCCAATGTTTTCAACTGGTAGCTATATTCATGACTATTGTTATTAAAGTTTTCTCTAAAAAGTGACCAGCAATTATCAATAGGGTCTCTTGATATGTGTACAATTGTTGCTTTTGGGAACACGGCAGAAATTATAGGTATCCATCTGAAATTGTGTGGCAACTTATCTATTAGTATATTTGGCTTCGAAAAAAGCGTTGATGTTTTCGTGACATAATAATCAGAAATAACAGAAAGATTATCAGTGGTCGGTTGTCCAATATAACGTTTATTTTTAAATAATTCACCAAAACAGATAGTATTGAAATAAGGTAATTCATCACCGGGTATCAATTTTTTATGCATTGATAATAGGGATTCTAGCAAAGTGGTTCCTGATCTTGGCATACCCACGATAAAGACAAAATTTTCACCAGAAACATGGCCTTCAAAAGGCGTGTCTAAATGAGAAATAAGATATTTTGAATAATCAAAGTAGTTAGATACAAATGAACGATCATAAGGCTTCATTTTACAAACAAGCATATTGGCCTTGAGGTAACTTGCCTCAGCGGCTCTATAGTCTTTAAGAGATTGGCATATTTTTCCCAATGCAAAATACATCTGCTCGATGGATACTATTTTAGCTTTAGATGAGAGGGCGGTTTCAATAGCAACTCTAACTTGTTTCAATTCGTCTTTTGTCAAATTGCTTAATTGTGAGATGTTATTATAGAACATTGGAGAATTAGGGTGGTGGTCAATTGCTTTAAAAAGCAATGCTTTTGCTTCATCTAGTCGTTTTTGATAGACATAATTAATGCCAAGATTTTTTAATGCTAGATCATATTTTGGATTAATGGAAAGCGAGGTTATAAAGGCTTCTTCCGCAAGGTCCAGCTCTTTTAGCTTTGAATAGACAACACCCATATTACCGAGCGCACGATAGTGTTTATTATCAAGCTCAACCGCTTTTCTGTAATTTTTTAATGCTGTTTCAAAATCTTCATCAAGCTCATTGGTTATAGCCAAGTTATGAAATGCTTCGGCTTTTTTAGGTGCCAGCTGAACGGACTTTTCCAGATAAAGTTTTGATTCTGAGGCGTTGTTAATAAGACGGTATAACACCCCAATATTCATGATAATTTCATGATCATTTGGCCTGAGCTTATCGGCATTATGAAAAAATTTTAATGACGCCTCATATTCACCAATTTTTGAATAACATGTGCCAATAGCCAGAACAATAGTGATATCAGTTGAATTGAGATCATGTATTTTTAGATAAGACCGTAATGCAACTTTAACTAACCCAGCTTTATTGTGTAACGAAGCATGGGCGTAAAGAAGCTGATAATCATTTGGATTTCTTTTTAATAATTGGTTTGAAAGTTTAAGGGCTTTATCAATTTTACCTTCAGAATGTAACGCTTTCAGTTTATGAATGTCAGACATAACAAAAAATACCACTATTAAAACTTGTTGAACCTTACAGTTTTTAGGTAATAAACTCAACAATCAGAAAAGAGAACCCATAATGATTGTTGATCAGATAAAAAAAGCCATTGTAGAAATACAAGTTAAAATTAGCATTACTTCGAATGAACGTATCACGCTTGTAGCGGTATCAAAACAGCAGCCTGATGAGCGGATAGATGCGGCGCTGGCGGCTGGCCATCGGGTCTTTGGCGAAAACCGTGTGCAAGAAGCGATTAGCCGATGGGCGCATCGCCGTGCCGATTATCCTGATCTGACGTTGCATTTAATTGGCCCTCTTCAGACCAATAAGGCGGCTGATGCGGTGGCGCTTTTTGATGTTATCGAGGTGGTGGATAGGGAAAAACTCGCCGCCGCGCTCGCCAAAGAAATGACAAAACAGAACCGCCATCTGCCATGCCTGGTGCAAGTCAATACCGGCGAAGAAGAGCAAAAATCTGGGATTAGCCCCCAAGATACGGCGGCTTTCGTCCGTCATTGTCAGACGCATCACGGGCTCAATATTACCGGTCTGATGTGTATCCCACCGGCAGATGAAGAACCGGCCATGCATTTTGCGCTGCTGGCCAAACTAGCGAAAACATGCGGGTTATCAACATTATCGATGGGGATGAGCGGCGATTATCTGGAAGCCATTAAATTTGGCGCAACATCGGTTCGGGTCGGATCGGCCATATTCGGGGCAAGATTACCGCGCCAATAAAGCCGCTACCTAAACAGGGCTAGTCAAACATATGGCCTGTTCGCTTCGCCTTTGTTGCCAGATAATCGGCATTATGCGGATTATCAGGGGTAATGATAGGCAGACGTGAGTCAACGGTAATGCCGCAGGCTTCGATCTGGCTAATTTTATCAGGATTATTGGTCATCAGCTGAATATTTGCTATGCCCATCTGCCGTAACATTTCCGCTGCTGGCAGAAAAAACCGGTGATCTGTGTCAAAGCCAAGGTGATGATTAGCATCAACTGTATCAACACCCTGATCTTGTAAGGCATAGGCCTTGAGTTTATTAACAAGGCCAATATCACGGCCTTCCTGAGCTAAATAGATCAGCACGCCGCCACCCATATCTGCCATCTGGCGGATAGATAGCCGCAATTGATCGCCACAATCACATTTCAGACTACCAAGAATATCGCCAGTAATACATTGAGAATGAATGCGCACAGGTGGCGCCGCCAACCTATCACCATTGCTGATAATAATGGCAAAATGTTCAGTGCCGCCATCGCCGGGACGAAAGATTGCAATTTGGGCATCCTCAGCATCAGCTAAAGGTAGTCTGGCGCGGGCGACTTCTTTCAGGAGGCTGGCTGAGATCGTCTCAAAGCGGCGAATATCATTATCTTGAATAATCAAAATGCCGTGCTCTTCTGCCCATAGCCGTAGCGACGCATGATCGGTCTGTGGCAGACGTGTTGATATCGCTGCCGGCAACAGCCGGGCTACCCGCATCAATATCAGAATACTGTCGGCTACACTAAGCGGTTTCTCCCCCAGAATAGATAGGTCTTCAATATCGACTTTTAGTGGAATATCGCCAATCAGACCGCGAATAATATCATTATTTTGCTCATCAGAAAGGGCAATGGAACACGCTGCCGCATCCTCACGCGGGGTCAGCCCGATAGCCAAGGCACGATTAGTGCTAATCAGCAAATAAGGTGCAGATCGGCTGAGTTGCGCCATGTTGGCAATGGTATTATTGTCCATCTGTTCAGCCGCGCGGACTAAATACGCATCATTTTCTTTATCACGAACAAGCACAGCCCCCCCTCGGCGCAAGTCAGATATAGCGCGCTGTACTGCCTGATGTTTGGCCGAAATGACCATAAAATGTGTCCCGCATCTATTGTAGGTATATAAATATTAGTGATTTTGTCTGGTCAATTCTTTATCATTAAATTATGTAGGAATGAAAGAGTTTTCCATAAGACTTTATATATAGGTACTGATTGTTGTGATTAAAGTTCTAGCTGTTGATGATGATCCACATCTTCTTGAAACAATCCTTCTTCAAATTGAACAAGAAGGTGGCTATGACATTGATGGGGCGGCATCGCTGACAGAGGCAAAAACCAAACTCCCTCAGATGGACCCTGATCTGGTTATTCTGGATGTCACGCTTGGTGACGGGGATGGGCGTGACTTTTGTCGCTGGATGCGTGACATGGGATACACGATCCCTGTGCTTATGTTGACGGCACAATCAAGCGAAATGGATACGATTGATGGGCTGGAAGCAGGTGCCAATGATTACATCGCTAAGCCTGTCCGCATTGGTGAGCTGATCGCGCGGATGAAAACCCATCTCATTCAACATCAAGCTCGCGAGGATGCCAGAATCACCATTGGCGCTTTCCAATTTTCTAGTAGCCGCAAAACATTGGTGCATATCGAAAATAGTGATGTCATCAACCTGACCGAAAAAGAAGCAGCCATTATTAAGCATCTGCATCAGAATCGGGATCGGGTGATCAATAAAAAAGCCCTGCTCGAAGAAGTATGGGGCTATGGCGATGGGGTAACAACTCATACGCTGGAAACCCATATCTACCGGCTCCGCCAAAAAATCCGTTATGTCGATGAGACGCCATTTTTGCTGACATCCGATGGCGGTTATCAATTGGCTTAAGGTCGTTTAAGCACCCATATTGTCAGTGATCTTCAGTAATTATTAAAAAAATTGGCTGGGGCGGTAGGATTCGAACCTACGATACACGGTACCAAAAACCGATGCCTTACCGCTTGGCCACGCCCCAATAAAGTCAACGCCAAATATTGACGCAACATAGCGATAACATCGCCTGATATCAAGATTGTTTTTTATGAAAACTGTCAGGCATATTCAAAAAAGCTGATTTACCGCTGATCTCGTCTGATTACCCCACCAGCCCAGCACCAAAACTGATCATCTGGCATTAGAGATGGCAGGTTTGAACGCGCCTGCTCGGCTTGGCTAACAGCCGGAAAAATGGCAAAACATGTGGCGCCTGAGCCGCTCATGGCGGCGCCATATCCATGATTTTCTTTACTACATTGTGTCAGCACCGAAAGCGTCGTTTCAATTTGAGGGGCAAGTGATATCGCCGCCGAAGTCATATCATTGCCCCGCGCGATCTGGGCGGCAAGATTCATCCCTGTTAATGGCAGTTGCTGTTCTGGCACTGGCGCAAAGCCCTGATCACGCAAGGCTTGAAACACTGCCGCTGTTGATACCGAAATCCCGGGGTTGACGAGCAGGATACCAAGCGACTTAGCCTCCGCATCGGATAGCGGCGTCAATACTTCACCAATGCCTTGCATACGGAGCATAGTTGTCTGCCTGCTCATCATCAGGGCAGGTACATCGGCACCAATGCTAAGCGCCATATCTATCATCTGGCTCAAATCCATTTGGCTGTCGTCATCCCGTCCTGATAGCTGTGCCATACCATGCAAGACAGCCGCCGCATCAGATGAGCCGCCACCTAAACCTGCAGCAATAGGAATGTTTTTCTTGAGCTCAATCTGAAGCGGTTGATGCCATCCTGTTCGCGCCCGAAACATATCACGCGCCACATGCAAACTGCTATCCATATGATCAAGGTCGGCCATCATCCCATCCATCATTGCACCCCTGATAGAGACGCTGTCTTTATCAGCAATACTTATGGTCAGGTGATCGGCAAGGCTGGCAAAAATAACAACCGAATCCAGTAGGTGGTAGCCATCAGCACGGCGGCCGGTAATGTTGAGATTGAGGTTAATTTTTGCTGGAGCCAGCAAACTCACCTGATTATTCATCATCAAGCACTTTCGAAATCTTGGCCTCAATTTTTGCCTTTAGCATCTTTTCGGGTGCGAAAACCAATGATCGCCGCCATTCATGGACGGCCTCCGTTGAACGCCCTAATGCCAAATAGACATCGCCTAAATGATCGGTGATAACAGGATCATCAGGAATGAGAGTCGCCGCCCGTTCCAGATAAATCAGGGCATTTTGATAATCCCCCATTTTGAAATAGACCCAGCCTAGCGAGTCGACAAAGGCGCCATTATCAGGCTGTTTATCTACGGCAGTCTGAATAAATGATTTGGCTTCATCCAATTGCCGATTTTGCTCAATCAGCCAATAGCCAAAATAATTGAGGCTATAAGCGTTAAATGGGGCAAGTGCGATCGACCGCCGAAATGTCTCTTCTGCTATTTCCGTTTTGCCTTGGTCAGCTTGGGCAATCGCTAGGTAATAGAGAATACGGCCATTATTAAGCCCTAAGGCAATGGCCTTGGTAAATGCAGTCTCAGCATCACTATGGCGATCATTGCGCTGTGCGGTTAATCCCTTTTCAGCCCATATCAATGGGTTGTCGGGATAGTCATCAAGCAGATCATTGATAATTTGCCAGCCAAGGGCTTTGTCCGTCTCGCCAGAGCGGATAGCCGATACCATGCTCATCCGGGCTTCTATAAACCAAATATTATCACGGGGAATAAGCGACAATATCGCCACACCATCATCAATCAAACCAGCATCAATATAGGATTCAGCAATCAAATATTTCGCATAGGCATTATCTTGATCAAGATATGCCGCCAGATAAAGCCGCGCCAGTGAAATAGGCTGATAGCTGTTCTGAATAGGGTCAATCTGACTAGTAACAATGCCTGTTGCCATAGCATTTATGGCATTTGGCGGGGTCAGTAATGGGGAGGATCCGGCATCAATCTGCGCCAGCATCTGGGCGCGAGGAAATTGCCATCCTAATCGGTTTATCCATAGCCTGGCATCATCGGCATTATCATTGCGCAGCAATACCCCTACCATATCTAGAATGATATTCTGATCTAAATTATCGCGTTCCAGAACATCAAGCGCATTAGCTAAAGCCAGTTCCGTATTGCCAATATATTCTGCCAATAATGCTTGCTGACTTAAGCGGGTTTGTGAGCTGCTGCCATCATTAAATTGATCAATGTCATCAAGCATCACCAAACCAGCATCACCTTGCCCTTGGGCGGCTAGTGCCCATGCCGCCATGATTATTCCGGTATCATGCGAGCGGCCATCGGCAACCATATGTTTGGCTAAAACATATAGCGCTTCCCAATCTTCTTCTAATGCGACTAAAGCGGTGGCTGGCTCACCCGATAGGATAATCTGGTCATCGCTACGTTCAATGCGTGCCGCTAAATCGCTTGCGGCCTCAATATCGCCGCTAAAATATTGTGTTTGAAAGGCGAGGTTTAAGAGATAGCGATTATCCTGATCACGCGATAGCGCTTGCGTAAAGGCATCGGCGGCTATCGTCAGATCACCGCTTTTCAGGGCAAAATGACCAACCATAAACGCGGCTAATTCTGAATCTTGATAATAACTAACTGGGTAGGTGAGATCAGCCGCACTAATGTCATCTAGATCTTGCGCGGGCTGGTTGGCACAGCTAGCCATAGTTAACATGATGCCAACCAAGATAACAGGCAAGATAACAGGCTGAATACCACCAGCTGTCATGATACGACGAACACCAGTCATCATAACTCTGGTCATCATAACTCTGGCCATCATCGCCATCTCGTTTTATCAATCATGAAACTGTCCATGATTCCATTATGGCGAGAATTATGGATTATGCCAAACTATAACCGCGTCATATCACATATTTGGATAAGCAGGCCCGCCACCACCCTCAGGCGTTACCCATGTAATATTTTGCGTCGGGTCTTTAATATCGCAGGTTTTGCAATGCACACAGTTTTGTGAATTGATTTGCAGGCGTGGGTTACTTCCATCATCGTCACGGATAATCTCATATACTCCAGCCGGGCAATAGCGCTGTTCAGGGGCATCATAAAGCGCCAGATTATGCTCAACAGGTACAGACGCATCCTTTAGCTTAAGATGAACAGGCTGACCATCAGTATGGTTTGTGCCAGATAAATAGACAGATGAATTGCGATCAAAACTGACTACACCATCGGGCTTAGGATATTCAATTTTGGGCATATCGGCGGCCAGCTTGAGCTGATCATGATCGCTGTGATGCTTGAATGTCCACGGCGCCCGGCCGCGCAAAATATAGGTATCAAGGCCAGCATAAGCCATGCCTAGCCATAATCCACGATTGAAACCAGGCCTGATATTGCGCACCTTATGCAATTCTTTCCAGAGCCAAGAAGCTTCAATCTTCTCCGCATAGCTAACAGGTTCAACACCAGAAGCATCGGCGGCAGCATCGGCGCTGGCAATAACATCAAAGACAGCATCGGCGGCAAGCATGCCAGATTTCATAGAAGTATGCGTGCCCTTAATCTTTGGCACATTGAGGAAGCCAGCGGTGCAGCCAACGAGACAGCCTCCAGGGAAGGTCAATTTTGGAATAGACTGAAAGCCGCCTTCGTTAAGGGCCCGTGCGCCATAGGATACACGGCGTCCGCCTTCAAATACGGCTCTAACCTTGGGATGGGTTTTAAACCGCTGAAACTCATCAAATGGGGATAAATGCGGGTTTTTATAATCTAATCCAATGACGTAACCAACCGCCACTTGATTACCATTGAGGTGATAAAGAAATGATCCGCCATAGACATCACTAGAAACTGGCCAGCCAACCGAATGCCAGACTTTTCCCGGCTCAGATTTGGCTGGATCAATATCCCATAGCTCTTTAATGCCAATAGCATAGGTTTGTGGGTCTTTGCCCTCACGCAAATCATAGCGATCAAATAAGGTTTTTGTCAGATGACCGCGACAACCTTCGGCGAAAATAGTCTGCTTACCAAGTAATTCCATGCCCGGCTCAAAGGCATCCGTAGGCTCACCATTTTGATCACGCCCCATATCACCAGTGGCAATACCGCGAACACGGCCGTCATCATCATAAAGCACTTCAGCCGCAGGAAAGCCCGGATAAATCTCAACGCCCATAGCTTCGGCTTGTTCACCAAGCCAGCGGCAGAAATTGCCAAGGCTGATAATATAATTACCATGATTATTCATCTGCGGCGGGGTCGGCAGGCGGAATGATCCGGTTTTTGTTAGATACATGAAACGGTCATGTTTAACCGGCGTATCCAATGGCGCGCCTTTTTCTGCCCAGTCAGGGATAAGTTCATTGAGCGCACGCGGCTCAAGCACAGCACCTGATAAGATATGGGCGCCAATCTCAGCGCCTTTTTCAATCAGGCAGACTTCAATCTCACGACCTTCTTCTTGAGCGCGTTGTTTCAGCCGAATTGCCGCTGATAGACCCGATGGCCCACCACCAACAATCACCACATCAAATTCCATTGATTCGCGTTCCATCAGATCCTTACCCCTCAACCTGTCGATTTAGCAATTTTGCTAAACCATTTTTGATTTAAGTATAATGCAATTGTGATATTGTTTTATAAGAATAACTCCATACTATTTATAATGGATGTAAAAGGAAAATAAATAATATGGTGCCGTCAGAAAATAATTCATTTCCGTCATCTCAGTCAGCATCTGACGATAATATGCGCTCAGCCCTGCCGATCAATGATGCGCGGCAAATGCTAGACGCTTTATGCTGGCAAGTTGAGATGGGTGCCGATGAAGCAATCATGGACACGCCTGATCTGGGAAGCGATAAAGGCATCACAGATAATGGTGCTGAGCAAGCGGCTAACGCACAGGCAAATACCCCAACAGATACTAATCTACCAAACCAAGGGGTCACAGATGGACCCGCTAAAGGTGGCTCAGAAGCCACTAAAATTGAGGCTTTGGACGTCTCAAGATGCCAAACACTAGTGGAATTACGGCAGGCAGCAGCCTCTTATGATGGCTCCGATCTGAAGCGCACAGCCACCCAAATTGTCTTTGCAGATGGTGATCCAGCCTCTGATATTATGTTTATCGGCGAAGCCCCGGGGGCAGATGAAGACAGGCAAGGCAAACCGTTTGTCGGGGTTAGTGGTCAGTTGCTAAACCGGATGCTACTATCTATCGGCCTGCACCGTGATCAGATTTATATCACCAACATGATTTTATGGCGGCCACCGGGCAATCGGACACCAACAGCACAAGAAACCGCCCAATTCATGCCTATTTTAAGGCGTCATATACAGCTAGTTGCGCCTAAAATCTTGGTCTGCCTTGGTGGGGCGGCAGCAAAAGCGCTATTGGCAACCGATATGGGGATTTTGAAACTGCGCGGGCAATGGCATGATTTTGATGCAGGTGAAGGGCATATTTTGCCAGTTATGCCGACGTTGCATCCGGCTTATCTGCTGCGCTCACCCCAACAAAAGGCACTAGCATGGAAGGATTTTCGGCAGATCGCAAAAAAGATAGAAGAAATTCAGTCCTGATTTATGCTAGACTATTTCCATGAATATTGTTGAACACCTTAAGTCTATGCTGATTAGCCAGACCACACGGTTTGTCTTGGCTCTTTTAGCGCTAGTCATGCTGCCGATTGTGGCCTCAGCAGACATTCATCTGCCGCAACCTCTATCTGCTGCCGATATTGATCGCTATCAGCAAATTTTTGCCCTCCAGCAAGATAAAAAATGGAAACAAGCTGATAAAATTATCAAAACCCTTGATAATGATGTGCTGATGGGACGCGTCTTATCACAACGCTACCTGCATCCAACAGGATGGCGATCAACATATGTTGAATTGCGTGATTGGTTGGCTAAGTATAACGATCATCCATCGGCAACGCGCATTTATCGGCTTGCCAAAAAGCGCCAGCCAGCCAATTACAAAAATCCGAAAGAGCCAAAAAAAGGCTATCTTAATGGCTATGGACGCGCCCATTCTGATGGCACATATGTTGCTATCCCGATGAGCTTTGCGAACAGATCGTCACTATCCAAGACACGCGCTATCGCCCGGGATGTTCGGCGTAAAATTCGCTCAGGCTATCCGACAGGTGCGGTTAACATTCTGGCCAATAAAAATAATCTGCGCTATCTCACAAAACTAGAAGAAGCCGTTTTGCGGGTCGATATTGCCCATGGATATTTCATTTATGGCAAAGATATAGAGGCCATAAAGCAAGCTGAAAAAGCCTTGCAGCTTGCCTCTGGTGATCAGGTCCCGCGCGCCTATTGGGTTGCTGGAATTGCCTCTTGGCGAAGCGGCAATATTGAGCAAGCCTCAACCTATATGCATATCCTTGCTGATCTCGATGATGTGAATGATCATGGGCTGGCGAGTGCAGGGGCATATTGGGCAAGCCGCGCAGATTTAAGAGCTGGCCATGCCAACCAATCGATCACTTATCTGAACCGCGCGGCACGCTACCAGGATACCTTTTACGGCATGTTAGCTGCCGAAGCATTAGGCCAAGATATCACGCTTGATTTCTCTTTGCCGGAAGTCGATCAAAATTATATCAACTGGCTTAATAGTATCCCCGGAGGCGAGCGTGCCTTTGCCTTACTGCAGGTTGGCGAAACCTATCATGCTAGCCGTGAGCTTCGTTATCTCTGGGATGAACATAATGAGCAAGATAAGGCCAAGCTTATGGCGCTGGCGGCAGAAACGCATATGGCAGGGCTAGCTTTTCGCACCGCAGGTATTTTGCGTGATGATACCAATAAGAACTGGTATGGCGGGCTTTATCCTGTTCCCGACTTTGACACAAAATTGCCAATCAGGGTCAGCCAACCATTATTATTAGCCATTATGCGGCAAGAATCAGGATTTAATCCGCGCGCAAAATCATGGGCTAAAGCCAGTGGATTAATGCAATTAATGCCTGCTACGGCGGCCTATATCGCGCGTGATGGCGGCTATCGAAACGCTAAGCGACATGATCTGCTGATCCCTGATATCAATATCCGCTTGGGTGAAGATTATATTCTTTATTTGCTTGAATCACCTATTGTTGACGGCGATTTAATCCGCTTGCTAGCTGCTTATAATGCTGGCCCCGGCAATTTGAAAAAATGGTCAAGTAAAGTCAATCATGGTGGTGATGAACTGATGCTATTGGAATCACTACCAGCGCGTGAAACCCGCTTTTATGTGAAAAACGTCATGACCAACTTATGGATTTACAGCAAGTTAACAGGCAGAGAGTCAAGTATGGTAGCGGCTTTGGCAGCGGGTGACGGAGCGGTCATCCAAAGCCTTGCCCAAAAGGATTGCGCAATTACCAAATTATCCGATATTTGTCCTGAATGATTACGTGAAGATGTAAAGATGGCGATTGATACCGCAATACCATTCCAACCTGTTGCTATCGCGGTTTTGACCGTATCCGATACGCGCACGCCTGGCACCGATAAATCTGGTGATGTGTTGGCAGATCGGATTACCCAAGCTGGCCACCATCTGATTGATCGTGCTATTGTCAGCGATGATATCGACAATATAGCGGCGCAAATAAAACGCTGGTCGTCAGACGAGCAGATTGATGCCATCATCACAACAGGCGGCACTGGCTTGACCGGACGTGATGTCACGCCTGAGGCATTAACCTTGATCATGGATAAGCCCATAGAAGGCTTTGGTGAGGCTTTTCGCTGGATGAGTTATCAGAAAATAGGTACATCGGCTATGCAAAGCCGGGCTATGGCAGGGGTTGTTAACGGGGTCTATGTCTTTGCGTTGCCAGGGTCACCATCGGCATGTCGTGATGGTTGGGATGAATTGCTATCGCTGCAACTGGATATCAGACATAAGCCCTGTAATTTTGTTGAGATTATGCCGCGTCTGCTGGAACAGGGTATTGGTGGCCGCAACGGATGACTGCTGTCAGCCTGCTTCCCGACTTCAGCTATGAGAGACAAAGACTTGCCGCTTTACCCACCGCCACAATTATTGGTATTGATGAGGCTGGGCGCGGCCCTTGGGCAGGGCCTGTTGTTGCTGGGGCGGCATGGATAGCCGCTGATATGGTTGGCAATTTACCTGCCGGACTAACTGATAGTAAGAGACTTAACGCAAGCCGCCGCCAGATAATCTATGAAGCATTGCTTGATTTGGCCCAAGACCGATCAAAACTGCGATGGGCAACTGCCGCCACAGATGCGCGAGAGATTGATCAAATAGGCATTTTGCCTGCAATATTTCAGGCGATGCAAACCGCCGCCAATACATTATTTGACCAAGATGATGGCGCGTGGGGTCAAGATGATGTGATTATGCTGGTCGATGGCTCTATCCAGCCTAAACTGTCATCGCCCGCGCAGCGAACAGAGGTTGAGGCGATTATCAAAGGTGATCTCAAGGTTTTATCAATAGCCGCTGCTTCTATTATAGCCAAGGTTACGCGTGATGAGATCATGATTGAGCTGGCTAAGACCTATCCGCAATATGGCTGGCAGAAAAATAAAGGCTATGGCACAGCAGATCATCAAGCAGCATTGGCAGAGCATGGCGCCACCGCATATCACCGCATGTCTTTTCGGCCATTGGCGCCATATCGCGATAGCGTTGATGATTAATTGGTTATCTAATGTAAATGTCGCAATATTGAATATTATTTTTCTATTAAACATTTGACAACCAAATCCGTATAATTATATATAACATTCTTCTTAAATTAATTATTGCGACATTTTATGCTACCCTATACACAACAATCTGACCGTCTTTGGACACGCGATACTTTGCTTGAATCATGCCAGTTGCCACATGATGCGGCTGGCCTTAAAAAGCTAGAGCGGCTAACCGCAGAGGCGCATTATTTTCCGCCAGCCATTGATGTAGCAGACGTCAAAGACAGCTTAGGCAAAGGCGTGCAAGATAATTTACTTGAATATGAGATTAGTAAAATAAAGTCGCGGCGTGGTAAATATCTGATTGTCCAGCAATGGCAGCATGATCAGCATCCGGCTATGATCTGTGCCCATGATGGCAGAGGCGCTCGGATTTGGAGTTTTGCTGACGCTAATCAGACAGAGCAAAATCATCTCCAGCGTTTCGTGGATCAATTAGTTAAAGAGACCTCACAGCCGCTGCTATTATTCCTGCATGCGGAATTGGCGCGTTTGCGTCAGCATATCACGGCACCTAAATCGACTCATATCTCTGAAATGAGCTTTCATGAGCATTATGATATCAGCTTTGAGCAAGCCTTTGTGCCAGCCGCTCCGTCTTATCCATTATCACATCTTGACCGACTTGAAGCTGAAAGCATTGAGATCATTCGTGAAGTTGTAGCGGAAACCGCCAATCCGGTAATGCTATATTCTATTGGAAAGGATAGCGCAGTTATGCTGCATCTGGCTCGCAAAGCGTTTTGGCCGGCGCTACCGCCATTTCCGCTTTTGCATGTTGATACCGGATGGAAGTTTGAGGCGATGTACGCCTTCCGTGATCAGGTCGCCGCGGCGACAGGGATGACGCTGCATATCCATAAAAACCTCGATGGCGTTAAACAAGGGATTAATCCGATTGATCATGGCTCGGCGCTGCATACCGATATCATGAAAACGCAAGGGCTAAAGCAAGCGCTCAATCATTATCAATTTGATGCAGCTTTTGGTGGTGCTCGCCGTGATGAGGAAAAAAGCCGTGCCAAAGAACGCATTTTTTCCTTCCGCACAGCTAATCACCAATGGGACCCGAAATACCAACGCCCAGAGCTGTGGAATATTTACAATGCTAGGGTTAACAGGGGCGAGTCTATTCGCGTCTTTCCCTTATCAAACTGGACAGAATTGGATATCTGGACATATATTTATCGCGAACAGATACCAATTGTACCCCTATATTTTAGCGCCCCACGCCCTGTCGTTGAACGCGATGGGACATTGATTATGGTTGATGATGATAGGCTGGCGCTTAACCCTTCTGAAAAAGTGGAAATGAAAACGGTGCGGTTTCGGACTCTAGGATGCTATCCGCTAACAGGTGCTGTTGAAAGCACGGCAAGAAACATTGAGGACATTATTCTAGAATTGCTTACTGCACGGACATCAGAACGCCAAGGCCGAACCATTGATAAAGATGCCCATGCCAGCATGGAAGCAAAGAAAAAAGAGGGGTATTTCTAATATGTCTGAAACACTCTCAGTGACTGATTATCTGAAAAATCAATCTGAACTTGATACCTTGCGCTTCATTACCTGCGGGTCAGTCGATGATGGCAAGTCAACGCTTATTGGCCGTATGTTATACGAAGCCCAGGCCTTGTTTGATGATCAGGTGGTGGCACTACAATCGGATTCCAAAAAACACGGCACCCAAGGCGAAGATATTGATTTTGCTTTGCTGGTTGATGGCCTTGCGGCTGAACGTGAACAAGGGATTACCATTGATGTTGCCTATCGGTTTTTCACAACTGACAAGCGCCGCTTTATCGTTGCTGATACTCCCGGCCATAGCCAATATACGCGCAATATGGCGACTGGCGCGTCAACCGCCTCATTAGCTATTATTCTGGTTGATGCGCGGCAAGGCATATTAGAACAAACCCGCCGCCATTCGCATATTTGTCACCTCATGGGAATTCGGCAGATTATCCTAGCAGTCAATAAAATGGATTTGATCGATTACGACCGCGATGTCTTTAATACTATCGTTGAGGATTATGCTGAGTTTTCCAAAAAGCTTAACTTTGCAGATGTCACCCCGATCCCGATATCAGCCTTAAAAGGCGACCATATCAATAGCCGCTCAAAGATGATGGCATGGTATAATGGACCAACGCTAATATCCAAACTCGAGGCGGTTCCTAACCAGATTTTGCCTGAAGCCAGCGGCTTTGCCATGCCAGTGCAATTGGTGAACCGCCCGCATTCTGATTTTAGAGGCTATAACGGAGTTATCTTGCGCAAAGCTGTATCCGTCGGGGAAAGGGTTAGGGTTGCTCCATCTGGAGCTATGACTAGCGTGAAGCATATTTGGCTGGCAGGCACGAAGCTTGAGCAAGCCGAGCCAGGGCTTGCCGTAACGCTTGAGTTGACAGACAATGTCGATATATCTCGCGGAGAAGTCATCGCCTCGCACCTGCAACCTGTTGAGGTTGCTGATCAGTTTGAAGTCGATCTGGTCTGGATGGGAGAAGAACACGGCATTGCCGGTCGCGGCTATCAACTTAAAATGGCTGGCCAGATTGTCTCAGCCAGTTTGCTGTCGATTAAATATAAACGTGATATCAATACCGGCAATGATCTGGCCGCCAAAACATTAGAGCTAAATGATATTGCGCGGGTGACGGTAAACTGCCAGAAACCGATTTGCTTTGATGCATATGAAAAGACGCCCGAATGTGGGGCATTTATTCTGATTGATCCGATTACTAACCAAACGGTCGCGGCGGGTATGATCCATTTTGCCTTGCGCCGATCAGGCAATATTCATCATCAGAAACTGAATGTCGATAAGGCAGCCAGACGTAGCTTAAATGGCCATACTTCAAAAGTGTTCTGGTTCACAGGTCTCAGCGGCTCAGGAAAATCAACAATCGCTGATGCTTTTGCCAGCGCCCTACATGCCAAAGGTATTCGCACCTATCTGCTTGATGGTGATAATATTCGGCATGGCTTAAATAAAGATTTGGGGTTCAGTGATGCTGACCGTGTTGAAAATATCCGCCGCGTGGCAGAAATGGCAAAGCTCATGGTTGATGCGGGTCTGGTTGTGTTAACCGCCTTCATCTCCCCCTTCCGATCAGAACGTGATATGGCAAGGCAACTCTTTGATGATAGCGAGTTTGTTGAGGTGTTTGTTGATACGCCGCTCGAATTATGTGAGCAACGTGATGCCAAAGGGCTTTACAAAAAAGCCAGAGCAGGCGACATCCCTAACTTCACGGGTATCGGCTCACCTTATGAAGCCCCAGAAACGGCAGAGATTACGCTTCAGCCTTCGCAAGACATGGATGACATGATAGCGAAACTATCATCATATCTGGCTGAATAATTATTGTAATGAAAATGACAGTTGGATTTTCTATCTGGATAGCCACAAGATAGAGAATCCCTCTATTGTCTAAACACAATATGTAGATAACGAATCAATTTCTCATCATAACTCATTGACTTATTTTATAATTATAGGATTATCATAAACTTATAAGGTGATCTGATGTGATATTGTGAAGATATTGGTCAGACGTTTTGTTAGAAATAAGGGCAATGGAAATGGCAGATACCAAGCAAGATATGGTGATCCGCGGCGATTGTATTGAGGCTATGCGTCAGCTTAATGACGCCTCGGCCGATATGATTTTTGCTGACCCGCCCTATAATCTTCAGCTTGGACAGGCGGTTTTGATCCGACCTGACCATTCTAAAGTCGATGGCATTGATGACGGTGACCACTGGGATCAATTTGGCAGTTTTGCGGCTTATGATGAGTTCACGACCAATTGGCTGGCTGAGGCGCGGCGCATTTTGAAACCTGATGGAACCATCTGGGTTATTGGCTCATATCATAATATTTTCCGCGTTGGCGCGGTCATGCAAAATCTAGGGTTCTGGACTTTGAATGACGTGATTTGGCTGAAAAGCAATCCAATGCCTAATTTTCGGGGTCGCCGTATGACCAATGCTCATGAAACGCTGATCTGGGCATCACGTCAGCGCAATTCGCGCTATACATTCAATTATCAGGCCATGAAGACATTTAATGATGACCGTCAGCTGCGGTCTGATTGGTGGCTGCCGATTTGTTCAGGTAATGAAAGATTAAAAAGTGATGGCGTTAAGGCGCATCCTACTCAAAAGCCAGAGGCATTATTGGCACGGGTAATCATGGCATCGACGCGTCCGGGTGATGTTGTGCTTGATCCGTTTTTTGGAACAGGAACAACAGGCGTGGTGGCAAAACGCTTGCGCCGTCACTGGATAGGGATTGAGGCTGATCCAGAATACGCATCGCTGGCAGAGCAGCGCATCAAAGCAACTCTCGCTGTTGGTGATCCTGAGTTACTGGAGCTACCCGAACGCCGTGATGAGATTAAGATTCCATTTGGCGCCTTGCTTGATCAAGGTCTGATTAAGCCGGGTGATCAGTTGACCTGTGAAAAAGGCGCGTATAAAGCCACGGTTCGAGTTGATGGTAGCCTAAAGGCAGGTGAGGCTAGTGGCTCAATCCATAGTCTTGCGGCAAAACTACTTGGCCGGCAAAGCTGTAACGGCTGGACATTCTGGTACACAAAACAAAACAGAAAGCCAGTTCTCATTGATAGCTTACGGCAAGCGGCACGGTTAAATCTGGGCCTATAAATGCCTGTTTAATAGGCAGGCTTATAGACGAATTAGAACTCATATTGCTGTATAGCCAGCACATCACCTGTCAAATGTGCCCGGCCGTTTAGGCCAGTTAGCTCCATCAGCACAATATTGGCGGCGATATGTCCACCATGCTTTGTTATCAGCTCATTAGCAGCGGCAATGGTACCGCCGGTCGCCAGCAAGTCATCAATAATGACAATAGTTTTTCCGGCAATATCCCGATCATGCTGGATCGCAAGTGTCGCCTCACCATATTCAAGCGTATATGAGTGGGTGCTGACGTCACCAGGCAGTTTGCCCTTTTTCCTGATCATGATAGCACCAGCATTAAGAGCAAGTGCCACTGGCGTTACAAACAAAAATCCGCGCGCATCAAGCCCAACAATGAGATCAGGCTGATATGGCCGGGTCATATCAACAAGCGTATTAACACATGATGTTAGCGCATGATGATTTTCCAACATTGGCGAGATATCATAAAACGTGATCCCCGGTTTCGGGAAATCTGGATAACGCGCAATATACTGATCAAGATCAAACACGGATAATCAGCTAGCTTTCAGCTCAAGTCGGCGGCGATGCAGCACAGGCTCAGTATATCCTGATGGCTGGTTGCGTCCTTCGAGGACAAGATCACAAGCGGCTTTAAACGCAATCGATTGATCAAAGTTTTCAGCCATAGGCCGATAATCAGGATCATCTGCATTTTGCCGGTCGACCACTTTTGCCATGCGCTTCATGGTTTCAATAACTTGATTGGTATCCGTGATACCATGATGTAGCCAGTTCGCAATATGCTGGGCAGATATCCGCAGCGTTGCCCGATCTTCCATCAGCCCGATATCATTTATATCAGGAACTTTTGAACAGCCAACACCCTGATCAACCCAACGCACAACATAACCTAATATGCCTTGGGCGTTATTATCCAATTCGTTCTGGATATCATCGGCAGAATAATTGCTTGTTGTATCAACAGGGATCGTAAGCAAGTCATCGAGCTTGGCGCGGCGTTTACCCTTAAGCGATTGTTGCACATCAAAGACATTAACCTGATGATAATGCAGCGCATGTAAGGTGGCGGCAGTTGGTGATGGCACCCATGCGCAATTTGCGCCTGCTTTGACATGTTCGATTTTTTGATCCAGCATTGCCGCCATCAAATCAGGCATTGCCCACATGCCCTTGCCAATTTGTGCCTTTCCCAATAATCCACATGCCAGCCCGATATCAACATTCCAGTCTTCATAAGCAGCAATCCATGTTGTACCCTTCATGGCGGTTTTGCGAATCATGGGACCTGCTTCCATAGCCGTATGAATCTCATCACCAGTGCGATCCAAAAAGCCAGTATTAATAAAGACCACGCGAGCTGAGGCGGCACGAATACATTCTTTCAAATTGACTGAGGTTCGACGTTCTTCGTCCATGATACCTATTTTGATAGTATGGGGCGGCAGACCTAGTGTCGTTTCAACAGCGGCAAATAATTCATCAGCAAAGGCGACTTCTTCGGGGCCGTGCATTTTTGGTTTGACGATATAAATTGACCCTGTGCGGCTGTTGCGGAAAATGCCTTGACCCTTCAGATCATGAACAGCAATAGCAGATGAGATAAAGGCATCCATAATGCCTTCAAACAGCTCATCGCCATGGTCATCAAGAATGGCGGGATTAGTCATCAGATGCCCAACATTACGCACCAGCAGAAGCGACCGCCCATGCAGCGTTAATGGCTGACCATCTGTGCCGGTAAAGACCCGATCAGGATTAAGTGTTCGGGTTAGCTCTTTACCACCTTTCATAAAGCTAGCTGTTAGATCACCCTTGATCAAACCTAGCCAGTTACGATACGCATGACATTTATCTTCGGCATCAACCGCCGCAATCGAATCCTCAAGATCAACAATGGTCGTCAAAGCTGATTCAATGACAATATCATTTATGCCAGCCTTATCGCTTGCCCCAATAACGCCAGACCGATCAATAACGAGCTCTAGGTGGAGGCCGTTTACAGCGAGTAAAATGGAGGACGGATTGGCGGCACAACCTGACCATCCGCGTAATTGGCTTGGGTCTTTGAGCTCAGTTGTTGAGCCATCGGCGCAGGTTACGCTGAGCTGGCTATCTTGGATCACATAATGGGTCGTATCATGATGGCTAGCCGCCGCTAAAGGCACCACTTGATCTAAATGATCACGCGCGGCGGCGATGACTTTGCCACCACGAGCTTTATCAAATCCAGCGGCAATAGGCTCATCCTGGGGGATCGCATCAGTGCCGTAAAACGCATCATATAAACTTCCCCATCGGGCGTTTGCGGCATTTAACGCAAAACGCGCATTAAGTACAGGGACGACAAGCTGAGGACCTGCGACTAATGCCATTTCATCATCAACATGATCGGTCGTGATATTGAAATCGTCGCCTTCGGCAATCAGGTATCCGATAGTTTTAAGGAACGCGATATATTCGGCTTGATCATAGGTCTTGCCGCGACGTTCCAAAAACCAAGCATCAATTTTATCCTGCAAGGTTTTTCGGGTGGTGAGTAAAGCCTGATTTTTTGGCGTCAAAGTCTTAACAGCATCAGCAAAGCCATGCCAAAAAGCATCTTCATTTATATCTAAATGTTTCAACACATCCTGGTTAATGAACTGGTAAAGGTCCTTATCAACCTGAAGACCAAATGAGTTAATACGTTCAGACATAATTTTCCCCTTTTTAGAGACCGCCATATTTATTTTCATGCTTATAGCGAGTCTGACTTGCCATGGCAATTCTGTTTCATATTTTTAATGTCTTTGCAATTACGTTGCCGGTTTCCATCCGGCTGAGCGAAGCCGTTGATAGAGATTTGCCTCAAGCATATCAAGCGCTGACTTGTCGTGGCCTTCGGCGCGCGCCACCAATTCTGCACCTGTGTTAGATGCCCGAATGAGCCACCAGCCTTGCTCTGTGGTGACCCTAATGCCATCAATATCATTAACGTCTCTAGTGCCATGATCAGGGTCTGATCTGGCCGCTTTCGCAACCGCCTCGACGAGGGCAAATTTTTCGGTTTCCTGACATGCTATGCGGAGCTCTGCTGTTGCAAAGACAGGTGGTAATCTATCAACAAAGCTGGTTATATCGCGCCCTGTTTGCGCCATTTCTTTAAGCACAGCGACAGCTGCCAGCAGCGCATCATCAAACCCATACCAATCATTAGCCATAAACAGATGGCCGCTCATTTCACCTGCTAGGGGCGCCGCCGTTTCTTTCAGCCGCATCTTCATATGGCTATGACCAGTCTTCCATAATTCGGGCTGACCACCCAAAGACCTAACATAATCGAGGGCGACAGAAGAAGATTTAACATCAAAGATAATCTTAGCCCCCGGATGTTGCCGCAATACCCCTTCCGCCAGATAAGCGGTTAGCACATCACCAGCGACTTGCCGCCCCTTGCCATCAATTAATCCGATACGATCCCCATCGCCATCAAAGCCAATCCCTATTATGGCGTCATGATCTGTCACCGCTTGCCGTAGTAAATGTAACGTAGCCGGATCAACAGGGTCAGGATGATGATTGGGAAAAAGGCCATCAATATCTGAAAACAGTACCTTATGCTGGCCCGGTAATTCGGCGGTTAGCATATCAACAACAGGGCCAGTGGCGCCATTACCGCAATCCCAAACCACTGCTGGCTGTCCTAGCCCGCTTAAATCACTAGCATAGGTTTTAAGGGCGGTGATGTATTGATCTGAAATGTCGATTTGTTTGAGGCTGCCTTTACCTGTTGCTGCCAGCTCAACCCCTTGCGCCATTTTTTGACCAAGCTGGGCAATATCCGCATCATAAAACGGCAAGTGGCCAATGACCATTTTGAAGCCATTATAATTAGCAGGATTATGTGAGCCCGTGATCTGAATAGCGCCATCAGCCTGAAATATCCGATCAGCAAAATACAACATCGGCGTTGGCGCGACGCCGATATCAATGACGTCCATGCCGCCAGCCACTAATCCTTCGCCTAAATGCTCAGCAAGCATGGGCGAAGACAAACGCCCATCTCTGCCAATAACAATCTTGCGGCCAGATTTTATGCGTATAATATCGGCAAAACCAACACCAATGGCATAAGCATCAGCCGCCGTTAAGGTTTCATCCAAAATGCCCCGAATATCATAGGCGCGTAAAATGGTTGGATCAAAATAATGGGTAATCACAGATCAACACCTTTAAGCCAAGTCTCAAGGTCAGCGGCGAGATCAGGTCGTGATAACGCATAGGAAATATTAGCTTGCAAGAAGCCTAATTTAGACCCGCAATCGAACCGAGTGCCAGTAAATTGATGACTGAAGAAAGGCACATGGCCAATGCGACGCGCTAGAGAGTCGGTGATTTGTATCTCACCACCGGCGCCGCGCTCCATTTTTTCGAGTTCATCAAACACCCCAGGCTCAAGAATATAACGGCCAACAATAGCAAGTCTTGATGGCGCATCTGCAGGCTCTGGTTTTTCAACTAACCCTTTGACTTCGGTTAAGGTGCCATCTGATGTACCAAAAGAAGCTCCGGGCGTGATAATGCCATATGATGAGGTTTGTTGTTTGGGCACTTCCATTGCCGCCACCATGTTACCGCCTCGATCTTGCCATGCCTCAACCATCTGTTTAAGGCAGCCATTGCCGCCAGTCGCAGGCTTGATCAGATCATCAGCTAGTAACACGGCAACAGGTTCATTATTTATATAATGGCGAGCGCACCAGATGGCATGGCCAAGACCGGCTGGCTCTTGCTGACGAATATAGGCCACTGAACCTGGTGTTTTCATCATCGCACGCACAGCGTTAAGGCCGTTCTCTTTACCGCGCTGTTTCAATATATCTTCAATTTCGGTTGAGTGATCAAAATGATCTTCTATTGCCGCCTTGCCACGTCCAGTAACAAAAATAAACTCTGTAATACCGGCTTCCGCCGCTTCCTCAACTGCATATTGGATGAGCGGTTTGTCAACGATTGGCAGCATTTCTTTGGGCATAGATTTTGTTGCTGGCAAGAAGCGTGTACCAAGCCCGCCAACAGGAAAAATAGCCTTTGTGATTGTGGCTGACATAAGCTGTCCTAATCAATTAATTGCACTAACCGTCATACACTAATTTTGCCGTGTGTTGCAATCATCAGACGGATTAATTACGAATTTCCATGCCAGCGGCGATACCATTCGACAAATTTTGGTATTCCTGTTTCGATATTGGTTGCTGGCGTAAATCCGGTTAGCTGATGAATGGCGCTGATATCGGCGGCGGTACGGCGAACATCACCATCTTGCATAGGCAGATATTCTTTGATCGCTTTGATGCCGATAGCATCTTCCAGAACAGCAATAAAATGCTCCAGTTCAGTCGGGTTATTATTGCCAATATTGAGGATGCGCCAAGGGGCGGCGCTTGTTGCCTGATGCTGTTTGGCGCTATCCCAATCAGGGTTAGGCTCTGGCGCTAGCGGGATCAGCCGGGTAATGCCGTCAATAATATCATCAATATAGGTGAAATCACGGCTCATCTCACCATTACCATAGACATGGATAGGCTCACCTTTCATGATACGGTCGCTGAACGTCCACAACGCCATATCTGGCCGCCCCCAAGGGCCATAAACGGTAAAAAAGCGCAATCCTGTACACGGCAAGCCATAAAGATGCGCATAGGAATGTGCCATGGCTTCATTGGCTTTTTTAGTCGCGGCATAAAAACTGACTGGATGATTAACAGGTTGATTTTCAGAAAACGGATAATCGGTCGATGCGCCATATACCGATGATGATGAGGCATAGACCAGATGTTCAATCTGATGCTTCCGGCTGGCTTCAAGAATATGGAAAAACCCTGTCATGTTGCTGTCCATATAGGCGGCAGGATTTTCAATAGAATAGCGAACGCCAGCTTGGGCGGCTAAATGGATCACGGTTTTTGGCTTGGCTTGATCAAAACACGAAAACACAGCATCCTGATCAGCCAGATCAAGATGCCGGAATTGGAATTGCTGATCCGGTATCTGGGCTAAACGGTCTTTTTTGAGCCGGGTGCTGTAATAGCTGGTCAGGCTATCAACACCGACCACCTTATGGCCATCTTGAAGCAACCGCTTGGTCAGATGAAAGCCTATAAATCCAGCGACACCAGTAACAATAATAGGAGCAGATGACATCATGACCTGAACCTATCAGAAACAAGGGATAGCGTATAGATCATGAAGGGGTAATATTTTGATGATCATTTTGTTGCTCAAGAATTTTGTCACTCAAAAATTTTATCACATGCCCATGATGGAGTATGATATCCTAGCTCTGTTCTAAGAAACTGGTAACAAAATATGAATATACCATATCCATTTATGTTAACGCTTGTGCTGAGCTTTCTCATATCAATAGTCATTGTTGCCATATCACGGCGCTTTGACAGGCCTGATTATCATCTGTCAGAAAAACGAGCGGCGCATAAAATCGCTACCCCACGATTAGGCGGCTTAGCTATTATTATTGCGATTTTTGCAGGGGTATTTATGTATGCGATATCAGTTAAATGGGATTTGTTACTTGCGCTATTACCTATTTTTATTGCTGGAATATGCGAAGATGTGCATCGCCCTATTCATCCCTATCTGCGCTTATGTCTGGGGGTAATATCAGCAGGGATATTCATCTTTTTTACAGGCATATGGTTAACTGAGATCAATTTTCCGTATGTGAATGCGCTGTTAAGTTATCCGGTTATTGGCATTGCGTTCACTATTCTGGCGATTGTTACCTTGATCAATTCTATCAATATGATTGATGGGATTAATGGTCTCGCCTCAGGCAAAACACTGATCATGTCAGCGGCGATTATAGCCTTAAGCCAGCAAGTATCTGAGCCCAATATTGCTGTTCTTAATGCGCTGATATTTTCAGCCGTATTAGGATTTTTCATACTCAATTATCCGACTGGCCGGATTTTTATGGGCGATGCGGGCGCCTATTCTTTAGGATTTTTAATTGCCATTTCCCTGATTGTATTAAAGTCACGCCATCCAGAGGTGTCAGGCTGGGCAATTTTGCTAATTGTCTTTTGGCCAGCCATGGATATGCTTCATTCTATATTCCGCCGCATATATAAAAAATCAGATGCGACAAGACCAGATATGATGCATTTTCATCACGTTTTGATGCGCCGAATAGAAATTGCATCAAAGGGCAGGATAACACGATCATGGTCTAATCCATATGCTACGGCGATCATCCTGCCAATGTCGGCGCTGCCGGTGTTAATTGGATTTAGCTATTATAATTCCAGCGATATCTGTGCTCTGGCGGTGGCGTTTTTTCTGATTTTATATTCGGCGATTTATATAAGGCTGTTAAGGTAATTATTTACGCGTTTTGCCAATCCAATCCGCAGCACCTTCTTTAATGAACTTGCCATTATTAAGCTCTTGGAAAGCCTCAACCAGCTCATCCCGCGTGTTCATAACAATCGGCCCATGCCATGCCACAGGTTCGCGTAAAGGCGCACCAGATATGAGCAGAAATCTAACGCCAAACTCACCCGATGTAACCACAACCTCATCACCCTCACCAAACACAACTAGGGTGCGATTGCCTGATTGATCACGAATTTTGAGCTCTTCCCCCATAAACTCTTTTTCGACATTGACACCAAAAGGCTGAGAGGCATCAGCAAAACTAGCGCTGCCTTCAAATATATAGGCAAAGCCCTGCCGCCGTGTATCAAATGGAAAACGTTTAGTGATATTGGCTGGCAGTGTTATGTCGAGATAGCTAGGGTTCGTATCAATGCCATCGACTGGCCCATGATAGCCGCGATAATCGCCAGCAATGACGCGAATATGCGTGCCATCATCATCAGTCAGGCTGGTGATATCAGGCGATTTGACATCTTGATAGCGCGGTGTCGTCATTTTCTGATGGCTAGGTAAATTAGCCCATAGCTGAAATCCATGCATTTGGCCTTGGGCATTTCCCGTTGGCATTTCTTGATGAATGATACCAGACCCTGCGGTCATCCATTGGACATCACCATCACTAAGAACGCCGCGATTGCCAAGGCTATCGCCATGTTCAACATTACCCTTCAACACATAGGTAATAGTCTCAATGCCGCGATGCGGGTGCCATGGGAAGCCATTAAGATATTGGGCGGGATCATCGTTGCGAAAATCATCCATCATCAGGAACGGATCAAAAGGTTCGGTTTCTCCAAACCCAAAAACACGGTGCAAATGCACCCCTGCGCCTTCAATATGCGGTTTGGCTTGGCTTGACATTTTTATAGGACGAATGGACATGATAATCTCAACTTTTATTTAACTAACAGCTTTGACATAGGTGGTCAGCCGCTCAGAAACAAGGGGTTAGTTATAATGTGCCTGTGCTGGCTTCTCTGATCCTAAAAGCGCCAGTCCTGCCACCGCCGCCATGACGGTAACGCCGCCTATAATCTCTAGCGTTGACATGACTTCCCCCAAAAATAGCCATGGCCAAATTGGCCCAAGAACAGACTCAATTAATACCAAAAGGCTAACTTCTGCTGCTGGGACATAGGGAGCGCCCCATGTGACAAGCGCGATCCCTATACCAATAGTAAAGGCTCCCATAAATAATGCTAACAGTAAATCTTGGCCACCGATGCTAAGCCCATTGCCAAAACCGATCGCCGATAATCCAGCTAAGCCAAAGGCAATAATGCCGCCAAGAAAGGTGCCACCAAGGACATCATCCTTGCGGCTTCGGCGTGCCAATACGAGCATGACGGCAAAAAAGAATGCGGATAATAGCGCCACTATATTGCCTTGTGTGCGGCCAAGCTCAAAGCCATCGCTGAGCATTAACGCGACCCCAAACAGCGCCGCTAACATGGCTATCCAAGTGAAAGGATGTGGTCTTTCATTGATCCATATCCAACCGATTAAAGCTGCCATAAAAGGGGTAGTGGTCAGAATAAATAATGTTGACGCAACAGATGTCATAAGCATGGCAAAAACATAGGTCGTGAAGGCTAATGATAATGCCGCGCCCATGGCTAGGTCTGTTTTATCCAATTTGAGAAGAAATGTAACGGGGCTTTCCCGCCGCCGTAAACAGGCCACCATCATGACCATAGCAGAAAGGCTGATCGACCGATAAAACAGGATAATCATGCCATCATTAACATCCATCAGCCGCATAACAAGGCCAACCAGTGACATAAAACTGCCACCTAATAGAATGATAGCAATAGCTTTATTATGTGACATGGAACAGAATGATTTCTCTGAAGTGGATAGCTAAGTGATGGTAATTCATTTTTCTTAAAAAGATACTATTTTCATGCATCATGGTTATCTAATGATTGATTTGATAAAGCATTAATGCCTATCCTGTGAATATGAATTTACAGAACACTTATAAAATCAGCTAACTTATCATTTCAACTAATAGGGATAGTATAATGGATTTCTGCATACAACTTTCCGCCGACTACCCTGATAAATCCTACGGTGGTGATAGGGTTTATAGCGATATGCTTGATCAAGCCAAATTGGCTGAGCAGCTAGGTTTTGCAGCGGTATCAGTGACCGAACATCATCTGGTAAATTGTCTCATGATGCCAGCGCCGCTTACCTTTGCGGTCAAAATTGCTAGCCTGACATCACAGATCAAGATCATGACATCTGTCGTGGTTTTGCCGCTTCATGATATGCGGGTTTATGCTGGTGAGGTTGTGGTCGCAGATATTTTTTGCGAAGGTCGCTTGATGCTTGGTCTTGGTCGCGGGGCTTTTCCGTATGAGATGGAAAGAATGGGTGTACCAATGGATGAAACACGTGAGCGATTTGATGAATCGCTAGCGGTGTTGCAAGCGCTGTTGACCGAAGAAGAAGTATCTTGGGACGGCAAATGGTATCAGTTTGATCCTCTCACCATTATGCCAAGGCCAGTGCGTCCAGGCGGGCCACCGATTATGATGGCGGTGCTTAATCCGGAAGGCATTTATAGCTGCGCCAAAAAAGGCTTTCATATTCAAACAACTCCTCTATCAGGCAATCATCAGTTGCTGATTGATCAGGTTGATGCTTTTAATCGCGGTAAGGCTGAATGCAAACCATCACATGATATGCCAACTCTAACCTTATCGCGGGTCGGCCATATCGCTAAAAACGAAGCGGAAAAACAGCGAAAGATTACCGCCGCGCATCATTATTATGGGCGCTTTGATAATATTTATCTGGGGCCAGGACATGTTGATCACGGCATGATCACGCCGATGCCGTCACGAACACCTAAAGATGAGCTGGCGGAAAGTTTGCTGATCGGCACTCCGCAAGAGGTTATTGACAAACTTGCCCCTTATGCAGAATTAGGGATTGATCGCGTCATTATCAATCCTAATTTTGGTCTTGATGCCAGTGAAACGCTTGATGCGTTACAAGCATTTGCCGAAGATGTCATGCCGCATTTTACCACTACCACATACCCTCAATCGCAAGCCATATAGGGAGAAAATAATGCCTATTATTCGTGTCGAAATGTTGAAAGGTCGTGATCGTGATACCCGCCGCGCTATAATAAAAGAGCTCACCGATGGTTTTTGTCGGGCCACTGGAGCCAAGCCTGAGGTTGTTGATGTTGTGCTTGTTGATGTTGATAAGCAGGATTGGGGAAAGGCCGGCATCGCCTTTGCTGATCGCCAGCCTGATTAACCGGCCCGATAGATATTTAACGCATAGATTAAGCCCTGATAGGGCATATCAGCAGGGCATAATGGCAGGGATCAATGAAAGAAATCAAAGTGACATCTGGCCAGCCGTCTAAACCAGCGAAGCTGGCGTCTGTATCATGTGCGTGGTCACAAGCCGGTTCAGGAGAGCCGCTATTGCTCATCCACGGTATTGGTGCGGCCCGCAACGCCTGGGCGAAATTAATGCCGATATTAACACCGCGATTTACCGTCATCACATATGATCTGCGCGGCCATGGCGCTTCACCTGCCGGTGATGGGGTGTTCGATCTTGATCATCTCGTGCTTGATCTAGAGGCCGTCCGGGTTGCCGCTGGAATTAACGCGATGCATATTGCGGGGCATTCCCTTGGCGGTATGATTGGCCCTGCTTATGCGCGGGCATATCCAGAAAGAGTGTTATCGCTTGGGCTGTTATCAACGGCGGCATTTCGAACACAGCAAGATAGCCAAAATGTCTGGGCGGTCGTCAAAGCGATGGAAGAAAAAGGCATACCGCAGGTGTTAGAAACATTATCTGATCGCTGGTTTACGGATGCGTTTATAAAGGCACATTCTGATGTTGTGAACGCACGCCTAAAACAGGTGATAGCAACCGACCCGGATATTTTTCTCAATGTATTTCGGATTTATGCGGGGACAGAAATGGCGCCATGGTTAGCAGAGATAGCGGTGCCATCATTGGTTTTGACTGGAGAAAAAGATGGCGGCTGTAACCCCCGACTTAATCAGCAAATTGCGACAGCCATGCCCCATTCTGAATTAGTGATCTTGCCAGAGCTGAAACATTCTTTATTACTAGAGGCTGGCGACACAGTTGCTGACCATATTATTCAATTTATTGATCATCTTTAGACAACAAGCATACTAGGAAAGAGTAATGAAAACATATCATATTGCCGCTATACCCGCAGATGGTATCGGTCCCGAAGTGATTGAGGCTGGACTTGAAGTATTAGAGGCTGTTGCCAGCCGTGATGGGCAATTTTCGTTTGCCGTAAAGACGTTTGACTGGGGGTCAGATTATTATAAACGTCATGGCCAGATGATGCCGACTGATGGCCGTGATCAGCTCAAGTCATTTGATGCGATATTTTTTGGTGCGGTTGGGGCGCCTGATGTCCCTGATCATATTACTTTATGGGGACTCCGTCTGCCGATATGTCAAGGCTTTGATCAATACGCTAATATTCGTCCAACGCGGGTTTTACCGGGCATAAAATCACCATTGCGTGATGTTGATCATGGTGATCTGGACTGGATGATCATCCGCGAGAACTCCGAAGGGGAATATTCAGGAAGTGGTGGCCGTGTTCATCAAGGGCTGGCGGATGAAGTCGCAACAGAAGTATCGGTATTTACCCGAAACGGTGTCAGACGCATTATGCAATATGCCTTTCAAATGGCGGTGGCGCGCCCTCGTAAGATGTTGACTGTTGTGACGAAATCAAATGCCCAACGTCATGGTATGGTGATGTGGGATGATATCGCCGCCGAAGTCGCCGCCGATTTTCCTGATGTGACATGGGATAAGATGCTGGTTGATGCGATGACAGTGCGGATGACGCTTGACCCGCAAAGCCTTGATACGATTGTCGCAACCAATTTACATGCCGATATCTTGTCAGATTTAGCCGGTGCATTGGCGGGCAGTATCGGCGTTGCCCCAACCGCTAATATTGATCCCGAAGGCCGTTATCCATCTATGTTTGAGCCTATTCATGGATCAGCCTTTGATATCACAGGCAAAGGCATTGCTAATCCGGTGGCAACGTTTTGGACAGCGGCATTGATGCTAGATCATTTAGGACAAGCCAAGGCAGCACAAATGCTCATGGCCGCCGTAGAACAGGTTTGTGGTGAAGGCATTTTAACCCCAGATGTTGGCGGCAAGGCAACAACACGTGATGTCACTAATGCGGTTATTGGTGTCATAAATGGGCAAAATAATTAAGCCTCTATATCCTCCGATACCGCCATCTTTATAAATAATGGCTATCTCTCACAGCATAAGATAGGATGATGTGATTAGGTTTTGTGGCAGAAAGGGTTAAGATGACAGCCAGTGATTTGAGTGGGATTACAGTTGTAACGATAGAGCAAGCAGTGGCTGCGCCTTATGCATCAGGAAAACTTGCTGATGCTGGTGCCAGAGTCATTAAAATTGAGCGTCCAGAAGGTGATTTTGGGCGCGGCTATGATAAAGATGCCAAAGGGTCGAGCTCCTATTTTGTTTGGCTTAATCGCGGCAAAGAATCGGTGGTGCTTAACCTTAAAGACTCAAATGATTTGGCATTGGTTAAAGCCATGATTAGTCAGGCTGATATTTTTATTCAGAACCTAATGCCTGGGGCAATATCACGGCTAGGGCTAGATATTGATGACCTGCGGGCGCAATTTCCGTCCCTCATCACATGCTCGATTAGCGGCTATGGCGAAACTGGGCCATTCAGCCAGATGAAAGCCTATGATTTGTTGGTGCAGGCTGAGGTTGGGCTAGCTAATTTGACGGGATCAGCAGAAGCAGCAGGTCGGGTCGGTGTTTCAGTCTGTGATATTGGCGCTGGCATGACTGCCTTTCAAGCCATTCTTCAGGCCTTAATTGGGCGAGCGAAAACTGGCGAAGGCAGACATATCGAAGTCTCATTATTTCATGCCCTTGCCGACTGGATGAACGTCCCTTATATCCAATACAAACATGGTGGCCGCGATATTAAACGGCCAGGATTGCATCACCCAACGATTGCGCCTTATGGGGTTTATAGCTGTGGTGATGGTGGCATGATTTTATTTTCTATTCAAAATGAGCGCGAATGGGTGCGCTTCTGCGCTGAGGTTCTTGGCGATAGTGATATGGCTAGCGCGGACCAATTTATGGGCAATACAAACCGCGTTGCCAATCGGCAAGCGCTAGATGATCGGATCAATAGCGTTTTTGCAAAACATAGCCGTGATGAGATGGCCGCGATGATGACAGCAGCGGATATCGCCTTTGGCCGTTTGAACACGATGGAAGACCTGACAAAGCATCCGCAAATTAGGCTAATGACCATCCGCACCTCTGCTGGTGAGATGGATATCATGACGCCAGGGGCGCTGATAAATGGCGCCACCCTTGCTGCCACGGATGTGCCTGATCTGGGTCAACATACCGATATAGTGCGACACGAGTTTGGTCAGGACTAGCATATGAAATCTTGGTCAGGTGAGATTTGGGGCGGCTTATATATTCTCTTTGCCATGTTTATCATTGGCCCTAATGATACGCTTGTGGTTGTCCTCGAAGATGATGTCGGTGTTGGCCAGTTTCATTTTCTGCGAAGCCTTTTTGCCGTCCCGTTGATCCTATTTATCGGCTGGGTAATGGGCACCAATTGGACGATCTATCGGCCATGGGCGATGATAATTCGCAATCTATGTTTCACGACAGCAATGCTGATTTATTTTTCATCCTTGTCTTTTTTACCGATGGCAGTGACCGGCGCTGGGCTTTTTACATGTCCGATCTTTGTTCTCATTTTCTCACGACTATTTTTCGGCCAGCATATTGGCTGGCGGCGGATAAGCGCTGTTGTCATAGGGTCTATTGGCGTGCTGATTATTCTCGATCCCAATGGCACAACATTTTCATGGATGAATATTATGCCGATTTGTGGCGGCGCTTTTCTGGCCTTGAGTAATATCATGACAAAACGCTATTGTTACAAGGAAAGCCCAATTTTATTGTCAGGCATGGGATTTTTATTTTTAGGTATTTGTGGAGCTATCGCTTCACTTTTATTGACCATTTATCCTGTTCAACCTGATGGTCAAATAACAGCATTTATAACAACAGGCTGGGGTGTTTTAACCTGGTCGGTGCTTGGCTTAATCATTGTACAGGCTATGTTTTCGACCGTTGCCATGTGGTTTATGACCCGCGCCTATCAGATCGGTGATCCTACCTATATCAATGTCTATGAATATTCTTTCCTGATCTTTGCCGGATTAGCGGCTTGGATATTTTTGGAACAGCATCTGTGGATGCGTGATATTTACGGGATCATTTTGATTGTCGTTGCTGGTATTATTGCCACCCAAGCTGGCGCCCGCACAGATAACATAACCCTTGATAAACCGGCTTAGGACTAAATAGAGCCTGGCTCAGCCCAGTTAATCCACCCGGATAGGCATAGCCCGGCTTAAAAAACCGGCGAATACCAAGACGCTTCCGAGGATTATAAACAAGCCGCTGATATCGGTAAACATCAAAATCAATGCTGATAAGCCGGGGGTAATTACAAAGGACATTTCTCGCCATGTCGAAAAGACACTGGTCATTTCAACCCGAACCTTTGGCGTCACCATCCGCATAAAAGGCAGGTTGCCGATAATGTCCAGCATATCAAAGCCTAGCGAGGCTAGGAGTAATAACAATAATCCCCATATTGTCGGCTCAGGTAATAAACCGAGCGTGATCATGCTAATTCCAGCCATTAAAAAGCTAAATAATATGGTCTTGCGGATGCCGATATATTGGGCAATGGTGGCAAGCCGACTGGAAAATATAAGCACCGCCATGATCGCCCCCATAAACAATCCGATCCATTGAGTTGAGACCCCTGCATCAAGCAAATAAATGGGGCCATAGGTAAAGAAGACGACCCATGATGATGACCGCGCCACCGCGATCAAATAGGCCACGCGCATATGTGGATTGCCAAAATATGCCCTGACGTTTTTAATAAAATGCAAGTTACCAGACTTCGGCGGTTTAATATTTTGCGCCTCAGAAATCCGCAGCCACCAGAAGATCGTAATTAAACAAAAAACCAGCCCGACGGATAGAAAAAATGGCGCGTGTTGATCAACATTGACCCACATCCATGTACCGACAAAGGGAAAGATTAACCATGATATTCCAGCGAATACAAACTTTCGGCTTTCGGCGCTGGCCAGTTGTTTTCGGGGAATGAAGTCCATTGTATAAAGCGATATACACATCATCATCAACCCTGCCCCAGCCATTCGGCAAGCATTGGCCAGAACAAAGGTGATGGACGTATCAATCATGAATAAGAGATTGCTGAAAATGGCAATGAAGACGCCAATCGTGAATACATATTTTCGTGTCAGTAAATTAATCAAGCTTCCGGTATAAAGGACAACAGGCAGAGAGATTAGCGCCGATAGAAACAGCGCAAATGATAGGGCAACCGTATCATTATTAAGAACATTAAGCCCAACTAGTGATATCAATGATCCGAGGACAGCCATAGAAGCGCTGTTTATGCCGTAAATAATTCCAAGCGTGTTACCGCTAGGACTACCGCCTGAAGCGATTCGGATGGGTGCGCGAAACGCCATTTTGTGATGCTTCTTTTAGTCTTTAACGTTTTTACCTTACTCTCATTTTTTCATTAGGCAATGGGTAATCTATGTTATGGTTAAATATAAAACAGAAAATAAAAAAGTGAGGAGGATGAGATGAGCAATGATTTTCTTAAGTCAGTAGAAGAGGTTTATGATCGAGCAGCTAACCTTGTCCCTATGGCACCGGGTTTGGTGGAAAAAATTAAAGTAACCAATTCGTCTTATATTGTCCGCTTTGGGGTTAGGTTGCGCGGGGCTATGCACACCTTTACGGGTTACCGATCTGTCCATAGTGAACATTTCGAACCGGTAAAAGGCGGCATTAGATACAGCCTCGATGTGTCGTTGGAAGAAGTCGAAGCCCTAGCCATGTTGATGACATTTAAATGCGCTTTGGTTGAGGTGCCGTTTGGCGGCTCAAAAGGCGGGCTTTATATCAATCCGCTTGACTGGACAGAACAGGAACTTGAGCGCATTACCCGCCGCTTTACCCAAGAGCTGTCAAAACGTGGCCTGATCAGCCCATCGCAGAATGTTCCCGCCCCCGATATGGGAACTGGCGAACGTGAAATGGCGTGGATGGCAGATGAATATCGCCGCCTTAATACGATTGAGATTAATGCCTGGGCATGTGTGACTGGCAAGCCTGTCGGCAAGGGCGGTATTCAAGGCCGTGTTGAGGCGACAGGCCGCGGGGTTCAATATGCGTTGCGGGCATTTTTTGATCATCCTGATGATGTCAAGAAAACAGGTCTGGCACCAGGGCTTAAGGATAAGCGGATTATTGTTCAGGGGTTAGGCAATGTTGGCTATCACGCGGCATTGTTTTTATCCGAAGAAGACGGCGCCATCATTACGCATGTTCTGGAACGCGGCGGTTGTGTCGTTAATCCAGATGGTATCAATATTCGTGCGTTGAAAGATCATTTGAATACTCATGGCAATGCTGAAGGCTATGAAGGCTTTGTTGAAAGCGGGCTTGAGATGCTCGAAGAAGATGCTGATATTATGATACCTGCGGCGATGGAATTGGTGATCACCAAAGACAATGCTGGCCAGATTAAAACGCCTTTGATCATTGAGGCGGCTAACGGCCCGATCACGGCAGAGGCTGATAGTATCCTTAACCAAAAGGGTGTAGTGATTATCCCTGATCTTTATGCCAATGCGGGTGGGGTGACGGTTAGTTATTTTGAGTGGATTAAAAACTTGAGTCATATCAGATTTGGCCGCATGCAAAGACGAGAAAACTTTGACCATTTTAGTGCTATCATTAATGGCGTTGAAATGATCACTGGAAAATCTTTCCCTGATAACTATCGTCAGCAAGCCCTAAGTGGATCAACTGAACTAACCCTCGTGCGCTCAGGATTAGAGGATACGATGCGAAAAGCCTATGAAGATATCAGCAAGGAATGGAATGCCAATCCGGAGGTTATAGATATGCGCATGGCGGCCATGAAAATTGCCATTGAGCGCGTTGTCTCTAGCTACGGATCATTGGGGATATAAGTTTGCCAATTTATTTTAAGTGTGAGAATTAAGGCGTGGCGGATGGGTCACTCTCAGACCCCAGCGCCATAATACTAAACAAAGCGCCTTGATCGGTTTCTAGGCCAATAATCATGCCGGCCTCGCTGGCATCTGTTCCAAATAAAGTGCCGGAAACGAATTGTCTGTTTAGCGGCTGAGTAACTTCATCAAGCTTAAGCTGCATGTCCCCATTAGGGCGAAACGCTATATCCTTATTTATCAGCAACGGGGCATATAAATCTAACCCATCACCAGCCAAATTAAGCGTCGCCTCTTGGCTATCCAAAATCAGCTCTAAAGTGCCTGTTGCCTTTCCTGTCCGCGTCTCAAAGGCGCCACTACAAGCCACACAGTTCCACAGCGAAGTCATCTCGTAAGAAATATCATGATCGGGCAAGGATGATGCCTGATGCCCCCAGATAACAAGCCGTGTCGGGAACTCAGCTTGCCTTGACAGATGCGAATAAATCGAACCAAAACGCGAATATTGATTAGTAATGCTCGCCGTCGCGTATTCGGAAATAGGAGGTAATTTTCGCAATATCGCCCCAATAGCATTATCATCGGTCACACCATCTAGTTTTATATTAAGGCTATCGCTTTCCATAATGGTGATCCAGCCGTCACCATCACCGTTAAGTTTGGCGAATAAATTATCAACCTGAAGCTGACTTGCTCGCGTCACATCAGAGATACTAACATCAGGTGGAGGTGGGGCGGAAAAAGGAGTCCCATTTCCGCCCCCGCAGCCAACCAACAGGGGTAAAAATACTACAAGGATAATCTCAAAAACCCGCCTTGCCGGATATAAGTTGGTCAGTTGCATTACTATTATCTAATTTATTTTTTTCTTTTAGTCTTGATCCTCTGGGATAATTTTTCAACACATAAAGCATGGGTTTTCCTACGCTAGCATCATCATGGTAAAGAGCAAACGAAAGATCAGGCTATTGATATTTTGGATCATCCGGCCTATATCAAGGTGGTTATCACAGATAGCCGAAGGATTGAGGTAAGTTCTCCTCTCCGGGCTACAATTATTTGATGGAGAGTGAGAATGTCGCTTCCGGCGTTGGCAGGAAAAACTGCTGCTATACTTGTTACACATGGTTTTGATGAAAGCATTTTGATTAATCTTCAAAAACAGCTTAATGAGGCAGGCGTTAAGGCAAAGATGGTTTCAAAAGAAAATGGATTGATTAATGGCTGGGCAGGAAAGCAATGGGGTTTATCCTATCCGGTTGACGGGGTCTGGCGTGAAACCTTAGCGGTTGATTATGATATCATGATTATCCCTGACGGTGATCAGCACCTTAAAGCGCTATTATCAGATAGCCATGCTAAGCGTATTATTGCCGCCTTCCTGCGTGAGAAAGCCCCATCTTTGCTGATCGGTGGCGGTGTTGATTTAGCATCCTCGCTTAATCTGGTTGGTGATGTAGCGCCTGATCATGATGCGCATGTCTGCGTTGATGATCATGTTGTGGTGGCAGGAAAAGATGCTCCTATTTCAGAAATGATTGACAATCTCGCGCTTGCCGTATCAAATGCAGTTGATGCGGTAGATGCAGCTTAATATGTTAGCAAAATTTAGCGATTGCGACTGATAATTAATCGATAACACTCCTAACAAGGATTGGGTGTGGCATGAAAACTGAACCCTTACCTTCTCCGTGTATTAGCATTTGCCAAATTGATCCTGCCAGTGGATTATGTGTTGGATGTTATCGCACACGTTCAGAGATTGCGTCTTGGCGCAGCCTGACATGGGATGAGCAAAAAGCACTTATCCATACACTGCATGATCGCCAATCTGAAACAACAGGCAGAAGTCGCCGGTCACGACGACGGGGCCGTGCCTAAATAAGGAGAATAGGCATGTTCATCCTGGAGCGTATTTTGCAAAAGCAAGGCTTTGTCTTAGCTGATGGCGCCACTGGTACAAATTATTTCCAGCTCGGTCTAGAAACCGGATATCCCCCAGAATTATGGTCACTTGAAAAGCCTGAGCTTGTTGCCGGCTTGCATGATCGATTTATAGCAGCTGGATCAGATGTCATTCTGACAAATACATTTGGCGGCACCAGCTATCGGTTAAAATTGCATCAGGCTGAGGATCAGGTCAGAGCATTAAATATCGCTGCCGCAAAACTGGCACGGCGATCCGCCAATCAGCATCTTGAGGCAACAGGGCGCGACATTGTTGTGGCAGGTTCTATGGGGCCGACGGGAGAGCTATTCACGCCGCTTGGCATGCTGACCCATGATGAGGCGGTCGCTGCATTTACCGAACAAGCTGAGGCGCTGGCAGAAGGCGGCGTTGATATGCTCTGGATTGAAACGATATCATCTTTTGATGAGGTTTATGCAGCGTTAGAGGCGGCACATAAAACAGGCTTGCCGGTGGCCGCAACGATGACGTTTGACACGGCGGGAAAGTCTATGATGGGTGTTGATCCAGCTGATTTTGCTAACCAGATCAGTAAGAAAGGCGTTGTTGCGGTCGGCGCAAATTGCGGCATTGGCCCTGCCGAATTAATGCATTCGGTGATGGCAATGCCGCCAGCCGATGGCGTTATGAGAATTGCCAAAGGCAATTGCGGTATTCCCGAATATGTTGAGGGCAAAATCCATTATCATGGCACGCCCGAGCTAATGGCTAAATATGCGGTTCTCGCCCGTGATGCTGGAGTTCAGATTATTGGCGGTTGTTGCGGCACTAGCCCTCAACACATACAGGCTATGCGGCACGCACTTGATCAACCCAGAGAGGCGGATGCCGCTATAATCCCGGTTGATGAAGCCAGACTGGAAACCGTTTTAGGCAAGCCCTGGAAGCATGTTCCTGAGCAACCATCATCAGATGCCGCGCCGCGCCGCCGCCGCCGCAAATAACGGCAAAATCGTCATATAATCCCCGCATATTGGCGATGTGAGGCGGCAAATCTATGTTTTCATGCAAAATCACTTGCATGACTTGCCTTCCTCACGATAGATAAGGGGCGAAAAGCCTAACAGCCGCTAGCGGAGATTTGAGATGAACGCCTACCGCACCCATACGTGTGAAGCCTTAACCATTGCTGATGTTGGATCAACGGTCATGCTGTCTGGATGGATCAACCGCAAGCGTGATCACGGCCAGTTATTATTTGTTGATCTGCGCGATCATTATGGCATTACGCAATGTGTGGCGGATAGCTCTGATACCAGTTTTGCGCAAGTTGAGGACACTCGTGTCGAATCGGTTGTCCGCATCAAGGGCAAGGTCGTTAAGCGCGAAGCTGACACCATCAATCCTAACCTGCCAACAGGCCAGATTGAGGTTCGGATTGAGCAATTTGAAGTCTTATCCCATGCCGATGTTCTACCGCTTCAGGTAAACTCAGATGAAGACGCGGGTGAAGAAACCCGTCTTCGCTATCGGTATCTGGATTTGCGTCGGGCACGGCCACATCAAAATATCATTTTGCGGGCGCAGATTATTCAATCTATCCGTCAGCGCATGGTTGATCAGGGTTTTACAGAGTTTCAGACGCCTATTCTAACAGCGTCATCACCTGAGGGTGCGCGGGACTTTCTGGTCGCATCACGGCTTCACCCGGGCAAGTTTTATGCCTTGCCGCAAGCTCCACAGCAATTTAAGCAGCTGATTATGGTATCGGGCTTTGACAAATATTTTCAGATCGCGCCGTGTTTCCGTGACGAAGACAGCCGCGCTGATAGAAGCCCCGGTGAGTTCTATCAGCTTGACCTTGAGATGAGCTTTGTTGAACAGGATGATGTATTTGCCGCGGTTGAACCGGTTATTGCTGGCGTCTTTAATGAGTTCACGGATAAGAATATTACTGCCCCATTTACGCGCATAAGCTTTGCCGATTCTATGCTTAAATATGGCACTGATAAACCCGATTTACGGATCCCTCTTGAGATTGTTGATGTAACAGAACATTTCCGCTCATCAGGGTTTAGCATTTTTGCCAAGGCGGTTGCCAATGGTTCTGTTGTCCGCGCTATCCCTGGGCCTGATTGTGGTAGTCGTACCTTTGCTGATAAGATGAATAGCTGGGCGCAAGGCGAAGGCGCACCTGGCATGGGTTATATTATTTTTGGCGACGGCGAAGCTCGTGGCCCGGTGGCGAAAGCACTTGGTTATGATGCCGCTTTTGCCTTGCGTGATGAAATGGGGCTTAAGGATGGTGATGCGTTATTCTTTGCCTGTGCCGCCGCAGATGACGCTGCCGCTCTGGCTGGCAAAGCGCGCGTTCGCATTGGTCAAGAAAAACAAATGATTGCAGATGGCTATCATTTTTGCTGGATTGTTGACTTTCCAATGTTTGAAAAAGATAGCGTCACTGGTGAGGTTGCTTTCTCACATAATCCATTTTCCATGCCGCAAGGTGGGCTTGAGGCATTGAACACGATGGACCCGCTTGATATTAAGGCGTGGCAATATGATCTCGTCTGTAATGGCATTGAGTTATCTTCTGGGGCTATTCGAAATCATCTGCCGGAAGTGATGTATCGGGCTTTTGAGATTGCTGGCTATGGGCCTGAGGTTGTTGACAATAAATTCCCCGGCATGATTAATGCGTTTCGTTATGGCGCGCCTCCGCATGGCGGCATTGCTCCGGGGATTGACCGCATTGTCATGCTGATAGCGAATGAGCCAAATATTCGTGAGATTATTCTGTTCCCGATGAACGGTAAAGCCGAAGACTTAATGATGGGTGCGCCATCTGAGGTTGATGATAAACAGCTGACCGAACTGCATATCAGAAAGCAATTACCGATCAAGCCAGCTGGCTAGACTTGCATACTTATTCTAGACTTGCATACTTATTATGGTCTTATGATGCACTTGCCCCATCAGACCATGTGAGACCCATATCACAGTGATCAGAAGAAACGCTGCTCCAGCTTGGTGGAGAGTGCCTAAGCTGACCGGTACTTGATAAAGCAAGGTGGCGATGCCAAGCACAAATTGTGCCCCTACAGCAAGCATCATCATGGTCGAGGACAGATTAAGATTAACGCCTTTGCGACTGGCTTTACGCGCTCTCATGTAGAGACTGAAGACGCCAATCACCGCTAGCACGGCAATCCAGCGGTGATGAAACTGTGCTGTGGCAGGGTTCTCGAACGGGTCCATGAGACCATAAAATCCATATTCAATTGGCACCAATTGGCCGCCCATGAGCGGATATTCATTATAGATCAAGCCAGCATTCATCCCGGCAACAAAAGCCCCTGCAACAATCGTCAAACCCAAGATAGCAATAACCCCTGCTATATGCCCACGCGGAAAAGCGGCACGACCACGCATCAGATCAGCAATTGTCCATACCAGCACCGCCAATATCGTCAACGCAATACCAAGATGGGTGGCCAGACGGTAGGCAGATACATAAGGATTATCGACTAATCCAGATTTTACCATCCACCAGCCGACGACGCCTTGGGTTGTGCCAAGACCAAGCAAGATCAGAAACCGCCGGCCATATCCATGTGGCAATTGCCGTCTTAGGGCAAACCAGATTAAGGGTAAAATAAAGACTAATCCGATCATACGGCCAAATAACCGATGCAAATATTCCCAAAAAAATATCCACTTAAAGGCTGATAAATCCATCCCAGCATTGATTTTCTGATATTCGGGCGATTGCTGATAAAGCGCGAAAACCCGTAGCCACTCTGCCTCAGTCAATGGTGGCAAAGTCCCGATCAATGGCCGCCATTCCACCATAGATAACCCACTATCGGTCAGCCTAGTGATGCCGCCAATAGCAATCATCACAAACACCATAATGGCGACAACTGATAGCCAGATGATGACGGATGGGTTGGCTGATCTATCCATAAAATAAGTACCTTGGGTATGATTATTTAATTTATTTAAGAAACCATTAGCCGCTTGGCAACCAGAAGACAATAGCCAAGGGCGTGGCAGATCAACGCGCATATGAAATTATTTATAAAATTTTTAAATCATCTTGACAGCGAAAGCATCTATGCCCATATGTCTCACAACGTGGATTAGCACTGTCATGATGAGAGTGCTAGTTTAAGCAAAACGCTTATTTGATATAAATGATGAGGAGAGACTGGCATGAAATTCAGGCCACTTCATGATCGCGTTCTAGTTGAGCGCGTAGAACAGGAAACCAAAACGGCTAGCGGCATTATCATTCCTGATACCGCTAAAGAAAAGCCTATGCAGGGTGTTGTCAAAGCTGTCGGTGCAGGTAGCCGTGATGAAACCGGCAAGCTGGTAGAATTGGATGTTAAAGCAGGCGATTCTGTTCTGTTTGGCAAATATTCTGGCACCGAAGTAAAAATCGACGGTACTGAATATTTGATCATGCGTGAATCAGATATTCTAGGCGTCATGGCATAATTTGCCTGGCTATTATTGCGTTGCGATAATCAAAGGCACATCCCTGACGATCCCACTTAATACAGAAGTTATAATACAGAAAGACATGAAAGGTTTTAACCATGGCTGCTAAAGATGTAAAATTTGGCTCAGATGCGCGCCAGAAAATGATGAAAGGCGTTGATATTCTTGCTAACGCTGTCAAAGTCACGCTAGGTCCTAAAGGACGTAATGTTGTTCTTGATAAATCGTTTGGTGCGCCTCGCATCACGAAGGACGGTGTCACCGTTGCTAAGGATATTGAGCTTAAGGATAAGTTTGAAAACATGGGTGCTCAAATGGTGCGCGAAGTCGCATCAAAAGCCAATGATATGGCTGGCGACGGCACCACAACGGCAACTGTTCTGGCACAATCTATAGCCCAAGAAGGTGCTAAGGCGGTTGCTGCTGGCATGAACCCAATGGACCTCAAGCGCGGTATTGATCTTGCGGTTGAAAAGATTGTTCAAAATCTCCAGAAGCAATCCAAGAAAATCTCCAAATCTGATGAAGTTGCACAGGTTGGAACAATCTCTGCTAATGGCGAAAGCGAAATTGGTGAAATGATTGCTAAAGCAATGGAACGCGTCGGTAACGAAGGCGTTATCACTGTTGAAGAAGCAAAGAGCTTGGAAACCGAACTGGAAGTTGTTGAAGGCATGCAGTTTGATCGTGGCTATCTATCACCATATTTCATTACTGACGGTGAAAAAATGCGTGCCGAAATGGAAAGCCCATATATCCTGATCCACGAAAAGAAGCTGACTAATTTGCAAGACATGCTGCCTATTCTTGAAAAGGTTGTGCAGTCAGGCAAGCCGCTTCTGATTATTGCTGAAGATATCGAAGGCGAAGCATTGGCAACATTGGTTGTTAACCGTCTGCGTGCTGGTCTCAAAGTTGCGGCTGTTAAGGCACCTGGTTTTGGTGACCGCCGTAAGGCTATGCTCGAAGATATTGCTATCCTGACAAATGGCACTGTCATTTCCGAAGATGTTGGTATCACGCTTGATACGGTAACGCTTGATATGCTCGGCTCAGCTAAGCGGGTTGAGATTACCAAAGAGACAACAACCATTGTTGATGGTGCTGGCAAGCGCAAAGAGATCGAAGCACGTTGTAACCAGATCAGAGCACAGGCTGATGAAACAACATCAGACTATGATCGTGAAAAGCTACAAGAACGTCTGGCTAAACTAGCTGGCGGCGTTGCCGTGATCAAAGTTGGTGGTGCAACAGAAGTCGAAGTTAAAGAGCGTAAGGATCGTGTTGATGATGCGATGCATGCGACCCGTGCGGCTGTTCAAGAAGGCATTGTCCCTGGTGGCGGTGCTGCATTGGTTAAATCAATGCGTGTTCTTGAAAAGCTAGAAGGCGAAAATGATGACCAGAATGTTGGTATCAATATCGTCCGCCGGGCCATTCAAGCACCAGCTCGCCAGATTGCTGATAATGCCGGTGCTGATGGCGCTGTTATTGTTGGCAAGCTAGTCGAAGACAAGTCAGCAACCAATGGCTATAACGCCCAGTCAGGTAAGTTTGAAGACCTGATCAAGGCAGGTGTCATTGACCCAACTAAAGTCGTTCGTTCTGCGATTCAGAACGCGGCGTCGGTTGCTGGTCTGCTGATCACCACCGAAGCTATGGTCAGCGAATTGCCTGAACCGAAAGCTCCTGCTGCTGCTCCTGATATGGGCGGCATGGGCGGTATGGGTGGCATGGGCTTCTAATAACCCACACCTTATATATGTATACGAAAAGCCGGGGTTATCCCCGGCTTTTTTGCGCTTTATTCTTTTGCTAAGATAAGTCTGCCAGGAAAGATTTAGTCTGCTTTATGGCTTCGGCCAAGCCGCATCGGATAACCGGTGTTCCAGCCGGAAAGGCGCTGGTCAGCCGTGTTGGCAGGCGGCTATCCAGCATAACAAAAACGCCTTTATCGGTCTCACGGCGGATCAGGCGACCAAAGGCTTGTCTTAACTTCATGCGGGTTAGGCGATCTGTCCATGCTTCCCTACCATAAACACTAGCCCGGGCTTTGAACAGCATATCAGGCCGTGGCCATGGCACCCGATCAAACAGAATAAGCCGAAGCGCCTCCCCCGGCACATCCAGGCCATCTCGGACAGCATCTGTTCCGAGCAAGCAGGATGCTGGGTCAGCTCTGAAAATCTGTAGCAAGGTGTTTAAGTTCATAGCATCGATATGCTGAGCATAGAGCGGATATCCCGCGTCGCTCAGCTCACGCGAGAGATCAGGATAAACCGCTTTCAGCCGTTGTATCGCAGTAAATAACCCAAGCGCGCCACCTCCGGCTGCTAGCATCAATGTCGACATGGCGGCAATCGTCTGGCGCAGATCATTGCGGTCACAATCACTGACAACAAAAACCCGCGCTTGTTCGGCGTAATCAAAGGGTGAGGCAACAGAGATAATTTGTGGCGGCTGATCAAGATAGCTTACGCCGGTTAAACGCTTAGCCATATTCCATGCTGCTTCATCAGGCTGATCATGATGTGGGTCCGTGCGGTCAGTCAAGGTCGCTGATGTGATGATAGTGCCTTTAGATGGCGCCAAGACATGATCATGAAAGGGCTGTGATGGATCAACCCAGTGCCGGTGGATACCGATATCCGTATCTTCACCCATGCGGCGCGTCGCTTCCATCCAGTCAACAAATCCATCCGCGCCGCCATTACTAATGCCATCAAGCAGATCAATCCATGCCGCCAATGGCCCCGAAGCGCGGCTGACTAATCCCCGCACCGCGCCTTCCAGCCGTTGCCGTGCCGGTGTATCCAGAGTCTCGCTTTCATCAGCGAGTTTGGTTTTGAGCCGTTCAGCAAGCCGCATTAACGGCATGGCAACGTCGGCTAGGGCTTGCCGCAATGGGGCAATTAATGGTGCTAATCTTGGGTCAATAGGATGCAATTGTGCCTCTAGGCTATAAAGGCTTTCCGGTTGATCAATGCGGTCGTAAATCACCTGCCGGACATGATAAAAAAACTCCTCTATAATGCCGTGAGGTTCACCATCCGTAAGCCGTTTCCGCCAGCCTGTTGCTGGCAGTAGGCTAGCCGCTTTGAAGGCCTGTTCCAAGTCTTCCATCGCCGGGCTTCCGGGCTCCAGCAGATCACCTAAGCGTTGCCGGATACCGCGTTGCCGGCGATTATCTCGGCTTTGTTCGGCGCCTCTTATCCAGCGCCGCATATCAGCCGTCTCTGCCCCACTAAAAGCGGCGGCAAAGGCACTATCAGCAGCATCAAAGATATGATGACCTTCATCAAACACATAGCGGCTAACGCGTTGTCCATCTGGCTGTGGGGCAAGTTTATTCATGACGCCATTGATCATCACAAGCGCATGATTAGCGATAACAATATCACTAATGCTGGCGCGGGCGCGGTTTTTTTCGACATAACATTTCTGATAATGGAAACAGGCAGAATGGATACACTCGCCGCGTCGATCAGAAAGCCCTAGCGTCAGCCCATATCCGAATAAGTCTGTCAGCCAAGCCGGAAACTTTGATCCTGTCAGATCACCATCGCCACTGGCTTCTGCCCATCGCGCCATCAGGCCTAGCCCAATAGCATTGCGAGGTGTTGCTGAGGCGGCGTTTAAGGCATCTTCCAGGTTAAGCAGACAAAGATAGTTCTCACGGCCCTTCCTGATGACGATGTGTTTTTCTCTTTCCTCTGGATTAGCGTATAATCGCCCCATTTCTGTTTCAATTTGATGCTGGAGGCTGCGCGTATAGGTTGATACCCAAACCGGCGCCATATTATGTTCTGCCCAGACCGAAGCTGGTGCCAGATAACCAAGGGTTTTGCCAGTTCCGGTTCCTGCCTCCGCCATGATCACATGCGGATTACCCTTATTATTTGCGCTGTCATCAGTCGAATGACCAGCTTGCTTTTTAGGAGGATCAAAGGCAGGCAGTAAACTATCTGCATAGGCCATTTGGCCATCACGAACGCGCCTGCCGCCCAACATATGCTTGAGCCGGGCTTGCATATCTTTTGCGGCAACGGGCTTAACCCCGGCAGGTGGTGGTGTGCCATAATCGGGAATCTCATCCAGTCTAGTCCAGATCGCGGCATCACGGCTTTGTGGTGGGGCGGCGGCAGGCATAGTCAGGCCGCAGGCATTAAGCACCATCGGTGCCCAACCCCATCCCCCCGATGCCATAAAGCGCGCCATAGAAATGGCAATCTGTTGCTGATCGTCGGGCCAAGAGCTGATCTGTTCTATAAGGCTGTTGGCTATGACCGGCATTAATATTGCCTGATCTTCGGCATCTTCGTATCCGGTCAGGCCAAGAGCTGTTGCTAGACCCGTCGCGGTTGGCACAGTAAATCGGGCAGGGTGAACAAAGGCATATAATTCGAGCAAATCTAGTCCCGATAATCGGTCTTGATTATATTTCAGCTTGCTCATCGTCCAGCGCCGATGACAAAATAAAACAGGCTCATGATCCAGTCTATCGCCAGCGTCCTGATGGCTAATTTGCTCAATATCACCATCGGCACCAACCCAGATAACATGATCTGGCATTGGCATAATCGCAGCCAGTTGCAAGGGGGGAAATGCGGTCATAATTGTTGTGATTGCTCCGAGCTTAGGATGAACATTATCATAGCAAAGTTTTCGTCAAGGCGCAGTATCCCTATTGACGCTGGGGCTACTTCCCCTTAACTATCGCTTTCAGCAGTATTTTCAAACCCGATTGTGACATATTATGATATCCCTATCTTCATCATCTCTTTCCTCTCTTGCCCAAGATGCAAAGGCGTGGCCGTTTGCAGAAGCTCGGTTGTTGATTGACCGGCTCAAAAAAATGGCGGTCGCAGATGATTATGAAGTCATTTTTGAGACTGGTTACGGGCCTTCTGGGTTACCGCATATTGGCACATTCGGTGAGGTTGTGCGGACGTCTATGGTGCGCCGCGCTTTTGAGATACTGACAGGAAAATCCACGCGGTTAATTTGTTTTTCAGATGATATGGATGGGCTTCGCAAAGTCCCCGATAATGTCCCTAATAAAGACCTGCTGGCTGACCATTTGGGGAAGCCGCTGACGCAAGTGCCTGACCCATTCGGGACACATGACAGCTTTGGCGCGCATAATAATGCGCGGCTTTGTGCTTTTCTCGATAGCTTTGGGTTTGAGTATGAGTTTTACTCAGCAACAGCTTGCTATCAATCTGGCCAGTTTGATGCAGCGCTTCAGCGTATTCTCGAAAAATATGACAGCATCATTAATGTTGTTTTGCCAACTCTAGGCGATGAAAGAAAGGCAACGTATAGCCCGTTTCTGCCAATCTGTAAGCGCACAGGACAGGTGCTTCAGGTGCCGATTACTGATGTCGATCCAGCCCAGGGGAAGATTACCTATACTGATCCCGACACCCATGAAACGGTGATCACAAGTGTTGCTAAGGGGCAGGTCAAATTGCAGTGGAAATGTGATTGGGCGATGCGGTGGTTTGCCCTCGGCGTTGACTATGAAATGAGCGGCAAGGATTTGAGCGAATCTGTCAAACTATCATCAAAGATCACCAATATTATGGGTGGCACCCCGCCCGCAGGCTTTTCTTATGAGCTGTTTCTTGATCAGAATGGTGAGAAAATATCCAAATCACGCGGCAATGGATTGAGTGTTGATGAATGGCTGACCTATGGGACAGCCGAATCGCTATCGCTTTTCATGTATAATCAGCCAAAACGGGCAAAGCGGCTGTATTTTGATGTTGTGCCAAAGATGGTGGATGAATATTACAGCCATCTTGCGGCCTATGCGACGCAAGAAGACATAGCGCAAATTGATAATCCCGTCTGGCATATTCATAAAGGCGATGTGTCGGCAACCCATATCCCCGTCAGCTTTTCGCTATTGCTAAATCTGGCTGGTGTTTGTCAGGCCGAAACAGCAGAAGTGATCTGGGGGTATCTGAAACAATATGCAGCAGATGTCAGCCCTGATACGCATCCAGAATTGGCAACCCTGGTCGATTATGCCGTGACCTATTATCAGGACAGAGTGCGCCCCAATAAACATTACCGTAATCCTAGCGAAGATGAGGTCAATCATCTCAAAGCTCTGGCTAGTGCTTTGGCTGATCTGGCTAGTGATGCCGAGGCAGAGGATATTCAGTCGGCGGTATTTGCCGTTGGTAAAGCCGCCGGTTATGAGCCATTACGGAACTGGTTTTCTTGTCTATATCAGGTTCTGCTTGGACAGGATGAAGGCCCGCGTATGGGATCATTTATTAAATTATATGGTATGGATGCTATGCAAGAATTAATTAGCCAGGCGGTAAATGGGACATTGGCAGGAGATGCCGAGTGATCAGCAGGCTTGCCACTTCACTTGCGCATCGCCTGCCTGCCGAAGCCGCGCATCGTCTGGCCATCTGGGCAATGTCTTATGGGCTGGTACCTCGCTCAGCTAATCAAGGCTCAGCTAATCAACAAATTTCATCGCGGCTTGATCAAGATTGTCTTGGCCTTCGCTTCACCAATCCATTAGGTCTGGCAGCGGGTTTTGATAAAAATGCCGAAGCAATGTCAGGAGCATTTCGGCTAGGATTTGGATTTGTTGAAGTCGGTACCATTACCCCAAAACCGCAACCTGGAAACCCCAAGCCAAGAGTCTTTCGGCTGTCATCTGATGGCGCGGTAATTAATCGTTATGGGTTTAATAATGATGGCGCGGAACAGGCTAAGGCTCGGCTTATCAAATGGCGGAAAACAGGTGCAAGTCAGCGTCAAAACCAGCGTCATATTCTGGGCATTAACATTGGTGCAAACAAGGATAGCCTTGATCGTATTGCTGATTATGCGACCACCTGCACAATCTTATCGCCATATGCGGATTATATCACGGTCAATGTATCCTCACCAAATACCCCTGGATTGCGTGATATGCAAACTCCGTCCATCTTGGCAGAAATTATGGCAGCGGTAAAATCAGGCTTGCATCACGCCCAGCTGCCAGTCTTGATTAAGCTTGCCCCCGATATGAACGAAGCTGATTTTCTAGCGGTTCTTGAGCAGCTTCCTGATATGGGCGCATCAGGTGTGATTTTGACAAACACAACTATTAGCAGGCCAGATAGCTTAACATCACCCAATAAAGACCAACAAGGTGGGTTATCCGGGGCGCCGTTACTGTTATCCTCAACGCAATGGCTAGCCTTGGCAAGATCACGATTACCAAAGCATATTCCGCTGATCGGTGTTGGCGGCATTGATAATGCGGCGGCGGCTTATGCCAAGGTGCTGGCAGGGGCAAACTTGATCCAGCTTTATACGGCACTGGCTCTCCAAGGCTCACATATTGTCGGAGAGATTATTCACGGTCTCGATGCGTTATTAGCTAGAGACGGCGTGAAACACATCACTGATGCGGTGGGGCAAGTGACGGATGCCGCCGAAGCTCTGAAGATAAGCGGCCACAACAGCGACCCTATTCGTTAATCTTTAAGAAGATATCGGGTTAAGTCGGCTTAAAGCCTGATGCAAAGGTGATGGAAACACCATCTGAGTTTGATGAAAGGTTTTATCATGCGGCGAGGTATTCGCCTGATTGATACGGCAGGCTAGCACAGCGATAATGCGTAAAACAGAACTTATACTTTCAGAGCCGTCATGGGAATGATGGATTTTATTGCATAACTGATCGAGCGTCAGCCCCTCTTCGCGCGCCAGTTCATCCAAAATCGTCCAAATTTCCTGCTCAAGCATTAATGTAGTGCGACGTTGGTCAATCTTAACATTGCGCTTTATTTTGGTTATAGGGTTAACCACATAGTCGCCTAGATCATCAGGATTTGATTTTTTCATCATTCATATTTAGACACATGAGCCACTATCTCACGCAACTACTATTTTTAAGTATAACATAATATCCTTCAATATAGTATTAAGTAAACACTTTCAGATTATATGATGATGTTATGCTGACGGGTAAAAAATCAATAACTTAGCTTGACGACTGGTGTTGGATGCGTTAATACCGCTGATTGAAACGATTAAGACTGCATAAAGCATATGTGAGGAGTTTAAGATGTCCCGTCGCTGTGAATTGACTGGTAAAGGTGTAATGACTGGCAACAATGTCAGCCATGCAAAAAATCGGACTCGTCGCCGCTTTCTGCCAAACTTGCAAAACTCATCCATGACAAGTGATGCCTTGGGCAAGTCAGTGTCTTTTCGGGTATCTGCCAATGCTATTCGCACAGTTGAAAAAACCGGCGGCATTGATGCCTTTCTGCTATCTGCTAAGGACGAGAATCTAAGCGTTAACGCCATTCACGTTAAGCGCGCTATCAAAGCTGCTCTAGCTAGCCAGTAATATTCTTAATTTTATATTGATATACGGATTGAGGTGGTTTAGGCCACTTTCTTTCGGCGGGCTCTGCCGCGTGGGGTTTTTGTGTCCTCATCAAACAGATCAGCCAGTTGTGAAGTGACGGCTCCGCCGAGCTGATCAACATCGGTGATGGTGACTGCCCGCTCATAATAACGGGTGACATCATGACCAATTCCGATCGCAACTAGCTGCACTGGTGATCGGGTTTCAATATAGGCAATAACTTGCCGCAGATGACGTTCCAGATAATTTCCCGGGTTAACCGACAGCGTCGAATCGTCAACCGGCGCACCATCAGAAATAACCATTAATATGCGGCGTTCTTCTTGCCGGGCGATCAGACGGTTATGCGCCCAAAGCAACGCCTCACCATCAATATTCTCTTTCAGCAAGCCCTCACGAAGCATTAGCCCCAAGGATTTTCTTGCCCGCCGCATAGGGGCATCAGCAGATTTATAAATAATATGACGCAAATCATTCAAGCGGCCCGGATAAGTTGGCTTGCCTGCCAATTGCCACGCTTCACGCGCTTGCCCACCTTTCCATGCTCTCGTCGTAAAACCAAGAATCTCAACCTTTACCCCGCAGCGTTCTAGGGTGCGTGCCAAAATATCGGCGGCAGCGGCGGCAATAGTAATAGGCCGGCCGCGCATTGAGCCTGAATTATCAATCAGCAAGGTGACAATCGTATCACGAAAGGTAATATCGCTTTCCATTTTATACGATAGGGGATGTGTTGGCTGGGTCACAACACGCGATAATTTACCCGCATCAAGAATGCCTTCTTCAAGATCAAAATCCCAGCTTCGGTTCTGATGCGCCATGAGTTTACGTTGCAGCCGATTAGCCAGTTTACCGATGACGCCATTTAGATGATCAAGCTGTTTATCGAGGAGCTGGCGGAGCCGCGTTAGCTCATCCGGATCACATAATTCGGTCGCATCAACCACTTCATCAAAACTTTCTGTGAAGATACGATAATATTCGGCGGTGGCTTCATCATTTTGCTGATTAGGGTTTTGTTCCCCCGAAGGCTGTTCACCCTCGGTTAGCGCCGTGTCACCATCTTCGTCGGAGCCATCACCGTCACCTTCTGATGCTTCCATACTAGATGCTTCGCCCGGTTGATCCATGCTGTCGCCGCTATCGCTATCATCACTCTCACCTTGCGGGTTGGCGTTATCATCTTCACCTTGATCCCCCTCAGCCTCGCTATCATCATCATCATTATCTTCATCAGGATCAATCGGATCACCTAAATCGGTTTCTAATGCACCGATGAGCTGGCGGCTTAATTCTGCATAAGAGGCTTGATCTTCGACATTTTGGCCAAGCTGATTAATCAAGTCACCAGCACGGTTTTCTATCCAAGGGCGCCATAAATCAACCGACATAGCGACACTTTTAGGTGGCTTTTCGCCTGTTAACGCTTCTCTGATCAGCAAGTTTGCCACTTTAGCAATGGTCTGCGACTGATCATCGGTATCGGCAGGACCAGGCGGTGGCAACGTCGATTGGGCAAATTGGCTTTCGGTACTGCTGCGCAAATTACGCGCAACTCCTGGCATATTATTGGCGCCAATCGCCTCTACCCGTGCCCGTTCAACAGAATCAAAAATAGTCCGTGCTTGTGCCGCCATCGGGGCTTTATCTTGGTGGATACGGTCGCTGTGATGCGCGAGCCATAAGGCGGCGCTATCGGCAGCCCCTCGAATATTGGCATCAGGCTGGCTGGTTTGTGTTTTTGTTACACTGCCATCAGTATTAGTACGGACATCATCTTTACTAGGTGCCGGAAGCCTAATTTCAGTCGCAGATATAACCGTCTGGTTGCCGCTAAAGCGGACGTTATGCTGGGTTCCGCCAGCCAATGCGCGCAAACAGGCGGATGTAGATTTAAGGAACGGATTATCTGTATCGTTTGCCATTAATCTCTCACATTTGCCTTTGCTTACGAATGGTTAACTTGCCGCTCTTTGGCTGTCTGTTAGCAATTCATCAGCAAAGCAGCGCTGGTAATATTCAGCAACAATGGCGCGTTCCATCTCATCACATTTATTAAGGAAGGAAAGCCGGAATGCGAGTTTGATATCGCCAAGGATATGCGTGTTCTCCGCCCAAGTAATGACGGTTCGCGGTGACATGACTGTCGAAATATCACCCGCAATAAAACCTTTTCGGGTGAGGTCAGCAAGCCGCACCATAGCATCAGCAATATCCTTTTCAATCGCATTACCCGCCGCTTTGGTTTTTTCCATAACAATCTGGCATTCGACATCATGGGGCAGATAATTTAGCGTTGAGACAATTGACCATCTGTCCATCTGGCCTTGGTTAATTTGCTGGGTGCCATGATAAAGCCCGGTGGTATCACCTAAGCCGATGGTGTTGGCAGTGGCAAATAGCCGAAAGGCAGAATGTGGACGAATAACGCGGTTTGTATCAAGCAGAGTCAGTTTGCCCTCAACTTCAAGCACACGCTGAATAACGAACATCACATCAGCCCGGCCAGCATCATATTCATCAAATACTAATGCTACTGGATTTTGTAATGCCCATGGTAAAATGCCTTCGCGAAACTCCGTGACTTGTTTGCCATCACGCAGAACAATGCTGTCTTTACCAATCAAATCAATCCGACTGATATGGCTGTCTAAGTTAACCCGAATACAAGGCCAGTTAAGCCGCGCCGCCACTTGTTCGATATGAGTCGATTTTCCGGTGCCATGATAGCCTTGCACCATAACCCGGCGGTTGTAAGCAAAACCAGCCAGAATAGCCAAGGTCGTATCATGATCAAAAATGTAACTGTCATCACGATCTGGCACATATTCAGACTTTGATGAAAAGGCAGGAATATCCATGTCAATATTAAGGTTAAAAGCCTCACGCGCTGAGACAGTCGTATCAGGAGCGGCTAAATCATGAGCAGGCTTGCGGCTTGGTGTATCGATCGATTGTGGCGTTGGTGACATAAGGTATCCTATAAGTTGAGCAGGCAGTGTATTTGGCGGTTTTAACTGAACTGATGGAAGAAATCAAATTGCAGCAGATATCTATACTTTGATTACATAGATTTGCTGTAAGCCTTTTCCAGAACAGAAAATGCCTGATTGATAGATTTTAGCTTTTCTTCGGCTTCTTTTGCACCACCATTTGCGTCTGGATGATGCTTTTTGACAAGGCTTTTATATTGTTGTTTTATCTCCGGCCATTTCGTATTTGGGGATAATTCTAGCTCTTTCCATGCTTGTTTTTCTTCTTTTGAGATGGGCTTTTCTTTTTTCTGATGGATATTATCTTGCCCAAATAATCCTAGCGGATCATCAAACTGACTGGCGAAATCGCGAGCTTTAGAATTCGTCCCAAAATGCCAAGATGGGCGTTCCCATGTCGTTGCCCGTCTGATGCATTGATCAATATCGGTCTCATCCATATCAGCAAAATAATTCCATTGTTTATTATATTCGCGCACATGATCCAGACAAAACCAGATATAGTCGCGTAAGTTTTCTCGCGTTTTAGGTGCGGGATATAATCCATCCTCAGAACACGCATCATGAGCGCATTGGCGCGGCAAGCTCTGCTTGTTTCGCATGGATGGTATATCAGAGGTTGAAACAAAATTTTTTTTCATCTTTATATACTATAATTCGTGGTAATAGCATGCAACCATGCCGTTATAAAAAATAAACATAAATCAGGATAGCCCCATGACCAGAGCTGAACGCATAAAAACCCAACTTGAAACCCATTTTCAACCCACGCAATGTGAGGTGATTGACGAATCTGATGCTCATCACGGTCACGCTGGCTGGCGCGAAGGTGGCGGCACTCATATTGCGGTAACCATTTCTGCCGCTGGTCTTGCCGGGCTTAGTCGAGTGGCGGCGCATCGTGCTATTTATGACGCCTTGGGGCAAGAATTAGCTGATGGATTACATGCTCTTCGCATCACCATTGTCTAAATCTTTTATTTTTCTAATTCGGGACATCAATGCCGTTAGGAAAGATTTTCTTCACAACTGCGCCATCCTCATCATAACCAACGCATGTATTAATAAGACCTTTATAAGATTGACTATCTGACATATCCATTTGCCCTGTTTTATCATCACGGGCGCGGCGCGATTCTTCGCCATAATAGGTTTGCATGATGACCGTGGCAACCGGCCCCATCAATTCTGTGATATGCGTACAGCCTTTTCTGCCGCCAATGGCAGACCTGACCTTATGGCGCCAGCCTGAGGCAATTTTTAACCCAACCAGTTCAGGGAAAACATCATTTGCTTTAGGACAAATATGATAAGGCCCAGCAATAGTTTTGGCCTCAGCCTCACAGACTTCTAAATCATGATTAACGGCAACCCTGACATGCATATGGTGGATGGGTTCATTGGCGTCAACGTAACCGCGATCTTCACTAGGAAAGCCGTAAGTTTTGACATCGGTCAATTCTGCTTCGACCTCAATCAAGCCATCATCACGAACATACCCATCCAGAGTAATGCTTCGACGATGGACATGTTGGCGCTGGTTAGACATTACTTAGGCTCCTCTGTTTTAGCTTTAGTATTACGCGATAGATTGGGCTCAGGCCAAATCCGAACACGTTCAATTTTATTGCGATGACGACGTAAAATACGGAACCGCACCTGATAAAACCGAAACTCTTGCCCTGGTAAAGGGATCGTCCGCGATTCATTTAATACTAATCCAGCCAAGGTTGAGGCATCATCATCAGGCAGGTTAAAATCAAGAGCTCTGTTGATATCACGAATAGTTGTATCACCTTCAATGATCCATGATCCATCATCTTGTGGCCAGATACCGGTGATGCTTTCGTCATGTTCATCATCAATCTCCCCGACAATCTCTTCCAGAATATCTTCTAATGTTACAATGCCGCGAAAATCGCCATATTCATCAACAACAACGGCAAAATGCTCACGGCGTTGGCGAAATGCCTGTAACTGGTTCATCAGCAGAGTGGTTTCAGGCACAAAATACGGCTCAGCAGCGATATCGGTAATTGTAATATGGTCTAGTTTTTTGTTATTTGCCGCCTCACCCATAGCGCGCAGTAAGGCTTTGACGTGTAAAACCCCAATAATATTATCCTGCTTTCCTGAATAGACCGGATGCCGTGTGTAAGGGGATGACATAACTTGCATAAATACTGCTTCGATATCCTGACCAGCATCAATCATAGCAACAGAAGCGCGGTGGGTCATGACTTCATCAACCATCACTTCACCCAAATCTAGAACGCTTGAGAGCATGGCGCTTTGCTCGCGGGCATCCTCATCACTGCCGCTAGCGTGGATTTCAATCATGCCCCGCAATTCTTCCTCGCGGTCAACAGCATTACTATTCGATTTGCCTATGATGACATTCACAATCCAGCGCAGGCTGATGCTAAATGGTTTGAGCAAGAAAACAATCACAGCAACTGGGCGAGAGACCGCAAGAGCAAAATTATCAGCGTGATTAATAGCGAATGTTTTTGGGATCACTTCAGCAAAAAGCACTAAAATAATGGTCATCAAAATGGTCGCAATGACAACACCAGACTCGCCTAATAAGGTGATCATGACGCTAGTTGCCAATGATGTCGCCAATACATTAACCAGATTATTGCCGATCAATAAACTGCTGATCAGCAGATCACGATGCTGACTAAGGCGTTCAAATGCAGATGCGCGATCATTGCCTTTCGCAGCTAGGGCACGCATGCGGGCTTCTGAGGCGGCCGTTAAGGCGGTTTCTGAGCTGGAAAAAAATGCAGATGCGACCAGCAAAACAACGATAATCATGGCAGTGATGGTTAAGGCTAGTATGGTCATGTCATGACCTCATCCATTGTGTTATCATCGATAATGCTCTCATCCATAGTTTTGGCATCAAGCACGGCTTTGACATCGGCGCGTGATATGCCTTTTTTAACAAAGGCATCACCTATGCCGCGGACCAGTACAAAATTAAGCTGACCAGCACTGGCTTTTTTATCTTTGGTCATGTGATCAATAAGTAGGTCAGCATCGGCCTGCGCCACATCAGCTGGCAGATCACTGCGCCAAGATGGCAGGCCATGCTTTGTTAAATGGTTAGCCACACGATGACAGGATTGCCCATCAGTCAGCCCCAGCCGGCGTGATAAAGCAAAGGCATGACACATGCCCGCCGCCACTGCTTCACCATGTAGCAAACGGCCGTCATATCCCGCCGCCGCTTCAAAGGCATGCGCAAAGGTATGACCAAGATTAAGCAATGCCCGTAATCCGGCCTCTTTCTCATCGGCAGCTACAATATCTGCCTTGGCTTGGCAACACCGCCTAATTGCCTCAGCCAGAATATCAGGCTCTTGGTTGAGGATAGCCATACCGTTGCTATCTAGCCATTCAAAAAACGCAGCATCACCTAGCAGCCCATATTTGACGACCTCAGCATAGCCCGCGCGCATCTCGCGATCATCCAGGCTGCTCAGGCAGGCGGTATCAATCAGCACGGCTTTTGGCTGATGAAAGGCGCCGACCAAATTTTTCCCGGCACTGGCATTTATGCCTGTCTTGCCGCCAACAGAGCTATCGACTTGCGCTAATAAGGTGGTCGGCACTTGGATAAAATCACAGCCGCGTAACAGGCTAGCCGCCATAAATCCGGCTAAATCGCCAATAACGCCGCCACCTACCGCAATGATAACCGTCTGGCGATCTATGCCAATATCAAGCGCGCTGTTCATCAGCTCGGCATAGCGCGTGAAAGATTTTGCCGCCTCACCGCCTGATGTGGTGATGCAATGACATGATGCTATCGGTGCCAGCGATGCCTCAAGCCTAGTTAGCCAAGGCTTGGTAACTGCTTTATCAGCAACAATAATGACCTTTCTTCCAGCGATAAATGGTGCCAAGATATCCGCTGCTTTGGCAAGGATGCCATAGCCTATCGTGATATCATAACTGCGCTCACCCAAGACGACATTGACCAAGCTATCATTGACAAGATTATGATCGCTCGATGTCATGACGGTGATCCAGTTTGTTGTTTCAAATAATGGTCTAAACTATCCATGACTTTTTGTGTTGAATCGGTTAATTCTAATCTATCCGTATTGACGATCAGATCAGCTTTTTCAAAATAAGGGTCACGTTTCTTTGACAATTGTTTCAATACAGTTAATGGGTCTTTATCTTTTAATAAAGGGCGACTAGAAAAATTACTCATCCGTGAGACTAATGTTTCTGGTGCGGCCTGCAGCCAGACAGAAAGCCCTTTTGCTTTAATGATATTGTGGCAATCTGGTTGAACAAAAGCCCCACCACCAACAGATATGATCTGAAAGGGACGTTGGTCAAGCAATGTTGAAATCTCTCGCAATTCTAGCTTGCGAAACTCATCTTCGCCATAAAGTTCAAAAATATCAACAATGCTAATTCCTGCCACATCTTCAATGACCTTATCGCTATCGACAAAATTGAGATCAAGTTTTTGAGCAAGCAGGCGACCAACATTGGTTTTGCCTGATCCCATATGACCCACCAGAACAATATTTTGGGTCATTTTAGTGATCAGATGGTCAGCCATTTCGTCTTGATTGGCCAAGGGTTTTGCCTCCATAAAACACGTCAGGAATCATTTTATCTCGATATTGTATCGCGACATTGTTGGTTTTTTGCCTCATTACCGACATAATAGCTTTATAATGCTACTAAATAACATTGTCAGCAATGATCATAATAAAGAATATCGTTTTGGTGGAATAGGATGAGGTTTTAGGATGGTTAGTAGAAAGAAAGCTTTCATCAAATATCAATATAGTTGGATGATAGCATGTGTAGTTATGCCATATGGGATGGCTATGGCACAATCTGATGGTGCGCTTGACATCACCGGTCAATTAGGCGTTGAAACCGATACGCCCGCAAAAGCGATACTGGATAGCGTAATCGAACCGAAACAGGATATTCCGCAATTTTCTCTAGATACTAATGGTGACGCTAATGCTGGCACTATTGGTGATACTGATGCGACAGGGCTAACGATTTTCCAAAATGACGATGATATTATCTTCCCCCAGGCAAATACTGAAAAGACAAATGATGACACGCCGGCGGTGCAGACGATAACATCCAATCGCAGCGTTCCATCGGTTTCCATTAGCAATAAAGACCCCAAGGGGGTTATCCTCGCCACCATTGGCATTGATACCGATGCGCGAGGGGTTTTGAGCCGAACCATGTGGCAAAACAGCCAAGTTTCTGATGTTATCCCATTAATGGAACGCCTGCCTGAACGTCTATCATCCCGGCGGCTTGATGACATGGTGCGTCATGTCATGATCTCGCGTGCTATCCCGCCCAAAGGCGCCACCCAAAAAGCCGATATTTTCGTAAACTATAAGCTCCAATGGCTACGCGGTCAGGGATTATCAGATCCGCTGGTGCAATTAGCCCGACAGCTCCCCGAAGATGAGAAATGGGCGTCATGGGCGATGGTTTCCATTGATCATGATCTGATCACAAAAAATGATGCTGAGGTATGTCCGAAGGTAGACCGCTTGCGGGATATTTCCCTTAACGCATCTTTGGATAATGATTATTTATCGAAAGTTCAGATTTTCTGTGCCTTGCTATCGGGCGATGATTCGCTGGCCAGTTTTCAGCTCGATTTGCTTCAAGAACGCGGCATTGAAGATGAGCTGTTTTTTAATGTCCTGCGCGCCCGCATTGATGGCACTACTGCAAAGATGGATGCGCCGATTGTGCCAACCGGCCTTAATATGGCATTGATGGATCTAGACAATATTATGATCTCTCTGGATAACCGGCAAAATATGCCCATAGAATTGAGCCAGAGCTTAAGCCAATTGGGCTATCTTAATCCTGAAACAGCATATTACCAGTTCGGCGTTAATCAGCATTTGCGGCTTAAACCATTAGAAGAACAGATGATTGAATGGCCGTATATTCCGCAAAATGCAATTAATTTGTCGGTGGCGGTGACGCAATTTACTGATCAGACTAACCTAGATAAAGACCGTTTCACTGAGGCTAGCCACCGCATTATGTTGTGGCATAGCTTGTTATCAACCGTTAATCCTGTTGAAAAATTAGATATGACGTTGATTGCGCTTGAGCATGACTTTGGCCGTATAGGCGCTGAGGCACTTGATATTTGGGCACCGCATTTGGCAGATGCGGTCACAGGCCTGACACCTGAAGATGAACAAACACGACTGAAAGTAAATCAAGCCGTTATGATGCTCGTCATTGCCGATTACCCCTTGCCAGCAGATATCATCACTGGCCCTGATCATGTGGCATGGCACCAGCTAGCATCAGACGTTAAGGTTGGCTATATCTCGCAAGATATGCTGCGCAATATCAATGCTCAGGATGCTATGCCCTTACTTGAGAGTGTTGGCGTTTCGGTTGAGCCACTAGCTGCCACTGACCAATTCGCCAATCGTCCTCATCTGGCCACAGGATCCGTTGTTTTAGCCTATCCTGATATGGTGATGCTGTCCCAACATCCGGCGCGTGATCGTCCGGCCGAAACGGTGCTGATGCTTGCCGCCATTCTTCAAGATACCCCCTTGCATGGGTTAAGCCGTGATGACGCGGCAGTTCTGGCGAAAGCGCTTTATGATGCTGGCTTAGTTGAGGAAAGTCGCCAATTCGCGGTTGATATCATGCGCGCATGGGGGGCGTATCGCGCCCAATATGCAAATAAGGATTTGGCTGATGAGGATAGCAATGGCACAGCAAGCTAACCCATTAGAGATTAGCCCGTCGCATCACCATTTGATCACAGATTATCTGACCGCAATGAAAGCGGAAAAGCAAATTGCGAATAACACCATCGCTGCCTATCAATCTGATCTGGAGCAATTTGTTGCGGCTATAGAGGCGCGCCAGCAAAGCATCATAACCGTATCGCTTGCTATGGTCAGAGCCTCAATGGTGGATTGGGCTGATCAGCTATCGGCCGCGTCTTTGTCACGCCGAATAAGTGCTATAAAGGGGTTTATGGCATTTCTGGTGGCTGAGAAAAAGCGCAAAGATAACCCGTTTCAGTTAATTAATAGACCTAAACAAGCCGCCTCACTTCCCAAAAGCCTTAGCGAAGATGAGCTAATGATGCTGATATATACAGCTGAGAAAGATGGCAGCTCGCATGGTCTTATGATGCTGGCGATTATTGAGATATTATATGCCACAGGATGCCGGGTGAGTGAGTTATGTCAGCTTGAAGTATCACCATTTCGGCATCGCCGAAAGACGCTGATTATCACTGGCAAAGGTAAAAAAGAACGCATGGTCGCCTTGACCGAAGCCGCCTTGCAAGCGGCAACCGCATGGATTGAACAGCGTGACCAAGTGCCAGCCAATATAACCTTGCCGTGGCTGTTCCCGTCAGGCCGCCAGGATAAACCGATTAGCCGGCAGAAAATCTACACTTTACTTCATGATCTGGCCATTAAAGCTGGCATTGACCCGAATAAAATCAGTCCTCATGTTTTGCGTCATTCCTTTGCCACCCATATGCTTAATCGAGGCGCTGATTTGCGGTCACTGCAAATTTTGCTTGGTCATTCGGATATTTCGACAACGGAGATTTATACAAAAACGCGCGATGATAGGCTCATGGGATTAGTCAAGGATACGCATCCTCTTGCTGATGAGTCTTGATGCGGGTATTATGATTAGATTAACTTATGGTGATGAGATATGCGTCAATTTCTTGATTTTGAAAAACCTATTGCTGTTCTGGAAGGCAAGATAGAAGAATTGCGGCATCTGTCCTCAGAAGGCGATATTAATATCGCTGATGAGGTTAGCCGACTTCAGTCAAAGATTACCAAAGAGCTGACTCAAGCCTATGCGCAGTTAAAGCCATGGGAAAAAGTGCAGGTTGCGCGGCATCCTGATCGTCCAAAAATCACCACGATTATTGCTGATCTTTTTACCGATTTCATTCCCATGGCTGGCGATCGTAATTATCGCGAAGATCATGCCTTAATTTCGGGCCTTGGCCGTTTTCGTGATAAGCCGGTGGCGATTATAGGGACAGAAAAAGGGCATACAACCGAAGATCGTATCAAGCGTAATTTTGGGATGGTTCGGCCTGAGGGATATCGTAAAGCGCGGCGCCTGATGGAGCTGGCTGGGCGCTTTGGATTGCCTGTCATATCGCTGGTTGATACCGCAGGCGCATATCCGGGTCGAGGGGCTGAAGAACGCGGCCAGGCTGAGGCGATTGCTCGGTCTATTCAGGCGTGTCTTAATCTGAAAACACCATTGATTTCTGCCATTATTGGTGAGGGCGGCTCTGGCGGCGCGATCGCGCTGGCAACAGGAAACCGCGTCATCATGTTTGAACATGCGGTATATTCGGTCATCTCACCCGAGGGTTGCGCGTCTATTTTATGGCGTAGCGCCGATCATGCCAAAGACGCATCGGAGGCATTAAAACTCACTGCTAAAGACATGATGGCGCTTGGCGTCATTGACGCCATCGTGTCTGAGCCACTAGGCGCGGCGCATCGTGACCCTGATACGGCGATCAAAAATCTAGGTGATGCCATCGCCAATGAACTGGCTGAGGTTGAAGGAAAATCAAGCCAAGAGCTGATCGCTGATCGGCGTGCCAAATATCTTAAATTCGGCTCAGACGATATCTAGCCGAATATTATCCTCCCGATCATGCGTTAATGACGGAATAGCCGCTCGCGCTTTCTGGACGGCATCCAAATCAATAGATGTTACGGTCAATGTCGGATGCTCTCCGGCATCGCTTAGCACCTTGCCCCAAGGATCAACCACCAACGCATGACCATAGGTCTGGCGGCCACCAGCATGGGTGCCGCATTGCGCTGGGCTGACAATAAAGACAGCATTTTCTATCGCCCTAGCTTGCATCAGACTATGCCAATGCGCCATGCCGGTGACTTTGGTAAAAGCCGCAGGAATGGTAATAACATCAGCACCATTGCGTGCCAGCTGACGATACAGATAAGGAAAACGCAGATCATAGCAAATGGTCATGCCAAGTCGCCAGCCATCCATATTGACTAGAACAGAGGTATCACCAGCAATAAAGCGGCGCGATTCGTGATAGGTTTGACCATCATTAACCGATACATCAAACATATGGATTTTATCGTAACGAGCGCGGATATCACCATCAGGGGTGATCAAGAACCCACGATTAACCATCATGTCATCACGGGTTTCTGATTTCAGCAAAATAGAGCCAACCAGCACCCATTTTTTATGTGTTCTCGCGGCATCTCGAAACATGGCAAGGCTGATGCTGTTATTTTCTGTCTGGCTATTGGCTATCAATGAGGCGCTGTTCGGATCAAGACGGCTAGCGCATTCGGGCAGACAAATCATATCAGCGCCTTTGTTTGCTGCCTCAGCCATCATTGGCAGAACGATCGCACAGGTAGCCTGATCATCAGCAAGGGCTGTATATTGACAATTAGCAATCTGTAATATCATGTCGCGCTATTTCGTTATTGGCTATCATGTTAACCTACACGAGCAGCGATAAGAACAGCAACCTCTTTTGCGCCCGCCTTTTTCAAGCATCGCGCCGCTGATGATAGGCTTGCCCCTGTCGTCAGAACATCATCAATAATCACTACTGAGGCACCGTTTAAGCATCTGGTATTATCGGCTACCCGAAACGCGCTCTGCAGGTTCTGCCGCCGTTGCTGGCGAGTTTTATAGCCTTGGCTTTCGGTTTTCTTTATCCGCTTGAGGATATCAGGGCGATATTTTTGGGCGGCAATATCGGCGGCTTTCATTGTCGCCCGAGCTAGTTCTGCCGATTGATTAAAGCCACGCTGAACATAGCGTGTCCAGTGCAAGGGCAGGGGAATAATCCAGTCTGATTGGTTCAATAATTCAGCCCCAGCATTAGCCATCATGCGCGCCATAGTTGGGGTAACGTCATGACGCCTCGCATATTTCAAGCCTAAGATAAGCAGGCGTGACATCGCATTATATTTGAACGCAGCAATAGCGCGATCAAAATCAGGTGGCTCAGTCAGGCACCGTCCGCATCGATCCCAGCAATCTGTAACGCCATCGGCAAAGTCAAAGGCAAAGCCGCGCCCACATTGTTGGCATAATGGCGGCGTTATGCGTTTGATATGTGTCCAGCATTGCCCACATAACCCGTCATCATCAATAATCGCATGACAGGCAGGACATTGCGGCGGAATAAGCAGGTTAATGCCATGACGAATACCATGACGAATACCATGACGAATGCCATGACGAATGAGAGGTGACCATGCACACATAAAACATATTATGCCTGCAAAAGATTAATAAAAACCTAATGCAGCGGTGTTTTTATGATCAAGGCATGTTATGGTAATATAACTCTTGATAGTGACGACAGCCATGACCGCCCATGTTCCTCAATTAATTGATAAGCTTGCCCATCGCCGGCATCGTGAACGCGCCGCCGCCGGGTTTGGCAATGTCAATTTTCTTAAACAAGCTGCTGCCGACCGATTGGCCGATCGCTTAGAAATCGTAAAACGCCATTTCCCGCTTGTCCTTGATCTAGGCGCACATCATGGCGAAATGACCAAAGCGGCCTTGGCATCAGGTAAAGTTGATCGTGTTATTTGCGCTGATCCGGCGCTTGGTATGGCGCGATATACGGCGGCTGATATACCATCATGTGTCGTTGATTATGATAATATGATGTTTGGTGAAGCGACATTTGATGCCATTATGTCGGCGTTTTCACTGCATTGGGTTAATGATTTGCCGGGGATGCTGGCGCGGATGCGGCAATGGCTTAAACCTGATGGATTACTGCTCTTATCAATGGCGGGCGGGGTTAGCTTCAGCGGTCTGCGGTCATGTCTTGCTGAGGCAGAAAGCCAAACCGCAGGTGGCTTATCGCCGCGCGTCTTGCCGATGGCTGATATCCGTGATTTAGGTGGCTTGCTTGGTCGGGCTGGCTTTGGCTTGCCCGTTGCTGATAGTGATACGCTTTCGATCACTTGGCCTGATCCCTTTCATATGATGCGCGAGCTGCGGCAAATGGGTGAGACCAACGCGCTATTAGGGCGAGCTAATCATATGACCAGAAAAGATACAATGATGCAGGCTATAAAGCTTTATCAAGACCGCTTTCAAACCGATGATCAACGGATCAGCGCTGAGATCGAATTGATCACATTAACCGCATGGTCGCCATCACCTGATCAGCCGAAACCGCTTAAACCAGGATCAGCAGAAGTTCATTTAGGGGACTTTCTAAACTCAGATCAGGATAATCAACAAGATTAGCCCTATATTAAAGCCAGTCTTAAAGCCAGTCTTGAAGCATAGATATCAGCGGAATATCCGCAGGTGGCATGGGGTAGTCGCGTAATCGTGGGGCTCTCACCCATGCGATCTCACCCCCTTCTTGATGGATAGCTTGCCCGTGCCAGCGCCGACACGCATAAAGCAACAGGATCAGATGCATATCATCATAATCATGACTGGCAAACGCCAATGGCGCCAAACATGACGTGATCGTATTGATCGCTAGCTCTTCTTTCAGTTCTCTGATCAAAGCCTCTTCAGGGGTCTCATCCGGCTCAACCTTGCCGCCCGGAAACTCCCACAACCCGGCCATGGCTTTGCCTTCTGGACGCTTGGCTAGCAACACTCTGCCATCACTATCAATTAAGGCGGCGGCGCTGACTAATAATTGCGGTTTTGCCAATGATTTCGGATTTTTAGGCTGTTGCGGCATTAGCTTCGATAATCTGCATTGATAATAATATATTGCTGGGTCAGATCACATGTCCAGATTGTCGCTTGCCCTGCCCCGATATTGAGATTGACGTCAATGCTAATCTCATCACCTTTCATATGGGCAGTCACCATGCTTTCATCGTAATCAGGCCGACACATTCCATCACGGGTAATCGCAACACCGCCAATAGCAATTTCCAATCTGTCACGATCGGCTTTTTCGCCAGATTTGCCAACTGCCATGACAATCCGTCCCCAATTGGCGTCCTCGCCAGCAATCGCTGTTTTGACAAGTGGTGAATTGCCGATCGTCAATCCAATGCGTTTAGCTGCTGCATCATTATCCGCCCCGCTGACATTAATCTGGATTAATTTCGTGGCACCTTCGCCATCGCGAACGATTAAGGTTGCTAGTTCTACCATCAGGCTTTTCAGCGATGCACAAAAATTGGCCAAGACATCATCATGAGCAGAGGCAACAGGCGGGTGCTTCGCGCTTGCGGTGGCTGCCATGATGACCGTATCGCTGGTTGAGGTATCCCCATCTACGGTTATGGCATTAAAACTTTGGTCGGTGAAGCGTGACAGCACATCTTGCAGAATTGCCGATGGCAGATCAGCGTCGGTTGCAATAAAGCAAAGCATGGTGGCCATATCAGGGGCAATCATCCCCGAGCCTTTGGCAATGCCGGTAATGGTGATGTTGGTATCACCAATGTTGGTCTGGCGGCTGGCGGCTTTAGCGAAAGTATCGGTTGTCCGAATAGCATCTGCGGCGGCCAGCCATTTGCTGTCGGCGCTCTCCGATTTTGCTATCAGCGCAGGAATATGCGGGGTGATCAGATCATCTGGCAAGACCTCACCTATGACGCCGGTTGAGGCCAGCATGACTTGGTCGGCTGAATATCCACCAGCCTCTGCCACCGCTTGCGCGCAGCGTTCTGCTGCCGCCGCTCCTGCCGCGCCTGTAAAGGCATTGGCATTACCGGCATTACATAAAATCGCCCTTGTCTGGCCTTTTGATAGAACCTTTCGGCACCAATCAACAGGCGCAGATGCGGTCAGCGATCGGGTTAATACCGCCGCCACAGCAACCGGTTGATCAAAGCACATGATCATCACATCATCGCGGTTTTTATATTTTATTCCTGCCTGAGCTGTATTGAGCTTAGCGCCATCAACAGCGATAAGTGGCGACTGGACAGAGGGCGCCAATGGTGATCGTTTCATGACATGACCTAATTTTGCGTTACTATTTTACATACTGTTTCTTTAACTGTTTCTCTTACTCACTTGCCTCTGATGCTGCCATAACTTTATCAACGCTAAGACGTCTGATCGTTGCCTTTTCATAAAGCTTATCAGCCAGTTGTGTCGCCAGCTCTGAGGTCATGACCTCAACCAGCTGATTACGGATATTATCAAGTGGCGGCAAATCAAGCACTCTTTTATCGTCAACTTTGATAACATGCCAGCCAAAACTGCTTTCAACAGGCGCCTCAGAATAGCTTTCGACTTCTAACAGAAAGGCCGCATCAGAGAAGCTTGGAACCATATCGCCACGTTTGAAAAACCCTAGATTACCTCCATTAGGGGCACTAGGCCCGGTCGATAATTCAATGGCGAGGGCGGCAAAATCTTCCCCATTATTAAGCCGTGTGATAATGGCTTTAGCCTCATCTTCGCTAGCCACCAGAATATGACGCGCACTAATTTCTTCGCGTAAAGTCATATCACCTGCCAGTTCCGCATATTGTGCCTCAACCATTTCATCGGTGATATTCTGCTGTATCTCCAGGCTAATCCATGCCTCTGCCATAACCCGGTCATATGCCCGTTGCGCCAGCTCCTCAATCAAGGGATCATCGGCAATGCCGCTGCGTTTGGCGGCGGTGGCGGCAAGCCGCGTATCAATAATGTCATCAAGCACAGGCTCATATAAGACTTCAAAAGGTTGATTGCGATATTGTGGCGGCAATTGGCTCATCATGGCTAACACTAGATTTAGGGTAATATCGTCACCATCAATCGTCGCAACAACTTTTGAGATATCATTGGTTGGGCTTGGATCTTGTGCCTGCGCCAAGGTTTGAAACGTCGTCGTTACTATCAGGGTTGTGACCAGACAAACGGTGCAACAGCCAAACCATGCCAATAAACGCCGGGGTGATGTCAGAAAAGCCATAGGATACTCCTAAAATAGGTTTGACCGCTAAGCTCTGGCTTTTAAGCTCTGACCTATGGGCTCTGGCCGCGCATAAAAGACGCTTGAAATAACGGTTATTTATATCTTCTATCGCTATCATGTTGAGGCTGTTGCCGCAACTGTTCTGAAACAGGATGTTTTTAAGCCTTGCCCCTCACAGATAGCAAATATTGACAATAGCCAAGACGCACCCTATGGGGTATGACTATTGTAGTCTATTTGGAAATACCTATATTAAGTCACGTCACATGTTTTCTTCTCTCAAAAAAGCCCTCTTTGGCAATAGCAATGACCGCAATATCAAGGAAATGTCGCCCTTGGTTGATCGGATCAATGCACTCGAAGATCAGATTGCCCTATGGGATGATCCGACATTAAGAGCGCAAACTGATGTATTGCGCCAAAAACTCGCAGCTGGCGCATCATTAGATGAGCTGCTCCCCGAAGCCTTTGCCACTGTCCGTGAAGCGGCGAAGCGAAGCATTGGCCAGCGCCATTTTGATGTTCAGTTGATGGGTGGCATCGTGCTTCACAAAGGCCAGATCACTGAGATGAAAACAGGTGAAGGCAAAACCCTTGTCGCGACCTTGGCGGCTTATCTAAATGCCTTGACCAAAAAAGGCGTTCATGTGGTGACTGTGAATGATTATCTGGCTGAACGTGATAGCCAGTGGATGGGACAGATTTATCAATTTTTGGGCTTAACCGTCGGCTGTATCAAATCCGGCATGACAGACGAAGAGCGCCGCGCCGCTTATGCGGCAGATGTTACCTATGCAACGAATAATGAGATCGGCTTTGATTATCTGCGCGATAATATGAAGTTCAGGCTCGAAGATATGGTTCAGCGTGATCCCTATTTTGCTATTGTTGATGAGGTTGACTCAATTCTTATTGATGAGGCAAGAACGCCTCTTGTTATTTCTGGTCAGGCGGAAACCTCATCGGAGCTATATGTTGCTGTTGATAAGCTCATATCCAAGTTTATTGAGAGCGATTTTGTTGTCGATGAAAAACAGCGCAATATTACCTTGACAGATGAAGGCACTGAACATGCCGAACAGATATTGATAGATGCTGGATTAATCACATCTGGCAGTCTTTTTGATGCTGAAAACATTTCTCTGTTGCATCATGTAAATATGGGTCTGCGGGCGCATCATTTGTTTCAGCGCGACACCCATTACATGATCAAACAGTCCAAAATTGTCATTATTGATGAGTTTACAGGCCGCGCTATGGAAGGCCGTCGATTTGGCGAAGGTCTGCATCAGGCATTAGAAGCGCGTGAAGGGCTTGAGGTCATGCCAGAAAATCAGACACTGGCATCTATCACCTATCAAAACCTGTTCCGGCTTTATAAAAAACTGGCTGGCATGACAGGAACGGCGATGACCGAGGCCGGTGAGTTTTCGGAAATCTATGGATTATCTGTGGTAGCCATTCCAACCAATAAACCGGTCACCCGACAAGATCATCATGATGAAGTGTATCGGACTAGCGCCGAACGTGACCAAGCGGTGATTGAGCAGATTATGGATTGCCGTGATCGTGGTCAACCTATTCTTGTTGGCACGGTCAGTATTGAAAAATCGGAACTGCTGTCGCGTGAGTTAAAGCAACAGAAAATTCCGCATCAGGTGCTGAATGCAAAGTTTCATGAACAAGAAGCGATGATTATCGCTGATGCGGGTATTCCGGGCAGTGTTACTATTGCCACTAATATGGCTGGTCGCGGCACCGATATTCAGCTTGGCGGCAATCTTGATGCCCGCCTTGCTGATGTTGATGATGATAAGAAGCGTCAGGAGATTTTGGCTGAGGTCACTGAAGCCAAGCAAAAAGCGCTGGATGCTGGCGGGCTTTATGTGATCGGGACAGAACGTCATGAATCACGCCGCATTGATAATCAGTTGCGTGGCCGTTCAGGGCGTCAGGGTGACCCAGGTGCCTCTAAGTTCTATTTATCGCTGCAAGATGATTTAATGCGAATCTTTGGCTCTGAGCGTCTTGATTCGATCTTGGGCCGATTAGGGTTAGAAAAAGGTGAGGCAATTATCCATCCATGGATTAATAAAGCCATTGAAAAAGCCCAGTCAAAAGTCGAAGCGCGTAATTTTGAAATGCGTAAACAATTATTGAAATTCGATGATGTCATGAATGACCAACGAAAAGTTATTTTTGAGCAACGGCGAGAGATTATGGATGCTGAAGATGTTGCCACAACAATCAAAGATATGCGTTATGATGTCATTGATGATCTGATCGCTGAGACTATTCCTGATGGCACCTATCATGATAGCTGGGATGCTGAGGGCATGACCGAAAGCGCGGCGCGTTTCCTTGGGCTGGATGTTCCTGCAAAAGACTGGATTGCTGAGGATGGCATGGACCAAGACGCCATTAAGGAGCGGCTGATTAAGATGGCTGATCACCGGCAGGCGGAAAAAACAGCGTCAGTTGGCGCAGATATTATGCGTCAGGCCGAAAAATCATTATTGCTTCAAGTGCTTGATCAAAGCTGGAAAGAGCATCTGCTGGCTCTTGATCATATGAAACAGAGTGTCTCATTGCGTGCCTATGCCCAGAAAAATCCGCTTGACGAGTATAAGCGTGAGGCCTTTACCCTGTTTAATCATATGCTGGATAATTTGCGTCGAACAATTACCTCAGTCATGGCGCATATTCAGTTTCGCCCACCTGAGACAGCAGCCGCAAGTGATGACTCTGACGCAAAACCATTAGCGGAAACGCCAGCCCAAAAAGCGGCGGCTAATAGGGCTGGGGCGGCGAGTGCGATATCTAGTAAAACCCCACGCAATGCCCCATGTCCATGCGGCTCTGGGAAGAAGTTCAAACACTGCCACGGGGCTCTATAAGAGGCTTCTGGCAGGCGTGGTTTATCAGCGATTTTTTTGAATTCCCTTGAAAATCAGATATCACTTCAATATATGAAAAACATGATCAAGTTTACGCTTAAATGTAATAATGACCATGAATTCGAAGCGTGGTTTGGCTCATCAGCTGAATATGACCGTCAGCATGAAGCGGGCTGGGTAACCTGTGCTATTTGTGGTGATGACGACATATCAAAAGCATTAATGACACCAAATCTAGGTGCCAAAGGCAATAAAACGTCTCATCTCCCCACCCCAAAGAGAGAAGCACCAACTACAGGAGTGCCAACTACAGGGGTGCCAACTAGAGGTGTGTCAAGTCAGGCCGAGTTTGCCGCCCTGCAAATGGATCAAAGCCAGCTTGCCAAAAAGGCCGCCGTATTAATCACCCAGATGCGCGTCATGCGTAAACAGGTTGAGGATAATTTTGATAATGTTGGTGATGATTTTGCCAACACCGCCCGCCGTATTCATTATGGTGACGAAGAAGAGCGCGGTATTTATGGCAATGCGACCAATGATGACGTCAAAGAGCTGATTGATGAGGGGATTGAGATTTTTCCTATGCCCGACTTGCCAAAAGATAACTGATAGTTAAAGCAGCTTTATTCAGGCTCAATTAATCCAGTGGCGGCATAATTGATCACCGGCGGCCCGCCTAAGGCAAATCCACTTAAGAGACTTGGACGTATCCCGGTAATATCGTCAATATTAATACCGGCAGCCTTTGCCTCGCGCCGCAATGTTTTTGGCGTAATAAACTTTGCCGCATCATGAGCGCCGGGCGGGGCCAGCCGCAACAGATACTCCGCCGCATATTTGGCCAGCACAGTTGCGATCATATTTCTGCTAATCGTGGTTATGATGGCAATAGCGGGGATATCACGGCGCCCCAAACTAGCCATAGCGGTAAGAAACGCCCCCCGATCAGCAACATGCTCAATGACTTCTGATGCAATCACCAGATCAAATCGGGCGCCTTCGCTAGCCAGATTTTCGGCGCTGATTAACCGATAGGTGATGGGCAGACGGGCCGCTTTGGCATGAGCGCTGGCGGCATCAATGGCGACTTCGCTCATATCAATGCCTGTCACATTTGCCCCTAGCCGAGCTAGTGGTTCAGCCAGCAAGCCGCCGCCGCAACCAATATCAACAACCGATATCCCGGCAAGTGGTGTTGACGATTTGCGGGTGATGCTATCAGGCCGAAGTCGTGCCAAATGATGCTTTATATAGCGCATACGAACAGGCGTTAGGCGATGCAGAGCGCGGAAAATCCCTGCCTCATCCCACCAATCAGCTCCGATTTTATCAAAACGTGCAATCTCATCAGGATCAGTGGTTGCATCATTATTATTTTCTTTAGTATTAGCCATGATATCAAACCTTTCTTGCCCAAAACGATGTTTCCGTTTATTGAATGGCAAATATCTGCCATTTCGCTATATCAGGAATGGTGGTAGCGCATTTGTTGAGGTTACATCAAGATGGCACGAATTGTACAGAAATTTGGCGGAACGTCAGTTGGCTCAGTTGAGCGGATTAAGGCGGTGGCGCAAAAGGTAAAGGCTACTGTTGACGCCGGCCATGAAGTCGCTGTTGTGGTTTCTGCTATGTCAGGAACAACCAACCAATTAGTGTCATGGGCAAAAGAATGCGGCACATTTCATGATGCGCGTGAATATGATGCCGTTGTGGCATCAGGTGAGCAGGTGACAGTCGGGCTATTGGCTATTGCGCTTCAAGATATTGGTGTTGATGCGCGCTCATGGCTGGGCTGGCAAATTCCTATCCATACCGATGATGCACATGGCTCGGCGCGCATTGAATCTATTGATACGACAATATTGAGTGAGCGGCTTAGTATGGGTCAGGTTGCGGTTGTTGCAGGCTTTCAGGGGATTGGTCCGGATAACCGGATCACAACGCTGGGACGTGGCGGTTCTGACACATCGGCGGTGGCATTGGCGGCAGCATTACAAGCGGATCGCTGTGATATCTTTACCGATGTTGACGGTGTCTATACATGTGATCCGCGGATGGTGCCGAAGGCAACAAAATTGGATAATATTACGTTTGAAGAAATGCTGGAAATGGCTTCTGGTGGTGCCAAAGTATTACAAACCCGTTCGGTCGCAATGGCGATGCGGCATGGGGTGAAGCTGCAGGTTTTGTCGAGCTTTGAGGATAGCCCCGGAACAATGGTTATTGAGGAGAAATCAGATATGGAAAAGAATTTAGTCAGTGGCATAGCCTTCAGTCTCGATGAAGCCAAGGTAACGCTTGTTGCTATTGAGGACTCCCCCGGGATTGCGGCAAAGATATTTGGTGATTTGGCAGATGCCCATATCAATGTCGATATGATTGTGCAAACCGCCGCCAGTGAACCGGGCAAGACGGATATTACATTTTCCGTTCCTGAAACCGATTTAGAGCGCACTCGGCAGGTTCTGGAGGAGGTTAGGAAAGTCATCACCTGCGCTGACATGATCACCTCATCCCATGTTTGCAAAATATCGGTTGTTGGTGTTGCTATGCGGAGCCAGCCCGGTATCGCAAAAACGATGTTTGAAACATTAGCGGAAAAAGGCATCAATATCGAAGTGATCTCAACCTCAGAGATAAAGATCAGTGTTTTGATAGCGTCAGAATATAAAGAACTTGCTGTCCGAAGTTTGCATACAGCGTTTCATCTCGATGCCAGCTAAAGGAAGCATAGCTAAACCTTAAGATATATTTGACCTTTATATAATTAAAAGTTAAAATTATCCCCGATTTTATGTGCTGAATACATGAAACTCAATGTGAGGCATGATGGGTTCTAACGCCGTTGATATAAATCCTTTTATAGCTGTTGGTGAAGAGTTGAAATCAACACGCCTAGCGCAGGGATTAGCCCTATCTGAGATTTCGGAACGCTTGCGTATCTCTGTTAAATATCTTGAACATCTCGAAGCTGGTGACCGTGATAAATTGCCTGGCGCAACCTATGTTCTTGGTTTCGTTCGGTCTTATGCAAAATTGCTATGCCTTGATGCTGATGCGCTCTGCCAGACATTAATTGCGGGCATGTCATCAACAGATCGCCAGCCTGAATACGTTTTTGTGGAAGCCAAAACTTCAGGCGGCAATGAATGGCGCAATATGATCATGATTGGTGTTGTTCTTATCGTCATTTCTTATACGGGCTGGTATTTTATGAGCGGAGACTATACCCCCGATACGGGATTAAGCGGTGAGCAAGAGCTTGCTGAAAACACAATAGCAACACCAGTTCCAAATCAGGATGCTAGTAATATGTCACCAAAACCCTTGTTAAATGAGGGGTCTGGTGAGAATGCTGAGACGGGAAAAGAAATTGTCGATGTTGATACATCAGATGCTGGTGAAGCGGCGGCAGATAGTGATAATCAGTTGCTATCTGCTACAACAGAAACAGCATCATCATCGACATCAATCAAAGCTTATGCCGCCCAATACATGAGCCAAGACAGCATTTTAGACACAGCACCAATATTTCCCGACGGATTAGCCGTTACCGCATTAGCTGATGCTTGGGTTGAGTTATCAACTCCGGCGGGTGACGCGGTATTAGCCAAGCTAATGATAGCTGGTGAAACCATTGCTATTCCCTCTGATCAGAATTATCAGCTGACCACTGGTAATGCAGGTGCAATCAGCCTTGGCTATATGGATCAAGATGAGCCGTGGCTAGCATTAGGCGATACTGGACAAGTTCTAGAAAAGAAACCCATTGATACCTTGCTTCGGAACAATTAAGTAAACATTGTAGATATGATTTAGGGTTAACATGATTTGCGTCATGACTATGGCCATTGCATTTGTCCAGCGCGCTAAACATGTGTAAAGTTCATATGCCCATATAGTAAGATCATGTATTAAGATTATGGGGTGGGGAGAGGTATTGATATGACAAATTATCGCCCGTATCGCGATATTCAGCGGCGTAAATCACGGCAGATTATGGTTGGTGATGTTGCGGTTGGGGGTGATGCGCCGATTTCTGTGCAGACCATGACAAATACGCCTACCTCTGATGCGGCGGCAACACTTGATCAGATCAATCGCGCGGCTGAGGCTGGGGCTGATCTGGTGCGGGTTTCATGTCCTGACGAAGATAGCACGGCGGCGCTCAAAACAATTGTCAGAGAAAGCCCTGTTCCTATTATTGCGGATATTCATTTTCATTATCGGCGTGCCCTTGAAGCGGCCAAGGCTGGTGCTGCTTGCCTCCGAATAAATCCGGGCAATATTGGCTCATCTGATCGCGTGGCTGAGGTCATTAAGGCAGCTCGTGATCATGGCTGTTCTATGCGGATTGGGGTTAATGGCGGCTCGCTAGAAAAAAACTTGCTCGAAAAATATGGTGAACCTTGCCCTGATGCGTTGGTGGAATCGGCACTCTATCATGCCAGTCTATTGCAGGACAAAGATTTTCATGACTTCAAGATATCGGTTAAGGCATCAGACGTATTTCTCGCTGTTGCCGCTTATCATGGCTTGGCGGATGCGATTGATTGCCCGCTTCATATTGGCATCACTGAGGCCGGAGGCTTGCGTGCCGGAACGGTAAAATCATCGATCGGGCTTGGCAATTTATTATGGTCAGGTATCGGCGATACGATAAGAGTGTCGTTATCTGCTGATCCAGTTGAAGAAGTCAAAGTCGGCTTTGAAATGCTGAAATCACTTGGTTTGCGGCATCGCGGGGTGACGGTTATCTCTTGCCCATCATGTTCGCGCCAGCAGTTTGATGTGATCAGCTCCGTTCGTGAGATTGAAGACAGGCTAGCGCATATTAATGAGCCTATCACGGTATCTATTATCGGCTGTGTGGTTAATGGCCCCGGTGAGGCGCGTTTGACAGATATTGGATTAACCGGTGGCGGCAAGGATACGCATCAGATATATCTGTCTGGCATGGCTGACCATAGGCTTCAAAACGGTGATCTGGTCGATCATGTTGTCGCGCTGGTCGAAGACCGAGCGGAGGCTATCCAACGTGCCCGAAATGACCAACCCGTATTGACCAAAAGTTAGATTAAATTAAGGAAAACTAATAATGGCAAAATTGCAATCACCGCGCGGGACAACAGACCTTTTGCCCGACGTTATGAACGGCCACCGTCATGTGACCGATACGGCTAGATCAGCCAGCCTTAGCTTTGGTTATGAGGAAATGGCGACCCCTATTTTTGAGTTCACGGAGGTATTTGCCCGTCCCTTGGGTGAGGCTAGTGATGTTGTATCAAAAGAAACCTATTCATTTGCAGACCGTGGTGGCGACAGTTTAACGCTGCGTCCCGAAGGCACAGCGGGTGCGGTGCGGGCGTTGATAAGCGCTGGCTTAACCCAGACATTACCCCAGAAATATTTTTATGCTGGCCCAATGTTTCGTTATGAACGTCCACAGAAAGGCCGCATGCGGCAGTTTCATCAAATTGGTGTTGAGCTGCTTGGCGTGTCATCAGCCATAGGTGACGCGGAGGTAATTGCGCTTGGCCATATGATCCTCAATCAGCTTGGCGTCGCCACTGATTGTGTTTTACATCTCAATACTTTGGGTGATACGGCTAGCCGCTCGGCATATAGGCAGGCCTTGGTGGATTATCTCAGTGATCACAAAACCGCCTTATCTGCGGACAGCCAACGGCGGCTAGACCTTAACCCGCTTCGTATTCTTGACAGTAAGGATGCAGGAGATCAGGCCATTTTGGTTAATGCTCCTGACTTAAGCGACTATCTTAATAGCTTATCCCAAGATCACTTTGCGGCGACGCGCAGCTTTCTTGATGTAATCAAAATTCCCTATCACATTAATTCGCGGCTTGTTCGTGGGCTTGATTATTATGGGCATACGACATTTGAGTTTATCACCGATGCTCTGGGGGCGCAGGGGACTGTCATGGCTGGCGGCCGCTATGATGGCCTAGCTTCTATGCTGGGTGGCGGCGAGGTTAGTGGTGTTGGCTGGGCGGCTGGTATTGAACGGCTGGCCATGTTGTCGGATATTCCGCCGCTAAAACCTGTTGATGTGATGATGATTGGCATGTCTGACGCGCATATGGCGACATTGTTTCGGCTCGCCATGCCGCTTCGTGACCATGGGCTGCGGATTGAAACCGCATATGCCACCAATCTAGGCAAACAAATGAAGCGCGCTAATCGGCTACGCTCGCGATATGTTGTTATCCTTGGTGATGATGAAGCGGCGCGCAATGTTGTCATGCTGCGATCTATGGCTGATGGTCAGCAGAGTGAGATTGCCATAGATGATCTCGCTTCCCATTTCATGAGCCCAATCGTTTAAGTCGCATATAAGGACAATTCATTATGTCATTACAAACCAATTTGGCGCGGATATTAGAACGCCGGCAGCATATTGAAAATCAGCTCAATGATGCGGGTAATATGTCATCAGATGAGATGATGCAATTATCCAAAGAGTTATCAGATTTGCGCCCCATTGCAGAACAAGCAGAACAAGTGCAATCAATGACCGCCAATTTAGAATCGGCACAGGCATTATTAGCCGAAGCCGATGGCGATGCTGATATCATAGCTATGGCAGAAGAAGAGATAGATGCACTTGAAGCCGGGTTGGAAAAAGCTGAACATGCCTTGAAGATCATGTTGCTGCCAAAAGATAAGGATGATGAGCGTAACGCTATTTTAGAAGTTCGCGCCGGAACAGGCGGTGATGAAGCGGCGTTATTTGCGGCTGATTTGTTTTCTATGTATCAGCGTTTTGCTGCCAACCAGGGCTGGCGATTTGAGGTGCTTGAAATCTCCGAAACCGGAATAGGCGGCTATAAAGAAGCCTCTGCTACGATTACCGGCAATAACGTCTTTGCACGGCTAAAGTTTGAATCCGGTGTGCACCGGGTGCAGCGCGTCCCAGAAACTGAGGCCGGCGGGCGTATCCATACCTCGGCGGCAACGGTAGCGATTCTGCCCGAAGCCGAAGATGTTGACGTGACACTTGATGAACAAGATTTAAGAATAGATGTTTTCCGCGCCTCAGGCCCTGGCGGTCAGTCGGTCAATACAACCGATTCGGCTGTTCGGATTACCCATATCCCTACTGGCATTGTAGTAAGCCAGCAGGATGAAAAATCGCAGCATAAAAACCGTGCTAAAGCGATGAAAATCTTGCGGGCGAGAATATATGACGCTGAGCGGGCACGCGCTGAGGCTGAACGTGCGGCATCACGCAAAGGGCAGGTTGGGTCAGGGGACAGGTCAGAGCGGATACGCACCTATAACTTCCCCCAAGGCCGCGTTACCGATCACCGGATTAATCTCACCCTATATAAGCTGGAAAAGATACTTGCAGGGGAAAATCTTGATGAAATGATTGATGCTTTGATCACCGAAGATCAGGCGGCGGCGCTGGCATCCAACGCATGAGGATACAATTTTGACGACGCTTAGAGCTCTGCTATCGCAGCTGACTGCTCAACTCAAGACAGCCGATATTGAAACGCCTTTACTGGATGCCAGGCTGTTGGTGGGGCTAGCATTGGGGCAAGATCGGCAAGTCTATGCACATGAAGATATTGCGCTTGATGGTGATATGATAGCGCGGCTTGAGGCGCTGGTGGCACGCCGCTTGGCTGGCGCCCCGATATCACGGATCAGGGGCTGGCGGGAGTTCTGGTCAATGCGGTTTGATCTATCGCCTGATTGTCTTGATCCTAGACCAGATAGTGAGACACTAGTGGCGGCGGCATTAGAGCAACAAAAGCATCAGCCCACGGCGCCACTTATGATAGATTATGGCACAGGCTCGGGATGCTTATTGCTAGCCATCCTTTCTGAATGGTCAGAGGCATCAGGCATTGGGCTTGATCAAAGTTCGGATGCTATCGCCACCGCTACGGCTAATGCGCGCCGCCATCGGCTTGAAGGGCGGGCGCGATTTGTTGTCTCAGACTGGTGTGCCGCGATTAAGAGGGACGTGACAGCCGATATTATCATAAGCAATCCGCCCTATATTCCGACTCATGCCATAAAAACCCTCACATCAGAGGTGCGCAATTATGATCCGCTTCTGGCATTAGATGGCGGCCCAGATGGGTATGCGGCATGGCGAGTGATTTTGCCAAAAATCAGCGCCCGTCTGAAGCCTCAAGGCATGGCATTAGTCGAAATTGGCCAGGGTCAGGAGTGTTCTGTTACTGCTTTAGCAAAGGATTATGGGTTGATTTGTCACCAGCAGTGGCGTGATTTATCAGGCATTATCCGCGTCTTGGGTCTAATTAAGAGAGGATAATAGCAAATTTATGCTTGATATCGCTATCATTGATCAGTAATGTCTATTTGTAGTCATTGAATGACTGCCGAATTTCCCGATTAACATTAATGGCAGAGACGCCTTCTTTTCGGTGATGGTTCAATTATTTTAGGTAAAAATTTATGAGACAGTCTGGAAAGAACACGCGGCAGCGTGGGCGCGGTGGCCGTAGAAATAATAACTTTGGCCAAATTAATCGTAACACAACATTAGATTCAAATGGGCCTGATGTCCGCTTGCGAGGCAATGCGCAACAATTGCATGAAAAATACACCTCTTTAGGGAATGAATCTTCTGCCGCAGGTGAACGCATCACCGCTGAAGCTTATTATCAGTATGCAGATCATTATTTCCGCGTCCATAGCACCATCATGGCAAATATGGAAGATCGGCGGCAATCGCAACAACCGCCGCTATCATCCACCTCATCTGAGGATGAGGATAACAGCGATGAAGCTAGTGCTAATGGCCGAGATAATGATCAGAGCAGTGGTTCTGGTGCTGATAAAGCGCCAGCAACTGAGGCCACAGG
>JADHOM010000009.1 GCA_016778985.1 Alphaproteobacteria bacterium | reverse complement strand
AGCCGATTTATAATGCTGATTGTCCTTACTGCTTGATCGGAGCAGCAAGGTTACATGCCTGAGATATGCTTATTGATACCCATATCAAAATCAGAGCATGGCATGATCAGCGGTAAAGGCGAGACAACAAAAATGTTAACTTGAAGGGGCATAACATGACAAAATCAGATACCAAATATATCAGTGTTTATCGTGATCAATCACGTCGACAGCTTGATGTTAATGGCACAAGCTATGATTATTTCTCATTAGCAGCGCTTGAAGAACGCTTTCCATCTATTGCAAAAATGCCGTTTTCGCGCAAAGTTTTGCTAGAAAATTTGCTGCGCCACGAAGATGGTGATAGCGTCACCGCAAATGCGATAGAAACGCTGGCCGCAATGTGTGATGGCGCGCAAGCGGCACAAGAAATTGCCTATCGTCCGACGCGCGTATTAATGCAAGATTTTACAGGCGTGCCGGCGGTTGTTGATCTGGCGGCGATGCGCGATGCGATGGTTGCGCTTGGCGGTGATCCTGAACGGATTAATCCGTTATCGCCGGTTGATCTGGTCATTGACCATTCGGTGATGGTTGATCACTTTGGTGATGCAGATGCCTTTGGCCGCAACGTTAATCTGGAAATGGAGCGCAATAAAGAACGCTATACCTTTCTGCGCTGGGGCAGCCAAGCCTTTGAAAACTTCCGCGTTGTGCCGCCGGGGACCGGGATTTGCCATCAGGTCAATGTTGAATATCTGGCGAAAGTGGTCTGGACAAATGAGCAAGATGGCAAGCGTTTAGCTTATCCTGATACTTGCGTCGGCACCGATAGCCACACAACTATGGTTGGCGGAATGGCTGTGTTGGGCTGGGGTGTTGGCGGTATTGAGGCAGAGGCGGCTATGCTCGGTCAGCCGATTTCCATGCTGGTACCCGAAGTCATTGGCATGCGGCTAACTGGTAAATTGAAAGAAGGTGTCACCGCAACTGATTTGGTTCTGCGGATTACCGAAATGCTGCGCCAGCAAGGCGTTGTCGGCAAGTTTGTTGAGTTTTTTGGTAATGGGCTGGATCAGCTGTCCTTGGCTGACCGGGCAACGATATCCAATATGGCGCCTGAATATGGGGCGACATGTGGATTTTTCCCAATTGACGCGGAAACTATCAATTACCTAAAATTGACTGCAAGAGACGCTGATAATATTGCGCTGGTTGAAGCCTATGCCAAAGCCCAGGGGATGTGGCGAGAAACGGGTATGGCTGACCCTGTCTTCACGGATATGCTGGATCTTGATCTGGATAGTATCGTGCCATCACTTGCCGGCCCTAAACGGCCGCAAGATCGGGTGGCGCTAACCGATGCGTCGGCGTCAATTGCCAAAGCCATTGCGGATGCTGGCAATGCCACCCCAAGAACGGTTGCTGTGCCTAATCAGGATTTTGAACTGACTGAGGGCGATATCGCGATTGCCGCAATTACCTCATGTACAAATACCTCAAACCCATCGGTGCTGGTGGCGGCAGGGTTGGTGGCGCGGGCGGCGCATGAACGCGGTTTGACGGTTAAGCCTTGGGTGAAAACATCTCTCGCACCGGGCAGCCAGGTGGTCACGGACTATCTGAACGCGGCAGGGCTTCAAGATGATCTTGATGCGCTCGGCTTTAATCTGGTGGGTTATGGCTGTACCACTTGTATAGGTAACTCCGGCCCTTTGCCGACGGATATTTCAACAGCGATTAATGAAAATGATATGGTGGTTGCCTCAGTTCTGTCGGGTAACCGTAACTTTGAGGGCAGGGTTAGCCCTGATGTTATTGCCAATTATCTAGCCAGCCCGCCATTGGTTGTGGCTTACGCGCTGGCAGGGCATATGCGCCTGGACATCACCAAAGATGCGCTTGGCACGGATAAACATGGTGAGCCTGTTTATCTGAAAGATATCTGGCCTGATAACGCGACCATCAAATCGGTCATGGAAGCGGTGGTGACGCCGGAAATGTTTGCCAACCGTTATGGTAATGTCTTTGCCGGAACCGAGGAATGGCGTGCGATTGAAGCCCCAACCAGCCAGACTTTTGATTGGGATGATGGCTCTACCTATGTTCGCAATCCGCCGTATTTTGAAGGCATGACGATGGCGGTTGACCCGGACAGGGTGAAGAATATCACTGGCGCCAGATTGCTGGCAAAGTTGGGCGATTCGATCACAACTGATCATATCTCACCGGCGGGCAGTATTCGCCGTGACAGCCCGGCTGGCGATTATCTAGGCCAATATCAGGTGATGCCTGTGGATTTCAATTCCTATGGGTCACGCCGCGGTAATCATGAGGTGATGATGCGGGGGACTTTTGCCAATATCCGTTTGCAAAATGAACTTGCCCCGGGGACAACTGGCGGTATGACGCGGATGCCTGATGGTAAGGAATTGCCAATCTATGAGGCGGCGATGCATTATGACGCTGACAATGTGCCGTTGATTGTCATGGGCGGCAAGGAATATGGCACTGGGTCTAGCCGTGACTGGGCGGCAAAAGGCACCGCCTTATTAGGCATTGAGGCGGTCATAGTTGAGAGCTTTGAGCGTATTCACCGCTCGAACCTGATCGGTATGGGTGTTCTGCCCCTGCAATTCATGGATGGCATGAGCAAAGAAACATTGGGCATTAAAGGTGATGAAGTTTTTGATGTTATCGGTTTGGATGATGGTGTGTCAGCAAAGATGACGGTGACGCTGGTTATCCACCGCATGGATAGCAGCACCGAAGACGTGCCGTTGCTGTGCCGCATTGATACCGAAGGTGAGGCAGAATATTACCGCAATGGCGGCATCCTGCCTTATGTGTTGCGTAGCCTGGCCGCGTAATGATTGCTCGCGTGTTGGCGCGATAATATCTGTGTTGTAATCACAATTCATATCCCTCACTTGCATTCTGTCAGGTGAGGGTTTTTTTCACCACTCCCATTATGGTGATTTATATGCATATATCTCTGCCCTTATGGCTTTTCAGATGGCGTGTAATCAGGCATAATTCCGCATATTATTTGTCTTTGAGTTACTCACCATGACGTCTTTGCATCCTACTCCCATTGCTGTGCTGGGGCCCACCAACACTGGCAAGACGCATTATGCTATGGAACGCATGTATGGCCATGCTTCTGGCATGATTGGCTTCCCGTTACGGCTGTTGGCGCGCGAAAATTATGATCGGGCGGTGGCAAGGCTGGGCGCTGATAAAGTTGCGCTCATCACAGGTGAAGAAAAGATTATCCCTGAAAAGGCGACCTATTTTCTCTGCACGGTTGAGGCAATGCCGCTAGATCGGCGCGTCGCCTTTATGGCTATTGATGAGGTTCAGCTAGCTGCTGACCCTGAGCGCGGTCATGTCTTCACCGACCGTATCCTTAATGCGCGAGGTTATCAAGAAACCCTGCTGTTAGGGGCGGAAACAATCCGCCGTGTCCTTGAAGCGCTCTATCCGGGGATTGAGATTATTATCCGCAAACGCATGTCACGCCTCAACTGGTCAGGTCAGAAAAAGGTGACGCGCTTGCCGAGACGGTCTGCTGTTGTCGTCTTTAGCATGGCAGAAGTCTATCAATTGGCAGAGCTGATCAGGCGGCAACGTGGCGGCACAGCGATTGTCATGGGTGCGCTTAGCCCGCGTACGCGCAATGCTCAGGTTGAGATGTTTCAATCTGGCGAGGTTGATTACATGGTTGCGACGGACGCCATTGGCATGGGCCTTAATATGGATATTGATCATGTTGCGCTGGCGGGCAGTGCCAAGTTCGATGGCCGCCGGACGCGTGCCTTATCATCAGCTGAGCTGGCACAGATCGCTGGCCGTGCTGGTCGCCATACCAAAGACGGCACGTTCGGCATAACCGAAACCTGTTCGATGTTTGAAGATGAGGTGATTGCCGCTATTGAAGATCACCGCTTTCCATTTCTTACCGGCGTTTACTGGCGCAATTCCAATCTTGATTTTCGCTCACCAGATCATCTGTTGCGGAGCCTTGAGGCGCCACCTGATCATGCCATGCTAACGCGCAAAGCCGATGCCGAGGATCATTTGACTTTGCTCAATTTGCTTGAGCTAGAAGATGTTCGCGTTATGGCGCATGGCCAGAAAAATGTTGAACTTCTCTATGAGATTGCGCAAGTGCCAGATTTTCAAAACACCTATACAGACAGCCATATGACCATGTTGGTGCGGATGTATAGCCATCTGGTCAGGGGTGAGAGCTTGCCGACAGATTGGGTCGCATCCCAGATCAGCCGCCTTGATCGCACCGATGGGGACATAGATACTATCATGACACGACTTGCCCATATTCGCACATGGACATATATTACTCATCGTTCGGCTTGGATTAGATCTTCTGTTGCGCCTCTGGTTGATGGAAGCAAGTCATGGCAAGAAGAAGCTAAACATATCGAAGATAAGCTTTCTGATTGTCTGCATACTAATCTAACGCAACGATTTGTGGATAGAAGAGCGGCAATTTTGTCGCGTAGATTGAAGGATAATGACCAGTTGGTTTGTGCAATTAGAGCAGATGGCACTGTTTTAGTCGAAGGCGAAGAGGTGGGGCACCTTGACGGGTTCACATTTACCCCTTCGTTTTCAGATGGCGATATCGAAAAGCCGATTATTGCTGCAGCTAGAAAAGGCCTCACAGATGAGATTCGCCGCCGTGTACAGGCGGTGGTAGCAAGTGCAGACGCGGCCTTTCATTTGAATAGTAAGGGTCAAATTATCTGGCGCGAATCTGTTATTGGCACACTCAGCAAGGGCAATTCCATTGATCAGCCGAAGGCAGATGCCAAGCCAAGCCAGATGCTTGAAGGCGATCAGCTGAAATTAGTGTCAGATAGGCTCACTCGATTTGCCGCTGATATGCCGAAACAACGGCTGGAAAAACTCTATGGGCTGCTCAATGAAAGCTTAACGGGTGTGGCGCGCGGAATTGGCTTTCAGCTTTTTGAAGCGCTTGGGGTATTGCCGCGCCGCCATGTCGCTGACATGGTGCAAAAACTTGATGAAGACAGCAAGCGTCAGTTAGCCAAAGCCGGGGTTAGAATTGGTGTTGATGTGTTGTTTATGCCAGATTTGTTGAAACCCGCACAGATTGAGATTACCGCCTTATTATTCAGCCTTTTCCATAATGAGTTCCCAGAGGCAGGCCCGCCACCAGCAGGTCGTGTTGCCATTGATCATGTTGAAGGGGTTAGCGATAGCTATTGGTTAGCGACAGGATATCGGCGTATTGGCGGCCGCGTTATGCGTGTCGATATGGCAGAACGGCTTGCCGCTGTTGTCAGGTCGGCGGCGCGCAGCGGCACCTTTCGCATCAGTGAAGAAATGCTATCGCTAGCTGGCGCCACCCGTGAGCAAATGCAAGTCATGATCGAAGATTTAGGATTTATTAAAACTGGTGAAGAAGCCGCAGAAGACCCCGAAAAACCAGCTATCGCGCTATTTGAGCGGCCAGCGAAAGCCAAGCCAACTGCTATTCCCAAGGCCAAAAATGGCAGCTCGTATCAAGGCAAATCCAAATCTAAAGCATCATCAGGTGCTAATGGTAAGGCAGGCGGAGGTAAGCCTAATCAGGCTAACAATCAAAACCGGTCAAACAAACCAAATAAGGCCTCAAATAAGCCAGCAGATAAACCGATTGATCCAAACTCTCCCTTTGCGGTTTTGGCTAAGCTAAAAGCCAAGTAATGTCTGGTGGTCAGGCGACAGAAGCGGCAATGGAAGAGGCGTTTGAATTGCGACTGGATAAATGGTTATGGGTGGCGCGATTTTTCAAAACAAGATCATTAGCAAGCAAAATCATATCTGGCGGCCGCTTGCGGGTTAATGGCGATGTTATGGCGAAACCACACCGTCAGGCGCGTCTTGGCATGGTGCTGACCTTTCCCCAAGGTAATGCAATTCGCGTCATCCGGATTAAAGCATTAACGGAGCATCGGCGGCCAGCGGTTGAGGCCGTGTTGCTATATGATGATCTTGATCCCCCACAGCCAAAAGCCGATCTGGATAAACCCGCAATTAAACAGAGCGTATCACGTGATCCGGGTAGCGGCAGACCAACCAAGAAAGACCGCCGTGCCATTGACCGGCTGATGCGATAAATTGTCAGTTGCCACAGCCATAAGGTTTAGTTAAAAGTGATTTGATCAATGAGGATGAGTAATTATGACATACATCGTGAATGAAAAATGTATTCGCTGTAAATATACCGATTGTGTCGAAGTATGCCCGGTAGATTGTTTCTATGAAGGCGAAAATATGCTGGTGATTCATCCGGATGAATGTATTGACTGCGGTGTCTGTGAGCCAGAATGCCCGCCCGAAGCAATATGGCCTGATACAGAGCCAGGGGCGGAAGCCTGGATTGCCTTTAATACCGAAAAATCAGAAGCTTGGCCAAATATCACCAGGCGCAAAGATGCCCCTGCTGATGCTGATGATTATGCTCAAACTGAAGGCAAGTTTGCTCTTTATTTTATTGATCGCCCGGGCACAGGTGATGCCTAATACCTTTACCTTGTTCTAATGAGTATAGGTATATTATATCTTTATAATTATTACTTTTAAACTGTAGTCTTTCAAAATTGTAATAATTATGTTACAATTCATTCATACGTTTAGAACCTTGTTGGAATGGTGAACATACTCCAAAATGTTAAATTGTGAATCACCTTGGCAATCTATGATATTCCTTGGTGACCTTATTGAGCTGACTTAAATCGGCCAATGAAGTGATAGTAATGCATTACTATTCACATTTGCGGCGCACAAACCACGGCATAACAACGTATTCAGAATAATGAGAAATATTAAAACAACAGGAAGATCAATGGTTAGTAAGATAAAGACATCTACGGTTGAGTTTAACGCTAATGATTTTGTGGTCTATCCCACGCATGGTGTCGGCCGTATTCTCGGAACCGAAGAGCAAACCATCGCTGGCATGAATATGGATGTGCTGATTGTGCGCTTTGAGCAAGATCGGATGACCCTTCGTGTTCCTCTCGAAAAGGCCAGAAGCCTGGGTTTGCGGACATTATCGTCGAAAAAGCAAATGGAAGAAGCGATTACTACCTTGAAAGGTAAGGCAAAATCTCGCCGTGATATGTGGTCAAAGCGGGCTAAAGTCTATGATGATAAGATTAGATCAGGTGATCCTGTATCGATTGCCGAAGTTGTTCGTGACCTGCGACGCCGCGAAAATCAAACCGAACAATCATATAGCGAGAGACAAATGTATCAGGCAGCGCTAGAACGATTAGCGCGGGAGTTTGCGGCTATTGAACAGATTGATCAGACCGCGGCGGCTGATAAGCTAGAACATTTGATGGATGTGGCATAATAAAAAACGTGAACAGATATTGACCTTATTTAATTTCCACCTATGTGGTATTAATAAAGTTATTTATAAAAACTTAAGTCAGGGTTTAATATGGGTGAGGAAAGTAACCGCGATGCAGTAAATCACGATAATGAGTATATTCGTCGTGTCATGCGCGAAGATTTGCTCGAACGTGATGAAGAGCTGCAATTGGCGACAAAATGGCGTGATGAGCATTGTGAAATCTCTATGCACAAGCTGGTGATGGCGTATTCTCGGCTGGTCATCAGCATTGCATCAAAGTTTCGTCATTATGGTCTGCCTCTTGGTGATCTCATCCAAGAGGGCAATATCGGCATCATGCAAGCGGCTAGTCGTTTTGATCCCGATCGTGAAGTGCGCTTTTCAACCTATTCGGTCTGGTGGATTAGAGCATCTATCCAAGATTATGTTCTGCGCAACTGGTCAATCGTTCGCACGGGCACTACCTCTGCGCATAAATCACTATTTTTCAAGCTGCGCCGTATCCGCGCCCGCATTGGTGAAGTCGATGGTGGGGCGCTAACAAATGAAGGCAGGCAGCAAATCGCTGATATCATTGGTGTATCTTTGAATGATGTTCAGCATATGGAAATGCGTATGTCAGGTTCAGACTCATCCCTTAATGCTATGATTGGTGATAATGGCGATAACTCGGCGCAAGACTTCCTTGTCGATTATCGGCCAAATCCCGAAATGTCGGTGATGGTATCTAATGATGCGGAAACGCTGTCAATGTGGCTGAAAGAGGCGTTAAATGATCTCCCTGATAGAGAAAAGATGATTATTCAGCGTCGTCGCCTTGATGATGATGGCTCAACTTTAGAAGAGCTAGGCATTGATTTTGGTGTGAGCAAAGAACGTGTAAGACAACTAGAAGCGAGAGCGCTCATCAAGATACGCAATAGCCTTGAACAGCGTGTACCCGAAATTAGCGATCTCCCTTTTCTATCATAAAGGAATGGGTCGCTCATGCGTTCATTAGATCAGCTTGACCGCCTATATCCCCCTGTAACACCTTTTGCTCGGCATCGTCTGGATACTGGTGACGGCCATGTTCTTTATGTCGAAGAATGTGGTAATCCTAATGGCATCCCTGTGATATTCCTGCATGGCGGGCCCGGGTCTGGTATCTCTTCCATGCATAGGCGGATGTTCAATCCCGACCGTTATCACGCGATTTTATTTGATCAGCGCGGGTGTGGGCAGTCTCGGCCTTTTGCCTCAACAGAACAAAATTCTACCGACCATTTGGTTGCTGATATTGAACAGATTAGAACGCATCTGGGCATTGATAACTGGATAGTATTTGGCGGCTCATGGGGGGCAACGCTATCACTGGTTTATGGAATTCGTCATCCAGACCGCTGCCGCGGCTTTGTCTTGCGCGGGGTTTTCCTTGGAACAACGCCGGAAATCAATTGGTTCTTATATGATATGCGGCGCTTCTATCCTGAGGCTTGGGAGAGATTTAGCCGGTTTATCCCCGAAGATGAGCGTCATGATCTGTTGGAGGCCTATTGGCGACGCTTGTCTGATCGAGATCAAAGCATCGCCTTGGCTGCCGCCGAACATTGGTCAGCTTATGAAAACTCTTGTGCGACATTAAAGGCAGAAATGCGTCATGGTGGCGGCCGTATGGCATTAAGCTTAGCCCGCATGGAAGCCTGTTATTTCGTTAATGACTGTTTCCTGCCGCCAGATTATATTTTGACGCATATTGACCGTCTCAACGGCAAAAGAGCCTATATTATCCAAGGCCGGCATGATGTGATTTGCCCGCCCTTTTCGGCTCGCGCGCTGGCCTCGAAATGGCCATCAGCAAAGTTGACTATGATTGATGATGCTGGTCATTCGGCTTTTGAGCCAGGCATTTTGTCTTCATTATTGCAAGCGCTTGATGATATGACAAAAGCCTAATTATCATCACATCTGCCCATTTAGCCCAAACCGATGTCATGTTATGAGGGTTGAGTTTTATCTGCTTGCAAGCGATAATGCGATAATATGAATAGGGCAAAACAACATCATAGTAGATCATATGGAAGCTAAAAAAGTGACCAAAGCCAAAGGTATTAAGGAGACAGATCCAAATTACGGCGTTACCAATAATAACGCGGTTGATGTTCATGTTGGAAAACGCATTTGGTTGCGGCGCACCCTGCTTGGTTATAGCCAAGAACAACTTTCCCATGGGTTAAGTATTACGTTTCAGCAGGTGCAGAAATATGAACGCGGATCAAATCGGGTTAGCGCCTCACGGCTATGGGATATTAGCCAGCTTTTAGATGTCGATATCAGCTATTTCTTTGAGGATATGTCGAGTCTAACAAAATCAAACTCACCGCGACAAATGGCCTTTTCTGATACCAAAATAGAAACCAATGAACAGAATAAAGACCCTATGGCGAGGCGGGAGACACTGGAATTAGTTCGGACATATTATTCTGTTGAGGACGCGCATACACGCAAACGTATTGCCGAGATTGTAAAAGTTATTGCCCAAACAGTAACCAAATAACAGGATTACAAAAATAGCGGGCAGGAAGGATGACAAAATGCCGAATACTAAAGATGCAGCTGATGAGATGAGCTTTGAGGCGGCGCTAAAAGAGCTGGAAACCATTGTTGAAAAACTCGAAAGAGGTGATGTGTCGCTAGATGATGCGGTTGCTGCTTATGAACGGGGAACAGAGCTTAAGCGACATTGCCAGAAGCGGCTTGATGAGGCAAAGATGCGTGTTGAAGCCATCCGCGCCCAGAAATCTAGTGCCGATGCCGAGGGCACGGTGCCGTTTGATCAGGATCAATAACCCCGATATTTGCTGAAAGGGGCATATCACGATGAGCCCAGATAACACCAGCTTGTCTGGGCAAATGCAGCATGTTGCCCAGCGCATAGACACCACATTATCGCATCTTTTTGAGGCTGAAAAGGCGAAAGGCGCAGCACCTCGACTGGTCGATGCTATGGCCTATTCCACGCTTAATGGCGGCAAGCGCGTGCGCGCCTTTCTGGTCGTTGCAACCGCCGCTATGTTGCTGGAAAATCAAGATATAAACCCAAAAGCTAATATGCCAGAATCTAATAATCAGACAGGTCTATGGCAGGTTGCGGCGGCATATGAATGTTTACATGCTTATTCATTGATCCATGATGATCTGCCAGCCATGGATGATGCCGCCACCCGACGCGGCCGTCCGGCATGTCATTTGGCGTTTGATGAAGCGACAGCTATCCTTGCCGGTGATGCCTTACAAAGCCTAGCTTTTCAGCTATTAGCCGCGCCATCGACGCATCCTGACCCCCAGATAAGGGCGGCGCTCGTTATCAATCTGGCTGAGGCGGCAGGCGATGCTGGCATGGCGGGCGGCCAGATGTTTGATTTGGAGGCGGAAAATCGAACCCTTGATCACCAAGAAACGGCAATCATGCAAGCCATGAAAACAGGGGCGTTGATAACAAGTTCTGTACTGGCTGGTGGGCAATATGCTGGCGCAGAGGCGGATATCATGATCCCTCTTAGCGATTACGGTGAAGCCATAGGCCAAGCCTTTCAGATTGCTGATGATCTGCTTGATGCGGAAGGTGATGAAACCATAGTCGGCAAGCCGCTTGGTCAAGATAATTGGCGCGGAAAATCCACACTTGTTGCCCATCTGGGTCTTGATGGGGCAAGGCTGGAAGCGAAAAACCAGGTCGATAGGGCAAGACAAGCCCTTGCCCAGATTAGCGCTAAAAACCCCTCATGGCAGGCTGATCTTGATAGCATGGCGCAATATATAATCACCCGAAACGCTTGATTTCTGTTTGTTTCGCCCCACTAATTAAATATACAAGATATCATCAGGTTTAGAATGAGAATATAATTAAACATGAAAACGCCTTTACTAGATAAAGTCCATGTGCCTGCTGATATGAAAACCCTATCGCGGGGTGAATTGAAACAACTGGCAAATGAGCTTCGGGATGAGACTATATCTGCTGTCTCTCGGACAGGCGGGCATTTAGGTGCTGGTCTTGGTGTTGTCGAATTAACCGTCGCGCTTCATTATATCTTTGATACGCCTAAAGATAAGCTGATTTGGGATGTTGGGCATCAGGCCTATCCGCATAAGATTTTGACAGGTCGCCGTGACCGCATTCGGACTTTGCGTCAACCGGGGGGGCTATCTGGATTTACCAAGCGTGATGAGTCGGTTTATGACCCCTTTGGCGCGGCACATTCCTCAACCTCTATTTCCGCTGGTTTGGGAATGGCGGTGGCGCGTGACTATAAAAATGAACATAACCACATTATCTCCGTGATTGGTGATGGCGCGATGAGCGCCGGTATGGCTTATGAGGCCATGAATAATGCTGGTGATTTAAAATCGCGGATGATTGTGATCCTTAATGATAATGATATGTCTATCGCCCCTGCTGTTGGTGCGATGAGCTCCTATTTAAGTCAATTGATATCGTCGCGGCGCTTTATGTCTATCCGTCATCTGGCAAAAAAAGTGGCTAAGCGGTTCCCCGAAGAAGTCCAAAGCACAGCCAAGCGAGCCGAAGAAATGGCGCGTGGTCTAGTTGGCACAAGCACCTTATTTTCGCAATTAGGGTTTTATTATTTAGGGCCTGTTGATGGCCATGATCTTGATCAATTGCTGCCGATACTAAGCAATCTCAAAGAAGGTGCATATGATGGGCCGGTGCTGTTGCATGTGCGGACTGAAAAAGGCCACGGTCACCCCTTTGGTAAGGAAAGTGGTGAGAAATACCACGCGGTTGCCCGATTTGATGTAGTCGGTGAGGAAAGCCAGAAAGCCAAACGCAACTCGCCGCCAAGTTATACCGCCGTTTTTGCTGATCAGCTGATCAGTCAGGCAGGAAAAGATAATGATATCATGGCTATTACTGCGGCTATGCCGTCAGGAACAGGGCTTGATCGGTTTGCCCAACGCTTCCCTAACAGAAGTTTCGATGTCGGTATTGCAGAGCAACATGCCGTGACCTTTGCTGCTGGACTTGCAACCGAGGGAATGAAGCCATTTACGGCAATTTATTCAACATTTTTGCAACGCGGCTATGATCAGGTGGTGCATGATGTGGCACTGCAAAATCTGCCTGTGCGCTTTGCTATTGATCGCGCGGGGCTGGTTGGTGCTGATGGGGCAACGCATGTAGGCGCCTATGATATGGCATTTATGGCGTCATTGCCGAATATGACCGTCATGGCACCAGCAGACGAAGCCGAACTGGCTAGCATGGTAGCGACCGCCGCCGCCTATGATGATGGCCCTATATCGTTCCGTTATCCGCGCGGTGAGGGGACAGGGGTTCCTATCCCTGAGAATGTGCCGCCGCTGGTTATTGGCAAAGGCCGGATCATGCGTGAGGGCAATAAAATTGCGCTTTTATCCATTGGTACGCGATTAGCCGATTGCCTCACTGTGGCAGATCAGCTGAAGGCACAAGGCATGCCAATCACCGTCGCTGATGCACGGTTCGTCAAGCCGCTAGATCATAACTTGATCACAAATCTGGCGAAAGAGCATGAGGTTTTAATAACCCTAGAAGAAGGCAGCGCTGGCGGTTTTGGCGCGCAAGTATTTGCCTTTCTGGCAAATCATGGACATCTTGATCAAGGGCTGAAATGCCGCATCATGACCTTGCCAGACCAGTTGATTGATCACAATTCACAAGCGGCGCAACTGGCTGAAGCTGGCCTAGATACAGATGGAATACTGGCGACTATCCTGCCATTTCTGGATGATGCATCGGTTGTTGCCGCCATTCAAAACAATGCCTAAACTTGATAAATCTAAATCTGACAAATTGACAATAGACCACCCAAAGCCAAATAAGCAGCGACTTGATCTTGTTATGGTTGAGCAAGGACTTGCCGAGAGCCGAGAGAAGGCGCAAGCGCTGATCATGGCTGGGCTAGTATTTGCTGATGAGCAAAAACTCACCAAAGCCGGGCACCGCATTGATAAAGAAATAATGCTTAAGGTCAAAGGCAAAGATCACCCATATGTGTCACGCGGCGGCGTCAAACTGGCAGCGGCTTTGGATTATTTTGCGGAAACTGACCCTGGCGGTGTCATTGCGATTGACGTTGGTGCCAGCACGGGCGGCTTCACCGATGTTTTGCTTCGCCGAGGAGCGGCGAAGGTCTATGCCGTTGATGTTGGTCATGGTCAGTTGGATTGGTCGCTTCGCAACGATGATCGGGTGGTTGTTCTGGAACGCACCAACGCCCGCTACCTGACCGCTGAGCATATTCCTGAGCCTGTTGATATGGTCGTCTGTGATGCGTCCTTTATATCATTAACCAAAGTGTTGCCAGCAAGTCTTGAGCGCGTGCGCTCTGGCGGGGTGCTAGCGGCATTGATAAAACCCCAGTTTGAAGTTGGCCGTGGGCAAGTTGGTAAGGGCGGTGTTGTCCGTGATCCTGTTCTGCATCAAGCCGTTCAAGATGCGATTTCGGCTTGGCTCACAAACTTAATGGGATGGCAAGTCATTGGTATCATTGCGTCCCCTATTAAAGGCCCTGAAGGTAATCGTGAGTTTATTATCGCGGCAACAAAGCCATGACATTTGAGCGAATAGCGTTTAGGGGATAATTTATTCTGGCTTGGTCAAGCCACATTGCGCGTGCTGCTGCATCAGCATATCAGCCAGAACAATCGCCATCATAGCCTCACCAATAGGCACTGCACGGATACCAACACACGGATCATGGCGGCCTTTGGTCACAACTTCAATCTCATTACCTTCACTATCAATGCTTTGCCGTGGGGTTAGGATTGAGCTTGTTGGCTTAACGACGAAGCGCACCACCAATGGCTGCCCTGACGAAATCCCCCCCAATATCCCACCAGCATGATTGCTGGTAAAGATTGGCTTGCCATTAGCATCAGCCCGCATCGTATCACCAGCATGATGACCAGGAATAGCGGCGGTAGCAAAGCCATCACCAATCTCAACCCCTTTAACGGCATTAATGCTCATCATAGCGGAGGCTAGTTGCGCATCTAATTTATTGTAGATAGGGCCGCCAAGACCAGCTGGCACGCCATCAGCAACAATCTCTATCACAGCGCCAGCGGATGAGCCTTGCTTGCGCGTTTCATCAAGAAAGCTCTCCCATATAGGATTAATTGCTGGATCAGGGCTAAAAAACGGATTATTCCGTGTTTCCTGCCAATCCCAATTATCACGGTTAACGGCATGTTCACCTATTTGAACAACTGCCCCACGGATATTGATATCAGGACAAGCATGCGCCAGTAGCTGATGGGCAATCGCGCCTGCGGCAACACGAGTTGCGGTTTCCCGCGCCGATGAGCGGCCGCCACCACGATAATCTCTGATCCCGTATTTGGCATCATAGGTATAATCGGCATGGCCAGGGCGATATTGCTGGGCGATATCAGAGTAATCTTTGGATCGCTGATCTGTGTTTTCGATCATCAACGCAACAGGAGTACCGGTGGTCTTGCCCTCAAACACGCCTGATAGAATCCGCACTTTATCGGCTTCGCGGCGCTGTGTGACAAACCGTGATGTCCCCGGCTTGCGGCGATCTAGATAGGGCTGAATATGGCTTTCATCAAGCGCTAGTAATGGCGGTACACCATCAACAACACAGCCAATAGCAGAGCCATGACTCTCACCAAATGTGGTAAAACGGAACAGCGTTCCAAAACTGTTGTCAGCCATCAGACATTTCCACAGAAATATCGGGCGCATCAACCGCTTTCATGCCGACAACATGATAGCCGCAATCCACGTGATGCGTCTCACCCGTGACGCCGCTAGACAGGTCAGATAACAAATAGACGCCTGAGCCGCCAATATCTTCGAGCGACACATTGCGTTTAAGCGGCGAATTATAGGCGTTCCATTTCAGGATATAGCGAAAATCACCAATGCCAGAGGCGGCAAGCGTTTTGACCGGGCCAGCTGATAGGCTATTAACCCGAATATTACGCTCACCCAAATCGGCAGCTAAATAGCGCACTGAGGCTTCTAATGCGGCCTTGGCAACACCCATGACATTATAATGCGGCATCACACGTTCAGCGCCATAATAAGTCAGTGTCAGAATTGAGCCGCCATCATTCATCACAGCTTGTGCGCGTTGGGTAATCGCGGTTAGCGAATAGACCGATATATCCATTGTCCGGCTAAAATTATCGCGTGTGGTATTATAGTAATCACCTTTAAGTTCCGCTTTATCAGAATAAGCAATAGCGTGGACAATAAAGTCTAATTTACCCCATGTTTTCTCAATTTCAGAAAAAAGCCGATCTAAATCGTCATCATTTGTTACATCACATGACAGTACAAAATCAGAATTGATACTTGTGGCAAGAGGGCGTACACGTTTTTCCAACGCCTCACCCTGAAAGGTAAAGGCAAGTTCGGCACCAGCTTCATGGGCCTTAGCCGCTATTCCCCAAGCGATAGAGCGTTCATTCGCAACACCCATGACGAGGCCGCGCTTACCTTTGAGTATATCATTAAGTTGAGTCATTATTCCTGCCACACAATAAAACGTTATAATAACAATCAGGCACTTGATAAAACAAGTACCTGTTTAAGTTATAGCATATATTTTTTATAATTAACGCAGGCTATATGTGGTTTTCCGCGTCAGAACGATCAGATCACCGCTATTATAAGGTGTTGGGCTATCGACGGTGACTTTTTTACCTTCGACAGTAACATTCAAGCGATAACCGCTAATCGTTTCAATGCGTTCGTCACGGATAGTAGTAATATTTTCACAGATGTTTTCTTGCCGATAGCCAATAATGCGCTGGCTATTAGAGTTCTGCTTTTTCGCCGCATCACGGCCAATTAAAGCACCTGCAACCGCACCAACTGTGCCGGCACCATCCTTACTGGTCAGGCCATTTCCAACGGCGCTTCCGATCAAACCGCCAACAATCATGCTGCCTAATTCGTCGGTTTGCTCAGCCTGGCTATAGATAGGAACATCTTGGCTGCGGCATACTCGTTCAGTGATTGGGGTTTGCTGAACATAGGATGAGGTAATGGTATCAACATAATTGACACGACCTGTCACCGTATCAATACTGGTTGTCGATGCCGCCATGACGCTTAATGGTGTTGCCAATGCCGCGGCGATGATGCATGTTCTAAAAATCTTCATTTTTGCCTCCAGTATATCTGACAAAGCGATGGGTTATGTAGTGCTTACATGTCAGATAAGAATATAATGCAAAAGTTTGAACTAATAATGCACGTAAACTGTTAATAATAATATATTGTCATATATTTATGGCAAAAGAAAGGCGCGTCTGCTGTAATCTGGTGTGACGAAATGGGACTAGATTAATTGGCTCACAGACCCTAAATCAGTAATAGATAAACAATAGATAACCTAAAATGATGAAAGAGATATGATCATGGCTGAGGCGATGGCATTTGATCCAACCGGGAACAACCCCTTTGATTTGCTTGATGAGTGGATGAAGGAAGCAGAAAAGACAGAGATTAATGACCCTAATGCGGTGGCATTAGCAACGGTTTCTGATGATGGTTGGCCGTCCGTGAGGATGGTTTTGATGAAAGGTCGTGATGAGCAATCAATCCATTTCTACACGAATTATACGAGCCGAAAAGCCGCCGAGCTAGATAGCCTTGGGCGGGCAGCAATGAGCTTCCATTGGAAGTCGTTACGCCGTCAATTACGCCTAGTCGGGCGGATTGAGCGGCTTGCTCATGATATTTCAGATGCCTATTATAATAGCCGCCCTTATGGTAGCAGGATCGGTGCTTGGGCGTCTCAGCAGTCACAGCCATTGGCTAGTCGTGATGAGTTATCAGGCCGTGTCAAAGCATTAGAAGCGGAATATCCAGAGGCACCGCCAAGACCACCTTTTTGGGGTGGATACAGGCTTATTCCTCATGAGATTGAGTTTTGGCAAGATGGCGAGTCACGTTTACATGATCGCTTTAGATTCACAAAGCCTGTCAATGATTTATCAGGGTCTTGGCAGGTGCAGCGGCTATATCCGTGAAAAAAAGTCATCTGGCCAAAGTCTATAATTGACAGGATTATGTCGTTTGCCGAACTGTATCGGTATATTATTTGGGCATACTAATCTCTATAAATCATTGTTGTGATACTTTCAGGGGGTAGTCATGAATAGTCATGCGCGTGTAGTTGTCATAGGTGGTGGTGTCGTTGGTGTTTCTATGCTTTATCATCTGGCTAAAAAAGGCTGGTCGGATGTGACCTTGCTTGAGCGCAAAGAGCTAACTTCTGGTTCAACATGGCATGCAGCAGGTTTACTGCCTTTATTCAACATGTCTTATTCTGTTGGCCAAGTTCATAAATATTCGGTCAAGTTTTATCGTGAGCTTGAACAGGAAACAGGCATGAATGTTGGCTTTCGTGATGTGTCGAATATCCGTCTTGCCAGCACCCCTGAGCGCTGGGATGAATATATGCAATATGCTGGCGTTGCTGATACTATTGGCGTTAATGTCAAGCGGCTAACCCCGGCGCAAGTCAAAGAAGTTTGGCCGATGTGTAACACAGAAGGATTGCTAGGGGCGATCCAGCACCCGCAAGATGGCTATATTCAACCTGCTGATCTAACGCAAGCCCTAGCCAAAGGCGCTCGTGATCGGGGCGCGACTATCCACCGGAATACAACCGTTCAAGCGATTAATAAAACGCCATCAGGTGAATGGGAAGTGGTTACCGATAATGGCACCATTACTTGTGAGCATGTGGTGTCTTGTACGGGTAATTTTGCCCGTAAAACCGGGGCAATGGTGGGGCTGAATATCCCTGTCATCCCTGTTGAGCATCAATATATCGTCACCGAAGCGCATCCAGATATCAAAGCCCGTCATGCCGATGGTCTGCCTGAAATGGGTGTCTTGCGTGATAGTGATAATGGCTGGTACATGCGTGAAGAAGCTGGCGGTTTGATCCTTGGCCCGTATGAACATGGTGCGCCGGCATGTTATGTTGATGGGCCTAGTGCAGATAGCGAGTATGAGCTGTTCCAAGAAGACCTTGAGCGCATTGAAGATCATATTGAAAGCGCAATGTTCCGTGTTCCAGCCTTTGGTGAGGTTGGCGTCAAAAAGGTTTATAATGGTGCGATTGCCTATACACCTGATGGCAATCCTATTATTGGTCCTGCTCCGGGGCTTAAAAACTTCTGGCTAAGCGAAGGCCATTCCTTTGGTATTACGGCTGCTGGTGGTGGTGGCTGGCAGTTAGCGGAATGGATTGTTGAAGGTGAGCCAACGATTGATATGTCCGGCGTTGACCCACGCCGTTATGGCAGTTACGCGACGGAAAGCTATCTTATCGAAAAGAACGAAGAAGCTTATGCAAACGTCTTCACTGTTCACTTCCCTGATGAAGAACGTGAGGCGGCGCGACCGCTTCGGACAACGCCATGTTATGATCGGATGAAAGCCCTTGGGGCGGTATTCGGGGCTAGCTTTGGCTGGGAGAGACCAAACTGGTTCGCGCCCGAAGGTGTGGCAAGAGAGGATGATTGGTCGTTCCGGCGCTCGGCATGGTTTGAACATATTGGTAATGAAGTGAAAAACACAACAGAGAATGTTGGACTTTTGGATATGTCAGCCTTTGCTAAGGCAAAAATCACTGGCCCTGGTGCGGCTGAGTTTCTTGATCATCTGATCGCTAACCGTATTCCGAAAAAAGCAGGTCGGGTTAATCTCTGTCATGCTTTGAGTTATGGGGGCGGGGTTCATTCCGAATACACGATTATCAAAGAAAAGGATGACAGTTTTTATGTCGTGTCTGCGGGGGCATTGCAGTCTGTTGACCATGACTGGATCAGAAAGCACATGCCAGAAGATGGCAGTGTTCAGTTTGCCAATGTGACAAATGCGATGGGTGTTCTGGTTGTCGCCGGGCCGAAAGCGAGAACATTGATGGAACGCATTAGCCCAAGAACTGATTTCTCAAATGAGGCATTCCCATGGTTATCATCACGCTGGATTAATGCAGGCCATGCCCCAGCATTAGCCGCGCGCGTTAATTATGTTGGTGAATTGGGCTGGGAATTGCACCACCCGATTGAATACCAAAATCATATTTTTGATCGCTTGATGGAAGCCGGTGCTGATCTGGGGATTAAGCCGTTTGGTATTCGTGCTATGGACACGATGCGGATGGAAAAAAGCTATCGCATGATGGGAACAGAATTATCAATTGAGTATGCAGCGCTAGAATCCAAACTAGATCGCTTTGTTCACCTTAATAAAGGCGATTTCATTGGCCGTGACGCATTGGTTAAATGGCAGGAAAAGGGCTTTGCTAATGAGCTGGTCACCATGCGGATTGATAATGTTGAGGATGCGGATGTGCTAGGCGGTAACCCCATGTTTCATAATGGTGAGATGGTTGGCCGCGCGACATCAGGCAATTATGGTTTTCGAGTTGGTCAGTCATTGGCGTTAGCCATGGTACCACCTGCATTAGCAGACATTGGAACAAAGTTTACCATTGATATTCTTGGCAAGCCTTATGATGCTGAGATTATTGAGGAAAGCCCATTTGATCCAAATAATGAAAAATTGAGAGCGTAGATGAATTAACGCTCATTTTTATAAGGAATATAGCCATGTCAGAAACAGCAGAAAAACGCGGCCGCCGTGGTGGTGGTAGAGATGCTCGCCGCAGCGCCCGCAGCAGTGCCTCAAGCAAGTTATCGACACCATATCTAGTTCGCCATGTCCCTCTATATGAGATTCTAAGTGATGAAGGGGCGGAGATCATTGAAAATAATGCTGAAACCATCCTTGAGGAAGTTGGCATTGAGTTCAAAGATGATCCTGAAGCATTAGAAATCTTGAAGGATCATGGGGCAGATGTACAAGGCCAGCGGGTGCATTTTCCGCGTGGGTTATGCCGTCAATACTGCCAGAAAGCACCATCAGAGTTTACTCAATATGCGCGTAATCCTGCACGTTCTGTTGAAATTGGCGGCAATAAAACCGTCTTTGCACCGGTTTATGGTCCGCCTTTTATCCGTGACCTAGATAATGAGCGGCGTTACGCAACGATTGAAGATTTTCGTAATCTGGTGAAATTAGTCTATATGCTGCCGGGGCTTCATCATTCAGGGGGAACGATTTGTGAGCCTGTTGACCTGCCAGTACCAAAGCGGCATCTGGAAATGATTTATACGCATATGAAGTATTCGGATAAGCCTTTCATGGGGTCTGTGACTGCCGCTTCACGGGCGCAAGACACGGTTGATATGGCTAAAATTCTGTTTGGTGACGGCTTCCTCGATGATAAAAATGTTTTAGTCAGCCTGATTAATGCTAATTCACCAATGACATGGGATGACACCATGCTTGGGGCGCTCAAGGTCTATGCACGGCATGGGCAGGCGGTAATCATCTCACCATTTATCCTTGCTGGCGCTATGTCACCTGTGTCGGTGGCAGGAACTTTAGCTCAAACCTTGGCCGAAGCGATGAGCGGTATTGCCTTTGCCCAGATGATTAGACCAGGCACGCCGGTGATCTTTGGGTCTTTTGCCAGTTCTATGTCGATGCAAACAGGCGCGCCTACCTTTGGCACACCAGAGCCTGCCTTGGTCTTAAATGGCTGTGCTAAATTAGCGCGCCGTTTAGGGGTTCCGTTCCGTTCAGGGGGGTCGCTGACCGCGGCTAAGACCGTTGATGCGCAAGCTGCGTACGAGTCTACCTATACGCTCTTACCATCGGTGACCAGTGGCGTGAACTTTGTTCTCCATTCAGCCGGATGGATGGAAGGCGGGCTGGTGTCAGATTTCCGCAAATTGCTGCTTGATGCTGATCAGCTATCGATGATGCAGAGAATGGTTGGCGGAATTGATCTAACCGAAAATGGGCAGGCTATGGATGCCATTAAAGAAACAGGCCCCGGCCAGCATTTCCTTGGCTCCAGCCATACCCAAGCCAATTTTGAAGAAGCCTTTTGGCGGTCAGACCTAGCAGATTACACAACCTTTGAGCAGTGGAGCTCAGAAGGGGCGATAGAAAGCGCCAAAAGAGCAGAAAATAGAGCTCGAAGCATGCTTAATAGTTATGAAGCGCCTGATCTTGATCCAGCTCTTGATGAGGCCTTGGTAGAGTTTAAGGCAAAGCGCATGGAAGAGCTACCAGATAGCGAGTATTAATAGCCGCTAGCTTGTGTATCAGCCTTAAGTCTACTTACTCTATCAGAGAAGCCGTCCTGTTATTATGCAGGACGGTATTCCACCCCATATTCAATGCTAGCATCAGTAAGCAAGGCAACCAGATATGGCATAAAGCTGCTGCGGCCAATGACCGTAAAGCTGTTTTCGTCTGTCGCAATAAGAATAATACCTGCATGACCCATGATCGTCTGAACAGCCGTGCCACTGGTAAAGACGCCAGCATCCAGATCAATAGCGCAATGTTTTGCCAGCATCTGACGGCTGGGCTTACCATTAACAGTAAGTATCCCATAGGCGTTGCTGACTTCGGTGGTGGCGACATGGCCTAAATTGGCGGTTTCTATATTAGCCATAATGGTATTTGCCGCCCCTGCTTCGGCCATGATGAGCCATTCATCAGGGCCTAGCCAGATGACCGCCCGATCACCTGCTTGTGCTGCTTGATTGGCTGAAGGCAAGCTATGGCTGGTCAATTTCTTGATCAAGGCATTCGCCATTTTGTTATCAGGCTGACAACGCAAATTAATCAGATCATGAAACGGCGCTTCTTTAATCGTGATCTTTCCAGCCGAGCCTTTGGGAACAGGATGTTGAATTGCCGCGACTTGAGAGAGCGCGGAACGACCAGGCAATACAGCAGAACTAACCATTGATCCTGTCTCCTTTCGGGTCATAAAATACAGTATCAGTAATGACAGCCTTGATCGGCTTTTTGCCATTAATCATAGGGAACCAAACGGTTTGACCTTTCATGGCATGGCCGCCTTTAAGCAAAGCCATAGCAACCGAATGACCAAGCACCGGCGAGTAATATGATGACGTCACTTGCCCCAGCATTTCCATCGGATAAGACTGATGTGGATCAAGGACAGCATGGGCGCCTTCAGGGATGATTGCTTTCGGGTCTTCGGTTTTTATCCCAACCAGTTGCTTGCGGTTATTAAGTGCCATGCTCTTGCGCTCTAGGGCTCGCTTACCTATGAAGTCTGATTTCTTTTTTGAGACAATCCAGCTCATCCCTAAATCATGCGGGTTAACCGAACCATCGGTTTCTTGACCAACAATGATAAAGCCCTTCTCCGCCCGCAAGACATGCATGGCCTCTGTGCCATATGGCGTTAGTCCAAACGGCTCACCAGCTTTCATCAGATGCTGCCATAATGCCAGCCCATGTCTTGCCTTGATATTGATCTCAAAGCTCAGTTCACCAGTAAAGGAAATCCGGAAAATACGGACGGGTAGGCCAGCCAGATTAGCATCTTGATAAGACATGAACGGAAACGCATCATCTGTGAGCGAGACTGAACATCCTAGCGCCTCCAGTATCTTTCTAGCGTTAGGGCCAGACACGGTTGTCACAGACCATTCTTCGGTAACACTCGTTAAATAAACGTCTAATTCTGGCCATTCGGTTTGGAGCCATTCTTCCATCCAGCTTAAAACATTAGCGGCGCCACCGGTTGTTGTCGTCATGTGGTAATGGTTTTCACCTAGCCGTGTTGTCACGCCATCATCCATCACCATGCCGTCATCTTTGAGCATCAAGCCATAACGGCAACGGCCAATCTTTAAGGTTGAAAACATATTGGTATAGAGACGGTCAAGAAACTCACCTGCATCTTTGCCGCGAAAATCAATCTTACCCAGTGTTGAGGCATCCAGAATACCGGCATGAGTACGTGTTTTTTTGACCTCACGGTTAACTGCTTCTTCCATTGTTTCGCCGTCTATTGGATAATACCATGCGCGCATCCACTGACCAACATGCTCAAACTCTGCCCCATGTTGGCGATGCCAAGCATCCATTCGGGTTAGCCGTTCGGTATCAAACAGCTCTTTGATATCACGCCCAGCAATGGCACCAAATGTTGTTGGCGTGTAAGGATAACGGAAGGTTGTTGTGCCGACCTCAGGAATAGGTTTACCCAATTGATCAGAGAGAATACCCAAAGCGTTAATATTGGACAGTTTGCCTTGATCGGTGGCCATGCCATTTGTGGTATAGCGTTTGACATGTTCCACCGAATGGTAGCCTTCACGGACAGCCAGTTTGATGTCGCTTGCGGTCACATCATTTTGGAAATCGACAAAGGCTTTTGGCTCTTGGCCTTTGACTGCATCACTTGGCATTTTCCATAAGACATGCGGGCGCATCACCATGCTCGGCTCATCTACCGCCGGTGTCATAACAGCCTCGGCGGTAAAGCCTGCCGCCATCGCTGCCATAGCGCCGCCAACTGCGGCATCTGTCATCGCGCCTTTTAGGTCAAATACGCCGTTACAAGCGCCGACACAAATTGCGGCTTCATGATAATCAGATGGGCGGAAACAGACTTGTTCGTCGTCCCAAGTGATTTTACCGCGAGCTTGTGAATGGAGATTAACGACTGGCGTAAATCCGCCCGACATGGCAACCAGATCAGCATCTATATAAAAAGGCTGACCGGTAACATCGCCAGTTTTGGGGTTAATAGCGGCAATTTTTAAGGTGCCGACATGACGCGTACCATTGGCATCAAGCACTGCATGACCAGTATGCACCACCATGCCTCTAGCCATAGCTTGACTAACCAGAACCGATGATGGGGTCGGCCGCTGATCAACAATCGCCGCCACTTTAACGCCAACATCATCCAGCAATAGTGCCGTTTTGTAAGCATCATCATTATTGGTATAAATCACCGCCCGGCGACCTGGAAGGACTGCATAGCAATTGATATAGCTCCTGACCGCGCCTGCCATCATGACACCAGGTTTATCATTACCGCCAAAAATCAATGGACGCTCATGATTGCCTTGTGCCAGAACGACATGCTTGGCACGGATCTTCCACATTCGTTGACGAGGCAGGTGATCAGGTCGTTGAGGCAGGTGATCAGTTACTTTTTCAGCCAAGGTCAGGAAATTGTGATCCATATAACCAAAGCACTGTGTCCGCGTCAAAATGGTAACATTGCTCATCGCTTCAAGCGCTTTAACGGTTTGCTTAATCCAGTTAAGAGCAGGCTTGCCATCAATTGTTGTGTTATTTTCGGACAGCATCCAGCCGCCCAGCTCATTAGCGTCATCAACCAGCATGACACGCGCGCCAGAACCAGCCGCACTAAGCGCCGCCATCAGTCCAGAGACCCCGCCACCAACAATCAACACATCTGTGTGACGATGGGTTTTTTCATAACGGTCAGCATCATGATGATCTTTAGCCGCCCGCCCAAGGCCAGCCGCCTTTCGGATAATAGGCTCATAAATGTTTTTCCAGAATACCGCTGGAAACATGAAGGTTTTATAATAGAAACCAGCAGGAAAAAACCGCCCAAGCAAAGAGTTCACCGCACCAATATCAAAGCCTAGCGTCGGCCAGCGATTTTGGCTCTTAGCGGTCAGCCCATCATAGAGCATCGCCTCAGTCGCCCGGATATTCGGGGCTTGCTGATTGCCTTGGCCAATTTCTACGAGCGCATTAGGCTCATCATATCCGGCTGTCAGAATCCCGCGGGGACGGTGATATTTAAACGATCTGCCTACCAGATGAACACCATTAGCTAACAGCGCTGAGGCAAGGGTATCACCCTCAAAACCGGCAAAGGTTTTGCCATCAAAACGAAAGGAAACAGGGTTTTTGCGATTAATGCGGCCACCATCACTGAGGCGCATTTGACCTTGCTTTGGGGATTTAATATTCATGATTTGGCCCCTTTACCAGATGTTTTTTGGGCTGGCTTAGCGGCTTTTTCTGATGCTGTTTGACGTCGCCATGCCGACGCATAGGCATCTTTTGCCGCTTTCGATTTTGGCAGGCTTCCCATGGCATAAATCTCAATAAACTCATGTGTCACGGTATCACGGGCAGCATTAAACCAACGCCGGCATCCGGCGGTATGGCACCAGCGTTCTAAAAACACGCCTTTCGGGTTATCACGCCAGAATAGATATTCCGCAAACTCAGCATCGGAAATAGTATTTTCAGCCAATGGGCGCGCAATATGCGCTTCACCACCACAAGCAAATTCAGTTTCATCACGAGCGCCACAATGGGGGCAATCAATCAGCAACATAGCAATCTATCCCTTTCTCATAGGAATTAGTGTCTCATAGAAATTAGTGAGCCACCCCAGCCGCACCATGCTCATCAATAAGCAATCCTGTCTGGAAACGGTCAAGCGCATAAGGCGCGGCAATAGAATTTGGGCGGTCATTGGCAATAAGATCAGCAAAGACATGCCCTGATCCGGGGGTTGCCTTAAAGCCGCCAGTGCCCCATCCACAATTGAAATAGAGCCCCTTTACGTCGGTTTTCGATAGGATAGGTGACGCATCAGGACAGGTATCAACAATGCCTCCCCAATGCCGCAACATCCTGAGCCGTGACAGAATAGGGAACAGCTCAACGGCCGCCGCTATCATATGTTCAGGCACCGGAAATGAGCCGCGTTGGGCGTAGGAGTTATACTTATCTACCCCGGCTCCTAGTACCATTTCACCTTTATCAGACTGGCTTATATACATATGAACAGCATTTGACATAATAACGGTATCTAGTTCTGGCTTAATTGGCTCAGACACCAGCGCTTGCAAGGGACGGCTAGCGATGGGCAAGCGGATATCAGCCATGTCACCAAGCACTGAGCAATGGCCAGCGACGACACAGCCGACTTTTGGTGATTTAATAAAGCCTTTGGTGGTTTCCACACCTTCAATGCGATTGCCTTTTCGGCGCAGACCAGTCACTTCACAATTTTGGATGATATCAACGCCAAGATCATCAGCCGCCCGCGCATAACCCCAGGCCACCGCATCATGACGCGCAGTGCCGCCACGCCGCTGCAAGAAACCGCCCATCACAGGATAGCGGATCGATTGGTCTATATTGATAATTGGAACCAGCTTTTTGATCTGATCGGGGGTCAGAATATCACTATCGATGCCATTTAGCCGAATCGCATGAACGCGACGCGACATTTCCCGCAATTCATGCCAGCTATGGGCAATAGTCAGAACACCGCGCTGGCTGAACATCAGGTTAAAGTTCAAATCTTGCGTCAGACCTTCCCATAATTTGAGCGCATGGTCATAAATCGCCGCGCTTTCATCCCACATATAATTTGATCGAATGATCGTCGTGTTACGGCCAGTGTTACCGCCGCCGAGCCAGCCTTTTTCAATGACTGCTATATTTGTGATGCGATGCACCGCTGCCAAATAATATGCGGTCGCCAGACCATGACCACCGCCGCCAATAATAATTGCATCATAGGATTTTTTGGGTTCGGGCGAACGCCATGCCTGTTGCCAGTCTTGATGATACCGGCGCGCATTACGCATTAATGAAAACACAGAATATTTTGGTTTGCCGCCAGGAAGTCTACGGGCACCCCGATCAGGACTTTCAGCCATTTTCTGCCCCTTTCTATATCGCAATCAAAACTGATGATACTATGTCGAAATTATTTATAAAAACCTATCTTGCTGACGACAGGTGATACTGCATCGCCGACACATTTATCAAGCCTTTTTATGTCGCAGTTTATGTCACAGACTTAATGCCACACTTGATGACATAGGGGAATTTTTGATTATGACTTAAGTCAGTTTATGATAATCTCTTAAAAATGGGAGGATGTCCAATGCCGGTTCATAATAGAATAGCTCAGCAAGCAGATGAAATGCGCCAATGGCGACATTATTTACATGCGCATCCTGAATTAGCTTTTGAAGAACATAACACTGCTGATTTTCTGGCTAAGAAGCTAGAGAGTTTTGGCATTGAGGTGCATCGAGGCATGGCAAAAACAGCTGTCATTGGTGTCATTAAGGGCAAATCTGCTAATGATACTATTGGCATATCTAAAGGTGCACGGGTCATTGGCTTACGCGCCGATATTGATGCTTTGCCAATCCCTGAGGAAAATCAGTTTGAGCATAAATCTGGCACTGATGGCATTATGCATGCTTGCGGCCATGATGGGCATGCGACGATGCTGCTTGGGGCGGCCAAATACCTAGCCGAAACACGCAATTTTGATGGCACGGTGGTGGTCATCTTTCAACCTGCCGAAGAACATGGTGGCGGCGGTAAAGTCATGTGTGATGAGGGTCTGTTTGAGCAGTTTCCCATGGACACTGTATGGGGGATGCATAACTGGCCGGGGATTGATGTTGGCAGAGCCGTTATTCAACGTGGTGCCTCTATGGCTGCGGCAGATGGGTTTGAGATTCATATAACCGGACGTGGCGGTCATGCCGCTATGCCAAATAATACCGCTGACCCAATTTATGCGGCGGCGGCGCTGATACAATCTCTACAATCGGTTGTCTCACGCAATCTTGACCCACTTGATCAGGCGGTCGTATCGGTGACCCAATGTCATGGCGGCTTTACCCATAATGTGATCCCGGATGATACATTCATTGAGGGCACAGCCCGATATTTCAGCCCTGCTGTTGGGGCGATTATCAAAGACCGCATGGCACATATCATCGAACATGTGGCGACGGCACATGGCTGTTCGGCGCAATTCAAATGGATTGAGGGCTATCCGCCGACGATTAATGATGCGGCAGCGGCAGATCGGGCGGCACAAGCGGCAGCTGATGTCCTTGGTTCAGGATCAATTGATATGGACGCGCCGCCATCTATGGGGTCAGAGGACTTTGCCTATATGCTGCAACAGCGGCCAGGGGCATATATCTGGCTAGGGGCTGGCCATCCGGGCGATGGCGCCATGTTGCATAACGCTAAATATGATTTCAATGATGAGCTGTTGCCGCTTGGCGCCAGCTATTGGGCGACGCTGGTAGAACGTGAGCTGGGGCTTATTGAGTAGGGTTGTACTTAACCGTAATGCGTGACCGTCTTAGCGCCATTAACCTCATTCATGTGGCATCCCTTTAGCATCCCTTTTTGGCATGCATGACGCTTTGCTAGCGCACAACAATCAGATCCGCCCAGCGTGTCGTATAGGAGGGCGAGCGGAATTGCTGGCGCATATGCCAGCTCGGTTTATCCGCCGTTATGGCGGGGTTTTGCTGGCGCGTCTTTTTAAGCCCTTCGCTCGCATGAAACAAGGTGCCACGCCCCATCATGGCATTAACCTGATCAAGCATCACCATGCGGCGCTTGCTCGCGGCATCTGTCGCGGCACCATTAGCCGTTAAGCCGTCAAGCCGCCACAGGCTTTTCTGTTCTTTGCCATCAGCCACCAGATCAGTCAGCATAACCCCTGCCTTATGATAGCGAAATCCAGGCCGATAAAGTTGCTGGATAGCGCGCGTGGCGGCGGCGATAAGCGTGCTTGTATCTGCGGTAGGTTCATCAAATTGGATCAATGCCGCGTTGCTATATTGTGGGTCTTGGGTGCGGAACCGATTGGTTCGGATAAACACATAAATCCCTGTTGCAAGGCTGTTCTGTTTGCGCAGTTTTTCGGCGGCGCGCGCGGTATAGCTGGCGGTGGCTTCCTCGATGCTATTGCGGTCACTAATCAGCCTGCCAAAGCTCCGCGACGACATGATGTTCTGCTTGGCTTGAACGGCCTCAAGCTCAAGGCAAGAGATACCATTTAGCTCATGCACAATACGTTCACCAACAACAGATAGTGCTTTGCGAATCTGCTGAGGGTTAGCCCGTTGTAGCTGCAACGCTGTTTTAATCCCCATAGCGCGCAGACGTTCACCCCAGCGCCGCGATATCCCCCAGATATCCTCAACCGCAATATCGCTTAAGATGCGGGTCATTAAAACCGGGTCTGTCATCATATAAACGCCATCGCTGGTATATTTTTTGGCAATCCGATTGGCTAGTTTTGCGAGCGTCTTTGTCGCCGCTACGCCAACGGAAACTGGAATGCCTGTCCATTGCCCAATCGCCTGCCGCATATCACGCATATGTTGAGGCAAGGCAGTTTCGGCAAAACCATTTAATCCCAGAAAAGCCTCATCAATCGAATAGACCTCCACGTCAGGAGTAAATTGCCCCAGCGATTCCATCACTCGGCCAGACATATCACCATAAAGCGGATAATTTGATGAAAACACCCGCACCTTATGCCGTTTAAGCGCGGCGGCGTATTCATGTACCGCGGCACCCATAGGAATGCCTAATGCTTTTGCTTCATCAGAACGGGCAATGATACAGCCATCATTATTAGATAATACAATAACTGGCTGCTGCGCTAAGGATGGCTCAAAAACCCGCTCACAAGATACATAGAAATTATTACAATCAACTAATGCAAATACCATAATCCCACGCCATCATCACACACTACAAATCCCACACTATAAATCAGACACTGTGAATGACATTAGTAACCACACCCCAGATTACCATACTCGCCTCATCGCTGATGGTAATCGGCTCATATCGATCATTTTCAGGCATTAACATGGTCTTGCCAGATTTATGATGCAGTCGCTTAACCGTCAGCTGGCCATCAACCGCGGCAATGATAATTTTGCCGTGACGCGCCTCAATACTGCGATCAACAACCAGAATATCATCTTCATGGATACCAGCATTGATCATGGAATCGCCGCTTACCCGAACAAAGAATGTCGCCGCCGGATGCTTGACCAGATAGTCGTTCAGATCAAGACTGCCTTCGAGATGATCATCAGCCGGTGAGGGAAAGCCCGCCGCCACCGCACAGCTGAATAAAGGTAGTGGTTGGCGGCCGCCAGTCGCGACATAATCCATAATCTCATCAATCATGCTAACCGGCAGGCGAACAGGCTTAGTCGCCTCACCATAACGACCTTGCCCTGCTGGCCGGCCAGCACCCGGGCGGGCGCCACCCCTCTTGCTTGGTGCTGATGGCGGTGTAGTACCTGCAGATTTGGTGGCAGATTTGGTGGCAGATGTGGCGTCAGATGTGGCGTCAGATGTGGCAAGTTTGAGAGGAATAGGGGGTGAAGATGATGGTTTCATGATAATCACACTCATATAACGAAAACTAATATAACAAATACTGATATGATAAATATTGGCCTAACAAACCCATACATACGCATATCGTATATATTAGAATACTGTACTTTATTCAAAAGTCAAGCTGATGATGATGCGATTAACTTGATTGGCTGATCTGCGGAATAGCGACGCAAGACATGCCTTTCTGAAACAGCTGAAGGCAGGCTTGCCGTGCCAAGGTTTCATCAAAGCCGCTGAAATGCACCTGCCATAATGTCAGATTGCCATATTTGATTTGCCGCAATTGGGCAGGCTGATGCGACAGAATATCATTAGCGGCTACGCGTGCATTTCGGGCGGCGCGATGGGCGCTGGCACGTTTCTCAAAACTGCCAACTTGTATGCCCCAGCCAATGATGCGCGGCTCCTCAACGGGTTCTGGATCAGCCAGTTCAGGTCGGGCTGGTGGCACAGAAACAGCGACGGATAAGGACCCTGAATCCGTATCACGACTAACGGTGAGAATATTAGGTTTAGGTGGTGGCGGGGCAACTGGCGTGGGTGCTAGAGGTTTCTTTTTTGGCACTAGCGTGGTTTCGGCATATTGCGGGATACGAGCAAATTGCTTGTTCAGCAAATGCACCATATGCTGATCGCGTGAACGTCCTGTGCGGCCACCAAATACCACCCCAACTAAACGCACACCACGGCGTTCGACAGTGGCGACCAGATTAAATCCAGAGGCCCGAATATACCCGGTTTTAATGCCGTCCGTGCCCTCATAACTGCTCAATAAAGTGTTATGATTTTTATATCGGCGGCCGTTATATTCAAAAGACTTGGTTTTAAAAAGCTGAAAATAATGGGGAAAATCGTTACGGATAGCGACAGCAAGTTTTGCCATGTCACGAGCTGTTGATTTCTGTTTTGAGTGAGGCAGACCAGAGGCGTTGCGAAATGTTGTCTGGCTCATACCGATAGCCTGTGCCTTCCGTGTCATTTTTTTCGCAAACTCACGCTCACTGCTGGCTAGATGCTCACTAATCACAGTAGCAACATCATTAGCTGATTTGGTAATCAGCGCATAAATGGCATTTTTGACAGTGATATGACTGCCTGGCCGCAGCCCTAATTTTGATGGGGAACGGCTAGCTGCCAGATTGCTGACACGCATCTTGGTATCCATGTGGACTTTACCCTGATCAAGTGCCTCAAACACCATGTAAAGCGTCATAATTTTGGTAAGTGATGCCGGATAAAGCTGTTTATCAGCGTTCCGCGAATACATAACCTCACCAGTGCTTTCATTAACGACGATGGAGGCGTATTTCGCCTCAGCAACAGGGCTGAAACCAGTGACTAATGTGATGGCTAACATAAGCAGAAAAAACAGGTGTTTCATCTAAAAACCCTATTCTGAATGGTGATGCCCTGAAGGCTTATAGTAAGCATATCCAATATTAGCACGCTGACCTTAGCAGTCAAATTAAGTAACGCCAAAACTGGCCAAAAAAATTGACAGGAAAACATGCCAATGAAAAAGATAATGAAAATACCATGAGAAAAGCTAGTCAGCGTTGTGGCAATACAAAAAATCTTTATCCATAAGGTGAGATTTTTCATATCAAGCCCTTTCAAATCTGAAAAATATGATCATATTGTTTAGTATGGAACGCTCACAACAATACATGCAACTGCTATGCCATGCCGATATTAGTATGTCATCTGATGATGGCAGTAATGATAATGATAAAACATCAATTAATGTTACGATCATGGCAGAGCGTCCGAAAGTCAAACGGCCGCCACTCTATAAAGTGATTATGCTAAATGATGACTTTACACCAATGGAGTTTGTTGTGCATGTTTTACAGAGTTATTTCCGCAAATCAGAAGAAGAAGCCACGCAGATCATGCTTCATGTTCATCAACGCGGAGTAGGCGTATGTGGAGTATATACATATGAGGTTGCGGAAACAAAGGCCTCACAAGTAATGGACCTTGCCAGAAAGAATCAACATCCCTTACAGCTTCAGTTGGAAAAGGAATAGTTTTATGCTGTCACAAGAACTTGAAGAAACCCTAAAGCGTGCCATGTCTATGGCGGCGAAAAAGGGACATGAATTTGCAACTCTTGAACATTTGCTTCTGGCCTTAACCGAGGATAGCGATGCGCTTGAGGTATTGAGTGCGTGCAATGCCGATGTTAACGATCTGCAACAAAAACTCATGCTTCATATTGAGCAGACATTTGAAACGCTTGGCAATGATGTGGTGGAAACGCGCCCGACAAACAGTTTTCAGCGGGTGCTTCAGCGTGCTGTTATCCATACGCAATCATCCAATCATGAACGCGCGACCGGCGCTAATGTTCTGGTGGCCATGTTTGCTGAACGCGAAAGCCATGCTGTCTGGCTTCTTAACCAGCAAGATATTAACCGCATTGATGTGGTCAGCTATATCAGTCATGGGATTGCTAAAAATCCTGCCTTTGATGCTGATGGTGTTGGCACGGATGGCACTACTGTCAAAGATGATGCGGTTAATCAGAAACAAAATCCGCTTGCTGCTTATGCGGTTGATCTTAATGAAAAGGCGCGTATCGGTAAAATTGATCCGCTCATCGGCCGCCATAAAGAGGTTGATCGGACGATCCAGGTTCTCTGTCGGCGCACCAAAAACAATCCTCTGCTCGTTGGTGATAGCGGCGTCGGTAAAACCGCCATTGCTGAGGGGCTGGCCCGCAAGATCATTGAAAAAGATGTGCCAGCTGTGCTTGAGGATGCGATTATCTATTCGCTGGATATGGGTGCGTTGCTGGCGGGAACACGCTATCGCGGTGACTTCGAAGAACGGCTCAAGGCTGTTATGAAAGAAGTTGCTAAAAATGATCAGGCGATTTTGTTTATTGATGAGATTCATACTATCATTGGCGCGGGGGCGACTAGTGGCGGTGCCATGGATGCGTCAAACTTGCTGAAACCTGCTCTTCAGGAGGGGTCATTACGCTGTATTGGGTCAACAACTTATAAAGAGTTTCGGGGTTGGTTTGAAAAAGACCGTGCCTTATCTAGGCGTTTTCAGAAAATTGACGTTAATGAGCCTAGTGTGGCCGACACCATTAAAATTCTTAGTGGCCTAAAACGCCAATACGAGGATCATCATGATGTTCGTTTCACCGTAGCAGCGCTGAAATCCGCGGTTGAATTATCCTCACGCTATATCACCGATCGGAAATTGCCAGATAAAGCGATTGACGTCATTGATGAGGCGGCGGCAGCTCAGATGCTAGTTCCGCCATCACGTCGCCGTAAAGTCATTGGTGAGAAAGAGATTGAAACAACTATCTCCAGCATGGCTCGGATTCCAGCCAAAACGGTTAATAGAGATGATCGGGCGGCATTGGCAAGTCTTGAGTCAGATCTGCATCGCATGGTTTATGGTCAGGATGAAGCGATTGTTGCGTTGGCCTCAGCGATTAAGCTCGCTCGTGCCGGATTGCGTGATGCCGAAAAGCCGGTTGGCAATTATCTCTTTAGTGGGCCAACAGGTGTTGGTAAAACCGAAGCAGCGCGGCAATTATCCGAATCGATGGGCATAAAGCTCATCCGCTTTGATATGTCCGAATATATGGAACGCCATTCGGTCTCACGGCTAATCGGCGCGCCTCCTGGCTATGTTGGTTTTGATCAGGGCGGCTTATTGACTGATGCAGTTGATCAGAATCCTCATGCGGTGCTTTTGCTTGATGAGATTGAAAAAGCTCATCCCGATATCTTTAATCTGCTCTTGCAAGTCATGGATAATGGCCGACTGACCGACCATAATGGTAAGACTATTGATTTCCGTAATGTCATTATCATCATGACAACAAACGCTGGCGCCAGTGAGATGACAAAAATGTCTATCGGGTTTGGGCGCGGCAGACGTGAGCAAGCTGGTAACGAAGCGATTGAGCGTACCTTCACCCCTGAGTTCAGGAACAGGCTAGACGCGATTATTAATTTTGCCGCACTCGCCCCTGAAACGGTGCGCAAGGTTGTTGATAAGTTCATTATCAAACTCGAAGCGCAACTAGCCGATCGCGGCGTCACCATTAGCTTAACCGATGGTGCGCGTGACTGGCTGGCTGAGCGTGGGTATGAGCCAGCTTACGGCGCGCGGCCGCTTGCTCGTGTCGTCCAAGAGCATGTCAAAAAGCCGCTATCCGAAGAATTGCTGTTTGGCAGACTGGTTGATGGCGGAGCTGTTGAGGTTGATATGGGCAAGCCAGATCAAGATGGCGATATCACGCATCTGGTTGTTAATGTGATCAAAGGTGATGCCCCTAGTCAGGATAAACAGATAAAAGTCAAAAAAGCATCAGCCAAAAAACCATCTGCTAAAACCCCAACGGCTAAAAAAGTGACAGCTAAGAAAGCCAGCCCTGCGGGTGCTGAGCCGCGCTAAGCCCTCATTTTTATAAAGAAGCCAAGCTAAGGCGATATTAGCCCTCATCTTTATAGGGAAGCCAAGATAATAGCTCGTGCATTTCGCGCTCGACCTGTTTGGCTTCTCTTGCTGTGAAATCAGCGACAGCGTCATTAAACTGATCATTATTCATGTAATGCGCTGAATAGGTGAGAACAGGCGCATAGCCGCGTTGAACCTTGTGCAGACCTTGCGCTCCTGCCTCAACCCGGGCAAGACCATTGCTGATGGCGTAATCAATAGCCTGATAATAACAGGTTTCAAAATGCAGAAAGGGGATATCTATAATGCTACCCCAATTGCGGCCATATAACGTATCCTGACCAATAAAATTGATGGCGCCGGCGACCGCGGCATCATCTTTATATGCCATGATGAGAAGAATATGGTCACGCATTGTCTGATGGATTTGGTCAAAAAAATCCCGCGTCAGATAAGCGCCGCCCCATTTTCGATCAATTGTCGATAGATAGAAGCGATAGAAATCATCCCAGTCGCCACCTGTCAGATCATCACCCTGTTTCTGGTCAAAACTGACACCGGCATTAGCAATATCACGTCTTTCACGGCGCAGGCTCTTGCGCTTGCGAGAGGCCATGCGGCCAAGAAAATCATCAAAACTGGCATAGGTTTTATTATGCCAGTGGAATTGTAGCCCTTTGCGGCTGATCCAACGTCCTGATCGGCCTTGCGGGGATTTTTGTGTCAGGGCATCATGCTCAGCTTTGCTTAAAAAGGTAATATGGGCGGATGAAAGATTGAGCTGTTCAACACAGCCAAGGCAGGCCTCTGCTAATAAGTGGCGCGCGTCACTTGCTTGCTCAGGCGTAAGTGATGGATCAATCAGTAGCCGCTGCCCGGGAACAGGGGTAAAAGGAATACCGCTTTGGGCTTTTGGATAATATTGACCACCAGCGCGCCGCCACGCATCTGCCCAGCTATGATCAAATACATATTCGCCATAAGAATGTGTTTTCAGATAAAGCGGCAGAATAGCACAAATCTGGCCGTAATTGTTTTTCAGAACAATATGTCGAGGTATCCATCCGGTTTCCTGACAAGCAGAACGGCTGTCTTCGAGTGCTTTGAAAAACGCATGCTTTAATAGGGGGTTCTGCCCACCTGCACATTTATCCCAAACCTCGCTTGAAATGGCGCTTGCCGTTTCCACCATCTCGGCGGTCCAGCCTGTGGAATTGGCATCAGCTTTAGCTTGACGGGTGGTGTTGGGCTTTGTTGGCGGCAGATCATCATCCATGCTTACCATATTGGTTCAAATGGTGGCGGAAACAATGGCGATAAGCATAAAGTGATGAAATATTTATGCGCGGTTAGGCAATCTCAAAAATACCTTCGATCTCAACCAGGCAGCCAAGCGGCAACGCATTAGTACCAACCGCAAAACGTGCATGACGGCCAATCTCTCCAAACACATCTACCATCAGGTTAGACGCAATATTGATGACAAGTGGCTGGGCTGAGAAATCAGGCATGCAGGATACAAATCCGCCAAGCTTAACAACACGAGTGACACGATCAAGATCACCACCGGTAGCCGCCTTTAATTGGGCGAGTAGGTTGATAGCGCATTTTCTGGCCTCACCCTCAGCGTCATCTTGCGTCATTGTGCCATCACCAACTGCCCCTGTTTTTTCGATCTTGCCATCGACCAAAGGAACCTGTCCGGAAATAAACACCAGATTGCCACTAATGACATAAGGGATATAATTTGCCGCCGGCGCCGGGGCATCAGGAAGGGTGATGCCTAATTCGGCGAGACGTTTATCAATGTTACCAGACATGGTATCTCCTATTCAAATTGCCGTTGACGGGGTGCTGTTTAGCTGCAACCCGTTGTTGATCCGCAGGTGTTACATTTGAGGCAAGTGCCATTGCGAACAAGGGTGAAGTTGCCGCATTCGTTGCAATTTTCACCTTCATAGCCTTGCATACGGGCTTGCTGAACTTGATTAGCAACCGAACTGGCGGCGGCGCTTGCCCCGGTATTTGTCGTCACCGCGCCTGTGGCTTGTTCGGCGCTGGTGGCGGTGCCTGCTGACATGCTGGCAGGGATATTGGCATCACCATCGGTGCCTGTCCCCTTACCATGCAACAGCACAATGTTGCGGTTGCGGACAAAGCCAGAACTGATGGTGGCTTGCGCGATATCAGACTGACCTTCGCCGGCGCCCATCGCATCCATTGCCAAATCATCTGAATTAACATGCCCTAAATCAGCCCGATCAAGATATGAGATCGCCAATTCGCGGAAGATATAATCCAGAATAGATGACGACATTTTGATCATGTCATTGCCTTGCACCATGCCCTGCGGCTCAAACCGAGTGAAGGTAAAGGCCTCGACAAACTCTTCGAGCGGCACGCCATATTGGAGACCAATGGATACGGCGATGGCAAAGTTGTTCATCAATGACCGGAACGCCGCGCCTTCTTTGTGCATGTCAATGAACAGCTCACCCAGCTTGCCGTCTTCATATTCGCCAGTCCGGAGATAAACCTTATGGCCGCCAACAATGGCTTTCTGCGTGTAGCCTTTGCGGCGATGTGGCAGACGCTGACGGGTGGCGATATAACGCTCAATGATTTTTTCAACAACCTTGGTTGTCTGAGCGGCGACGGCTGGCGCTTCTTCCATGCTCTCGACATCATCATCATCAATCAGGCTAGCCGAAAGCGGCTGGCTTAGCTTTGAGCCATCACGATAAAGCGCGTTTGCCTTCAGACCCAATTTCCAAGACAGCATATAGGCCGCACCACAATCTTCGACGGTTGCGTTATTTGGCATATTGATCGTTTTTGAGATTGCTCCTGAAATAAATGGCTGTGCTGCCGCCATCATGGTGATGTGACTATCAACGCTAAGGAAACGCTTACCAAGACGTCCGCAAGGATTGGCACAATCAAAGACAGGCAAATGCTCATCTTTGAGATGTGGCGCGCCTTCGAGGGTCATTGATCCGCAGACATGGGTATTGGCATGTTCAATCTCATCTTTGCTAAATCCAAGATAAGCAAGCAGATCAAAGCTGAAATCATTCATCTGCGCATCGGTCAGCCCAAGCGTGCCCTTGCAGAAATCATCCCCTAAAGTGAAGCGGTTAAACGCGAACTTGATATCAAAGGCGGTTTTAAGTGCGCCATTAAGAGTGTCAAGAAGGCTATCGGTAAACCCCTTTTCTTTGAGTGCGGAGGTGCTGATTGACTGACATTTTTCAAGTGAGCCATGACCAACGGCATAACGGATGATATCGTCAATTTGGCTGTCTTCATAACCTAGATTAGTCAGCGCCTCAGGTACCACGCGATTGATAATCTTGAAATACCCGCCGCCAGCAAGTTTCTTAAACTTAACGATAGCAAAATCAGGCTCAATACCAGTGGTATCACAATCCATAACCAAGCCGATGGTGCCAGTTGGCGCAATAACGGTTGTCTGAGCGTTGCGGTAACCATGTTCTTCACCCAGTTTCAGCGCATTGTCCCATGCCTTTGTCGCGGCTTCGACCAAGTCCTGATTTGGGCAATCATCGCGCTTAATCGGAACCGGCAGAACAGACAGGTCTTCGTATCCAGTCGCTTCACCATGCGCGGCACGGCGATGGTTACGAATAACCCTTAACATGTGATTTGCATTTTCCTCATAGCGTGGGAAGGCACCTAGTTCTTTCGCCATTTCGGCAGAGGTAGCGTAGGATACACCTGTCATCAGGGCAGAAAGCGCGGCACCAATGGCGCGGCCTTCGTCGCTGTCGTAAGAATGTCCAGAAGCCATTAGCAAGCCGCCGATATTGGCATAACCCAGGCCGAGTGTTCTGTATTCATATGAAAGCTGGGCAATTTCCTTTGATGGGAATTGCGCCATCAGAACAGAAATCTCAAGCGTGATTGTCCACAGCTTAACCGCGTACTCATAGGCTTCAATATTAAAGCGCTTATCGGCATGTCTGAATTGCATCAGATTGAGAGAGGCAAGGTTACATGCCGTATCATCCAAGAACATATACTCAGAACATGGGTTTGAGGCGTTGATGCGGCCGCCTTCAGGGCAAGTATGCCATTCGTTAATGGTGGTGTCATATTGCAGACCAGGATCAGCGCAAGCCCATGCCGCATAGGCAATTTTTTCCCATAATTCAGCGGCATTAATGCGGTCACTAACCTCACCGTCGGTGCGGCGAATAAGCTCCCATTCACCATTTTCCAATACCTTGCCAAGAAAATCATTGGTCACCCGAACAGAGTTGTTGGAGTTCTGGCCAGCAACGGTCAGATAGGCTTCGGAATCCCAATCAGCATCATAAGTCTTGAAGCTAATCTCAGTATAGCCCTGCTTCGCAAACTGAATTACCCGCTGGATGTAATTTTCGGGGATGAGCACCTTACGCGCATCAATAATGGCTTTCCGCAAGGCCTGATTGCGCTTTGGGTCAAACTGATCATTTTCACTACTGGCTTCATTACTGGCAGCGGTAATTGGTGTCGTGCAGGCGGCCATGACTTCATTCATATGCTTGCTGGCTAATTTAGAGCCTGTCACCAAGGCCGCGACCTTTTGTTCTTCGGTGACTTTCCAGTCAACATAATCAACAATGTCAGGGTGATCGACATCGACGGTGACCATTTTAGCAGCGCGGCGGGTTGTGCCGCCTGATTTAATTGCACCTGCCGCTCTATCACCGATGCGCAGGAAGCTCATTAAGCCTGATGACTTGCCGCCACCAGCAAGCGGTTCTATCGCCCCGCGCAGAGAGGAGAAATTGGTGCCAGTGCCTGAGCCATATTTGAACAGTCTTGCCTCACGCACCCATAGGTCCATGATGCCGCCTTCGTTAACCAGATCATCTTTGATTGACTGGATAAAGCAGGCATGCGGCTGAGGGTGCTCATAAGCGGATTTGGAACGGGTCAGTTTGCCAGTTTCAAAGTCAACATAGAAATGCCCTTGCCCGGCGCCGTCAATACCATATGCCCAATGCAGACCAGTATTAAACCATTGCGGGCTGTTTGGTGCCGCCATCTGATGCGCCAACATATAACGCATTTCATCAAAATAAATCTTTGCGTCATCTTCGGATGAAAAATATCCGCCCTTCCATCCCCAATATGTCCAAGTGCCAGCAAGCCGATCATAAACCTGCTTAGCCGATAGCTCGCTAATATATCGTTCAGCCGATGGCAGGTCTTTCATAGCAGCTTCATCAGCCACAGAACGCCACAACCATGAAGGAACATTGTTTTCTTCAACTTTTTTCAGCTTTGCAGGAACGCCAGCCTTACGGAAATATTTTTGCGCCATAATATCACTAGCTACTTGCGAGAAAGCTGTCGGCACCTCAACATTTTCAGCGCGGAACACAATCGTGCCATCGGGATTTTTAATCTCGCTTGTCACGTGTGTCCATTCCATTGTCTCATATGGTGATTGATCAGCTTTGGTAAAGTGGCGTGTGAGCTGCATTTGTTATATCCTTGTTAATAATACGTTTACAAAAAAGAATGTCGGCACGAAGGATTTTGTTTTCCGCGCGTCAGCCTTATTTAACAATATGTTGTATTCTACTGGATACAAACTACATGATGTTGGTGGTCGAGCGCAATATCAAAATGTTGCCATAATAAAAAAAAAGTGGGTTGACTGGATGAAAACCTGCTCTGGCTTCATGCTCATGTGAATCAGAGGTTGAGAGCAAATCCTTACCACAACTAATGCGCGAAAAATACTCAATTTGATTTTGACTTTCTCATCCATTCTGGGGTTATGTTGAAGCTTTCTAGGGTGCATATTGGTCTCATGTTGGTCATTGATGATGCTAAATGACCCCTCGGCAGAGACAATTGGTCACGTCATAGCCTGTCACAAATACTATCCTTATGATCGTTAGCATCAGCATTGATGGCACGGGGAATTATTGCATGATGAATTATTGCACGGGGAAAGAATATCCGTTATCAATAGAACATAATCATTTTTTTGAGATAAGGTTTAATATCGCTATGCATTGGCTCACCCGATTGAATATACGCCTGACTGCAAAACTTGTGGGCGATGATGAGTTTGGTAATCGCTATTACGAAAGCAAGAAACCGCGTAGCCACGGCCGCAAAAGCCGCTATGTCATTTTTAATGGTAAGGCGGAGGCTAGCAAAGTCCCTGCGGATTGGCATGGCTGGCTGCATCACACAGAGGCGTCGCCGCCACCGTCTGAAGGCTATACCAAACATTCGTGGCAATTGCCGCATCAGCCTAATCTCACCGGAACCGTCTATGCCTATAAACCAGCGGGTCATTTATTGCGACTTGGCAAACGGCGCAAGGCAACTGGTGACTATCAACCCTGGAAGCCGGAGTAAAGCTGATGCGGAATACCATAGAAATGGTGATGGGTGCGGTGGTATTAATCATTGCCGGTGCCTTTTTATGGCTCGCATTATCATTCACTAATTTTCAATCTGGTGAAAGCATATCGGTTGAGGCAGTGTTCGGCAAAATTGGTGATCTGAAAACTGGTGATGATGTTCGCATCTCTGGCATCGCGATCGGCAGTGTAGCGGCAACCCGCCTCGACCCTGATCTGTTTGAGGCCAGGGTCGTTATGGATATTGATCCCGCCTATGCCATCCCCGATGACAGCGTTATTCGTGTCTCATCAACCTCGCTTCTTGGCGGCAGTCATATTGACATTGTGCCGGGCATTTCATTGGATACGATTGCCGAAGGCCATGTGTTTTACAACACGCTTGATCCGGTTAATCTGACCGATATGATTGGCAAGGCTATATTTAGCGACGGCCAATCAGGACAATAACTTATGCGGCGTCTTAGCTCGGATGTTATCTGTCTATTTTTGATCCTTATGATTAGCGTTGGTATTATTGGCGGTGGCCTGCCTATTAATCAGAGCCTTGCTGATGGTAACTGGCTTAAAGGTGAGCGGGCGCGGCTTCAAACCCTTGATAAAATCACCGCCCGCATAGCGACGCTAGATGTGCCGATTGGCTTGGCAACACGGTTTGGCACGCTTGAGCTATATGTTCATTCGTGCAATTACCGCCCCCCGGATCAGCCGCCAGATCACGCCGCCTTGCTGGAAATCAGAGCGGTGGATTATGATGGGCGGGTCACTGAACGCCCTATCTTTTCGGGCTGGATGTTTGCCTCATCGCCGGCAATAAGCGGGCTTGAGCATCCGGTCTATGACATCACGGTGCTGTCCTGCAGTAGCTGAGCGAGCATGGCTTGCGGGTCATCGTCTTGGGGCAGCTGCGCGGTGACGGTCAGCGCATGTTGCAATCTTTCCTGAAATGTATCACGGCTAATCTCATGGCAACCGAATTGCACGAGATGCGGGTTCAAAAACTGCGTATCCAGCAGAACAAAACCGCCATGCCGCAATCTGGCAATCAGATGCAACAGCGCCAGCTTTGAGCCATTGCTGACACGGCTAAACATCGACTCACCAAAAAACGCGCCAGCCAAGGCAACGCCATAAACTCCGCCTACCAGTTTAGACGCGCCATCTGTAACCGCATCCGCACCCGCATCCTCATCCGAACCCGCGCCCTTAGCCAATCTGGCATCTGTTCCGCTACCCTGATCATCCCAGACCTCAATCGAATGGGCAAAGCCGAGCCTATGCAGCGCCAGATAAAGCTGTCTGATCGGCGGATTGATCCAGCTATCTGGCCGACTGACCGTAATCTCCCGACAGCCATCAATCACATCAGCAAAGGCGTGGTTAACCGTCACCCGATACGGCGAAGTCCGGATCAGCCTGCGCATAGACTTATTGAGCCGTGGCGGGTGTAACGGAATAATGCCGCGCTGTTCAGGATCAACAAAAAAGATACGCTCATCATCATGGCGCTCAGCCATGGGGAAAACCCCTATCGCATACGATTTGATCAGCGTTTCGGGCGAAAAATGATACATAGCCTATCTTGCCTGCTCAGCGTCAACAGGGCAAGTGGCATGGTTTTGAGTCATGATTACTCTTGATCAAGATTAGGCAGGAACGTCTCTTCGAGCCAACGGATAGAATAGTCGCCAGACCTGATCTGGGGATCATTAACAAGCAAGCGATGCAGATCAAGCGAGGTCGGCATCGGCGCAATAATCGTCTCATCAAGGGCACGTCTCAAGCGGGCAAGACAATGCTCTCTTGTATCACCATGAACAATCAGCTTGGCAATCAAACTGTCATAATGTGGCGGGATGCGGTAGCCTGAATAGAGAAAGCTGTCAACGCGAACGCCAGGGCCGCCCGGCGCATGAAAGTTTTCAACTGTTCCCGGCGTCGGCATAAAGCTGGTCGGATGTTCGGCATTAATCCGACATTCGATCGCATGACCTTTGAACGTCACATCCTCTTGGCTAAAGGATAACGGCATGCCGGCGGCAATACGGATCTGCTCAACCACCAGATCAATTCCGGTAATGGCCTCGGTGATAGGGTGTTCAACCTGCAACCGCGTATTCATTTCGATAAAGAAAAACTCACCATTCTCATAGAGAAACTCCATCGTCCCCAGCCCCAGATAACCCATGGCGCGTGCGGCATCGGCGGCAATCTTGCCGATATGCTGGCGTTCTTTGTCGGTCAAGACAGGTGATGGCGCTTCTTCAAGTAATTTTTGATGGCGGCGCTGAACCGAACATTCGCGTTCACCCAGATGGACAACATTACCTTGGCTATCGGCAACAATCTGTACCTCAATATGGCGCGGATTGCCCAGATAGCGTTCTAAATACACAGTATCATCACCAAAGGCGGCCTTGGCCTCACTGCGGGCGGAGGAATAGGCTTCGGATATTTGCTCGGCACTCTCTGCCACTTTCATGCCGCGCCCACCACCACCAGATGCGGCCTTGATCAGCACCGGATATCCCGTTTGCTCAGCAGCCATTTTTGCCTCATCAAGGCTAGCTATCGCGCCATCAGAGCCGGGGACTAAAGGCAGGCCAGAGGCAGCGGCGGTGCGCTTCGCCTCAACCTTATCCCCCATCGACACAATATGATCAATATGAGGGCCGATAAAGGTCAGCCCATGTGCATCGACAACATTAGCAAAATCAGCATTTTCAGATAAAAAGCCAACCCCGGGATGAATGGCATCAGCGCCAGTAATCGTCGCGGCGGTAATCAGCGCAGGAATATTCAAGTAAGATTTGGCGGATGCAGGCTCACCAATACAGACAGACTCGTCCGCAAGCCGCACATGCATAGCGTCGGTATCTGCCGTCGAATGAACAGCAACAGTGGCTATGCCTAAATCCTGACATGCACGCAACACGCGCAAAGCAACATCACCGCGATTTGCAATCAGCACTTTATTGAACATATTCACCCCTCCTGCCATTTGCACACGGCCTGATTATTTTAATCAATTACAACTAATGGCTCACCAAACTCAACAGGCTGTCCATCATCGACTAGAATCTGGCGGACAGTGCCGGCGGATGGCGCGGTGATAGGATTCATAACTTTCATCGCCTCGATAATCAAAAGCGTCTGGCCGGCCTTGATATTATCACCTTCTTTGATAAATACCGCTGCCCCCGGTTCAGGGGCTAGATAGGCGGTTCCGACCATTGGTGAGGTAATAGCATTATCTGGCACAGATTTATCAGCTGCAGCGGCTTTTGCTGTCTCAAAAGGCGTTGGTGCGGCGGCAGAATGCGGAGCCGCTGGGGCAGGCGCCGCCATCATAGGCGACATCATTTGCGCCGGTGCCATCGTGCCAGTTTTGGATAGATGAACAGACACATTATCATCTTCAAGGTCAATCTCAACCAATCCAGTATCTTCCATGACCTTAGCTAATTCACGAATCAGACGAACTCTCTCATCAACGGCATCTGATGTCTTTTGGGGTGCTTTGCTCATCTTAACCCTGCTCCTTATTTTAGTCTTTTGATTGTAATATATTGCCCACAGCATCAATAGCTAGACGATATGAATTAGCGCCAAAGCCACAAATCACACCATTAGCAATATCGGCTAGATAGGAATGGTGGCGAAACGCTTCACGGGCAAAGACATTAGATAAATGAACTTCGATCCGGATACCGTCAAACATCTGCATCGCATCGCGAATAGCGACCGAGGTATGGGTAAACGCAGCGGCATTAATAATGATTGCCTTGGTGCCGTCTTGGCGGGCATTGTGGATTGCGGCAATGATAGCATCCTCAGCATTAGATTGCATGAAGTTGATAGAAATGTTGTTCTCTGCTGCTCTTTCATGACACATAGCTTCAATGTCAGCCAAGCTCATATGACCATAAATCTCAGGCTCACGAGTGCCGAGTTGATCAAGATTAGGGCCATTTATGATAAGGACTGCTTGTTTTGCCATCTCGATTGTACTTACCTATCTAGAAATCGCATCTACTGACATGATATAACAGGAACATATCAGCCTGTCACCACATGCCTTTCGGCAACGCCGGAATTACGAGTTTTTGCGTTTTCTTGCCTCATTAATAGCTATCAGCATATCCTTACTGCTGATCGCCCCCGGATAGATTTTGCCGCCAATAATAAATGCCGGCGTGCCATCAATGCCAAATTGCTGTCCGAGTGCATAGTTTTGGCGGAGAATATCCATCATCGGATCGTTGTTACGGTCATTAATATCAAAGCCTGTGATGTCATATTCTTCTGCTAGGTCGGTGAGCAAGTCATTAGAAATAGCCCCGCGCCAATCCATCAATTCGCTATGGATATCCTCAAACTTAGCTTGCGCACCCGCATGCAGCGCCAGCCGCGCCGCATCTATTGAGCTTTCTGCAAGAATAGGAAATTCTTTGATCACCAGCCTGACATTGCCGTCCTCTGCCAGCACATCAAGCAAGTCAGCAAAGGCGCGTTTGCAATATCCGCAATTATAATCGCTGAACTCATAAATAGTGATATCGCCATCGGGATTTCCCATGACAGTAGTATCCTCACCTGCGGCTAGGATATTTATCGCCTGTAATTCATTTTGCCGATTGCGCGCATCATTCAAGGCAATAAGGGCGGCTTCAATAGCCTCAGGATGGTTAACTATATAGGCCTCAATCGTGGCATCAAGATCGGTATCTATATTGGCATTAATGGTGGAGTTATCTGTTTTATTATTAAGCGACGGAACAACTTGATCGACGAGAAAGCCTATAATAATGCCAATGATTAGGGCAAACCCAATCGCACTATTTGCCGATGATTTGGTTTTACTTGATGGTTTTTCCATATCGCTTTTTCCTTTACCTGTTTTATTATTTTTGGCTTTATCCATATTTGATCACTGTCTATATCAGACTATTGTAAAGGCTATTGGTCGGTGAGCGCAATAATATCTAGCGCTAATTGTTTCTGAATCACTGTCGCATCAGGGTTATTTTTTGCTCTTAAGGCTAATTGCTTTGCTAGATTATCATGGCCAAGCATGAGCGCTCTTTCCGCTAGCACGATATCAGCGTCAGTCACTCGGCCAGTGCGGCCATAGGTGATGCCAAGCTGGTGCTTAACAAATGCCCAATCAGGTTCTAGCCGATTGGCTTCTTCCAATATAGGAATGGCAATATTGAGGCTGTCGACATCGCCTATATGCATAAAAGCACGACCCAAGGATAACAGCATTTGACCTTTATTAACATTAGGATCAAGTCGGTTTAACCCGTCTTGAAAGGCAGCTATCGCGTCCTCTGGGCGCCCTGATGATGTCAATATCTCGCCCTTGAACTCATGATAAAATGGATTTTCAGGATCATTAGTAATCAGCTGGTCAATTAAATCTAAGGCGCCGGCAAGATCACTTAGTCTATACAATGCGATGGCGCGTAAATATTGGCTATCCGTATCAGTGGAGGCGATGGGTGCGCTGGTTTGTAATAAACTTTGGCTTGGCGCATCTGTCCAGCCATGCATTTTTGCCTTCACTTGATTAAACCGCATGATTAGATTTGCCGATGGCTGGGTAATAACCGCAGAGGCATTTGTGCTGTTTTTGGCATGATCGAGAAAGATCGAGCTCCGTTCACCTGCACCGGGATGGGTTTGATAATATTCTGACTGGCGGCTGACAGGCAGTAGCCGCTGTTTGGCTAATCTTGTCATCAAATTAGCCATTGGCAGCGTTGGGTAGCCATGATCATCCATCAATTTTATGGCCCATTGATCAGCTTCTGATTCATCTTGGCGTGACTGTTTAAGGACATGACGTTTGGCCCGATCATTACTGCCTATCACCGTTCCAACCGCCGCATCACCATGCCCAGACGCACTGAGCGCAATGGCGGCAACAGCCCCAACCATCGTGGTCAAAATGGCCTGATCAATGACTTCACCTCGGCTTGGCACATGGCCAGATGCTAAATGACCAATTTCATGGGCAAGGACGCCAGCAACAACAAAAACATTATCAGCTTCAAGGATCATGCCGCTATGCACAAAAATAGTATTCTCACCAGTCACAAAAGCATTGAAACTAGGGTCGATAATAACTCGGATTTGTAATTCTGAGGCATCAAGTCCGGCGGTTGATGCCATTGGTTTGGCAAGCGATAACAGAAAATCTTCAATTTCTGTGTCACGAATCATATTTGCATGAGCCGGTGCCATCACCACCATATTCAGCGCTATATTAAGCATCAGAATAGCTAGCCCAGCTTTCAGCCCCAGCACCGCTTTGGCATTAAAACGCCTTACCCAATCCAATTTTAATAAGATTGGCCGCTTAAAATCAGTTGATAATCTAGGTATTATCATCGGCATATCTATTTTTACCTGATGTTCCTCGTTGAAGCGATAGATATTGTGTAAACAGGGTGATATAGGTATCTCATAAAATACTATTGCTTAAAACAAAGGTGAAATTATGGCTTTGCGTACCTCATCTCGATCAGAACTACCATCCTTTATGGTCATGGATGTATTGGAGAAGGCAGAGCGCATGACTGCTTTGCCAAAACCATTATTGCGGCTTGAGATGGGGCAACCATCTTCACCTCCGCCAAAGGCGGCGCTTGATGCTCTGATTAAGCATACGCATGATGTGTCGGCGCATGGCTATACATTATCCCGCGGCACGATTGAATTAACTGAGGCTATCGCAAGGCACTATAAGCGCTGGTATGATCTGGATATCAAGCCTGAACAGGTATTGGTTACGGTTGGATCATCGCTTGGCTTTATGATGGCTTTCCTGACCTGTTTTGAAGCTGGTGATAAGATTGCCATGACCTCGCCGGGGTATTCCGCCTATCGCAATTTAATGTTATCGGCGTCGTTAGAACCCATGCTGATTGATATTAATGCCAAGGATAATTGGCGGTTAACCGTGGCATCACTAGAACAATTAGACCCAATTCCTGATGGGCTTATTATTGCAAGCCCGGCTAACCCGACAGGCGTTGTCATGACAAGTGATGAGCTTGCGGCCATATGTAAATGGTGTGAAGCTAATGGTGTTAGGCTCATTTCAGATGAGATTTATCACGGCATTAGCTTTGACAAGACGGATACCTGCGCCATGCAATATTCCTCATCAGTGTTAGTGATGAACTCATTCTCAAAATATTTTGCCATGACAGGTCACCGTATCGGCTGGGTTATTGCGCCTGATGATCTGGTTGATCCGCTCGAAAGACTGGCGCAGAATTGCTTTATTTCTGCCAATACACTATCGCAAATTGCGGCGACGGCGGCGTTGGATGATCCATCAACGTATCAGGAAATGGATAGCTATGTAGAAAGATACCGCGTCAATCGTGATTTTTTGCTTGATCGCCTGCCCAAAGAGCTGCTTGGTCAGTTTCCTTATCCCGAAGGTGGGTTTTATATCTATGCCGATACCAGCGGCTTAAGCAATAACAGCGTTGAGCTGACAGATATATTCCTTAATGAGCTTTATATTGCGGCCACGCCAGGGCTTGATTTTGATGATGCGGCAGGTCATCTGGCGATGCGATTATCGTTCGCAGGATCAACCGAAGACATGGCAGAAGCCGCCAATCGGCTGACCCAATGGGTGCAATCGCGTCGCTAGATGTAGCGATATCATATATCTTTCCAAAAAAGCCCAATTAAGAGAACCTAATTAAGACAATAGGGTGGTGGTAGCCACTAGATTAGCGTGACCACCATCCTTTCTTTTTGGTTTCACTAGATACGGTATTAACGTCAACGACCTGTATTTCCGCTGAACTTGCGTTCGCGCGGTTATCACTTGCTGGGTTATCTGCGGTGGTTGTGTCAGCACTATTTGTTTCAGCAGTAGCGGCTTTTGTTTTGCGAGGCGCGTGCTTCGGTTTTGCTAATTTTGGCGCATCCTCTGTTAGTTTATCTGCGCCATCTGTGCCAGATGCTGATAATGCCGCCTCAGATAAGCTATCGGCTTTCTTGCGACGGCCTCTTTTAGGGGCAGGTTTAGCTGTCGCGTCATCGCCGCCACTATCGGCAGTTTCAGTATCTGATGCTTTTTTGCGTGGTGATGGCTTCCGCCTGGATGACGTTTTTGCTGGCTTTTCTGCGCTATCATTATCAGCATTAGCATTACCGGCGTCAGTCGACGTCTCTGCCGCGGTTTCTGTTACGGTATTTTCAGCATCAGTATCAGCTTTGGCAGTTGGCTTACGGCGCCGTGAGCGGCCTGTCTTAGTTGATTTTTCTGCCTGATTTGCATCAGCATCTTTTTTGCTGTTGTTATCACCATTGGCGGTATCACCATCTGCTGTATCATTAGAAGCATCTTCAGATGTCGTATTGGCATCACTATTGCTGTTTTCTGCAACTGCTGTATCTACGGTATCCTCATCACGGCGATTGCGTCTGCGGCCACCACGCTTACCGCGGCGACGCCGGCGTTTCGGCTTATTCTCCTCATCATCATCTGATGGGTTGGCGGTCTCTGGGTGATTTGTCGCGCCTTTGCTAGCTGGTTCAGGTTTAGCTTTTTTGCGTTCAGGCTGTTCTTGTTTTTCTGAAATACCATCGAACCGAATATCAGGTGGCAGCAGGCTATTATCCTGATCCAACACAATCATCAGGTCATAACGGGTTTCAAGATCAAGGATCAAGTCGCGTTTATGGTTAAGAATATAAAGCGCGACTTCGGCGGCCATAGCAACTGTCAGTTTTTTGCGCGGCTTCCGCGCTACCTCAGCTTCGATCTGATGAATGATGGCTAAGGCGGCGCTTTCTACTGACCTAATACGGCCAGTGCCATGGCAATGTGGACAGATATCAGATACCGCTTCGGTAAGGCTTGGGCGTAAGCGCTGGCGCGACATCTCAAGCAAACCAAACTGGCTAATACTGCCAATCTGAACGCGCGCCCTGTCGACTTTCATGGCCTCTTTCAGTTTACGCTCAACCGTATTTTTATTGCGTGTAATCTCCATGTCGATAAAGTCAATGACGACTAACCCCGATAGGTCACGCAATTTCAACTGGCGAGCAATTTCTACCGCCGCCTCGACATTTGTTTTAAGGGCAGTTTCTTCGATATTACGCTCACGCGTGGCCTTGCCAGAGTTAACATCAATGGCGACAAGCGCTTCGGTCTGATTGATGACAATATAGCCACCAGATTTCAGCGTCACCTCAGGGTCATGCATCGCCGCTATCATATTCTCGACGCGATGCGCCTGAAACAAGTGATTAACCTCATCCTTATATTGCTTGATCTTTTTAACATGCGTTGGCATGAGATTTTTCATATGAGCGCGCGCTGCTTTATAGCCATCATCGCCCTCAACAATCACTTCCTCAATTTCCGATGTGTAGTAATCACGGATAGACCGTTTGATCAGATTACCTTCCTCGTGAATAATGGTAGGAGCCGAGGATTCTAGCGTTTTTTCCCTGATATCATTCCACTGCCGCAACAAATAATTATAATCACGGGTAATCTCGGCTTTCGTGCGTTTTGAGCCTGCGGTACGCACAATGACAGCCATGCCTGATGGCACATTAAGCCCGTTAACAATGGTTTTCAGCTTTTTGCGGTCAGCCGGATCGCTGATCTTACGGCTAACACCACCATTATGATAAGTGTTTGGCATAAGCACACAATAGCGGCCAGCCAGCGACATATAGGTGGTAAGCGCGGCGCCTTTATTGCCGCGTTCTTCTTTAACAACTTGTACTAAAAGGATTTGCCGGCGTGAGATGACTTCCTGGATACTGTAATGTTTGCGGAATTTATCAAAGCGGCGCTTGCGCTCACGCTCATCTTCAGCGTCAAAATCAACTCCGTTATCAGCATCTAGATTATCACTATCAGCAGCATTTTCTGATGCATTTTCTGGGGCATTTTCTGATCCATTTTCTGGGGCATCTTCATCAGATACGGCATCAGCGTCAGCATCTTTGTCAGAGCCGTTAACGTCACCACTGTCGCTCTGTTCTGCCAGTATTTTTTCACGATCCTCGACTGGTATCCGATAATAATCAGGGTGGATTTCACTAAATGCTAAAAATCCCTGCCGATTGCCGCCATATTCAACAAATGCCGCTTGTAGCGAAGGCTCAACGCGGGTGACTTTCGCAAGATAAATATTGCCTTTTAATTGTTTACGGTGGCTGATCTCGTAATCGACATCCTCAATAACATTTTCATTAAGTAGGACAACGCGTGTCTCGTCCGCCTGACGAGCATCTATCAATAGTTTTTTGGACATAAAAATAACTTTCTGTGACATCGCATGCCGCAGGCATTTTACCTCTGCGCATGGATGAAGAATATACCAGATGTCGGCTTATCATGAATGGGCTGACAACAGATAGAGGCTGGCTACTCGCCTGCGTATCGAATGTTCTGTTGGCTATGCCGAGTGTCATGTTATCGCGCTCTGGTTAAGGAGAAACATCAGTTTCTCCGTTGATTAAACACAATCTTTGGCAACATCATGGTCATGATATGGCCGCCGATCAACAAAACCGTTTTTTCCACCAATGCCTTACCGAATAGCAAAGCGCTGATAAAAAAAGCTGTTGGACAAGCCGCTTTCTGGTTACATCACCATAAGCGCTTTATCTCAGTCAGATAGCTATTTTCTATTGATCGCTGTCTCATGCGCGATCACATATGCTATCTGCGAAGAATTCCATCTATTCCCTTATATCTGTTCATAAGATGATATACAATTAAAATAACTAAATGCTAGAACGCAACTGTTTGGCTTGGTATTTTGAAACTGCTCAAGTAAGCCAGATGTAAAAGCGTCATAAATTGGTCTATTGGAAAAGGATAGCTACATTGAATATGAACGCAATCTGCCGACAGATCATCATTTGGCTGATGTTTTTATCGGTCGCTATGCCTATCATGCCTTTGAAAACGGCAATGGCAGAGCCATTACTGATCTCAGATTTGCGCAGTGGACAGCTTGATAATGCGTCGCGGCTTGTTATTGAAACATCCGAGCCTGTACCTGTCCGAATGCTGCTCCTGGTTGACCCCCATCGGTTAGTGATTGATTTTCCAGAAAGTCGCTGGCGGGTTGAAAACCAGCCAATATCAGGTGCCTTAACAGCCCCTTTGATCAAACGCTATCGCTATGGAGTGCCGGCGCCAAATGTATCCAGATTGGTATTTGATCTTGACGGGCCTGCCGTCCCTGAACAGATTTTCTGGCTGCCGCCACGCGACGGCAAGCATCGGTTGGTGATTGATGTTGCTGATCGCGGCGAAACGTCATTCCGACTGGTGGCGCGGGCGTTACTAGATAATCAGAAACTCAATTTGCCATCATCGGCGGCGGCTTCTGATAATCAGGCTCAGACCAATAATCAGGCGGCGCCACATGCTGGTGTGCCAGTGCCAATTAAACGGCCGCCCCCACCAATCCTATCAACAACACTGCCATCTGCTGTGGCAAGCCAATCTGCTCAGGTTGATATCCCCGGGACTAGACCTGTTGAACCAGTGCTAAAAGGGCAGAAATGGGTCGTCTTTATTGACCCCGGGCATGGCGGCAAAGACCCTGGTGCGATTAGCCTAAATGGTTATAAAGAAAAGGATATTGTGCTGAAAGCGGCACGCGAATTAGCTGATCAACTCGAAGCCACGGGCAATGTCCGTGTAGTCCTGTCTCGCAATACCGACACGTTTTTACACTTACGCAAACGCATAGAACTAGCCCGCCAGCATCAAGCCGATATATTTATCTCAATCCATGCTGATGCGGCACCTTCTAAAAAAGCCCGTGGGGTATCCGTGTTCACCCTTTCCGACACGGCATCAGATAAAGAAGCCGCTTTGCTGGCCTCTAGGGAGAATAAAGCCGATTTAATCGGCGGCCCTGATCTGGGTGCGACTGATCCAGAGATCACGCCTGCATTATTAGGAATATTTCAGCGTGAGGCAATGAATCAGTCTAGTTACCTGGCTCAGCAATTGGTTGATGAGTTTGAAGGTCTGCCCACCTTAAAACGTGGCCACCGGTTTGCTGGATTTGCCGTCCTCAAATCGCCAGATATTCCATCGGTTCTGATTGAGATGGGATTTTTAACCAACTCTCAAGATGAGCGTAACCTGATCAACGCATCATACCGTAAAGAGATTATGACGCGAGTGACCAAAGCGGTAATCGCTTTTCTTGAAAATAATCAAAATAATTCCAGCGTAAATATAGAAATTGAACAATAAATGATCCCCTGTTCATGGCCGCGATATGGACACCACAAAAAGGTCATCTTTTGGTGATATATAGGATAAATTGTCATCAGCATTACAAATAGGTAATGTAAATAATCATTATGGATTCCAGCGCCTTTCGGGGCAAAATAAATGGAGCAAGGATTGAGGTCAGAATGTTAGTCAAGTGGTTGATCCGATTAATCAGCCTAGGTCTATTTATGGCTGTCCTCGGCATCATTTCCATGGTGATGGTGTTCTGGCATTTTGGCCGTGATTTGCCCGATCATCACCAATTAGCCAAATATGAGCCGCCTGTGTTAACGCGAGTTCATGCTGGCAATGGTGCTTTGCTGGCGGAATTTGCGACCCAAAAGCGGGTCTTTATTCCCATAAACTCTATCCCCAAACCAGTGATTTATGCGTTTCTGTCGGCAGAGGATAAAGGGTTTTATAATCATTTCGGCATTGATTTATGGGCAGTTGCCAGGGCCATGACAACCAATCTAGCAAATCTAGGCAGCAGTAGGCGACCCATCGGCGCATCAACAATCACTCAACAGGTAGCCAAAAACTTTCTGCTGACAAATGAGTTATCATATAAACGTAAGGTTAAAGAAGCGATCCTCGCTTTGCGGATTGAACGGGCGTTTGATAAAGACCGAATTCTCGAATTATATTTGAATGAGATTTATCTCGGCTTTGGCAGTTATGGTGTTGCCGCTGCATCGTTGAATTATTTTGATAAGCCGCTTGATCAATTAACACTGTCGGAAGCCGCATATCTCGCTGCCTTGCCGAAAGCCCCGAATAACTACCACCCGACCCGAAAATATGCGGCCGCCGTCATGCGCCGGAACTGGGTGCTTGGCCAGATGCGTGAAAATGGCTATATCACCAAGGCTGAAGAAGCCGCCGCCGTCAATGAGCCGCTGGTGATCAAGGCTAGAAGTGGCAGTGATGGCGCTGACGCTCCATTTTTTGTTGAAGAAGTGAGACGTGAGATTGCCAATACTTTTGGTGATGATGCGCTTTATGAAAGTGGGCTATCGGTTCGGACATCAGTTGACCCAGAGCTACAAGCCCTCGCCGATGAAGCTTTAATTAATGGACTTGAAGCGCTTGATAAACGTCAGGGCTGGCGCGGTGCGCTTGGGCAGATTGATCTTAATGATTTGCCGCAACCTGCGCTTGTTGAGGCGCTAGCACCTTATCGCAAAACCTTGATTACAGCACGTTATCCTGCGGTTGTGACCGCGGTAAATCAAAAAACCGCTCAAATCATGATCCTTAGCTCAGATCAGCACGGCGATATCTTGACAGCAGGTGAGATTCCATTTGCGCTTGCTGATTGGGCTTATCCGCCGCGTGATGGTAAAGGCGTGAGAGGTGATCCGCTGACCCGGCTGGATGATGCTTTATCGGTTGGTGATATTATTGTTGTTCAGCGGCCTGAAACCGCCTTGGATCGGTTCAAAAGATATCCAGACCTGAAACTAACGGAAGCGACATGGGCATTAGGTCAAGTGCCATTAGTGCAAGGTGCCATTGTTGCGATGGACCCGCATACTGGCCGTGTTCTAGCCATGACAGGCGGCTTTAATTCACTAGAGAGTGAGTTTAATCGCGCCACCCAAGCCTATCGGCAACCGGGGTCAGCTTTTAAGCCTTTTGTTTATCTGGCGGCACTTGATGAGGGCTATTCCCCTGTCACCAAGATATTGGATGCCCCATTGGTGGTTGATCAAGGGCCGGGATTGCCGAAATGGAAACCTGCCAATTATACCAAACGGTTTTATGGCCCTAGCATTATGCGATTAGGGATTGAACAGTCGCGTAACCTGATGACAGCACGATTAGCCATGCAGGTCGGTATGCCAAATATTCAAGATTATGCACGGCGTTTTGGCATTGACCCAGAATTGCCAGAATATCTGTCCATGTCTTTAGGCGCTGGCGAGACAACCTTGCTCCGGATGACGGCGGCATATGGGATGATAGTCAATGGCGGTCATTATATTAAACCGAGCATTATTGACCGTGTCCAAGACAGATATGGGCAGACAATTTATCGCCATGATAATCGTCAGTGTGAGGGATGCCAGCTCATGGATATCAAAGCCGATGATTACCATTCACCGCCAGTTTTGATCGATAACCGGATCACAGTCACTGACGAAGCCTCAGCCTATCAAATGGTATCTATGCTAGAAGGCGTGGTTAAGCGCGGGACGGCTAGACGAATGAGCGAAATTGATTTTGCCATAGCTGGCAAAACTGGCACAACGAATGATAACACGAATGGCTGGTTTATTGGCTTTACGCCTGATCTGGCGGTTGGTGTTTATGTTGGATTTGATCGGTTGAAGCCATTAGGCAAGAATGAAACAGGGTCAACAGTAGCAGTGCCAATTTTTGAAAACTTTATTGTTGCCGCCATGAAAGATCGCCCGCAAATTCCATTTCGCCGTCCAAATAATATCAATCTTTATACCATCAATGCCAAGACCGGTATTCGCACCTCACCTGATGAACCTGATAGCATGGTCGAAGCCTTCAAGTTTGGCCAAGAGCCGTTATTTGCGGCCAGTCAAGACGTTATTATTGGTGCCGATAGTGATACGGCTAACCAAGGAGAATTGGATATTCCAAGCTTATATTAGATTTATCTTTTCAGAATCATAGCAATATCAGCATCGTATAATGTAAAGGGAAATGCAGTAGTGTCTTGCCAGAACAGGGTAAACTGCGTTAACAGCAATCATGAGTGCAGAAACAGAACATAAAGCCGACGCCATCCGTTCAAGCCTGTCTTTATTAAGGCAGCATCTTGATTGGGAAAAAAGCCAAGCCAGACTGGCTGAATTGCAAGTCTTAGCTGAGGATCAAAATCTCTGGAATAACCAGCAAAAAGCACAATCGGTCATGCGTGAGAAAAATAGCCTTGAAGTCATGATTAATGCTGTCAATGAGATTGCCAAACAGCTTGATGACGCGCTTGAAATGATTGCCATGGCCGAAGACGAAGGTGATGATGATCTGATTGCTGAAACGATGCAGCAGTTAACTGAACTCGAACATCTGGCTGGCCGCAAACAACTGGAAAGTCTGCTATCGGGTGAGGCAGATAATAATGACTGCTTTATCGAGATTAATGCCGGGGCTGGCGGCACAGAAGCTCAAGATTGGGCAGAAATGCTGGTCAGGATGTATTACCGCTGGGCTGAACAGCATAGCTATAAGATAGACTATATCGAAGAAAGCCCCGGTGAAGAGGCAGGGGTTAAATCGGTAACGATGCGGTTTAGTGGTGAGCGTGCCTATGGCTGGATGAAAACGGAATCAGGTGTCCATAGATTAGTTCGCATCTCACCATATGATAGCTCGGCGCGGCGCCATACCAGTTTCGCCTCTGTCTGGGTTTATCCGGTTGTTGATGACACGATTGAGGTCGAGTTTGAGGAAAAGGATTTGCGTATAGATACTTATCGGGCGTCTGGTGCTGGTGGCCAGCATGTCAATAAAACAGACTCGGCTATCCGCATCACCCATATCCCGACAGGCATTGTCGTGCAGTGCCAGAATGATCGCTCCCAACATCGCAATCGCGCTACCGCCTATAACATGCTGAAAGCGCGGCTCTATGAGGCAGAATTACAACGCCGCGAAGCTGAGGCTAATACGACAAGTGCCGCCAAGACAGATATTGGCTGGGGCAATCAGATCAGATCATATGTCTTGCACCCCTATCAGATGGTTAAAGATTTGCGGACACAAGTCGAAAAAGGCAACGCCCAAGGGGTGCTTGACGGCGATATTGACGATTTTCTGGAAGCCGGTTTAGCGCAGCGTTTGGGCAATACTGAATAGGGGTAATACCTATAACGCTTTGACGGTGGCTAATACTTCTTCCGCATGTCCGGGGACTTTAACCTTTGGCCAGGCTTTTTGAATAACCCCTGCCGCATCAATGATAAAAGTGGCGCGGGCAATACCCATATATGTCCGGCCATACATAGATTTTTCGACCCAGACCCCGAACTGCTCACAGATATCACTGTCATCATCAGCGCCTAGCGCGCAAGTCAGCTCATGCTTGGCTCTAAACTTGCCCTGCTTCTCGGCTTTGTCTTTGGAAATGCCAATAACCGCAACATTAAGTGCATTAAACTCTTTCTTCAGGCCGGAAAAAGCAATAGCCTCTTTGGTGCAGCCAGATGTATCAGCTTTAGGGAAGAAAAAGACGACAGTCATGCCTGTCTGGTCTTTCAGTGCGAACTCACCATCATCGGTTTTAATGGTGAAATCGGGGGCCTTGTCGCCTTCGCTTAGCATTGATATAGGCATGAGGTTTTCCTTTCTTTGCGGCATCATAAAATCATCATCAGGGTGTGACTGTTAATGACAATTGATATATAGTATTTTTACTGGGATTGACCAAGGTCAATTCATCATATTGTATTCAATTTTCCTCAAGCTAGCGAGGATGAGGCGTTGGCCCTAACAAAATCAATCCGCATCAAACATCTTTTCATCGGTCTGTTAAGTCTGATGATAATGTTGGTGGCTATACTTGGTGGGGCGATTTGGTATCTCAACTCTAGTGATTATTTAGAGCACTGGATAGAGGCCAAGCTGAGCCAGCCAGATAATCAGGTCACGGTGCGGGTAAGCGATGCGCAAATAGCTTTGTCATTTTCAGCATATCCGATCTCGATTAGCACCACCGATGTCAATATTACCGTTCCGCAACAGATGATCACTTTGCCACAAGCGCAATTTGGCTTTGATATATTTGATTTACTAGCTGATCAGCCTATCCCCCGCAGCATCACGCTGGATCAAATTGCATTTGCTATGGAATATGATGCTAATGGCTGGCATGCGGGGGAGTCTTTTGCCGCCTTGGTGAGTGTCTTTAGCCCTAGTAATGTTAACCCGAATAATCTGAATTCCAATAATCAGGGTGCAAAAGATACTGATCAACCCGTCTCAGGGCAATATTTTCCTATTGAAAAATTAACGATCAATAATGGCAAAGTGACGATCCTTTATCCGTCATCAGAAGCGGATGAATCAAATCTTAGCCTTGAGATTGACGGCATTATGATCGGCATTGAAAATAGTGGCGATGTGATAGAAACGAATATTGCCATTAGTCATCCGAAGCTAGGCGATGCCCAGCTTAATGGCCGCATTAGCCCCGATTTTAGCAATTGGGATATCGCCGCCATGTTAGACCAATTTGATAGCGGTCTGTTTTATCCATATCTAGGCGTTAATATTCCAGAATTGCACGACCTTGGGCTTATTTCTGGCAATGTTAGGCTGATTGTTTCTGATCAACAGGTCAATGTCCTGTCGGGTGATATTGATGCCATAAATGGTCAGATTATTGTACCAGCTATCGGCGTTTTTGATTTCACCAAGGCCGCATCCGAGTTTCATTATGATAAATCTGTTGATCGGTTGCTATTAACCTCGCTTGATATTAATGCCGCCGCGTCAAGCGCCATATCAGGGCAAATATCGCTCCGCGGGGAGATAAGAGAAACGTCAACCGCTTCACCTTTATTGATTGCCTCACTTAAGGGGAATAACATCCCCCTGCAACCGGTACTGGCATTATTGCCTGATAATGAATGGCTTGAGCATGATGATCATGGCCGCATGTTAAGAGGCGGCAAGCTAGACCACCTTGAGCTGGAAACGATTGCCGTAATTAGGCGTGATGAGGATCGGCTGCTTTTTCAAACCTTTGCTGTGACGTCTACGGTTCGCAATATCAAGTTTATTTCTGGCTATGGGCCCGTTGATCGGCTTGCGGGTATTCTTGACGGCCAGTTTAATTTTGTGCTTGATGCGGAGGGTCAAATTAATCGCGCGGACACCCATCTGCTGTTACGTGAAAGCAGTATTCTGCCCAAGCAAGGCGGCATGATTATCCCCCTCAATGGGCTTGAGTTTATCGCTAAACTTAACGGCACGTCTCTAGAAATTGATCGCCTAGCCATAGATGCCAAAAGTTATGGTCAGCTAGCATTGCGCGGTAAGTTGACGATGGATAATCAATTGACACCATCTGTCTTTGAAACCCAGATACAGGCGGAACAGCTTGATAATGAACTGGTTTTTAATCTCTGGCCTGAACAGCTTTTCCCCAAAACCCGATCATGGATGAACACCAATTTATCAGGGGGGCAGGTCACCAGCTTTTATCTAAACACAGGTTTTGATCTGAAGGGTGATGACCTCAGACCGCTGTTTATTGAGGGTGCGGGCAATGCGACGGTATCGCGATTTGAGTTTTTGCGCGGTCATGAGCCTATCGTCAATAGTGAAATTGGGATCAATTTTGAAGGCACAAAACTATCAGGCACAACCTTTGAGTTAAACTTCAATAAAGGGTCTGTGCATGATCTTGATCTGAAAGGCAGTAAGCTAACCTTAAATCGTAAAGATGAGAGTATTGATGCGACGCTGGCTTTGCTGACGCGCGGCGATGTCACAAATGTTATAAACATACTTAATGAACACAGATTTAATTTCATTACCGCCAATGGGTTAGAGCAAAGTTCTATGGCTGGCACGGCCGATATTACCGGCTCAATCAAATGGCAATTGCCACAAACAGAGCGCGACATGAAAACAGATGAGTTTGATATCAAAATATCAGCCAGTCTGGAAAATGCGGCTTTTTCAAACTTGCCTGGCGGCTATGCGCTGTCTGATGGTGCGGTCAATTTGCAATTCAATAACGGTGATATTCGGGTTAATGGGCAAGGCCTAATTGATGATGCACTAGCTAATTTCTATTTTCATAAAGATAAGCTGAAAAACAATACGGTTGATCTGACATTCTCCAAAAGTGAGGCTTTCACCTCTATTCTCAATCGGTCTTTTCCGGTGGATTTAGGTGGCGTGGTTGGCGGTCAAATCTATATTTCTGATCGATATGAGGATGATGGGATTGATCTGAATGTCAATCTTGATATGGGCGATGCGCATTTTCATATCCCGCGGCTGGAGCTGACAAAACTAGAAGGCGAGAGAGCCATGGCTTCTGCCCAGATCAGAATGGTTGATGGCATCCCCTTAGATATAAGAAATATTGTTGTTGATGCTGATGTTATCCGCATGGAAGGGGATATCAGTTTTGCCAAGGACGGAACGTTTTCTGAGGCTAATCTAAGCGCCATGGAATGGCCGGGAAATATCCTAAGCCAAGCTGTTTTCAAGCGCCACGCGGATGGCAGTTTTTCGCTAACGGCTGATGCTGAGGTTATGGATTTGCGCCCTCTGCGGCTTAAAGAAAGTCCCGGCGAAGGGCTGCAAATGACGCTTGATCTATCGGCAGAGCGGCTGATCCTTGATCATCGTCTATCGGTGGCAGGCAGCGTTGATATTGAAACCCGTAAAGATGGCTCAGGTAAAGCGAAGTTTCTGGGTAGCATGTTTGTCAAAGATCAACCATTTATGACTGAGGCTACTATGGATGCTGATTTTGGGGAAAATCGCGATGCCATGGTAGCGTCAGGTCTCATTGGCGGGGTCGAAGTGGCGCTTAACTTGGATTCGGGCTTGGCTGAGGGTGATCGGCTAATCTTAACGACCCAAAATGCTGGGCAAGTCTTAAAAACCTTGGATGTGACAGATGCTATTCGTGGCGGCGAGATGACCATGCATGTGCTTTATCAGCCTGATGATGCGGAAAACTATGTGGCTGAGTTTTCATTAACAGATTTCCGTGTCATTGAGGCACCACGAGCTATTCGGATGTTGTCAGTGCTAAGTCTGGCTGGATTATATTCTTTAGTGGAGGGTGATGGCACAGCGTTTAATGAAGGCCAAGCGCGAATTGTCGTAACGCCAGGTTTTCAAAACCTCGATACGGTGAAAGCGCGCGGTGATGCGCTGGCTCTTGAGCTAACCGGGCAGATTAATCGCAAAGATGATGATCTCAACATTAGCGGTGTGCTGGTGCCGATTAATCTGGTGACGGATTTGCTGGGCCACGTGCCGATCGTCGGCGAAATTGTAACAGGCCTTAATAACGAAGGGCTTTTCAATACGCGGTTTCGGATGAAAGGGTTTATTGATGATCCTGATATAGAAGTCAGATTGTCGAGCATAGCGCCGGGGTTATTGCGTGATATTTTTTCCCCTGACTGGATAAATAATGAACGCTCGCGGTTGTTAAATGAACAAGAGTAACGGTTAAGGCAGAATGTTAGATATTAAGACGCTGTTTGCAGAATCGCATGACGCTTTTTGCCAGCAGATATCTTAATCTCACCTTCGGGGTTAGTATCCGCTGATGTGATCTGATGCTCCTCATCACCTATGGAAATATTATTAACACGCGCACCGCCGCCACGGATAAGCCGTCTTGCCTCACCATTGCTGGCGGCAAAACCGCATGTTTTCAGGGCATCAATCAGGCTAAGCGGAAGGCTTGAGTGAAATTGCGGCAGGCCAGCGGCTAGCTTGCCTTCATTAAAGGCTTGTTTTGCTGTCGCTTCGGCCTCTTTCGCTTGTTCGGGTGAATGGCAAAGGGCGGTCACTTCATTGGCCAAAATAATTTTCGCATCATTGATCTCTTGCCCTTCCAGGGCTTCTAATCTGGCAATCTCGGCAAGCGGCAATTCTGTAAACAGGCGCAGGAAGCGGCCAACATCATTATCTTCGGTGTTGCGCCAAAACTGCCAGAAATCCCATATCGATAGATGGTCCTCGTTAAGCCAGATTGCGCCTTGTGCGCTTTTCCCCATTTTCGCCCCTGATGCTGTTGTGATCAGTGGCGAGGTCAGCCCATAAACCGATTGCTCATCAACACGCCGGGTTAAATCAATTCCGGTGACAATGTTGCCCCATTGGTCAGAGCCGCCCATTTGCAATAAACACCCATAGCGGCGGCGTAATTCCATGAAGTCATAGGCTTGCAAGATGGCATAATTGAACTCAAGAAAGCTAAGCGGTTGTTCGCGGTCAAGACGCAGCTTGACGCTATCCATGCTCAACATGCGGTTAACCGAAAAATGCATGCCAAAATTACGCAAGAATGAGATATAGCCAAGCTCATCCAGCCATTCTGCATTATCGACCATAACCGCGTCTGTCGCGCCATCACCAAAGCTAAGATAGTTTTCAAAGACGCGCTTAATGCCTTGTTTATTATTCTCAATATCTTGGTCAGACAGCAATGGGCGCTGGCTATCTTTACCTGATGGATCACCAATTTTGGTTGTGCCGCCACCCATCAGGACAATCGGCTTATGTCCGGTTTTCTGTAAAATCCGCAGCATCATGATCTGAATTAATGAGCCGACATGCAAACTATCAGCGGTGCAATCAAAGCCGATATAGGCAGGGATACATCTTTTGCCTGCCAGTTGATCAAGATCATCAATATTTGTGGCCTGATGCATATAGCCACGTTCGGTAATGATGCGTATAAAATCAGATGTATAACTCATTAAATATCTGGCCTGCTGGATAGAATGGAATTGTTGATCAGTCTTCTGTCTGCTCGACCATAGTCGGTTCTACCTGGCTAAGATAGTCACCAATCATATTGGTCAAATCATCAAGATGATGCGTGAAAAAGTGATTAGCATCTTCAATCTCACGAAAATCAATCTCAATCCCTTTCTGGGTTGGGATACGTTCTATGGTGGTGGTGACTTGTTCAGACGTAACAACAGCATCGGCACCTCCATGAACAACTAACCCTGATGATGGGCAGGGCGCTAAAAAGGTAAAATCATGTTCATGCACAGGCAAGGTTGCTGATACAAAGCCCTCGACTTCGGGGCGCCGCATCATCAATTGCATGCCGATCAATGCGCCAAATGAAAATCCCGCAATCCAGCATGATCTCGCCCCTGAGCATTGGGATTGTATCCAGTCAAGAGCAGTCGCTGCATCTGATAACTCTCCTTCACCGCCGGAATAATTGCCTTGGCTACGGCCAACACCGCGGAAATTAAAGCGCATGACGGAAAATCCGCGCTTTTGGAACAGCTTATACATGGCAAACGACACCCGATTATTCATGTTGCCACCAAAGTTAGGCTCTGGATGCAGGATCAGCGCAATCGGCGCCATTGGGTCGATAGCAGGCATATAACGGGCTTCTAGGCGCCCCTCAGGGCCATTGATAATTACTTCTGGCATGATATCTCTCAACGCTATGGTATGTCGGGCTTATAGCGGAAATATGTCATGAAATCAAAAACAATTGATTGGAAAGACTAACAATAAGCGTAATAATAAAGCCCATATGCTTGAAATTTGTCTTATTGGAGGCTAAATGATAAGATAAAGAAAGCAATATTTAAGGAAAAATTGCGATTATTAACTTGCAATTACCGCAACAGATGTCTACGCGACAGGTAATGGCAGGTATTAACCTAACAGGGGGCAATCATGCGCGGGTTTATTGATGAACTTCGCAGCATTAGGGAAAGAGACCCGGCGGCTGGTGGATTGCTCGGCCTGATGTTTTTGACGCCTAGTGTTCATGTCATGTTGGCGTATCGGCTAGGGCATCGGTTATGGCGCTGGCGGATGCAGTTTCTGGCGCGCTTCACCATGCAACTGGCGCGCTGGTTTACAGGGATTGAGATTCACCCTGCTGCGAAGATTGGCAACCGCTTCTTTATTGATCATGGAATGGGTGTTGTTATTGGTGAGACGGCGGTTATTGGTGATGATGTGACGTTTTATCATGGGGTGACGTTGGGCGGCTTACTGCCAAGCGTTGATAGCGATGGTCAACGTCAAAAAAAACGCCATCCAACCATTGGCAATAATGTGATTGTTGGGGCAGGGGCGCAAATACTGGGTGCGATTACCGTCAATGACTGTGCGCGTGTTGGGGCTAATTCCGTTGTTGTTAAGGATGTGCCGCGCGGCACCACAGTGACAGGTATTCCGGCGCGGCCAGTTAGCGCAAGGCGGGTCACCGATGTGACGACGTTTCAGCCTTATGGGACACCATCTGATTTGTCATCTGATGCACGTGATAAAGCCATCAAAGGGCTTCTACAAGAAGTTGATATTCTGCATAATAAACTGAAAATGCTAGAAGAGTTGCAAGGCGAAGCAAAACAATCCGATCCCTCATTCCAACCTGAAGCAACATCACTATCCGCATCAGATCGAAATTAAACTCCTTAAATATGCCGCTTTTATTTTTGCCCTTTTCTTTACTCCAAAGTTATTAGTATTAGGCTTATGGAACATATTTATTTGGATTATAACGCAACTGCTCCTCTGCGCCCCGAAGCTAAAGCGGCAATGCTAGCGGTGATGGGGCCGCCGGGTAATCCGTCTTCGGTGCATCAGCAAGGTCAGGCGGCAAGAGCCATTGTTGAAACGGCGCGTGAGCATGTGGCTAAACTCACCGATGCTGATCCGGCTAGTGTGATTTTCACGAGTGGCGGCACGGAGGCAAATTGGCAGGCTCTTCACGGCTATCCAGATCGCACCATCATCACAACACCTGTTGAACATATGGCGGTATTATCGGCAGCACCTGATGCATTGCTCGTCGATGTTGATGCGGACGGGTTGATCGATTGTGATCATCTGGAACATTTGCTGAAAACCTATAAAGACATGGCGCTTGTTTCTGTGATGATGGCAAATAACGAAACCGGTGTTATTCAGCCGCTTGATCAAGTTATTGAATTGGCTCATGCATACGGCGCAATAGTCCATTCTGATGCGGTGCAAAGTTGTGGTAAAGGCGCGCGCAATGGGTTTATCGGATTTGAGGCGAGCGGTGTTGATTTATTGACGGTATCGGCGCATAAAATGGGCGGCGCAACCGGCATTGGGGCATTGCTTGTCCGTGATGGGGTCAAGATACCGCCGCTAATCGCTGGTGGTGGGCAGGAATCACGGCGCCGTGGTGGTACCGAAAACTTGACAGGGATTGCTAGCTTTGGGGCGGCCGCGACCGCGATTATAGATAATATGACTGAAATATCTGGTCACTTTGATCAGCTCGCGACGTGGCATAAGTGGCTTGAAGATGAGATTACTAACGCCGCGCCTGATGCGGTGATTTTTGGCCAAGGGGTTAAGCGATTGGCGAACACTTCCGCTATTGCCATGCCCGGACGCCGCGCCGAAACCCAAGTCATGCAGTTCGATCTGGCTGGCATTGCGGTAAGCGCGGGCGCCGCCTGTTCATCAGGCAAAGTTGCCAACTCGCATGTTCTGGAGGCCATGAAAGCAGGTGATTTAGCGCAGCAGACGATCCGTGTCTCATCTGGCTGGAACAGCAAACAATCCGATTTTGAACGATTTGTTGAGATTTGGTTGCAGGTCTATCAAAAGCAAGTATAACACGCGTTGAAATGTTGGTATGTCAGCAATATATCAAATAAATCATGAGAACAGCATGAGAAATAGGAAAGGGTTTATCTATGCCATCAGTAACTTTTATTAAACGTGACGGGAGCGAGGCCACCGTTGATGCGACCGCCGGACTTTCGGTGATGGAAATTGGCCGAGATAATAACTTGGGGATTGAGGGCACATGCGGCGGTAGTCTGTCTTGTGCGACTTGTCATGTGATTGTTGATGATGCGTGGGTTGAAAAAACCGGCAAGGCTAGCCTTGATGAAGAAGACATGCTTGATCTGGCCTTTAATGTTGAGGCTAACTCACGCCTTGGCTGTCAGATCACGCTGAATGATAGCCTTGATGGGCTGAAAGTGCGGATAGCGGATGACGACTGATTTAGCGCATCCCCCCATAATCCATGATGGCTTGAACAGCCTTGGCTTTGCCACTGCGCCTGAACAAACTCGGGTGGTTGTGGCGATGTCTGGCGGGGTGGATAGCTCGGTTGTTGCCGGGCTGCTGAAAGAGGACGGCTATGATGTTGTCGGCATCACGTTGCAGCTCTATGATCATGGTGAGGTTGTCCGCAGCAAGGGCGCGTGTTGTGCGGGGGCAGATATTCTGGATGCGCGCCGTGCCGCCGCCACGCTAGGTATCACGCATTATGTTCTGGATTATGAGAGCCGCTTTAAGGCCTCTGTCATGGATGATTTTGCCGATAGCTATTTGAAGGGTGAGACGCCGGTGCCGTGCATCACCTGTAATCAGACGGTGAAGTTTCATGATCTGCTAGCGACGGCAAGGGAACTGGGTGCGGCGTGTCTGGCGACCGGGCATTATGTGCGGCGGGCACTTGATGATACGGGCAAGGCGATGTTGCAACGCGGCGTTGATGCGAGCAAAGATCAATCTTATTTTCTGTTTGCGACCACGCCTGATCAGCTGGATTATCTGCGCTTTCCGTTGGGCGGCTTGAGCAAGGATGAAACCCGCGATCATGCGCGCCGGATGGGGCTGTCGCTGGCGGATAAACCGGATAGTCAGGATATCTGTTTTGTGCCGAATGGCCGCTATGGCGATATTGTTCGGCGGCTACGGCCGGGGGCGATTGAGGCTGGTGATATTGTTGATCTGGATGGCAATGTGCTGGGTCAGCATGATGGCGTCATTGATTTTACGATTGGTCAGCGCCGGGGGCTTGGCATTGGCGGCCGTAAAGATGCCGATGACGGCGAAGGCCGGCTTTATGTGGTGGCGATCCGGCCAGAGGCGCGGCAGGTGGTGGTTGGCCAGAAATCCGACCTTGCCTGTCATCAGGTGGCATTGCGGGACACTAACTGGCTGGCCGCAGATGTGCCGCCATTGGGGCGCGCGGTGCTGGCGCGATTGCGTAATACGGCAGTGGCTGAGCCAGCAGAAATCACAGAATGGGACACGACGACAGGGACGGCAAAGCTACGGCTTAATGTGCCGCAATATGGCATAGCGGCAGGGCAGGCGGCGGCGATCTATGATGCGGAGGATGCCGACTGGCTGTTGGGCGGCGGCTGGATTAGTGGAGCCCCTACGCGAGGTGGTGGTTAAGGCTGGTCTAAATAAATATTAGTTATTTTTTTTCTGTATCTACTTCATTAGAATTTCCTGGAAAATTTGTAATATTTACAGGAAATGCTCTATTTCCATTCAGTACTTCTAGGAAAAAGCGTCTTAAGTTTGTTTGCTCTGAATCTATTTCACCCCAAAGTATAGGGCTATAATCGCCTTTGTAGATATCTAAGTTATCTATCTTGACATTCAGAGATGTTGCAATTGTCCCCAATAAAATAGCTGTAAAACTTTCCATTTCCTCCGCGACTCTTTGATGTCGTTGTTCTGTTAGTTCTGTTTGTCCAGATATTTCACAAAAATATCTGAAAAGATTTTTCCACGCATTAATAACTTCTTTTTTGTCATGAAATTCAACTTCTATAAGATTCAGTCCGCCAACAAATTCAGGAGTTAATATTTGCTTTCTATTTCCCATTAAAATGCGGAATATTTCCCACTTTCGATGATGCGCATCCCTTTTTTATCTATAAAGCGTGTAACTATGACTGCCAATACAGGCCCTACAACCAAAGCAACCACAGTTAGGTACTCTATAAGTGTAATTTCTGAGAGCATGGTTTTCCCATCATTCATCTTATTGAGAGTATATATTCCCAATGGAAGTTTTATTTGGCAAGTAATTGTAACTATTAGAAAAAACTAATCTAACAAAACACCCCCAAAACCCAATAGAATTTTACCGATTGATAAAAATTGATCGTCTGGTAAACTTACTTTGTTAGATCACCTTATTAGATCACCTTATTAGATCACCTTATTAGATCACCTTATTAGATCACCTTATTAGATCGCCTTATTAGATCACGGGAGG
>JADHOM010000008.1 GCA_016778985.1 Alphaproteobacteria bacterium | reverse complement strand
TTCAAGCAGGTTGGTCACATGATTAGTGAAGTGCTTGATGGCCTCGCCAGCAACCGCAATGATAACAGCGCGATTGAGGCGGCGGTGAAGGCGAAAGTTCATAAACTTTGCCAAGCCTTCCCAATTTACTAGATTTTGTGTATAAAAAGGGCATTCATCAATAACTTGTAGGTTAAGCCTATGGATTGCCCTTTTTGTAATCACCAAGATACCCAAGTCAAAGACTCACGGCCGTGTGAGGATGGTGCCGCTATTCGCCGCCGCCGGCAATGTGTGTCATGCGAAGCGCGCTTCACAACTTTTGAGCGTGTGCAGTTGCGTGAACTCATGGTGATTAAACGCAATAACAAACGCTCACCTTTTGATCGTGATAAATTGGAGCGATCGATGAATATTGCACTACGCAAGCGCAATATTGATCCCGATATGGTGCAACAGCGGATAAATAATATTGTTCGTAAACTGGAATCACAAGGCGATGGTGAAACCAATACCCAAGATATTGGCCGTCTGGTTATGGAAGAATTATCCCAGATTGATAAGGTCGCTTATGTACGCTATGCCTCTGTTTATCGAAATTTCCGCGAAGCTAAGGATTTTGGTAATTTCGTCAAGGATGAACTTGATTGAGCCTATCTGATGGTTTCACCTTCCTCATCTGATGATCAGAAATGGATGCGGTCGGCATTAGTTTTGGCCAGCAAAGGCGATGGTCTGACATCGCCTAATCCTGCTGTTGGCTGTGTTATTGTTAAAAATAATGGACTGATTGGGCGCGGCGTCACGGCAATTGGTGGTCGTCCTCATGCTGAAACCCTAGCAATGGCTGATGCGGGCAAGGCGGCAAAGGGCGCAACCGCCTATGTCACGTTAGAGCCTTGCGCCCATACTGGTAAAACACCGCCTTGTGCTGATGCGCTGATCGATGCTGGGGTGAGCCGTGTCGTCATTGGCGTGATTGACCCCGATGATCGGGTTGCTGGTGAAGGGGTAACTAAGCTGAAAGCTGCCGGTATTGACGTGACGGCAGGTGTTCTTGAAGCTGAGATAAGCCGACAGCTGTCTGGATATTTGATGGTGCGGCGGCAGGGCAGGCCATATGTGACGGTCAAGATCGCCTCATCTCAAGATGGTAAAATTGCGCTCAAAGATGGAACATCCCAGTGGATTACTGGTGCTGATGCGAGACGATATGTTCATGAATTGCGCTCTCGTCATGATGTGATTATGACGGGCATGGGAACAGTCAGAGCAGATAATCCCATGCTTAACTGTCGGTTAAATGGCGTCGATCATCATCCTGTAAGAGTGATTATGGCCTCACATCCTGAGTTTGATCCAAACTCAAACATAGCGCAATCCCTGGCCGATATTCCGACTATTTGCATAACGGGGCAGAGCGAACATACTGAACCTGATAAAGACCGCCATGTAGCTGCCATGAAAATCATCACCGTGGCAGGCGATAAAGACGGCAGGCCAGACGTCATGAATGCCTTGTCAGTTTTAGCAAAGCAAGGTATGACCAGTGTTCTGGTTGAGGCTGGAGGAACATTGTTAGCATCAATGATGCGTCAGGGCTTGGTTGATCGGCTTATCTGGATAAAGGCACCAATGATAATTGGTGGCGAGGGGATAGATGCCATTGATGCGCTTGATCTGTCTTCGCTAGACGAAGGTCGTGGCTTTACTACTGTTCTGCGGCAGCAGTTAGGTGATGACATGGTTGATATTTTTGAACGCAATACATGATGTCTATTTAGGTGATAAGGATAAATATGTTTACAGGTATAATTACAGCCTTGGGTTCAATTGCTGCCATGAATAGAAAGCCTGATGGTGGAGCAAGACTATATATTGATACGCCTTGGGATTGCACGCAAATCCCCGTTGGCGCGTCGATCGCATGCAGTGGCATTTGCCTGACATTAGTCGATGCTAATAGTAATCAATTTGTTGTTGATGCGTCTGATGAAACCATTGATGTCACCACAATGGCGCATTGGTCTGAAGGCTCGCGGATTAATTTGGAAAGAGCGCTGGCGCTTGGCGATGAGCTAGGTGGTCATATGGTATCCGGTCATGTTGACGGTAAGGCTGTTGTAACGCGGATAGAGCAAGAGGGCGATAGCTATTTACTGGCGTTTGTTGTGCCTGATCACTTAGCGCCATTTATTGCTGCCAAAGGATCTGTAGCGCTTGATGGAATATCGCTAACCGTGAATAGAGTTAACGGCACTGAGTTTGAGATTATGGTGATCCCACACACTTGGGCGCATACAACATTGGCTGATGCCGATATCGGAACTGAGATTAATCTAGAAGTCGATATGCTGGCAAGATATGTGGCCAGAATGACAGAGTTTAAAAATGACTGAGTTTATGAGAGGTCAGTCCACATGAATGCTGAGATGCGAGACCAACTAGCCATATCATCCATAGACAGCCTGCTGGAGAATGCAAAGGCTGGGAAGATGTTTATTCTCATGGATGATCGTGAGGGTGAGACAACGGGTGATCTGTGTATTTTAGCAGAGCATTGTAATGATAGTGCGATTAACGCCATGCTAAAACATGCCCGTGGGCTGATCTGTTTGGCGATGGATAAGGAAAGAGCCACGACCCTTGGTCTCAATTATAGTGAACGCTTATTTGATTCGCCTCGCCGATCGGCGGTAACTATTTCAATCGAAGCGAGAGCAGGAATAACGTCAGGGGTTTCGGCTAAAGATCGAGCGCAAAGTATCAAAGTTGCTGCTGATCCAGATTATGGAGCATCTGATATTGTCTCACCGGGGCATTTATTCCCGTTAATAGCTGTTGAGGGCGGAACATTGGTGAGAGCAGGCAGAACTGAAGCGGTTGTTGATCTGGCTAAAGCGGCTGGCAGTTGGCCGGCTGGGGTTATTTGCCAGATCATGAACGAAGAAGGCTCATTAGCTGATCGTGATTTCCTCGAAGCATTTGCCAAAACACATCAGATCAGCATAGGCACTATTGCTGACCTGATCGCCTGGAAAAGACGCCGCCAAAGCATCATTAAGCGGAGTGGTGAGATTATTTTCAATTCATCTATTGGCGGTAAATGGCGGATGATGGTTTATGTCAATACCGCTAGTTATGCGGAACATATTGCCCTTATCAAAGGTGATTTATCCTCACCTGCGCCAGTTTTGGTGCGTATGCATGCTATCAATATCATGACAGATGTTTTGGGTGAGCAATTATCCGGTCGGACAGGCAATGAAGTACAGCTTGCCATGCAAATGATCGCAGATGAGGGGCGTGGACTGATTGTCATGCTGCGCGAGCCTAGCCCGACAACAATATCAGATCTCGTCCAGCGTAAGGCCGCAGGCGATGAGACTGGCCGTAATGAAATTCGAAATTATGGTGTCGGGGCGCAAATCCTCAATGACTTGGGCGTAAAAAATATGATATTACTCTCAAATGTTCAGCGGAGTATTGTTGGAATAGATGGATATGGGCTGACAATCGACGGCTACCGTTCTTTTGAACAAGGAAAAAACAATCATGTCTGATCCGGACTTTGCCCTTAGTGATGAAGAACCTCTGCGGCCTGCATCTATTCGGCGGCGCGCGGCTGCCCGTATTGCCGCTATTCAGACGCTATATCAATTCTGGGCAGGTGATCAGGATTTACCGAATACCGTCGCCAGCTTTCAAACGCATTACATGACCAGATTATGTGATGATTTCAAAATAAGTCATCTTAATGACAACCATTATACCAAATTGGTGTTTGGTGTTGAGGATGCTCGCGATAGCATGGATGCAATGATAATCCCCTTGCTGGGTGAGGGCTGGACTATTGACCGCTTAAACCAGATTGAGCGCGATATTCTGCGCGCCGCTATTGTTGAGTTTACGCATTCGCCAGATATTCCTGCCCGCACAATTATATCAGAATATTCCGCAATTGCGGATTGTTGGGAGATTGATACTAGCTTCATTACAGCCATTCTGGACAAGCTGGCACATCAGCTCAGACAGGCAGAATTGATGGCATCGTCATAAATGATAAAGAAGAAACCTGTTTTCTGCGGTTTTTCATTGCACAGAGTGGCGGCTTTTATTATAAAACAGCAAATTTTAACATCTTTTGTTGTTTATCTGGTCTATTCTTTAATTGGTTCAGATGAATAACGGTTTAAAAGGGTCAATACGATTTTCAATCAGTTGATGCAATTGGGGGTTCATCTGATTTCTTTTCCTCCCCATTAAAAATAGGGCTAATCCATTATGTCATATGAATTCTTCGTCTACATGGCCATTGCATGCGGAATGCTAGGCCTCGTATATGGTGTCTGGGCCTCTCAAAGCATTCTTGCTGCAAGTGCGGGCAATGAACGCATGCAAGAGATTGCCGGTGCCATTCAGGAGGGTGCTCGTGCGTACCTCAATCGTCAGTATACGACCATTGGTCTGGTTGGGATTGTCGTTGCCATTATTCTAGTTTTCACACTGGGCACTTATGTTGCTGTTGGCTTTGTCATTGGTGCTGTGCTGTCAGGTATCGCTGGATATATTGGCATGAATGTATCTGTTCGTGCCAATGTGCGGACAACTGAGGCGGCGAGACGCTCACTAGGTGAAGCGCTTTCCATTTCGTTCAAATCAGGTGCTATTACCGGTATGCTGGTCGTTAGCCTTGGCTTGCTGGGTGTTGCTGGTTACTACATGTATCTTGAACAGCAAGGTCTTGATATTCACAAAAAGATGGAAGCTCTTGTGGCGCTGTCATTTGGTGCATCGCTGATTTCTATCTTTGCTCGTCTTGGTGGCGGTATCTTTACCAAAGGCGCAGATGTTGGTGCTGACTTGGTGGGTAAGGTAGAAGCAGGAATTCCCGAAGATGATCCTAGAAACCCTGCGGTTATCGCTGATAACGTTGGTGACAATGTTGGTGACTGCGCGGGGATGGCGGCTGACCTTTTTGAAACCTATGCGGTAACGATTGTGGCAACAATGTTGCTTGCCACTATTCAGTTGCAGGGCGATATGAACGCCATGTTGTTGCCCCTTGGTATCGGTGCTGTCTGTATTATTGCCTCTATTATCGGAACATTCTTTGTTCGTCTTGGTGCCTCAAACAATATTATGGGTGCGCTTTATAAGGGCTTTATTGCGACGGCTGTTCTGTCTGCGATTGCTATTTATTTCTTAATCGATCATGTTTTTGGCGGCAGTGAAACCGGTATGAATTATTTCATCTGCGCCATGGTTGGCTTGGTTGTTACGGGATTGATGGTATGGATCACAGAATATTATACATCCACATCTTTCCGTCCGGTTAGAGTTGTTGCAAAAGCCTCAGAAACAGGTCACGGCACAAACGTCATTGCTGGTCTTGCCATGTCTATGGAAGCTACAGCAATTCCTGCTATTATTATTTCAGCAGGTATCATTGTATCTTTTGTCTATGCTGATATTTACGGTATAGGAATTGCCGCAACGACAATGCTGGCGCTTGCCGGAATGGTTGTTGCCCTTGACGCATATGGCCCGGTTACTGATAACGCTGGCGGCATTGCGGAAATGGCTGAACTGGATGATTCTGTTCGCGAAGTCACCGATGCTCTTGATGCGGTTGGTAACACAACAAAAGCGGTTACAAAAGGTTATGCCATTGGTTCAGCGGCGCTGGCGGCTCTCGTGCTGTTTGCAGCTTATATTGCTGATCTTGAGCGGTATTTCCCACTACTTGAGGTGGAGTTTAGCCTAACTGATCCTTATGTTGTTGTTGGCTTGTTGATTGGCGGTATGTTGCCATATCTCTTTGCTTCTATGGGGATGCAGGCTGTTGGCCGTGCGGGTGGTGCAGTTGTTGAAGAAGTTCGGCGTCAGTTTCGTGAGATCAAAGGCATTATGGAAGGCAAGGCAAAGCCAGATTACAGCACTGCTGTTGATTTGCTTACCCGTGCCGCTATCCGTGAAATGATTATTCCTTCATTGCTGCCTGTTTTGGCACCTATTGTTGTCTATGCGATCATCAATGCCACCGTTGGCCAAGAAGCGGCGTTTACTGCGGTTGGTGCGATGTTGCTTGGAACAATCGTAACAGGTCTTTATGTTGCTATTTCCATGACTGCCGGTGGTGGTGCTTGGGATAATGCCAAGAAATACATCGAAGACGGGCATCATGGCGGTAAAGGGTCTGAAGCGCATAAGGCGGCTGTCACAGGTGATACTGTTGGTGATCCTTACAAAGATACGTCAGGGCCAGCGGTTAACCCAATGATTAAGATCATTAACATCGTGGCTCTTTTGATGCTTGCGGGATTGGCTAGCTAATCTACAAAGTGTAAAACATGAATATATTAAACCCCCTTGCGGCATGTCCCAAGGGGGTTTTCTTCATCAATATATTGAAATGATATAAACTTATTGAGAGGTGGGTGGTGTTCTCAGATTACCCAAAATCTGTTCAAAAAAGCCAAAATTTTGGCCAGGAGTAGGTGTAACGCTATCAATATAAAATACGGTTCTACCTAAATTTTCATCTTTAAATTCAATAGATTCCAAGGTGCTTTTATCATCAAATTTAAAGATAACAATAGTTCGCTCTAGTAACGCTGTCTTGCGACCTGGCACCTTTTCCATCTGTTGTGAGATATAATAAATTCGGCCAGAATCAAATGCCCCACGGGTTGAGGGTCTGCCGAACATCGCCTCAACCTCAATTTGTTTAGTTGAACCTATGTTTAGCTTATCCAGCGTCGTCGGATCAAGGCTATTACCATGTTGGGTGACCCGGCTTTCGCAAGCCGATAACATGGTCATCATGCAAATCGCTAAAGTTAAATAAATCGGTTTTTTCATTTACATCTTCATGATAATAATTCACTAACAAATAGTCCAATTATAACTCTATTGCAAGTGTTGGCTACCACCTTGCATCTTGTTTGATCCCTCAGCGCCCTTCTATGGCAAAGGCGTATTTACACGAAAGGCGCGAATAGATGTTGCAATGGTTAAGACAAAAAGTACTTGATTGGTCAAGACCTGCTAGTGTTGAGGCAGAATCGCTTTACAGGCAAATTGCTGAGGCGACTCGTAATCCTGATATTTATATTAAATATCAGATTGAAGATAGTTTTGATGGCCGCTTTGATACTGTCTGTCTATTCACCGCGCTCGTTGTCCACAGGCTTACTAAAATTGATGGTGAAGGTAAACTCAGAGCGCAAGAGCTAACCGATACCATGTTTGCTGATATGGATTTGAGCCTTCATGAAATTGGCGTTAGTGAGAATAAAGTTGGCAAGAAGGTTAAAGTAATGGCGACCGCATTTGTTGGCCGCCTGCAAGCATATAGCAAGGCTCTTGATGATAATGATGGTGAAGCTTTGGCGGCAGCTTTGATTCGTAATCTTTACCGTGATCGGGAAATGGGCGGTATCGAAAGCCATCTATCTAAGGCTGTCTTAAAGGCGGCAATACGGCTAAAAAATCAATCGGATCAATCGCTCTTGCTTGGGCAAATTGATCTTGCGCTTGATCTGGATAAGTAAGCTAATGATTGATCTTATGATTGCATTCGATAAAATTGATGAGAATAAACCGCTGACGCTTAGCTTTGATGCGGATCAAAAGATATGTCAAACCTTGGCGGAGAGGTTTGGCTGGCTCCACATTTATCATATTAAGGGTGAGGTCACTTTATCACGTCTTGCCGGTCAAGCATGCTATATGAAAGGCAAGGCCATTGCTGATATCACCCAAGCCTGTGTCGTTACCGAAGCCCCGGTTCGGCAGCAATTGGATATCCGCATTAATGAGCGATTTGCCATTATGGATACGCCAAAAGAAGAAGAGCTGATTGATCCAATGAGTGTGCAGACAGAACCGATGTTCAACCGCATGGTGCCTGTTGGTGAGACCATTGCACAATTATTGGCACTAGAGGCACCGGAATGGCCGCGTGCCAATGATCTGGCGCCAGTTGAGGTCAAAGATGACAGTTTTGACAGATCAGGGCCTTTTGGAAAACTTGCTGAATTAAAGAAAACACGATAAATAATAGTAATATTATTGGGGTTTATATTGAATTTTCCACATAAAATTACGTTAGCGATTGACGCTATGGGCGGTGATGACGCGCCACAGGCCATTATTACTGGCACCGAAAGGGCAATTAGCCTTGATCCATCTATCACGCCTATTCTGGTTGGTGATGAGGGCAAAATACGCCCCTTTATCAAGCCCAACTCGCCGCTGAGGGATGTTCGTATTCATCATACTACAGATATGGTGGCTTCAGATGATATTCCATCACAGGCCCTACGTTCGGGCAAAAACTCATCTATGCGGCTAGCCATTGATATGGTCAAAGATGGGGAGGCAGATGCCGTTGTTTCAGCGGGCAACTCTGGTGCCTTAATGATTATGGCATTAATGGTGTTGCGGACTATCGAAGGCATAGATAGGCCAGCGCTCGCTGCATTTTTCCCGACTATGCATGGGCGTTGCTGTATGCTTGATCTAGGCGCAAATATTGAATGTTCTGCCACCAATCTGGTGCAGTTTGCGGTTATGGGTGATACATTTTTTCGGGTGACCGCAGATGCTGATCCGTCAGCATCATATAAACCTAGCATTGGTCTGTTGAATATTGGGGAAGAGGAGCAAAAGGGCAGCGCCTCTATCCGAGATGCCGCCGCCATTTTATCTAATCCTGAGATTAATATGAATTATTACGGGTTTGTTGAAGGCAGTGATTTTCCTATGGGTGTTGTTGATATTGTTGTTAGTGATGGCTTTAGCGGTAATATCGCGCTGAAAACCGCTGAAGGCACATCACGACTAATCGGAACTCTGATCAGACAGTCTTTTAAGGCAACATTATTTGCTAAACTTGGCTATATGTTTGCTAGCCAGTCGTTTAAAAACTTGCGTAATAAGATGAACCCGCAAAACTATAATGGCGCGGTGCTATTGGGATTAAATGGTATTGTTGTAAAATCTCATGGCAGTGCAAATCCTAAAGGCTTTGCTAATGCTATCAAGGTTGCTAGTGATATGCATCGGAATCATTTTATGGATGATGTGAAAAAAGGCATAGCACGTTCATTGAAAGCTATTGATATGGCGCAAGAGCAAAAAAATAAGACATCATAGAAAGTTTACATGATATGACCAATAGAAGCCCCGAAATATCTCAATTCCCAGCAGTGCTGGTGACGGCATCAGGATCATATTTACCTGAAAAAATACTCACCAATGATGATCTTAGCACGATGATGGATACGAGTGATGAGTGGATACGCCAGCGTTCAGGGATCAGACAGCGTCATATTATCGGGGATGATGAATTAACATCTGACATGGCGGTTCATGCGGCTCGCAATGCGCTCGATATGGCAGGGCTATCAGTTGATGCTATTGATGGGATCATTGTTGCGACAACGACGCCAGACGACACTTTTCCGTCAACCGCCTCAACTGTTCAGAAAAAACTAGGGGCATTTAATGCCTTCGCTTTTGATATTCAGGCGGTTTGCGCGGGGTTTGTTTATGCTCTGGATACAGCAGATGCGATGATTAAAGCAGGTAAAGCCCGAAAAATGCTAATCATTGGAGCGGAGGCATTTAGCCGAATTCTTGATTGGTCAGACCGAGGCACGGCGGTTTTGTTTGGTGATGGTGCTGGTGCGGTTGTGCTTGAGGCAGATGATAATGCCCCTGATTGGGGGATTCTCTCATCTGTCATTTTCACGGATGGCCGTTTCCGCGATATTCTTTATGTTGATGGCGGGCCAGCGCGTGGTCATGTCGGTACCGTCAGGATGAGCGGGCAGGATGTGTTCAAACATGCGGTCGAAAAATTAGCACATTGCTTAGATGCCGCAATAGAAGCATCAGGAAAATCCGTTTCAGAAATTGATTGGCTTGTCCCGCATCAAGCAAATTTAAGAATAATCAATATGTTACAGAAAAAACTTAATATGCCAGATGAGCGTGTGGTGCGGACGGTTGATCGTCATGCCAATACCTCCGCCGCGTCGATCCCTTTAGCTTTTGATGAAGCTATGCGAAAAGATATGATTTCTAATGGTGATATTGTCGCCTTTGAGGGTATTGGCGGCGGCCTAACTTGGGGGGCTGCCATCGCTCGGATTGGCAAACCATAAATAAAAATGATATTTGCATTTGACTAGTCTGAATTTGTTTACTATTTTTTAACTATGAAACGTTCTCTTATACGCGCTGACCTTGCCGAAGCCATTTACCAAAAAATCGGTCTTTCTCGTAATGAGTCTGCTGACATTGTTGGTACTATCCTCGATGAGATTTCTGATAAACTAGAATCTGGTACTAACGTCAAGATCACCTCATTCGGTAGCTTTACTGTCAGAAACAAGAATCAACGGATGGGTCGTAATCCAAAAACTGGCCAGGAAGTTCCGATTACGCCGCGTCGGGTGCTGTCTTTCCGACCATCACATATCTTGCGTGATAAAGTTAATAACTCAGATTAATTCATCAGTATGGTGAACAGGGGAGCATCACATGGTTAATAAAACCCCTGAAGCTTTTCGTAATATTACAGAAGTTTCATCTATGCTGAACGTCCCGACACATGTGTTGCGGTTCTGGGAAACGCGATTTAATCAGCTTAAGCCGATTAAGCGCAATGGCGGCAGACGTTATTACCGCCCCGAAGATATTATTCTGCTAAAACGCATACAAGAGCTGCTATATGATGAGGGCTATACCATCAAAGGTGCTCAACAAGTCCTGAAAAGCTATACTAAGCCTAAAGCAGGTGAGGCTGTGGCGGTTTTATCAGTTGCTAATGGAACTGAGGCAGAACCAATGCCAGAAGCGGCGCAGAATAGGGATGATGTGATGCCATCAGCGGATCAACATCTCTCACAAAATATATCCAAGGCTATTACGATCTTAAAAACAGCTAAGTCACGACTAAAACAGCTTAGTTAACCTTCTATTCCTTCACATATCCTATCACGCTGTATTAGGATGCCAGTTTTGGTGGTTCAGTTTACGGCTTTGCGTATCAATAAAACACTGAAATGGCCATCATTTTTGCCTTAACCGTTTATATTGATATTTATGGAGTTTGAATGAATAGGCCAATTGGCATAATATTTGGAATAACGGGTGGGGGAAAGATAGTGGATTACCTGTTTTCAGGTAACGTAATCTTTCGAACCCGTTTGACATTGGCTATTCATTGGGCTAAAAAATTCTCTCTTATATGAATGGTTTTTTCTTGTTTTATTTGCCCCCAAAATAAGCAAGTTTACTAGTTCTTGGGACAATAAAAATTGTTATTTATCATTACCTTAAAGTTTGAATGTGTAACGGAGTGTAGCGCAGCCTGGTAGCGCACCATACTGGGGGTGTGGGGGTCGTGGGTTCAAATCCCGCCACTCCGACCATTCAATGACGTCAAGCCTATTATAACATCACTTAAATCTTTCTTAGAAATTTAATGATACGCCAATGAAGCCTTTTGACTATTTTTTGTATGGCATGACGGCGTTTGCGTGGTCAACAAGCTGGCTACCGCTGAGGTGGCAATTAGGGGTTGTTGCACCTGAAGTATCGTTATTTTGGCGATTTCTCATTGCTGGGATATTGATGATGACGTTTACAGCGATGAGTGGTGGCACCCTTCGGTTGCCTCTGGCTACCCATTTGCGGGTTGCACTTTTAAGTCTGTTTTTATTTTGCGCTAACTTTACCTTATTTTATTATGGTGCTTTTAACTTATCGTCTGGCTTGCTAGCAGTGGTTTTTTCCACGGCCTCATTAATGGTGCTGATTATCAAATCTACTATTGATCGGGAGATGCCGCAATTACAGCTAATGATTGCAGTTATCTTTGGTATTTTTGGTGTTGCTCTTATCTTTTTACCTGAGCTTGAAAATGGCCATGCTCCGATCATCAGCCTTGCATTCTGTCTTGGCGGCACCTTAATCTTTAGCTTGGGGAATATAATATCAGGTCGGCTACAATCCAAAAATATTTCGGTGATCAGTGCAAATAGCTGGGGCATGCTATACGGTTCTGCGTTTCTTGCTATTATCAGCCTTATGCGTGGTCATCGCTTTATCATTGAACCAACATGGAAATATCTTGGTGGTTTGGCGTGGCTATCTGTAATCTCGTCGGTTATCGCCTTTACCTGCTATTTAACGCTAGTTGGCCGCATTGGGCCCGGTCGTGCCAGTTATATTACCGTCATCTTTCCTGTCTTAGCATTATTGATCTCGCAAAGAGCAGAAGCCTATGAATGGACAATATTTTCTATCTTTGGGCTGATCTTAGTTATCATTGGCAATACTCTTATGGCTAGATCGGTGCCTCGCCCAACATCTAAAACTCCAGCCCTAAATAGGCACTCTTACAGCCACAATAGTGAGTGAAATGACAGCCGTTAGGGTCAATCCATGACGGAGACGACTATACCATGCCGGCATAGCCGTATTGAGATGAAACATCATATCAACACCCCAACATATGATGAGTAAACCGATCACAATGGTGAGACTTGAAGAAGGCTCTAAAAAAAATACTATCGTGGCTATCAGGGCAGGCATGACTGACCATAAATAGCGCAGAGATGAGCTATAACTCTGATCAGCCATAGCTAGCCCCCAATGAATAGACCCTAGAAAAATGACTATTGCCAACCCATAGCGACTAGCCAGTTCAGCACTCAATAAGATTATTGCTGGATCATTGGCGAAGCTCATCCAAGCTGAGGCGACAAAAGGTATTGCCCCAAGCCAGCCGAGCCAGACAGCTATTTTGTGAGATTTTGATCGCATATAGAGCGCCTTATGAATGATTATCCCGCATCTGCCGTTAATTCAGCGGCGCTAATGCCAGCAATGGCTGCGCTTTCATCATTGTCTGATGTATCACCTGAAATGCCAACCGCACCAATTATATTGCCATTTTTATCTTTGACTAGAACACCGCCCGGAACAGGAATAATATTGCCATTGCCGAGGCCGTTAACAGCATCGACGAAATAGGCCTGTTGCTCGGCGCGATTCATTAATCCTCTAGTGCCCATTCCTAATTGAATAGCCGCATTGGCCTTGGCTTTGGCAATATCTGATCGCATAATGCAAACCCCGTCCTCGGATTGGATGGAAATGGTGGCAGCGCGGTGATCTAAAACAACAACACTAATTGGCTTTAGGTTCATTTTTCTGGCTTCAGCCAAAGCTGCCGCGGAAATCGTATTGGCATTATTGAGGGTTAACATTGGTGTCTCCTTAAAGATTGTTATGCAATTCATGCATTTGTGATTGCTTATCGTTTTAGATTTTAACAAATGGAAAATCAATAATTCTTCTACTATTTTTAGTCTCGCTAAGTCATCACTTATCCGTTACTGAATCATTTTTTAACCCTTATGTAAGCTTCATGTAACCATGGTAAAATAGCGGAAAAATCTTTGCCTTTGCCAGTCGTTTTAACAAACTCATCATAGATTTGTTTGGCATGAGCGCCGATCCTGGGTTGGGCACCTGCTTGCTCAGCCGCTTTTAAAGCCAGCCCTAAATCTTTCAGCATAAGATCAGAGGAAAAACCAGGTTTATAATCATTATCAGCAGGGCTGTTGGGGCCAATCCCAGGCGCCGGGCAATAGGCATTCATCGACCAGCTATACCCCGATGACGTGCTGACAACATCAAACATTTTTTGTCTGTCTAGCCCCAGACGATCAGCCAGATCAAAGGCTTCACAAGTCACGATCATGGTCGCCCCTAAGATCATGTTGTTACAAATCTTGGCAATCTGACCGGCGCCAATATCGCCGCAATGGACGGCTTTGTTCCCCATAATATCAAATAACGGCATGGCTTTAGCCATATCTGCCGCATTGCCGCCAACCATAAAGGTAAGGCTGCCATCAGAGGCGCCGGCAATGCCGCCAGACACAGGCGCATCAAGAAAGCCAATGCCTGCATTTATGGCCTTGGCACCAACCAATAGAGCGGTTGCAACATCAATCGTTGAACAATCAATAAGCAAAGTGTCTTGGCGCATGTGAGGTAAGGTTTGTTCGGCAACAGCATTACTGGCGGCGCCATCTGGTAGCATGGTGATGATAATATCCGCTTGTTGCGCTAGCGCGCTGATGCTATCAGCGACAGTGATATCAATATCAATATCCGATGCTAAATTAATGTCATAACCAATAACTTGATAGCTAGCAACGCTGAGATTATTGGCCATTGGGGCACCCATTTGTCCTAATCCAATAAATCCTATGATAGTGTTTGACATGATTGCACCTGTTTGTAATGGCTAAATAGAATTGGCTTATCCCACTTACAATAAATGGGGTAGGCAGAGGCTTCAAATCATTTGCCAATGGTAGAGTTGTTATTCATATTTAGAAAGATATTTTTATGAGCTGTGAACATGTAATGAAAAGTAATGATGCAACGAAAGTGGTGTTTAAGATTTGCCTGGATTCGGAATGGCAAGAGGCTGTCAATAAAGGCGTATATACTGGCTCAGCCCTTGATTTAAGAGATGGCTTTATTCATTTATCGACGTCTGATCAGGTGATAGAAACGGCACAGCTTCATTTTAGGAATATCACCAGCTTGGTGCTTGTTGCTGTTGATCGGGCAGGGCTTGATATCAGATATGAAGAATCGCGAAATGGTCAGATGTTCCCGCATTTATTTTCTGATCTGCCAGTATCGGCGGCGGTTAAAGTTCAGCCTGTATCACTTGATGCTGATGGTGTTCCCATTATTACCGCAGAAATGATAGCGGCTGCATCAGTCTAGTTACAACAATCCTCATATTAGTGATCATTGGTCTTGCGTCCACATTCAGCTTTGTATAAAAGGGTATCTGCTGCGGCTGTGGTGAAATTGGTAGACACGCCAGATTTAGGTTCTGGTGGCGAGAGCCGTGGGGGTTCAAGTCCCTCCAGCCGCACCATTCAAAAACATTATTGTCATTAACATGATCACACATCTATGTTTTGAAGATTAGCAAAGCTTTCATTGAAAGCGTTGCGGTCATGGTGTAATTAATCTTTTCAATATCTGAACAGCATCTAAGTTGAATCCGTGACTAGGTTCTATCTTAACCGATCATATAACTCTTACATTGGTAAGGCTAATCCATGAGAGATTTCTTTTCCCCCGGACGTTCTGACGTCATGTCTAATCAGGCGATGATTACAACGTCGCATCCTTTGGCGACAAGCATTGGGCTAAAATGTCTTAATAATGGCGGTAATGCGGTCGATGCTGCGATTGCTGCGGCGGCGATATTGTCGCTGGCTGAACCTCATATGACGTCAATTGGCGGTGACTGTTTTGCTCTTGTCGCGCCGCATGGTGATAGCCGTATCCATGCCATTAATGGCTCGGGTCGTGCGCCTGCTGGCATAGATGTTGACCAATTGCGGAAAGACTATCCTGATGGAGAGATTCCGCGTGATCATTGTCATGCAGTGACAATACCAGGTGCCATTGATGCTTGGTATTTGATGCACCAGAAATGGGGACGGTCATCTTGGCGTAATCTTATTGAGCCAGCTTCGCATTATGCTCGTGCTGGTATTCCTGTTCATCAGAGGGTGGCGGTTGACTGGGCTGAAGATATGGAAAATCTCAATGATCCAGACGCCCAGCGGTTTTATCTAGATGATGGTAAACCTTATAGGGCTGGCCAGATTTTTGCTTTGCCAGCATTAGCAGAAGCATTTGATCTTATCGCTGAATATGGCAGAGAAGGGTTTTATCAAGGCCCTGTCGCAGAAGATATTTTATCAAAATTAAAAAGCCTTGGCGGCTATCACCAAGCCGCTGATTTTGCGGCTATACAAGCGCAAGAAGTTCAGCCTATCTATACCACTTATCGCGGCAAAACCATTTGGGAATGTCCGCCAAACGGCCAAGGTATTACAACCTTAATCATGGCGCGGTTATGTGAACGCTATGATTTTAACGCCATGAGTGATGCTGATTTTATTCACGTGCTGGCTGAAATTAGTAAGCAGGCCTATGGTCTGCGCGACCATTTTCTTGCCGATCCGGAATATGCCCGTGTATCTGTTGATTGGCTTTTGTCAGATGCGGTTATTGATAAAGCGGCGGCACAGATTGATATGGCCAAAGCCTCAGCCTTTCAGGTCAGTGATTTTCCCACGCATTCTGATACTGTCTATTTGTCGGTGATTGATAAGGATGGCATGGCGGTGTCATTCATTTATTCTATTTTTGACGGCTTTGGGTCAGGCATTGCATCGCCTGAGTATGGTATCATTTTACAATCACGCGGTCGTGGCTTTCGCCTTGACCCTGATCATCCTAATGTCATTGCCCCGAATAAACGTCCATTTCATACAATCATTCCTGCTATGATGACGGAGGGCGATAAACTTGCTGGTGTTTTTGGTGTGATGGGCGGGCAGTATCAGGCTGTTGGTCAGATGGGTTTCTTGATCAATTACTTGGATTTTGGAATGTCTCCACAACAGGCTCTTGATGCTCCGCGCAGTTTTGCCATTGATGGGGCATTGCAGTTAGAAACAAGAATCGATACTGCCATTGCTGATGAATTATCGGCACGCGGGCATAAAATACAGATTGCTGATAGTCCAATTGGTGGTGGTCAGGCTATATGTCGCAACTTGGACTCAGGGGTATTGATTGCAGGCTCTGATCCAAGAAAAGATGGATTTGCCGCTGGATTTTAGGCTTTATTTGAGATAATGTTTAATCCTTGTAAAATTAATTATAATATAACTTAAATAAAACGTCTCTTTTCTATGGACTTTTCAAATGTTCATTACATAATTGATGTATTATAAAATGTTTAGGAGGTTTCTTATGAAACGATTTTCACTAAAAGCATTTACTGCTGTCGCAGCTGTTTCAACTACCCTTGTTATGGGTGGTAATGCTATTGCCAAGGTTGAAGGTGATACTATCATTCTTGGGTCATCAATTTCATTGACAGGTAAATATGCAACAAATGGTCTACATACGCAGCGCGGATACGATTATGCTGTTAAAATGATCAATGATAATGGCGGTGTTTCTGTAGGTGGTAAGTCCTATAAACTTGCTGTTAAATACTATGATGACGAATCAACACCTGCTCGTGGTGCCCAGCTTGCTGAAAGATTGATCCAGCAAGATGGTGTTGAATATATGCTTGGCCCATATTCATCAGGCATGACAAAGGCGATTGCGCCAGTTTCTGAAAAGTTTGGCGTGCCAATGGTTGAAGCCGAAGGCGCTTCACGTTCACTGTTCACCCAAGGCTATAAGTATCTGTTTGCTGTTCTATCAACATCTGAGCAGTATCTGGCCTCTGCCATTGATATGGCGGCAGCCAAATCCGATGATCCAAGTAAGGTTCGTGTAGCTATGGCATTTGAGGGCGATCCGTTCTCAATGGATGTTCGCGCTGGTGTTGTCGATAAGATCGAAGAATATGGTATGCAGGTCGTCATTGATGATCAGCTTCCTGCTGATCTGTCAGATATGTCCACTACCTTGACCAAGGTGAAGGCACTGCGTCCTGACATCCTGGTTATTTCCGGTCACTCCAAAGGTGCTGCAACTGCCGCTCGTCAAATTGATGAGATGAAGGTGAATGTTAATATGATTGCCTTGACGCATTGCGAAGCTGCTAAGGTTCAGGAAAAGTTTCCTAAAGCATCAAATGGATTTCTTTGCCCAACACAGTGGGTTGAGTCAATTTCCAAGGCTGATCCAATTTTTGGAAGTGCAGCAGAATGGAATGAAGGATTTAAGGCGGCATATCCGTCCTATACATCTGTTCCTTATCAGTCGGCACAGGCATCAGCAGCAGTTTATGTCTGGAAAGAAGCCTTTGAAGCTGCCAACAGCTTTGATAAAGATGCGGTTAGAGATGCGATTGCTGCCACTGAGCTAGAAACATTCTATGGCGATATCAAGTTTTCAGATGCCGGTAATAACATTGCTAAGCCAATGTTCATGCGTCAGATTGATGCCAGCGGTTCTTACAATCTAGTGGAAAATGCTGATCAATTGACATACCCACGGAACGTTAATTACTAATCCGTTTACATTATCAAGAAGGAGAGTTTTCTCTCCTTCTTATTCTAGGGATTTCCGATGTTAAGTAACCTTGAACTGCTCTTTTATTGGGCACCGATTATTAATGTTCAAATTATATTAGAAGGTATCTTTGTAGGTGCCGTCTTTGCTTTAAGCGCATATGGATTGGCATTAGTCTGGGGTGTGATGAATATCAAAAATCTAGCGCAGGGTGATTTTGTCATCATGGGTGGATATTTGGCATTCTCTTTACATGCTATGCATGTTCCTTTGCCATTGATCATGATTGTCGTCATGATGACGATGTTTGTATTTGGCTGGGTGATTTACATCACCATGATCAGGCGAATTATTGATCAAGATATGTTTGTTTCATTGCTGGCGACATTTGGCTTATCCTTATTGGTACAACAGGTTATGAATATTATTTATGGTCCTGAAGTTCAGACAGTTGACATGGAATTGCCTATTTATGATGCCTTTGGCGGCATGGTAACAATCCCATCATCAAAAATAATTTCACTGATTTTTGCGGCAATTATTGCGACTGGCGTAGTTATCTTTATGAAAAAGTCGCGTCTTGGTCAGGCTATTCGGGCAACCTCACAAGACCCGCGCGCGGCGCGTGTTTTGGGCATTAATACCGACCGCGTATATGCCTTTACCTTTGCCTTCAATGCGGCATTATGTGGCGCTGCTGGTGTTTTGGTCTCCATCATCTGGGTTATTCAGCCATTTTACGGCATTACCTATTCGGTGCGATCTTTTGCCATTGTGACAGCCGCCGGATTGGGCAATTTACCTGGTGTTATTAGTGCTGGTTTTGGTATCGGTTTATTTGAAAAATATGTTGGCGTTATCGTTGGCACAGCGTATGAGGTGGCGGCACCTGTTGGTATACTTCTGCTGGTTCTGATTATTCGCCAGATTTCAATGAAAAGAAATAGACAGGTTGTGAAATGAGTTCAGCACAGAAAAAAGTTATCCCTTATATCCTACTAGGAGCATTGGGGATTTTTGGACCGATCCTATTTCCACAATATACGCTTCAGATTGCGTATTTATGGATGATGGTTCTCATGGCCTCAACATGGGATCTCCTTGGTGGCCAGATGGGCTACAACTCACTTGGTAATATTACCTTTTTTGGTATTGGCATGTATGTGTCGGCGATTGTCCAGATATCCTTCTTTTATGAAGGTGGGGTAGGTGAATATACCTCAGCGATGGGATCAATTAAGCCTGAATATACTGAATATGAATATTATATGGGGTTATTTTGGGGTATCATAGCTGCAGGATTTGTCTCATTGCTATTCTGTTTGGTATTTTCAACATTCATGTTTGGGTTGCGGGGGCCGTATTTTGCCATTGGCTCATTAGGATTAGCAATTGCGACCGCCGAATTAACCATCACTATTGATTATGTTGGAGGGGCATCTGGCATATCAATGCCGCTATTCCCCGGCGATATTGAGTTACGATCGACGTTTTTCTATGTGATTTGTTTTGGCACGACTATTGTTGCGCATTTCTTATTGCGGTGGATATATTCAACGCAATTTGGATTAGCTATTAACGCTATTCGTGATGACGAAGATAAAGCCGAAGCTATGGGTATTCCTACCCTCAAATATAAAATGATTGGTTGGTGTATCGCCGCCGTCTTTATGGGATGTATTGGTGCTGTTGCTGGAAATATGGCTGGCTTTATCGATAAAGAAGTTGCCTACCCGATCCCGACATTTGGTATTTTCATGGTTGCTATGGCATTGCTTGGTGGCAAGGGAACCCTATGGGGGCCAGTCATTGGCGCTATCCTTTTCCATGTTGTGAAGGAAACGACTTGGACATATCTGCTAAACCTTCAATGGGTGGCTCTTGGTCTGATTCTTATTGTTAATATTGTTTATTTCCAAGAAGGGATCATGGGGTGGTTGCAGCGGAAATATCCTGAATTTTTTGGAATTGTTGTTGATACTTCAACGCGTGATACTAAAGAAGAGGCGTAAGTGATGTCAGATAATATCATCGAAGTGAATAATGTCTCTAAATCTTATGGCGGTGTCCATGCGAATGTAGATATCACGATGGCGGTTAAGAAAGGGTCTATAACAGGTATTATTGGTCCTAATGGATGTGGCAAGACGACATTATTTAACTCTATTGTCGGCTATCATCCTATTGATAACGGCTCAATTCGTTTTGACGGCCAAGAAATATCAAAAATGCTGGTCGGTCCTATTGCTCGGCTGGGTATGTTGCGAACATTTCAACAAACACGTATATACTCAAAGATGGACTGCATAGATAATATGCAAATCTCGGTGTCGCATCGTAAAGATGCTAAAGATGGTATTTTCGCCAACCGAAAGGGTGAGATTAGAGACAGAGCCGAGCATTTGCTTGAGTTTGTTGGTCTCTATTCCAAACGTAACCTTATTTCTGGTGATTTATCGTTTGGTCAGCAAAAATTGCTTGAGTTTGCCATGGCGTTGATGAATGAGCCGAAGGCGTTATTGTTAGATGAGCCAACGGCCGGTATCAATCCAACCTTGATTAATGGATTGATTGACCGGTTGCGTCGCGCCAATGAAGAACTCGGCATTACTTTATGCGTGATTGAACATAATATGCGCGTCATCATGAATTTGGCCGAGCATATTTATTGTCTGTCTAATGGACGAATGCTTGCTGATGGCAAGCCACAAGATTTACAAGAAGACCAACGCGTCATTGACGCCTATCTTGGAGGGCACTAATGGCTACAAAAACCACAGGAACTAAGGCGCCTGCGAAAAAAGCATCTGCTAAAAAAACACCAGCTAAAACAGCGACTAAAGCGCCAGCGGCGGTAAAAAAAGCTCCTGCAAAAGCGGCAGTGAAAAAAACTCCTGCTAAAGCGTCAACTGCAAAGAAAGTTGTCAAAAAAGCTCCTGCTAGCAAGTCTAAATCTGCACAAAAGAATAACATATCGGGTTACGGATTAGGCGGCGTTGACGTTATCATGTCAGTCGATCAGGTGGCGAAAGAAGCTGCTAGTATTGCCGCATCTGGCCCTACCAAAGCGCATCTTGATAAGCTTGCCAATAATGATCCCTTCCTTGTTATTGAAGATTTGCGGGCGGGATATGGCAAAATGGAAATTCTACATAATTTCTCGCTGCGTATCTGTAAGGGTCAGGCGCTCTGCCTGATAGGCCCAAATGGTGCAGGCAAATCGACGGTGCTTCACTCAATTTTTGGTTTTACAAATATCTTTTCAGGTTCAATCACAGTTGATGGCAAGAATGTCACGGCCTTAAAGCCATCTGAGAAACTAGCATCGGCTGGAATTGCTTATATTCTGCAAGATAAGTCTGTTTTCCCGCAGATGACGGTTGAAGAAAATCTGTTAATGGGCGGATTTTTGAAAAATAAACCGGCTGAGGCTAAATTAGCAGCTGAGCGCGTATTCGATAAGTATAGCCGTCTGGCTGATCGCCGTAATAAACCTGCTGGCGTTTTGTCTGGTGGTGAACGTCGTTTGCTTGAGATTTCTCGCGCTTTGGTTATGGAGCCTGATATTCTCTTGGTTGATGAGCCATCCATTGGTCTTGAGCCACGTTTTATTGATATGGTGTTTGAAATCCTAGACGATCTGCAAAAGGTTGACGGAAAGACAATTGTCATGGTTGAGCAGAACGCCAAAAAAGGTTTGGCCTTTGCTGATATTGGCTATGTCTTAGTGTCTGGTGAAACAGCACTAGCTGATCCTGGTAATGACTTGCTTGAAAATCCAGATGTTGGCCGGCTCTTCCTCGGTGGGTAGTAACTAGAATGATGCGATCATAACGTGCTGGCGTTAATACATCACATTATTGATCAGGGTTAAAATAATCCCGCCGAATAATGCGAATAAAAAGGCCGTTACCAAGTTATGACTAAGCGCCAGTTTGGTGCTTCTGACTTGGTACAGTCTGGCGCATGTGATGACTGATAATGAGGCAACTGAACTCATTGTCCCAGCTCCCCAACCGATCAAATGGCTTTGCATTAATAAGGACGGATGCACGGCTGCCCCGCCATTACTAAAAATAGCCAGCAAAACTGTGCTGGAAATGACGGGATGAATACCCACTACTGATGCCAGCATCATCACAACTGGTGTTGTGATTAAGGCTAACCAGCCCGGATACATGCTATGCGGGCCAACAAGCCCAAGCTGCTCAAGACCGTTAGTATTAATGGCGATATAGCCGATGACCATAGCCATGCTTATAATTACTAAGTCATCGGATGTTTGCGCTAGCCCATCCCGCGATGTTTTAAGTATCCTAAACATGTTTTGCGGATAGCGCATAAATTGGATCAATACTAATAACGGCATGGCAATGACAACAGCCGATAATGCGGTCAGGTTAAAGCATATCGCAAAGCTTAATACACTGGCTAAAACAATCACCACACGCCAGGCAATTGGCCGCAGGCAGGCGAGGGATGCTCTTATCGTTTGCAAGCTAAAATCGGCACTAAACCAGTATGCACAGACCAAGGTGAAGATAGAGGCTGTGCCTAACCCGAAAGCCATTGCCAGCCACGCATTAGCAGTTCCCACAAAGCGTTCACCAACCGCGAAAGCAACAAAAAAGGGTGACCAGACCGCCGATGTTACCATGCCGCGTAATGCGGCACCTGCGGCTAGTTTGCGGCGATATTCATCACTGTTTTTAGGCAAGGCCGCCGATAGAATAGCAAAGGTTCCGGTGTTGATAATGCCGCCAAAAACATGACCTGCAATCTGTAATCCTGAGGATGAGTTTTCAGGACTGAGCCGAGCAAGGTTATCTTGTGTTCGGCGCACTGAAGGCATGGTTGCAGCAGTTGCCTTGGATAGGGTCATGGTTGCAATCAAGGCAACAAAAATCAAAATAAAGCGACCACTTGCAAACAAAAGATCAAGGCTTATTTGACCATCTACCAGAACCCACCCCATGATAGTAAGCATTGCTATAATCAGCAAACTGTCCCATTTAAGTGTTGGTAGCACCAGAATAAAGAATAAGCCAAGCGCAATAGTGGCAAGATTGCTAAACAGCATCACCTCAGCTCCAAAAATGATCTGTAAAATTGCCGCGAGCCATGCAATAGCAAGCAGACAAACACGAAGGGATAGTATCAAACCTTTCATGAACCCAGCAAGACCATTACAATTGATAGAGTTAATAAGAAAATGGCAATGATTTCAATAAGATTTGTTTTTTCTTTGAACCAGAGCATTGATATCGCAAGGGTGATCAATAATTCGACTTGTCCAACCGCCCGCACAGAGGCCACGGTCTGAAGCATAAAGGCCGTAAACCAGCCGATAGTTGCCACTGCGCCAAAAAATCCAGCTCCTATTGATCCTCGCCAGTTAATAAAACAAGCGACAAATTGCTGGCGGGTAAAGATAAGCATCCATGCGCCCATTACCAGTACTTGAATAGTGGTCGCTATGCCACCTGTATAAATCGCACGCATAAACAGATCATTACTGATTAGCGATACTGCCGCGGCCTTATAACAAACCGTTGCAAGACCTAGAAAAGTGCCGCTAGCCAACCCTATGGCAGAGGTTTTGGAAAAGCATGATTTCAAAATCTCAGCGCGGGTAAGGGCTGATTTGGCAAAGGCTAGTATAACCACGGCAACAACACCAAAAATAATACCTAAGCCTGTTAATAGCGATACCATGACTCCTAATATGATGGTTTCTAATATCGCCGCCTGCAAAACTTCTGTTTTTGAAAACGCAGTGCCAGCGGCAAAGCTTCGTCGCGAAAAAATCCGAATAAGCAAGACGGTGAAAATGATTTGCGTCATACTCGCTAAAACAACCCATATCCAAAACCATAGCGTTGTCGTTGGCAATTCTATATCGGTCATCTGTTGATAGGTGATTACAACTAGCCAAGCAAAGGGCAGAGCATAGAGAAAACGGATATAACTGGCACCATCATCACCTAAAACAGGTTTCATTTGGCGCTGAACAGCACTTCGTAAGGTTTGCGTTAATGCCGCGATTATGGTGGCGATAACCCACCATTCAAGGATGATCATGTCATGACTCGGACTTGAGGTTATAAGTCATATTAGTTTATTCCAGTAGACGAATAATACAACCAATTTGCTTTTTCTTCATGTTATTACATGCCAATGTAGCCTCATCAGGTAACATGGGGATTGTGGAAATACGATAAAACACTTCGCCATTATCGCCCATAGGCTCTTCAATTTGCAAAATAACAGGTGGTGTAATGTCTGCCAAAACATCCTCAAAATGTGTCATACCTCGTTCCGCGTGGGTACGTTTTATATAGGCAGCAATTTGAATAATCATTGCCTTTGGTGATGTTTGAGCGGCTTTCGGGGGAGTTTCGGTCTGATTAGTCACATTTTTGGGGCTTTCACTCTCATCGGCGCTTTCACCTTTCTCATCACCTCTAGAGTTAATCAAGCCATTGCCCCATTTATTATCTGTCATGATGGTCAATGGTGAGCCTGGCTCTATGACTCCCGTAGCTTCGGCGACCTGCAAATCAATTTTGTCATAAAGCGGCGGGCAAAATGACATTACATATTGCTTAACCGTGTGTTGCTGGGAGGCATTGACAACGCCGAGGCCTTCGGGATCAGGGAAAAAGATATGATGTGATAACCACTTTGATTTACTGTCGATAATATAGCTAATATCGCTTTCTAATACCGTTTGCTGAGAATGATTTATCAAATGCTGGCGTAGCTGATCGGATAGCATAATCTGACGCTGGCGCCAAATATCACGGATTTTAAGCTCAATAATGGTTACATTTTCCATCATCAGTGCATAGGCTGAGCAAATGGCGAGTTGTTCACCAATCTGGCCTTTATTAATGCTTGGATGAATAGTCGTCGGATATGCCTGATCGTCTAATTGCGCGTATACAGATGTTGACGACAAAATCACAATACATGCCGAAACCGCCCTTAAAAGCACGGCCTTTAAACACCAAGTTAAAACACACCTATTTGCAACACCCAAAATCAGTCCTCTGGCATTTCAACTGCTTCGGCAGCAGCTCTGATCACTGCCATCGCTTTATTTTCACATTCCTGATATTCATTTTCATCAATACTGTCATAAACGACACCCGCGCCAGCTTGTATATAGAGCATGTTGTTTTTGACCAGTGCTGTTCTTAACACAATACATGTATCCATATCACCATTTCCAGAAATATATCCTGCCGCACCGCCATAAGGCCCTCGGCGGGTGGGCTCTAGTTCATCGATAATTTCCATAGCACGTATTTTAGGGGCGCCAGTCAGCGTTCCAGCCGGAAAGCCAGCCTTTAATGCATCAATAGCATCTAGTTCAGGTCTAATCTGTCCCTCAACCTCTGAGGCGATATGCATGACATGGCTATACCGTTCGATATGAAAATGATCGATCACTTTCACTGATCCGGGTTTTGATACGCGGCCAACATCATTTCTGCCAAGATCAAGCAGCATTAAATGCTCGGCACGTTCTTTGGCATCATCCAATAAATCTATGGCTAATTGCTGATCTTCTTCGGGGGTTTTGCCACGTGGTCTTGTGCCTGCGATTGGTCTAATGGTCACTTTACCATCACGCAGACGCACCAGAATTTCAGGGCTTGAGCCAACAAGAGAATAGCCACCCATATTAAAATAGATCAAAAATGGCGAAGGATTTAATCGTCTAAGCGACCGGTAAAGCGTGAATGGCTTTTTGAAAAAAGGCACAGAATACCGCTGCGATAATACGACCTGAAAAATATCACCAGCTTTAATGTATTCAATGGCCTTTTTGACCATGCCCAAATAGGTGGATTTTGGCATATTGGCAGCAACATCTGGTAATGCCGTATGATTGCTTGGCTTCTGCTGAGAAAATGATGATTTATTTAGCTTTTCAATAATTGCATGGAGGCGCTGATGCCCCTGATTAATGGCGTCATCATTAGCGCTTTCATTTATATGATCAGGGCGGACAGGGGTGATGATACGCAAACTGTCTTTTAGTCGATCAATAATTACCACCACCGATGGCCGCATCAGACAAGCATCAGGTGTGCCAAGCTCATCAGGATTGCTGGCTGTAATATTTTCCATATATTGGATCATCTCATAACCAAAATAGCCAAATAACCCGGTTGACATTGGCGGCAAATCTTTAGGGATATTAACCGCAGTATCAGCCATTAAGCGGCGCAGTGAGTCAAAGGCTGAGCCTGTTTCGGTGGCTATAATCTGGCCATCACCATTTTCAATCGTGATATCCTCACCGCGGACAGTCCAGATTAAATCTGGATTAAGGGCAATCACCGAAAATCGTCCACGAACATCACCGCCTTCAACCGATTCAAGCAGACAGTGATACGGCTCATCAATGCCTAATTTAAGCATGATCGAAACAGGGGTTTCCAGATCAGCAACAAGCTCTGTATGCAACAAAACCGTTTTGCCCTCTGCAAGCTGGGCTTTGATATCACTTTTATTTGGCAAAATATGCATTAATTTGTCGATCCGATCAGCAATCTGATAGCGGCGTTGGGATTGGCGTTAACGCTGTGAATAGACTGAAGTCCAGAGGCAATAGCGGCCTCACTATCAGCGGCTATATGACTTGTAAACTCAGCCAGCATTTGTTCTGTCCGCAGAGCAATTGCTTCCTCGTCGCCGTCAATCACAGCATCAATTTTCAGCACAATGATCTTATCAGCGCCAGTTTCAACAATAGTCCGATCACCAGTATTTATGGCAAAGCTAGCAGAGGCTATAAGGCTTGCGGCTTCATGATCAAGACCACTGCCGTTTTGCAGAAACTCCGTTGACAACACCAATTCAACACCAAGATCAGCAATTGCCTTCTCATATTGTGAGGCGGCAATAATCGCTTCTGCGGTTTGCCGCGTTTGAGATATCGCTTGCTGACGCTTCCAGGCGCCAATGGCGGCCTCTCTTACCTCATCTAAATCACGCGACCTGGTATCGGTCTCGCTATCAACACGCAAAGCAAAGAACGTATTATTCTCATCCGTGATCAACATGCTAGGCACGCCAATATCTTGTTGCCATGCGGTTGATCTAAATGCCGTGCTAGATGAAATGCCTTCTTGCCACTGCCCATCGCTATCACGGCCGGTTTTGGTGAGGGCAGGGATCACTAATACCTCTGCACCTGCTTGGCTCGCGGCTTCTTCTAATGTGGCACCGGCCTCTTGTGCCGCCTCAAAGAGCTGTAGCCGATCATAAACCATATTAATCGCGGTTTCGGTTCTGATCTCATCGGCAAGCACGGTCTTTATATCCGCTAATTGCGGCACTTCAGCAGGTGATATATCGGTCACCATGAACAGATAAATACCAAATGGCGTTTCTGCCGGCATGGTCAGTTGATCTTGCGTTGCCGCAAACACGATATCGGCCAAATCCTCTGGCAAATCATCACGGGCAATATTAGTGAACGTAATATCGTCGGCGCTATCACCGAGCAAATCATTAGCAACAGCAATAAAGTCTTCACCAGTGTTAATGCGGTCATAAGCGGCATTAGCTAAGGCGCTTTCCGCAAAGACGACTTGATAAAAATTGCGCCGTTCAGGGACCGATAAAGCATCTTTTCTTTCTTCATAGGTTTTATTAATATCTTCATCTGATACATTGATTTCATTTATAAAATTATCTGGAGATAGAACAGCCGCAGTAACGCTCCTGATTGCTGGCGCATCAAATGTGCTGGCGTTTTCAGAATACCAAGATGCTAATGCGCTATCATTTGGATCAGCTATATTATCTGGGTTGATAATTAATTCAGCATAAGATATCTGGCGTTTCTGTGCCAGCCATTGTGCCATGCTTTTCGCTAGTGCAGGGGAATAATCAGCCCCTGACGCAATCGCCGCGATAATCTGATTGCGGCGTTCTGAATAGGCAATACTGGCGACTAAATCAGTTTCTGTCATGCCGCGGCTGGCAAGGATATCTCTGAATAAAAGCGGATCAAACTGTCCTGCATCATTCAGAAACATTGGGTTTCTGCGAATAGCGTCTTTGGCCATATCACGAGTAACGGTGATACCAAGACGCGAGGCTTCGGCATCAAAGAGCGCCCGTTCAGCCATCTCAGCTATAATCTGATCCATTAAACCGATAGAAATTGCCTCATTATTATTGAGGTTTGGGTAATAGAATCTGCGGGTTTGATCAAAATAGACAGCCACCTCTTGTGCTGAAATGGTAACATCGCCAACCGTAATAGCATCTTCATCGGAAGCACTGGAGCGAAAAATATCGCCTATGCCCCACATACCAAACCCAACGACCAGAACCATCAGGAACGCTCGCATCAAGTTAGATTTTGTACCGTCACGAAGGATTTGCAACATGGGATTCACCTTATGAAAAATCGTTATGTTTCTGCCTAGCATGAGAAACCGCTAATGTCACGGCTCTGTTGCGCTTTTCAGTTGCGTAATGATAGCAAATCAGACTAAAAAATACATAATTAAACCATCAATTTTCAAACACTCCTTTGTGTACATTCACGGGTTAGAGTGTTGGTTTTTAAACACTCGTGGTTAACACTCTTGGTCTATTGGAGGCGGCACGTATTATTCTATGATCATCGCTTGTAACTGGAAAATGAATATGACTACCGCCACCGCGCATGATCTGATATCGGCTATGATATCATCTGGGATTTCTGCTGGGCTATCGGCTGAGGATGGCAATCATGTTCAGCGCATTGTGTTTCCGCCATTTCCATTGCTTTCTGGTGTTCATGCGGTTGCAAGCGCATCCAATATTGCTGTAGGAGGTCAAGATTGTCATAGTGAGAGCGACGGCGCATTTACCGGCGATGTATCAGCGCCAATGTTAAGCGATGCTGGCTGTCAGTGGGTTATTCTTGGCCATTCAGAACGCCGCCGGCATCATCATGAGGCTAATCAGCTGATTGCCCAAAAAGTCATGGCGGCACAGTCAGCCGGGCTTTCTGTCATATTATGCGTTGGCGAAACTGCTGATGCGCGATCAAGTGGCGCGGCTGATACGATTGTCTTGGATATGCTGAAATCGTCATTACCTGATAATGTTGATCTTACCCGACTTGCCATTGCTTATGAGCCTGTATGGGCGATTGGCACAGGTCAAACCGCGAGCCCGGCGGATATATCGGATATGCATAAGGCCATTAAAGGGTTTCTTAAATCGTTAGCCGCCGCCAATCAGGTTGTTCTATATGGCGGCTCTGTGCGGTCTGAAAATGCCGCATCTATCATGGCCATTGATGGGGTGGATGGGTTGCTGATTGGTGGTGCAAGTCTGGATGCTGATAGTATAAACGCTATTACGGCGGCGGCGCTGCTGGCTTAGTGGCTTAATGTTACGAAATCATCCCAAATCTAATGCCAAATCGAATTAAGGCGATAATTTTTCTGATTTTTGTCTGGAAGTTTGTGCCGCCTTGCATTATAGAATGGACAAACGAAAGATTAAAACCATGCAAGCATTGTTCTTAACGATACATATTCTCATAGCGCTAGCGCTTGTCTTTGTCATTCTATTGCAACGTAGCGAAGGTGGCGGGTTAGGCATCGGTGGTAGTGGCGGTGGTCAAGGTGGCGGCTTTATGACCGCGCGTGGCACGGCTAATCTATTAACCAGGGTGACAACCTTTCTTGCTATTGGGTTCTTTGCAACGTCAATTACATTAGCGATTCTTAGTGGCAGAACATCTGTGACATCATCCATTCTTGATGAGGTCGTGCAAGAGACTGAAACTTCAACATCAACCCCTTTAATTCCGGCGCTTCCCGCAGATCAGTAAAATATTCACGATCTTTGCTAGGCAGTTTAGTTTTATATTGGTATAAGTATTTCCCATGCCGCGTTTCGTATTCATCACTGGTGGTGTGGTCTCTTCACTTGGAAAGGGATTGGCTTCAGCTGCTTTAGGCGCTCTGTTGCAAGCCAGGGGCTATAAAGTTAGGCTCCGAAAACTTGATCCATATTTGAATGTTGATCCAGGTACGATGAGCCCGACGCAACATGGTGAGGTTTTTGTTACCGATGATGGGGCAGAAACTGATCTTGATCTGGGTCATTATGAGCGCTTCACCGGCGTTAACGCCAAGCAATCCGATAATGTCACCACTGGTCGCATATATTCAGATGTGTTGGCGCGGGAAAGACGCGGTGACTATTTGGGTGCAACAATTCAAGTCATCCCTCATGTCACTGATGCTATTAAAACTTTTGTCACATCTAATCTTGATGATGAAGATTTTGTCTTAGTTGAAATTGGTGGCACCGTTGGTGATATCGAATCTTTGCCCTTCCTTGAGGCTATTCGTCAGTTAGGATATGAGCTAGAGCAACATAAAACCTGCTTTCTTCATGTTACGCTTTTGCCCTATATCAATGTCGCGGGTGAGCTTAAAACCAAGCCAACGCAACATTCTGTTAAAGAATTGCAATCTGTTGGCATTCAGCCTGATATCTTGCTTTGCCGGAGCAGCGAATATATTCCTAGTGATCTTAAGAGAAAGATTAGCCGGTTTTGTAATGTCCGCGAAGAAGCGGTGATTAGTGCGCTTGATGCTAGCAGTATTTATGATGTGCCATTGGTCTATCATCGTGAAGGGCTGGATATGGAAATTTGCCGCCATTTTGATCTGCCATTGAATGAGCCTAATTTGCTGGTCTGGCAAGATATTGTTCAGCGCATGTCGCACCCCGAAGGAGAGGTTAATATTGCAGTTGTTGGTAAATATACCAGCCTGATTGATAGTTATAAATCCCTTGCAGAAGCGCTTGTTCATGGTGGCTTGGATAATAATGTGAAGGTTCGTCTTAACTGGGTCGATAGTGAGAGCTTTGAGGGTGATACCCCGAATATGTCGGAGTTAAAGCAGGCGGATGGAATTTTGGTTCCGGGTGGCTTTGGGCAGCGCGGGTCTGAGGGTAAGATCAGAGCTATCCAATTCGCTCGCGAAAATGATCTGCCGTTTTTCGGGATTTGCTTTGGGATGCAAATGGCTGTTATTGAGGCGGCGCGTAATCTTGCTGGGGAGAGTGAGGCAAGCTCAAGCGAGTTTGGGCAGATAGACAATCCGGTTGTTGGTCTAATGACTGAATGGACTAGCGGCAATAAACAAGTCACTCGTGATGATAAAAGTGATCTTGGCGGAACCATGCGTTTAGGTGCCTATGATTGCGTTTTGGGTGAGGGGTCGCGGGTGCTTGATCTCTATGGTGAAAAGAATATCAGTGAGCGTCACCGTCATCGCTATGAGGTTAATATTGCATGGCGAGAGATGCTAGAAGCAAAAGGTCTGATCTTTTCTGGGCTATCACCCGATGGTCAGTTGCCGGAGATTGTCGAAAGAACAGATCATCCATTTTTTATTGGAGTACAGTTCCATCCTGAGTTAAAATCAAGACCGTTTGAGCCGCATCCTTTATTTAGTGGATTTATCAAAGCGGCACGTGACCGTTCTCGTCTAGTATAGGACCAACAAAGCCATGACAATTCAGCATCATATTTCGATAGGGGAGCATCCCATCGGCAATGATTTGCCTATGGTTTTGATCGCTGGACCCTGCGCTATTGAGGGTCGTGATCATGCGCTTGACATGGCATCAACGCTGGATGCGATGACCAAAGATTTAGGCATTGGTTTTATTTATAAATCGTCTTTTGATAAGGCGAATAGGACGTCTCTTACATCCCAACGTGGGCTTGGCCTTGATCAAGGTTTAGCAGTTCTTGCTGAGGTGAAAAAGCAAATTGGTTGTCCTGTCCTTACGGATGTCCATTTGCCTGATCAATGTGATGAGGTTGGCGCTGTTGTTGATGTTATGCAAATACCGGCTTTTCTGTGTCGGCAGACTGATTTGCTGATTGCCGCCGCTAAAACTGGCAAAGCAGTTAATGTCAAGAAAGGTCAGTTTCTGGCACCTTGGGATATGGCGCATGTGGTAAGTAAGATTGCGGATACGGGCAATCAAAATATTCTTGTCACCGAACGCGGAAGCAGTTTTGGCTATAATACATTAGTCACCGATATGCGTGGCTTGCCGCAAATGGCAGCAACAGGCTATCCGGTTATTTTTGACGCTACCCATTCGGTTCAGCAACCTGGTGGCCTTGGCGGCACGTCTGGTGGTCAGCGGCAATTTGTGCCAACTTTGGCGCGGGCGGCGGTTGCTATTGGGGTTGCAGGCGTCTTTATGGAAACCCATCAAGACCCTGATAGCGCGCCTTCGGATGGCCCTAATATGATCCCTCTTACTGAGATGCCGGCATTGATAAAAACATTGATTGATTTTGATCGGCTAGCTAAAGCTAACGTAATCAGCATATAATTTAATAAAGGATTCACTACTGATGAGTACTATTCTTGACGTCCATGCAAGGCAGATTCTGGATAGCCGCGGCAACCCAACGGTAGAAGTTGATGTGTTTCTAGAAGATGGCTCAATGGGTCGTGCCGCTGTTCCTTCAGGTGCCTCCACTGGCGCGTTTGAGGCGGTTGAACGACGTGATGGTGATAAATCCGTCTATCATGGCCGCTCGGTTAAAGGCGCCGTCGATTCCGTCAATGGTGAGATTGCGGACAATTTAATAGGCCATGACGCTTATGATCAGCATGGGGTTGATCACGCCATGATTATGCTTGATGGCACTGAAAATAAATCACGACTTGGGGCAAATGCAATTTTGGGGGCAAGCCTAGCAGTTTGTCGGGCAGCTGCTATGTCTGCTGAACAGCCGTTATGGCGTTATATTGGCGGTATGCACGCGCATATTATGCCAACGCCGATGATGAATATCCTCAATGGTGGGGCGCATGCGGATAACGGCCTTGATGTACAAGAGTTTATGATCATGCCTGTTTCCGCAGAAAGTCTGAGTGAAGCGGTGCGCGTCGGCTCAGAGGTTTTTCATAGCTTGCGTAAGATTTTGATGGCAAAGGGGCTTTCTATCGCGGTTGGTGATGAGGGCGGGTTTGCCCCTGCCATCACCACGACAGGTGAAGCCATTGACAGCATAATGATGGCCATTGAAAAGGCCGGATATGTTCCGGGTGAAGATGTCATGCTAGCGCTGGATGCGGCGGCGACAGAGTTTTATTCTGATGGAAAATATCATCTCAAAGGCGAGGGCAAGTCCCTGTCAAGTGAGGATATGGTTGAATATTGGCGCAAATTTATTGACGCCTATCCGATTAGTTCGGTTGAAGACCCATTCGCTGAAGAGGACTGGACAGGATATGTTCATATGACGTCTGAGCTGGGCGACAATGTGCAGATTGTTGGTGATGATTTATTTGTTACCAATCAAGAGCGGCTGGTGAAAGGCATTGAGCTAGAGGCGGCAAATGCTATCCTCATTAAGGTTAATCAGATCGGCACGCTGACCGAAACGATGGATGCTATTATGATGGCACAGCGCGCTGATATGGGCGTTGTCATCTCACACCGATCAGGGGAAACCGAAGATCACTTTATCGCTGATCTGGCGGTGGCGACAAATGCGGGACAGATTAAAACTGGCTCTGTTTCGCGGTCTGATCGGGCGGCAAAATATAATCAGCTGATCCGTATCGAAGAAATGCTGGGATCAAACGCGACCTATTCAGGGATGCAGTTTCTGCGCTAAGGCGTTAATGACTGAGCAAAAGAAGGTGTTTTATTGCTTTTGCTGAATATCGTTTAAACAGCTTAAGTCCAAGCAGGTCTGGCTTCATCTTTATGGTTTAAGGTATTAATCTTAATATTGAATTTATTATATTACCTTTAATTAATATAATAAATTCAATAAGTTAAATTAAAAATCCCATTGCTTTTCAATTATCAAATTACTATCTTATATCCATAAATATAAAAATAATGGTGATATTAATGGTAAGCAGGCAAAAAAAAGAAAATAATACCGTTACACGTGTTTATAAATATGGACTTTTTCGCAAAGATAATTTGCCGAAAGATGCTATTGATGAGTTGTTTCATGCAAATCAGATATGGAATAATTTAGTTAATCTTCATAATGAAAACTATAAAAAGATTATTGAGGCGAGATGCGACGCATCGCCAGAATATGCCAAATTAACTAATGATATTAATGCCTTTGAGGAGTTAATAAAAATTGAAAATGATAATATTAGAAAGGCTCGGATTAAGGCAAAAACAACAGATAATTCGCATCCTGATATAGTGCCAATTGTTGAAGCAAGAGGTAATTTCATAAAAAGTAAGAAAGATGCTCTTGAGAAAAGAAAAAGCATAAAATTCAACTTAGACATGAAGTCTATCAAAAAAGAATTTTACAATAATGTTAAAGAAATCAATAAATCTTATAACGGTAAGGTTTACAGCTTAACAACTGAAAAAATTAAAAAAAACTTTAAAACAGCAAGAGAAAAAGTATTAAGTGACCCACGTAAATCACGATTAAATTTTCACCGTTTTGATGGTTCAGGCTTTTATCATTTTAGGTGTCGTCAAATAGATAAATCAAGTAATGGAGCAAAGTGGTCTGATCTGTTTGAAGGGGATAATTGGAATCTGCGTGATAAACGATTGATGCTGACTGGTATTAAGAGAACCGTTGAAAAGAAAAATCAAGTAAAACAATGGATAGGCGTAAAATCTAAACTTGGTAATGATTGGGTACATTTTGATTTGATTTATCATCGCCCTATTCCAGACGAAGGTATTATCACAAATGGTCAAATTATCCGTGAACGTATAGGCACGCGATTTCGTTATCACCTTTGTATTACGGTTGATTTACCGCAGTCTGAACCTTCTTCGAAAAATATAAATGCAAATATCGGAATTGATATCAACTGGCGCCTTGCTGAATTAGCGGATCACGATAACAAAACCCTTAAGGTAGCGGCATGTGTCCATTTTGATCATGTAAACGAAAAACTGCTTAAATCAGAAATGATTTATCTGCCTGAAAAGATACAATATGCTGCCAATCATGTGAAACGATTAGAATCTGAATTATCAGAGTCAGCACGATTATTAGGAGAAAAGCTGAAACCTGAATTACAAAAATGTAAGCAGGAAGAAAATAAATATTGGAAAATTGCCGCTAATAATAGATTTCAGTTAAATTTTGAAACAGCTCGTAAACTTAAATCAGACCATGATTTTGGAAAAGTCAACTTGACTGAAATTGCCGAAAATTTGCTTAATAACTGGCATCAAAAATATTACATAAAATATTGTGAACATCATAATCTAAACAAAAAATATCTGACTAACCGAAAACATTTTTATCGTAATTTAGCGGCACGGTTAATTAAATATAATATTCCTATTGCGGTAGAAAATCTAACCTTAAGCAAGATGGCTGAGGTTAAGAATAAGTCTAATAAACTAGGCGGAAAATCCAGAGGACAGCGCGTTCATGCCGCTCCGTCAGAATTATTATCTGCACTTGAAAATGTTGCCAAGCGTGAGGGTATTGCCTATACTAAATTAAATCCATCGAACACATCAAAAACCTGTCATGTCTGTCATACCATTTTCAAAGAAATGGATTCAGGTGAGCATTGGGAATGCCCATCCTGTGGAACAAAACATGACCAAGATATTAATGCTGCTATAAATATAGCGCATCGTGGGTATGAATCGTTGCAAAAGAAAGCAAAAAATAATGGTAAAAATTAAGGAATATTGCTATAATTCAATGAGTTATAAAAACCACGTTTAAGTCCCTGTCTGGTGGGTAGGTAACCAGAACTGATATAGCGTTTGACATGGGGTGGCATGAGTTTAAGTCCCTGTCTGGTGGGTAGGTAACCAGAACGTGAGAACAACATCAAATCATTTGATAAAAGTTTAAGTCCCTGTCTGGTGGGTAGGTAACCAGAACGGCCGCGGCTGTTGAGCGAGAAGGCACTAGGTTTAAGTCCCTGTCTGGTCGGTGAGGATGAATATTCAACTTACCAAAAATAAGGCTTGACGGTGATTCGTTGTTTTGATTCAATAGGCGCATATCATATACGGTATTGGATAAACGCATGTATTGGCTACGCAAATCAGGGCAGATGACACTCAATATCATCATGGTGACCTTACTCTGGTTCTTTGCTTTGCAATTGACCAGTACAGATCGTGGCCTTACTTCAATTGGCCCTATCAATGAGAAAATCGTCACTGCCCAAGCTGAACATGATCGTCTGAAAGTCGAAGAAACCTTTTTGCGGCAAAAAAATGCCCTGCTTTCATCAGATGCGATTGATCCCGATATGCTGGGTGAACTTGCCCGTAAGAAAAACGGGCTTTATGCTGATGACGAAATGGTTATTTTTATTGATTAGTCTGTTAACTAATTTCGGTTAATATCTAAATTATACAATAAAAACAACCATAAAAAATGTGTTGTAATTTTTCTATTTTCTGAAAAAATAGCAGTATATTTCCTTTGAGGAGGATTGTTATGGCGACGCGCTCTAAAAATACATCTGACAAAGATGGTAAAACTGCGGATTCTCAATCATCAGGTCAATCTGCTTCTGGCAAAACTGCTAAAACGAACAGCATTAGACGTGTTCCCGGTCGCCCACCCAAAAATAAAATGGTTGATAAGCCGGATGCCAATACCATGCTACGACTGTATGAGGACATGCTGATGATCCGCCGTTTTGAAGAAAAGGCAGGTCAACTTTATGGAATGGGCGTGATTGGCGGTTTTTGTCATCTCTATATTGGTCAAGAGGCGATTGTTGTGGGTATGCAATCGGTATCGCGAGAAGGTGATAGCGTCATTACCTCATATCGTGATCATGGTCATATGCTGGCTTGTGGGATGACCCCTAATGGCGTCATGGCGGAATTGACTGGTCGCAAAGATGGCTATTCTAAGGGTAAGGGCGGCTCGATGCACATGTTCAGCCGTGAAAAGAGCTTTTTTGGCGGTCATGGAATTGTTGCGGCACAGGTGCCGATCGGTGCAGGTCTGGCGTTTTCGCATAAGTATCGTGATACTGGCGGTGTTTCAATGACTTATCTGGGTGATGGCGCGATTAACCAAGGCCAGGTTTATGAAACCTTTAATATGGCGGCATTATGGAAGCTGCCAGTTGTTTTTATTATTGAAAATAATCAATACGGGATGGGAACATCGGTTAGCCGAGCCGCTGCTGGCCGAGCGCTGGCTGATCGCGGCAAGGCTTATGGTATTCCGGGGATGCAGGTTGATGGCATGAATGTGCTTGCCGTCCGCGAAGCTGGGGCTGAGGCCTTAACCTACTGCCGTGATGGTAAGGGGCCGTATATCCTTGAGATGCAAACCTATCGATATCGCGGTCATTCTATGTCTGACCCAGCCAAATATCGGACGCGAGAAGAAGTCGATACCATGCGTAAACAGCGTGATCCAATAGATAGCTTGCGAGAGATTTTGCTGAGTGAAGGCATTGAAAATGATACAATTAAAGCCATTGATGCCAAAATTAAGGCTGATGTTATCAAAGCCTCTGATTTTGCCTTAGCCAGCCCTGAGCCTGATCCAGAAGAGCTGTGGACCGATGTTATCCTGGAAGGAGGCGTCAAATGTGCAATTCTGTCACTATGCCAGCATTATCCCCGACCATGACAGAGGGCAAACTGGCGAAATGGTTTGTTAAAGTCGGCGATGAAGTCCGTTCAGGTGATGTTATCGCTGAGATTGAAACCGATAAGGCCATGATGGAAGTCGAAGCGCTCGAAGATGGCGTTGTGACGGCGCTGCATGTGTCCGAAGGCGAGGAAGGCATTGCCGTTGGCACTGCGATTGCTGATATGGATGGTGATAATCACGCGGCATCTAACCCTGCGCCTATGGCTGCACCTGCACCTGCACCAGCGGCAGAAACCGTATCAGCATCACATAAGCCAGCAGCATCGTCCGTCTTTACCGCTAGCACAGGTGTGTCTGGCAAAATGATCACCATAACAGTCAGAGAAGCCTTGAGTGATGCTATGGCAGAAGAAATGCGCCGTGATGAGAATGTCTTTCTGATGGGTGAAGAAGTCGCTGAATATCAGGGCGCGTATAAGGTCTCACAAGGATTGCTGGAGGAGTTTGGCGCCAAACGTGTGGTTGATACACCAATTACTGAAATGGGATTTGCGGGTCTTGGGGTTGGCGCGGCCTTTGGCGAATTGCGCCCAGTGATTGAGTTCATGACCTTTAACTTTGCTATGCAAGCCATTGATCAGATTATTAATTCAGCGGCAAAAACGCTATATATGTCTGGTGGTCAGATGGGATGTCCGATTGTTTTCAGAGGGCCAAATGGGGCGGCAGCTAGAGTAGCGGCGCAACATTCGCAATGCTATGCCAGCTGGTACGCGCATTGTCCGGGGTTAAAGGTTGTAGCGCCGTGGTCCGCCGCCGATGCTAAAGGATTACTGAAAGCCGCGATTAGAGACCCTAATCCGGTCATCTTCCTTGAGAACGAAGTGTTGTATGGCCAAAGTTTTGATATCCCGGATGATGATGATCTGCTGATTCCTATTGGTAAGGCAAATATCGTTCGGGAAGGCAGTGATGTTACCATCACAGCTTTTTCTATCATGGTTGGCAAGGCACTAGAAGCGGCTGATCAGCTAGCTGAAAAGGGGATTAGCGCCGAGGTTATTGATTTACGGTCGCTGCGGCCACTTGATATTGATACGATTTTGAACTCTGTTAAGAAAACCAACCGCTTTGTTAGTTGTGAAGAAGGCTTTCCGTTTGCTGGCATAGGGGCAGAATTATCAGCGCAAGTGACTGAAAAAGCTTTTGATTGGCTGGATGCGCCACCAAAACGGGTGACAGGTGTGGACGTACCTATGCCATATGCTGCCAATCTGGAAGCCTTGGCCTTGCCGCAAGTCGAGACAATTATTGATGCGGTAGCTGAGGTCACATATCAGAAAGAAAGGGGATAAGTTATGGCTATTGTAAATATGCCGGCCTTGTCACCGACAATGACTGAGGGAAAACTTGCCAAATGGTTAGTTAATAAAGGCGATACGGTTGTATCTGGCGATGTTATCGCTGAGATTGAAACTGATAAAGCGTTGATGGAAGTCGAAGCGCTTGATGATGGTGTTATGGCGAGTATTCTTGTCCCTGAAGGTAGCGAAGGCGTAGCCGTTGGCACGCCCATAGCCGAAATTCTAGCAGAAGGTGAAACCACAGCCTTATCTGCCTCAGAAGAAGCGCCTGTTTCGACTGAACCGAAATCAGCAGCTGAGCCACAAGCAGAAGCCCCCAAGACAGAAGCTAAACCAGAAGCCCTCAAGACAGAAGATGCTCAGACAGAAGCCCCCAAGACAGAAGCTAAACCAGCTCCGGTGATGCCAGCCGTTCATCCCAATAACCGTATCTTTGCTAGCCCTTTGGCTAAGCGCATTGCTGGTCAGAAAAGTATTAATCTGGCGGCGGTCAATGGCTCAGGGCCACATGGCCGGATTATCAAGGCCGATATTGAGACACTGCCTGATGGATATGGGGCAGATGGCGCTAAAGCCGTTATGTCTAGCCCGCAACAAACCATGCAATTAACAAGTCAGGATATGGCATCTTATCAGCCGCAATCTGATCTTATCCCTGTATCGTCAACCCGCAAGGTTATTGCGTCAAGGCTTCAGCAATCTATGCAGGATGCCCCGCATTTCTATCTCAACATGGACATAGAGTTAGATCATCTCATAGCCATGCGCAAATCAATGAATGCGGCCTTACCTGATGAGCAGAAAATTAGCATAAATGATATGATCATTAAAGCGGCAGCAGCTGCATTAATCAAAGTGCCGGGGGTCAATACGTCATGGGAAGGCGATCATATTCGGCAATGGCATCATGCTGATATCGCGGTTGCCGTCGCGCTTGAGGGCGGATTAGTGACGCCGATTGTTTGGGGCGCCGATATCTTGTCGTTAACATCTGTTTCCGCCAAGATGAAAGAGCTAGTCACTAAAGCCCAAACGGGCAAGCTCAAATTAGAGGAGTTTTCGGGTGGCAGTTTTACCATCTCCAACCTTGGCATGTATGGAATTAGTTCTTTTACAGCCGTCATTAATCCGCCACATGGTGCTATCCTAGCTATTGGCGCAGGGGTTGAGAAACCTGTTGTCAAAGACGGTAATATTACGGCGGCAACGATAATGACAGCAACGCTTTCGGGTGATCATCGGGTGATTGATGGGGCAGTCGGAGCAAAGTGGATGGCAGCGTTCAAAAACTATGTGGAAAATCCGGTTCTGGCGCTCATCTAGGAGATAATAATGGCTAATAAAAGCGATCGAAAAACCTATGATGTGGTGGTTGTTGGTGGCGGCCCTGGCGGTTATGTTGCGGCTATTCGGGCAAGTCAGCTTGGGCTAAAAACCGCTATTGTTGAGCGTGAGAATCTAGGTGGAGTCTGTTTGAACTGGGGCTGTATTCCAACTAAGGCATTGTTGCGCGCAGCTGAGATTTATCACTTTGCTGAAACCGCTGATCGATTTGGCATCACCATAGAAAAGCTTAACTTTGATCTGGCTAGTGTCGTCAAGCGGTCGCGTGATGTTGCGGCAACATTGTCAGGTGGGATTAGCCATCTCATGAAAAAGAATAAGATTGATGTGTTTATGGCTAGCGCCTCTGTGCTTCCCAAGACTGATAAACTATGGCCGATTGCGCTTAGCAAATCTGATAAAACAGCTGAAACTCTCTATGCTAGCAAAGTCATTTTGGCGACAGGCGCGCGGGCAAGGGAGTTGCCATCTATCACTCCTGATGGCGAAAATATTGTCACTTATCGTGATGCTATGACGCCTAAGACAATGCCAACATCGCTGATCATCATTGGATCAGGCGCGATTGGTATTGAGTTTGCCTCATTCTATGCTGATATGGGGGTGGCGGTGACGGTGGTTGAGGCGGCAGATCGTATCATGCCGGTTGAGGATGCAGAGATATCCGACATGGCGGAAAAGCTGTTCACGGCGCGAGGTATAAATATCCATAAAAAAGCCATGCTAGATAGTGCAGTAACGTCCAAGTCTGGTGTTAATGCTAGTATAACCATTAATGGCAAAGCCCAAACCATTTCTGCTGACCGCATGATTTTGGCGGTTGGTATCGTTGCCAATATTGAGGATATTGGGATCAAAGACCTTGGCGTTACGCTTGATCGTGGGCATGTCGTAACAAACGCTAATGGTCAGACGAATGTTGCTGGAATATACGCCATTGGGGACATGACAGGCGCGCCTTGGCTAGCGCATAAAGCCAGTCATGAGGGGATTATTGCGGCTGAACATATCGCCGCTGACCGTATAGAAGGTAAGACCGATCAACATGGCATTAACCCTCTTGATGTTCCTGGCTGTACCTATTGCCGGCCGCAAGTGGCAAGTGTTGGATATACCGAACAAGCGGCATTGGATGCCGGATATGATATTCGCATTGGGCGTTTCCCATTCCGTGGCAATGGTAAGGCGATTGCCCTTGGTGATGATGATGGCATGATCAAAACCATTTTTGATAAAAAAACAGGCGAATTGCTTGGCGCGCATATGATTGGCCCCGAAGTTACGGAATTGATCCAAGGCTATGTTATCGCCCGGCAATGTGAGGCAACAGAGGCCGAGTTAATGCAAGCCATCTTTCCGCATCCAACTTTATCCGAAGCTATGCACGAATCTGTGCTTGATGCCTTTGATAAAGTGATCCATTTCTAATGTGTTGATGATGATGAGCGATAACAATGTTAAATTTCGCGGCAAGGGGTTGACAGGCGCGGCAAGACATCCGGAAAAGGCTAAAAACCCTGAAAGACCTCAGCCTAAGAGACCTGATTGGTTGCGCGTGAAAGCACCGCAATCAGCAGGATATGAAGCCACGCGGAAAATTATTCATGAGCGAAATCTAGTCACCGTATGCGAAGAAGCGGCTTGCCCAAATATTGGTGAGTGCTGGGCAAAGAAACATGCCACGATGATGATCCTCGGTTCGGTTTGCACGCGTGCCTGTGCCTTTTGCAATGTTGCGACTGGCCGTCCAGATAAATTAGACCCGCATGAACCTGAACGTGTCGCCGATGCTGTGGCGAGCCTATCTTTGGCGCATGTTGTCATTACCTCAGTCGATAGAGATGATTTAGATGATGGCGGAGCCAATCATTTTGCGCATGTGATCGCCGCTATCAGAGCATCCTCACCTGCGACCACGATAGAGATTCTAACCCCTGATTTTCTGAAAAAAGATGGTGCTTTAGAAATTGTCGTGGCGGCTAAACCCGATGTCTTTAATCATAATCTAGAAACCATTCCCCGATTATATCCATCAGTCAGGCCAGGAGCGCGATATTTTCATTCCCTTAATCTGCTGCATCAGGTAAAAGCATTTGATCCGGAGATTTTCACTAAATCAGGTATCATGGTAGGCTTGGGCGAAGGCATGGAAGAAGTGTTACAAGTGATGGATGATATGCGTAGCGCAGATGTTGATTTTATGACGATTGGTCAATATCTTCAACCAACACCAAAGCATCATCCAATAGATCGCTTTTGGACACCTGATGAGTTTAGTCAATTATCACAGCGCGGCTCAGCCAAAGGGTTTTTATTAATATCTGCAACACCTTTAACGCGATCATCTTATCATGCTGATGAAGATTTTGCCCGTCTGAGGGCAGAACGGCAAAACCGTTTAGCGAGATCATAAATTGAATGACACAGCATGCCGAACAGCGCCTTGTCCCGCATTTACCAGAAAATTTGTATCAACTTGTATCGGATGTGAATGCCTATCCACAATTTTTGCCGTGGTGTTTAGCAGCGCGGATCAGATCACAAGATGACCAAAAAATGATTGCTGATCTGATGATTGGCTTTCGGATTTATCGGGAAAAGTTTACATCATATGTCGATTTTGATCCTGAACAACTGAAGATATATGTGCAATATGCCGAAGGGCCTTTCAAGTATTTAGAAAACCAATGGCATTTCAAACCTGATAAGGGGGGATGCTTGATCGACTTTCACGTTGATTTTGAGTTTCGCTCACGGTTCTTTCAATCAGTTATTGAGACATTGTTTTCAGAGGCAGTTAAGCGCATGGTGCGCGCCTTTGAAACCCGCGCTGACACGCTTTATCCGCGTGTAGGTGGCGCATTACCCGATCAGCCCAAATAAACTGAAATATCAGTTATGGCGTCAAGGCGGTTATCTGGGTTTTGATATGGGTTAAGGCAGAATGAACCGTCGCTTGCCTGATATCGTCTCTATCCCCCTTAAAATGCTCAACCCAGCTCAAGGTGTTGCTCAATCCTTGATATAGAATATTTGACCCAAACCAAACTGTGCCTACTGGTTTTTGCGGCGTTCCGCCATCAGGGCCAGCAATACCTGTCACAGCAACCGCCGCCAAGCCGTTATTGGTGGTGTGATCGCTATTTTGGCATGCGCCTTCTGCCATTGCCATAGCAACGTCTTGGCTGACCGCACCGTGGGCTGCTATCATTTCAGCAGGAACATTGAGCATGTCCATCTTAGCGGCGTTAGAATAGGTGATAAAGCCGCGATCAACGACATCGGATGATCCAGCGATACTGGTTAAGGCGGCAATGATTAATCCGCCTGTGCAACTTTCTGCCGTCACCAGTCTAATATTGTTGTCGCGGGCGAGTGATAAGACATCCTCAGCCAATGTCTTTAGCATATCCTGTGTTATGGGTGTCATGCCACAATCCAGCCATAAAACTGAAAACTGGCCATAATGACAACGCCGGCAAGAACACCAGCCATGATATCATCAGCAATAACCCCTGCCGCACCGGGCAGGTCTTCAGCGGTCGAAACAGGCGGCGGCTTGGTGATATCAAATATCCGAAACAGCACAAAAGCGGCTAGCAATGTATAAAGATAAGTGTTCTCTGGGCTTGCCACAATCGGAATGGCTAAGAGAACAAGCCACTGGCCAATAACCTCATCGATAATAATCTCACTTGCATCATGTTTGTCAGTGATTTTGGTATGCGCATCAATCGCCGGAAATGAGATGATCGTTACCATAATGATCATAATAACCAGCGGGATCATGCCAAGCGTTATCGTCACCGCCCCGCCAATCAATAATGCCAGCGCTGAGCCAACAGTGCCAGGGGCAGGGGCATAACCGAACGGCCCCAGTGTCGCAATCGCGGAAAGCAAGGATTGGGTTGATGATGGCTTCATTTCTCCATTCCTGACACTGGCAGTAAGACGCTAACCACAGCATGCGCGGCAAGACCTTGTTTATGGCCAATAAAGCCCATGCCTTCGCTTGTTGTTGCTTTGACAGATACAGCATGCTGATCAAGGCCGGTTAGTTCCGCGAGTCTCGCAACCATAGCATTACGATGGGGTAAGACTTTTGGGGCTTCGGCAATGATAGTAATATCACAATTCACCAATTTACCGCTATTTTCAGCCAATCGTCGGCACGCATCTATGAGGAACACATCTGATGACGCATGTAGCCATTTCTCATCAGAAGGCGGAAAATGGGTGCCAATATCACCATCACCAATTGCCCCTAATATGGCATCTGTCAGCGCATGCAGCCCCACATCACCATCCGAATGGGCAATCACCGACTGATCATGATCAATGGCTATCCCGCAGAGCATAATATGTGTCCTTTTATCGGTATCGGCAGGGTGCTCAAAGCGGTGAACATCATAACCAAAACCAACCCGTGATATCATGGTTTGCGCGGGCACCATCATCTGCGCCATAATCCAGTCAGACTCGGTTGTTATTTTGAATGTCCGCGGGTCGCCATCGATCACGTGAATGGGGATACCGGCTTCTTCGGCAAGGCTACTGTCATCGGTAAACCCAGCCCCGGAAAAACGCTGATGCAGTTCATAAATGGTATCAAAATGAAACAGCTGTGGGGTTTGCACACGGATAACTTGCTCACGGTCAATCTGTCCAGTGACCAGGTTGTCATTGACGGTTTTAAGACTATCTGCTGGTGACAACGCCGGCACAATAGCTTTAATATCATTGTGGTCTGCTGTCTTTTTACCAGTCTTTCTATCAGTCTTTTCAGTGGGATGTTGATTAAAGAGACCAAGCATACGATCAATCATATCTCTAGGTAGGAAAGGCCGTGCCGCATCATGGATGAAAACGGCTTTGGGTTTCATCGCCAGCAGTTGCTCTAACCCAGCCTTTACAGAATCTTGTCTTTCGGCACCACCTGTTACCGCTGTCCAATGATTGAGCTGGTATTCAGCCAGCTTAGTCGCATGATAGGCCGCTTCACCATCAGGACAAACAATCACTCCACCTCGGCACGACGGATGACTAGCTAATGCCAGAACCGCATAAAGCCAGATATCGCGGCCTTGCAGTTGGCGATACTGTTTTGGCGTTCCCCCTAAACGTGAGCCTTGGCCAGCAGCAAGAATGAGGGCATGGAAATCAAAATCAGACATGTTCTATATATACCCATTACAGAACAGAAATACATCCAGAAGCTGATGCTTTCCATATATTTTGCAATTATTGGGCATTTGTAATTGTTGGCTTGTGAATAGGTGGGCTTCCATGGTAAAATATGCCTAATTTTTAAGCATATTGGTATTTATGATGAAAATTGGTTCACTTGAGCTTGATCATAAGGTGATTTTGGCGCCAATGTCTGGCGTGACTGACTGGCCTTTCCGCCGCATGGTGCGGGCGTTAGGTGGTGGTCTGGTTGTGTCTGAAATGGTAGCAAGCGAGGCCATTATTCGCGGTGTTAAAACCGAGATGCGCAAATTATCAACTAATGCTAGAGACGAGAACCCCTTTGCCCTGCAAATAGCAGGCTGGGAGCCAGCCATGATGGCAGAAGCGGCGCGTATGGGCTGTGATATGGGGGCCGCAATCATTGATCTCAATCTAGGTTGCCCGGCACGCAAAGTGACAGGCAAATTATCCGGGTCAGCTCTGATGCGAGATGAAAGCATGGTTGCAGCTATATTTGAGTCGGTGATGAAAGCCTCTGATCGTCCCGTTACCGTGAAAATGCGCCTTGGTTGGGATGATGACACCCGAAATGCTCCACAAATTGCAAAAATGGCAGAAGATGCAGGGCTTTCTATGGTCACAGTTCATGGCCGAACACGGTGCCAGTTCTATAAAGGGCACGCCGATTGGTCAGCTGTTCATGCGGTTAAAGACATCGTTAATCTGCCGGTTGTGATTAATGGTGACATTACTGATGGCAATTCCGCTCAGGCCGCATTAACGGCGTCAGGAGCTGATGCAGTTATGGTTGGTCGTGCGAGCATGGGTCAGCCCTGGCTGTTGGCGCATCTTGATCATTATCTTCAATATGGCCAGATGCCATTGCCGCCCAGCCTAACAGAACGTCATGCTATCATGCGTGATCATCTTGAGCTGATGTTGTCGCATTACGGCAGTCATGGCCTGCGGTTGGCTCGAAAGCATGTCAGCGCCTATGCAAACGGCCTGCCGCAAGCTGCAGAAATGCGCCAAATTGCCAATAATACGACTGATGCGGCAGCGGTCTTTAGCGCGATGGATCATTGGTTTGATCAGCTGCAAGATTGTGGTGAGGTGGCCTAATGATGGTTCACGCCCAACATGATCTCGCTGATATCGTGTTAAACTCTATCGGCTTTCCTTTATTGGTTATTGATACCCAAAATAAAGTGATTGAGGCAAACACCTCGGCTGAGGCTTTTTTTCAATCTGGTCGCAAGACGCTTCTTGATCAGTCTATTGATGATTTATTCCCGTTATCATCGCCAGTTAATATCATGATTGATAAAGCGCGCGTAACGGCGGCAAATGTTAATGATCAAGGCATTAATTTATCAAGCAATCTTCTTGGTAACAGATTGATAAACTTGCATATATCGCCATTAGTTGAACGCCCGGGGCTGGTTGCTATGCTTATTCAGGAAAGAGCGTTAGCCGAACGTCTGCGAGGCCAAGAGCAGTTTCGCGGCTCATCCAGGCGGATGTCATCCTTTGCGGCATTACTGGCGCATGAGATTAAAACCCCATTATCCGCGATAAGAGGCGCGGCGGAGCTCATCACGCGTGCCAATAATGCCAATGATGCCAATAAGCAAAACCAGTTAGCGAATTTAATTGTATCCGAATCCGATCGCGTTACCGAATTAGTTAATCGTATGGAAACCTTGGCGGCAGGAAATACGATTAACCGCAAGTCGATCAACATTCATGAGATTATTGATCATTGTATTGTCCTTGCTGAGCAGAGTTTTGGTAGTGGATTTACTTTTGAGAAGCTTTATGATCCGTCTTTGCCTGATACGTTTGGTGATAAGGAATTGCTTATTCAAGCATTAATAAATCTATTAAAAAACGCCTGTGAAGCATCTGATATTAATAATAAAATAACTGTTAAGACTGTCTATAACTTAGGCTCGCGATTGACCATATCGGCAACCGAAAGTGATCATCTTTCTATGCTTGGTGTTGTTGTTATTAATCATGGTGATGGTATCCCGGATGCGATCAAAACCCGTCTCTTTGACCCATTTGTTACGGCCAAGCCTGATGGCACCGGCTTAGGGCTCGCCTTGGTGGCTAGTATCGCAACCGATCACGGGGGATCAGTTGATGTGAGTGATGATGACGGCAAGACTATGTTTCAAATCAATTTGCCAATCACCCGAGGGATGTCATGACAGAGCCAATTATTCAAATATTGCTTGCTGATGATGACCCGTCATTACGTCTAGTGTTGGGTGAGGCTTTATCCCATGCTGGCTATCAGGTTGAGACCGCCAATACGATGAAAGAATGTCTTGACAAAGTGATCGACCCTTTGACCAGTGTCTTGGTTTGTGATGTCATGTTCCCTGATGGCAATGCGCTTGATCAGATGGATAGTATCAGGACGCTGCGGCCAGAATTAGCGATCATTGTAATGAGCGCTCAGGCCACTTTATTAACTGCCGTCAAAGCCAGAGAACATGCGGTAGATGCGTATTTGCCAAAACCCTTTCCGCTAGATGAGCTAACCCAAAATATTAGTCATTTGTTAACCCGAGCAAAGGGCGCGCAACATACGGAAAGCTCTAATCTTGATCAAGATGATAAAGCCCAGATGGAGGCGCGAAACGAAGCCAGCCCAATTATTGGTAAATCGAGAGCGATGCAGGATATTTACCGCAGCATTGCTAGGCTGATGGCAACAGATTTGACGGTTATGATTACGGGCGAATCTGGTTCAGGCAAAGAGGTTGTTGCTAGAGCTATCCATGATCTTGGCGGCAGAAGTAAGAAGCCATTTGTTGCTCTGAATATGGCGGCTATTCCTCGCGACTTGATCGAATCTGAACTCTTTGGCTATGAAAAAGGGGCATTCACAGGAGCAGATAAGCAAACCCAAGGGCGTTTTGATCAAGCGGCTGGCGGCACGCTTTTTCTTGATGAAATTGGTGATATGCCGACCGATACGCAGACACGATTGTTGCGGGTCTTGCAAGATGGCTATTTCACGCGTGTCGGCGGCAGGGAAAGTATTCGCGCCAATACGCGCATTATAGCCGCTACCCACAAAAATCTTGATGCTGAGATTGAAAATGGAGCGTTTCGGCAGGATTTATTCTACCGGCTGAATGTTGTTCCGATCTCTGTCCCGCCATTACGCGAGCGAGCTGAAGATATTCCTGATCTAATCAACCATATCATGGAAAAATCTACGCACGAAGGATTGCAGAAAAAATCAGTTTCTCCCTCTGCCTTGAATATGATGATGCGCTATCCTTGGCCCGGCAATGTTAGAGAGCTGGAAAATATGGTGCGCCGCCTGCTTGTTCTTATTGATGATGATGAAATAGATGATCATCATTTAGGTGATGTAGCTGGGCTTCTGGCTGAACCAAAACACAAAACCAGTAATGATACTATCCATGAGGGTGATGTGATCACACAGCCGCATAATTTATCGCAATGTATTATTGATCATATTGGCCGTTATTTTGAGGCTCATGAAGGCTATTTGCCAACTAATGGGATATATGACCGCATCATTGCTGAGGTTGAAAAGCCTCTGATCACAACAACGCTAGCGGTGACACGAGGCAATCAGCTGAAAGCCGCCGAAGTGTTGGGTATTAATCGCAATACATTGCGGAAAAAAATTATTACACTTGGTATTGATCCAAAATCAAAACGCGTAAGGCAAGATTTCTGATGACTGTATCAAAACAAAACCTGGCAGATAAGCCGCTTGATACCAATAAGAGATCATCACTTGTTGTGGCGATCTTGCAGATGGTCACTGAAACGCGGTTAGCCTATGCCTCTATTTTTCTGGCTTTAGTGCTTGGCCTTATGACTTATGCGGTCTTATCAAGCCCAACATTCCTTGATGGACAATCGCATGTCAGCTATCTGGTTCTTGGTCTTGATGTATTAGTTTTGCTGGTACTTTCAGGATTTGTGATTAGGCAGATCATCGCCCTTATGAAAGAACGCCGAAGCCGTATGGCAGGATATCAGTTGCATTTGCGCATCGCTATTCTGTTTAGCATTATCTCTGTCCTGCCATCTCTGATTGTCATGGGATTTGCGGTGTTTGTTTTGGATTACTCCTTGCGCGGTTGGTTCAATGACCGTATCTCAACCGCCGTCGAAGAATCCGTTACCATTGCTAATTCTTATTTAGAAGAACATAAGCGTTCGGTGAGTGGCCAGATTTTAGCCATGGCCAATGATATTAACCGAGAAGCCCCAATTCTCCTGCGAAATAGGCAAAACTTTGATCTCTATCTGACTAATCAAGCGGGGGTGAGAAACCTAACAGAAGCCTTAGTCGTTGATTCAACAGGCCGCGTTCTGGCTAATTCTAAATTTGCCTATGCCGTGACCTTCACAGACCTTGATGAAGCGTTTTTTGAGAAGGCGAACCAAGGTGAAGTTGCCATTGCCAATACCGATAATGAAAATCGGATAAGGGCAGGGTTAAGGCTTAATCAGTTTGTTGATGCCTATTTACTGGTTGGCAGGTTTGTTGATCCGACTGTCTTGGCGTCGGTTGAACGAACGCAATTTGCGTCCTCAAGTTATCAGTTACTTGATATTCGCCAGCTTGATTTACAGGTTAGCTTTGGCGTCATGTTTGGCATGGTGGCATTATTGCTGTTACTTGGCTCGGTCTGGCTTGGGTTGAATTTTGCCAATGCCATTGTGACGCCAATCAGCGCCATTATCAGTGTTGCTGATAGAGTGCGATCAGGTGATCATGCGACGCGTGTCGGGCAGGTCCATGACAAGGGCGAAATTGGTGAACTCGCCGCCTCATTTGATCGCATGCTGGATGAGATCAATAGGAGCCGACAGGAATTGGTTGAAGCCAATGTTCAATTAGATAAACGCCGAGAGTTTACCGAAGCGGTGCTAGCCGGCGTATCATCTGGCGTCATTGGTGTTGATCATAATCAGATCATAACCTTACCTAATCTAGCTGCCCTCCATATGCTGAAATTAAATGCGCAATCGGTCATTGGTAAAAAATTGGCCGACGTTATTCCGGAGTTTGCGGATTTACTCGAGCGTGCCGCATCTGTTAAACGCATGCCTGAGATTAATATTGAAATTATCCGCAGTGATATTAATCTAACCCTACTGACCCGTATCACTCGTGAGATGGTTGGCGGGCGAGTTGTGGGATATGTCGTGACTTTTGAGGATATAAGCGCCTTAATGGATGCGCAGCAGAAAGCGACTTGGGCAGATGTTGCACGGCGCATTGCGCATGAGATCAGAAACCCTCTGACGCCGATGCAACTAGCCTCCGAAAGATTAGCGCAAAAGTTTTCAATGCCCGATGCTGATCAAGATGCCAAATTCCGATCAAATGTTGAGATGATTACCCGACAGGTTGATGATATACGCCGTCTTGTTGATGAGTTTTCTGCCTTTGCCCGGATGCCAGCACCCAAGATAGCCGATTATGATTTGATTGATATCATTGCATCACAAATTATGCTGATTAAGGCAGAGGCAACGGATATTGCCTTTCATACCGATTTCGGTAACAACGCTAGCATTATGATCGCTTGTGATGATGGGATGATCAGACAGGTCATAACAAATCTATTGCAAAATGCCGTTGATGCCATGACCGAAGCAGAAAGTGATGATAAAAAGGTTTTGATCCATCTTTCTGTCACGCCTGAGATTATAAAAGTGGTGGTGATTGATAATGGCCCTGGCTTACCGTTAAGCAGGCGTAAGAATCTGACTGACCCTTATGTAACTAACCGGAAAGATGGTTCGGGTTTAGGACTTGCTATCGTTAAGAAAATTATGGAAGACCATGGCGGTAGCCTTGATCTGTCAAGTGCCACAGATGATGATATTGAACTCGATATCGCCGCAGGATATCACGGGGCGGTGATCACCTTGACCTTCATAAATCGATCAGAGGAGGCAACAGGATAAATGAAACCAGAAATCCTAGTTGTTGATGATGAACCTGATATCCGAAGCATGATACGCTTGATCCTTGAGGATGAAGGCTATGAAGTGCGTGAGGCTGAAAATGCCGAAACTGCAAGAGATGAGCTTGTCAGTCATCCGCCGGCCTTGATCATTTTGGATATTTGGATGCGCCAATCGGATATGGATGGGCTTGAGCTGCAAAAATGGGTACGCCGCTATTATCCACATGTTCCTGTTTTGATGATTTCTGGGCATGGCAATATTGAAACTGCTGTACAGGCCATGAAGGATGGAGCATTTGATTTTATAGAAAAGCCATTTAAATCAGCGCAATTGATTTTACTATGTCAGCGCGCGCTGACTAATGCTGCTCGTGACGCTGAACATGTTGATCTGAAACGTCGCATTGATACGTCACTGGATCAAATTGGGACGTCACCAGCTATTAAAGGTATCAGGCAAACCATTGCAAAAGTCGCCGAAACCAATAGCCGCATTTTTATTTCAGGACCATCAGGTTCTGGAAAAGAGTTGTTGGCGCGTAATATTCATGATCAATCACAACGCAATTCGGGCAGATTTATCATGGTAAATTGCGCCTCTCTATCTTCTGATAGACCTCTGATTGAGCTATTTGGCTCTGAGACTACTCATGCTGGTAAAAGAGTCGTCGGTATGTTTGAACAGGCTCATGGCGGCACGCTATTTTTTGATGAGATTTGTGATTTGCCATTGGATACCCAGGCGCGGTTGGTGCGAACATTACAAGATCAACGCTTCAAACGTCTTGGCGGTACAACCGATGTTTTGGTTGATGTCAGGGTTATCAGCGCAACAACACAAGATATTAAAACTAAGGTTGCGGAAGGTCAGTTTCGTGAGGATTTATATTACCGTTTGAATGTTGTACCGATATCTATCCCGCCGCTATCACGGCGCCGCGAAGATATCCCGGCCTTGATCAACTATTTTCTTAGCAAGCGTCTCGCCGAGGAAGGCGACCGCAAATTGTCCTTTACTTCAGATTGTCTGGCGGCATTGGAAACATATTCATGGCCAGGAAACATCACCCAGTTGCGTAATATGATAGACTGGTTGGTGATCATGATTGATAAAACCAAGACGACGATCTCACCGGATGATTTACCTGCCGAAATACTTGGGCAGCCTAAAATGTCTGCGCAAGATGGATTAACGTCAACAATTGCTATGCCACTGAAAGAAGCGCGTGAGCAATTTGAAACTCAATATTTAATGTCGCAACTGTCACGTTTTAATGGCAATATCTCAAAAACCGCAGCATTTATTGGTATGGAACGGTCGGCTTTGCATCGAAAATTGAAAACCCTTGGTATTAGTATCGAAACCGTAGACCAGTCGGAGGAGACTTCATGAAGATTGTGATTTGTGGAGCTGGCCAAGTCGGGTTTAGCATTGCCGGGCATTTGTCTGAAGAAAATAATGACGTGACGATTATTGATGAAAGTGATGAGCTGATCCAACGCGTCACTGATCATTATAATGTTAGGGGCGTTATTGGGGTGCCGTCACATCCTAATATTCTGGCGCAGGCAGATGTCGGAAATGCCGATATGTTGATTGCTGTTACGACAATCGATGAGATTAATATGGTAGCGTGTCAGGTCGCCCATTCCATTTTTCGTACGCCGCTTAAAATTGCCCGTATCCATTCGCGGAGTTATCTTGATCCGCGTTTTGCTGATATGTTTAGCGCCGATAATATGCCGATCGATCATATTATCTCACCTGAAATTGAGCTATCGCAGGCGGTTCTGCGGCGATTAGAAATTCCTGGTGCTTTTGATGTCGGCAGTATGTGTGGGGATAAGGTTAAGATTATTGGCGTCAAATGTACCGAACATTGCCCAATCTTAGGGTCTCCCATCCGCTATTTAGCAGATTTATTTGATGACCTTAAAATGAGCATTATTGCAATTTTGCGTGATAATCAGGTGCTTGTACCCCGCGATGGCAGTGTCAAGATGATGGAAGGCGATGAAGTCTATTTTGTCTGTGAAGACACACATCTAGCCCGCGCGATGTCAAGTTTTGGTCATGAAGAACCCGAAAGCCGGCGAATATTAATTGCTGGAGGCGGCAATATCGGAACGCTTGTTGCCAATGCTGTTCAAGGCACAATTGAATCATCTGAGCAAACCATAATTGAAGTTAATAAAGAGACAGCAAGGCAGGCTGCGCTTAATTTACCGCAACAAATCACAGTTATTCATGGCGATGCTCTTGATCCTGTTATTCTGCACGAAGGTGGGGTTGCGGATGTTGATACGTTTATTGCTGTCACCGATGATGATGAGGTCAATGTTCTGTCATCTTTGCTGGCGCGACGATTTGGTGCCAAGCATGTTGTTACCCTAATTAAAATGGCGAGTTTTGTTCCGCTGATATCTACCCTTGGTGTTGATTCGGTTATTAATCCGCCGTCTATAACGGTTTCTAGTATTCTTGAGCATGTACGGCGTGGCCGTGTCCGCGATATTCATACGATCATTGAGGAAAAGGGAGAGGTCATGGAAATTGAGGCATTGGCCTCATCATCGCTGGTTGGGACACCGTTAAGATCAGCAAAACTGCCGAAAGGCGCAGTTGTTGGCGCGATAATGCGCGATGACAACTTTATTGTTCCACGTGGCGATACCATTATTGAACCCGGTGATAAAGTGATTATGTTTGTTGCGCGCGGCTATATTGATGATGTGGAACGAATGCTTTCCGTAAGAATCGATTTTTTCTAAGAATTTTTTCATATAATACAAAAGTTCTATGTATTTTGCTAAAGTAGTAATTGATAATTAATTGGTTTCTTTGTAAGAATAATAAAAAATCGGGGGGGAAAACATGGCACAGGACAAGGGCCAGAATTTACAAGAAATATTTTTGAACTCTATTCGTAAAGATCATGCACCAGTTACGGTATTTTTGGTTAATGGGGTTAAATTGCAAGGCATTGTAACTTGGTTTGACAATTTTTCACTGTTATTAAAACGTGATCAGCATGTTCAGCTAGTTTACAAACACGCTATTTCTACCATCATGCCAACAAATCCAATTTCGTTGCAAGACGATGACCATGAGAGCGAATAAAACTACATTTCTGATTGTTTGGAAATGGTGGCAAGCATGAGGCGGTCCAGGAGCGCATCACGGCTTATGGGATGACCTGTTTAAGGTAATGTTTTTGCATGCTGCCACCAATATTCCATTTCATCTAACGAGCAATCGGTTAGAGATTTGTTCTGTTTGCCTATTTGATCTTCGATATGGTTAAAGCGTTTGCGGAACTTTCTATTGGTTTTTGCCAAGGCTTGTTCGGGATTGATATCTAGTTTTCTAGCCAGATTAATCACCACAAACATGATATCGCCTAATTCATCTTCGAGCGCTGCGTGGTTAGGCGCCGCGCCATTGGCATGGGTTTTCAGCTCAGCTTCAAACTCTTGCGTCTCCTCATGCAATTTATCTAAAACCTGCTGAACATTCGGCCAATCAAAGCCCACTCTAGCGGCGCGTGATTGCAATTTAACCGCTTGCAGAACAGCTGGCAAGGTAGTGGCAATGCCATCAAGCTGGCGTGTCTCGCCTTTTTGGGCACGTTCACGGCTCTTGATATCTTCCCATTGATCACGCACGGCGGCTGGGTTATTTGCTTGGTTCTTGTCAAAAATATGAGGGTGGCGGGCAATCATTTTTTGGCTGATGCTGTTTGCAACATCAACAATATCAAAGTGTTTATGCTCACTAGCAATCTGTGACTGAAAAACAATTTGCAATAACAAATCGCCAAGCTCATCACGAATATCATCAGGGTTGCCATTAGCCACAGCCTCAGCCACCTCATAGGCTTCTTCTATTGTATAGGGGGCAATGGTCTGATGCGTTTGTTCTAAATCCCACGGGCATCCTGTCTCAGGATGACGCAACATTTTCATGATATTCGTAAGGGTTAATAACGCTTCGGCAATTTCAGATTTTTGTCGACTGATTGGTTGAGATGACATATTTTTGCCTTAAGTTAATGATGTTATCAATTTAATTGATAGTTCATTCTATCAATCTGTTGGAATTGGTGCTAGACCTAAGATGAAGAGTTAATTAATGAGTCATCTCATGCTTAATCAGCTTAGACGTTGGTTTTTTTCTGGAATACTGATAACCGCTCCTTTGGCATTAACGCTTTATGTCACATGGTCGCTTATTACCTTTATTGATGATCAAATTGCCGGGCTTCTGCCGGCATGGCTAGACCCGCAAAGCTATGCTGGGTTTCCACTTCCCGGTATTGGCTTAGTTATTGCTGCTGTTGGTTTTATTTTGATTGGCGCATTAACGGCGGGAATATTGGGGCGCTTTCTGCTCTCTGTTTTTGACAATATTACCAAACGTCTGCCTGTCGTTCGCTCTCTTTATGGGGCGTCAAAGCAGGTGCTTGAGACCATTATGGCTAGCCAGTCAGATGCCTTTCGTGAGGTTGTGTTAGTCGAATATCCGCGCCGTGGTATTTGGGCTATTGGTTTTGTTACTGGGACAACCAAGGGTGAGGTGCAGGCACTTTCAAAAGATGATTTAATCAATGTATTTGTCCCAACTACGCCTAATCCAACATCAGGTTTTCTGCTTTTCTTTAAGCGTGATGATGTATTTGTTTTGGATATGGGGGTAGAAGAAGCTGTCAAAATGGTGGTGTCTGGGGGTATTGTTACGCCTGACGATCCAAACCCAGACAGGAAGCCAGTTGAGCTTAATAAAGTGTATAAAAAGCGCTAGGTAAGCATCGCATTATATTGATTTTATTCTAACCACCTGCAAGATATGTTACGGCTTGATCGCGTTCAAATAATGCCATTAATAGACGCTGTGGATCATGGCTTTCCTGATCAAGCATGGTATCATTTTCAATCGTGTTCTTTGCCTCATCATGGGCTAGGGCCAACAAATCTTCGTGATAGGATAGATCAGCCAGCATAAACTCAGGATCACCAGATTGTCGCTTGCCTAACACTTCTCCTGGCCCGCGCAATCGCAAATCCTCCCCAGCAATGCGAAAGCCATCATTGGTTTCACGCATGATAGAAAGCCGCGATTTAGCCATTTCACTTATCGGGGCATTATATAATAAAACACATGATGATTTTTCTGCTCCGCGCCCAACTCGACCACGCAATTGGTGAAGCTGTGCCAAACCAAAGCGTTCCGCGGATTCAATGATCATTATGCTGGCTTCGGGTATATCGACGCCAACCTCAATAACCGTGGTCGCTACCAGTAATTGTGCTTCCCCTCTGCGAAACTGTTCCATAGCGGCTTCGCGTTCATCTGATTTCATGCGGCCATGAACTAACACAGGTTTGCATTCAGGTAAGGCTGTGGCGAGATGGGTGAAACGGTCTTCGGCGGCAGCAATATCAAGAACATCTGATTCTTCGATCAATGGGCAAATCCAATAAGCGCGGTTATCTATCGCTGTCGTTTCTTTAAGACGATCAATGATATCGTCCATCTTTTCCATTGGCATAGCGGTTGTCACGATAGGCTGACGATTTGCCGGTTTTTCATCCAGTAATGAGGTATTGAGATCACCATAAGCGGTCATCGCCAACGTCCGAGGGATAGGCGTTGCCGTCATCAGCAATACATCAACAGCCTTACCTTTCTGGCCAAGGATAAGCCGCTGGCGAACGCCAAAACGATGCTGCTCATCAATGACAACTAGACCCAAATCATGAAATACGGTTTGCTCAGAGATTAAGGCATGGGTTCCAATAATAATGCTGGCATCGCCAGAACTTATCGCCTCTAGGGATTGTCTTTTTTCTTGAGCTTTCATACGGCCTAGCAAAAGGCATGGTTTTATCCCTAACGGTTCTATCATGCGGCTAATCGATTGGTGGTGCTGTCTGGCCAGCACTTCGGTTGGCGCAATAATGGCAGCTTGGGCGCCTGCCTCAACAACATGAAGCATGGCAATCAAGGCAACGAGCGTTTTTCCGGCACCAACATCACCTTGCAGCAAACGAAGCATGCGGTTGCTTGAAAATTGATCATCGGTAATCTCTTGAATAACACGTTGTTGTGCGCCTGTCAGTTCAAAGCCAAGCGACGATACAAGCGGCATTGTCAGGTGGCCATCACCCTTAAAGATACGGCCATTAGTTATTGTTCCATGCTCTCTTACCATTGCTAACGCCAGCTGATTAGCCAATAATTCATCATAGGCTAGCCGCATACGCGCCGGATGACCCGGCATGATTTCCAGTTGCGATTTAGGCTGATGCACTTGCATCATGGCGTCTTTCCATGATGGCCAGCCAAACCGAGCTAGGGTGGATGGACTGATCCATTCTGGCAGATCGGGCAACAGATCGAGCGACTGACTTATAGCTGTCCGAAGTGGCTTTGGCGTCAATCCGGCGGTCAGCATATAAACAGGCTCAAACTCAGGGATAGTATCCGCCTGATCAGGCGGCAGGATATAATCAGGATGCGCCATTTGTAATTGCTGGCGATACCATTCGGCGCGACCACTAACTAATCTAGGCTGGCCAATGGGTAATTGGGTTTCGACATAATTGCCTTTAGCGTGAAAAAATATCAGCTCAACTTGACCATCATCATGCTGGCAAATGACGCGGAATGGCCGGCGTGTCCGAGACGGTGGTTTATCATGATGAATAGGGGTGAGCGCCAATGTCACCACTTCACCATCCTGGATATGGGCTAAAGCGGGGCGAAGATGACGATGAGTAACACCGGTTGGAATATGCCAGAGCAGGTCAATGGCATGTGTTCCTATGCGCTTGCTGATAATGCTAGACAGCCTTGGCCCGATCCCCTTCAGTGTCTCGACCCCGCGAAACAGAGGAAAGAGAATCATGGGACGTTCAAATTTCCGATACCCGCTTTCGCTCATTCTTTACACATACGCTATATTTTTCGATATGGCTATGCTATCTCATTCTAGGCGAAAAGCAGAGGGTGAAAATGAGTGAGTCAAAGCAAGATAAAGTCCGGCGTCTAATTTATCAATCCTGCTATACAGGAACCAGAGAAACAGACACGTTATTATGTCAATTTGCTAAAGATACCCTGTCTGATATGGATGAAACTGAACTCAATAGCTACGAAGATTTGCTTGAATTGGGTGATCCAGCTATCTGGGGTATTGTCAGTGGTCAGTTAGAAACACCTGCTAATTTTAATACCTTAGCGCTTGACCGGCTCATAACGCATGTCAAGTCTCGCCAATAAATATTGACTTAAGGTTTTGTTGGTATAACAGCATAAAGCATCTCATCACATGAAACTCATCACATGAATTTCTCTTGGCATGACTTACAACTGCCATCCGCAGGCAAAACGATTACTGTTGAAGGCGTGGCATCAGGTCTTGATGGCGTATTGCTGTATGATTTATCACGCCGCCATAAAGGGCAGATTGTTCATATTAGCGTTAATGATGCCGCTATGGCTGAGCTTGATAACAGCCTCATTGCCCTTGGCATGCCAGAGGCGCAGATTTTGCGATTTCCAGCGTGGGATTGCCTGCCTTATGACAGGGTATCGCCAAGCTCTCAACTAATAGGTCAGCGTGTAAAAACATTATCTATGCTGGCAAGTGGCCATTTTCAGCAAGGCATTATTTTGACCACAATGAATGCGTGGCTGCAAAAACATCCAACGCCTGACTATTTTACGAATGGCAGTATTTCTTTAACAGCAGGCGGCAAGGTCGGGCAGGCGGCCTTTACCGCTTATGCGGAGGCCAATGCCTATCATCGCACCAATACAGTGCGAGAGCCGGGGGAATATGCCTTGCGCGGTGGTATCATCGATGTTTTTCCGCCAGGAGGCACAATCGCTGTCCGACTTGATCTTTTTGGTGATGATATTGAGACCATCAAAATCTTTGATCCGGAAACCCAGCGCAGTGGTGATGCTATTTCGGATGTCAGGCTCTATCCGGTCAGTGAGGTTCCCATAGATGCCGATAGCATAGCGCGGTTCCGGCGTCAGTATATTGATCATTTTGGTGGCTCTGCTAACCGTGATATCTTGTATCAAGTGGTTTCATCTGGTCGCTGCGTGACAGGAATTGAACATTACTTGCCGCTATTTCATGAAGGGCTGACGCATTTATCCGAATATTGTGACAATCTGCTGGTTGTAGAAGCTGATGAAACCGCCGTCATTCGCCAAAATATACTTGAGCAGATACAAGATTTCTATACCGCCAGAGCAGAGTTTGCAGAAGCCGAAAAGAATGCGGATGAGGTTTTTCGGCCATTGCCCCCTGATGCGCTGTACCTAACAGATAATATCTATCAGGCGATGCAGAATAATCAGCCAAGATTTCGCTTTAATAGCTTTATATCTGATATCAAAAACGAAACAGAACATGCTGTTATTAATAGTAAAAAATCACCATTATTATATCAAAATCAGACTGCTAATGATGACCATAATCTCGCCAATTTGCGGCACTTACTTGAGCAGAGATCAGAAGCCCAAACAGCTATTTTAGCGGCATCTAGCCAAGGCGGATTAGAGAGATTGTCATCGCGCTTAGAGCAACATATGGCAACGCCTCATGACCTTCACATAGCTAGTAACTGGGATGACGTGATCACTGGCGCCATTAATGTGATGGTCTGGCCATTAGAACATGGCTTCATCTTGCCAGAATTGATCGTCATCACTGAACAAGATATTTTTGGTCGCCGATTATATCGTCCGCAAGGCAAGCGCCGCCGCGCTGAACATTTCCTGCGCGAAGTGTCTAGCCTGAATGAAGGTGATTTGGTCGTCCATGTCGATCATGGGATTGGCCGTTATGAGAGCCTTGAGACTTTAAATGCGGCAGGTGCTGATCATGATTGTGTGCTGTTGGTTTATGCAGGTGGTGATAAGCTATATTTACCAGTGGAAAATATTGATTTGCTGTCACGTTATGGTCGCGAGGGCGGCGAAGTCGCGTTGGATAAACTCGGCGGTGTAGCATGGCAAGCCAAGAAAGCCCGCATTAAGAAACGCATTAAGGATATCGCTGGTCAGTTGATTAAAGTGGCGGCGCTGCGGCAAACCTCACAAACCGAGCAATTCTATGCTGAGCCAGCGAGTTATGCTGAGTTCTGTCAGCGTTTTCCCTATGCCGAAACCGAAGATCAGCAAGATGCTATTAATGAAACCTTGAATGATATGCGATCAGGCAAGGTCATGGACAGACTGATTTGTGGTGATGTTGGTTTTGGCAAAACGGAGGTTGCCATGCGGGCTGCCTTTGTCGCTGCTATGTCAGGGTTTCAAGTGGCGGTTGTTACCCCGACAACATTGCTAGCACGTCAGCATGGTAAGGTCTTTGGTGACAGATTTAGCGGCTTTGGCATAGATATCGGCGTGCTATCGCGGATGACAACCACAAAACAGGCTAATCAGATTAAACAAGGTCTGGCCAGTGGTGATGTTCAAATAGTTATTGGAACACATGCTTTATTATCGAAACAAATTCAATTTAATAATCTTGGGTTGATTATTGTTGATGAAGAACAGCATTTTGGCGTCTCGCAGAAAGAGCGATTAAAGGCGTTGCGCGGTGATATTCATGTCTTGACCTTAACCGCAACCCCTATCCCGCGTACGCTGCAAATGGCCTTATCTGGGGTGCGTGATATGTCAATCATTGCGACCCCGCCGATTGATAGGCTAGCCATCAGAACATCAGTCGGACCTTGGGATCATGTTATTTTGGCAGAAGCTATTAAGCGTGAGCGGCATAGAGGCGGGCAGGTGTTCTGTGTTAGTCCGCGTATTGATTATCTGGCGCGGATATATGATCGGCTGCAAAATATGGTGCCTGATGCGCGTATTATTACTGCTCATGGGCAAATGCCAGCGGCAGAGCTGGATGATGCGATGAGCCGATTTGCTGATGGTGATGCTGATATTTTGCTGGCAACAAACATCATTGAATCTGGCATTGATATTCAATCCGCTAACACCATGATCATTCATCGCGCCGATATGTTCGGCCTATCACAGCTTTATCAGTTGCGTGGCCGTATTGGTCGCGGCAAGCAACGCGCTTATGCCTATCTGACGACCGATCCAGCACGGACATTGACGCCGCAATCAAGGCGTCGATTAGAGGTGATGCAGACATTGGATTCGCTGGGGGCTGGATTTACCTTAGCCTCCTATGATCTGGATATTCGAGGGGCAGGGAACTTACTTGGTGATGAGCAATCTGGTCATGTTCGTGAGGTTGGTGTTGAGCTTTATCAGGCGATGCTGGATGAAGCCGTGAAAGAGATCAAATCTGGAGGCGGTAGCGATGATGCGAGCCCGCAAGACACATGGTCACCAGCCATTAATTTAGGCGCCTCAATATTAATTCCAGATGAATATGTGCCTGATCTGAGCGTTCGCTTATCGCTCTATCGGCGAATTGCAGCATTGGAAAATATCAGCGAACATGATGAACTTGTGGCAGAGCTTGTTGATCGGTTTGGGAGCTTGCCGCAAGAAGTTCAAAATCTCATCGATACTATCATTATTAAGATCAGGTGCCGGATGGCGCATATTGAAAAACTTGATGCAGGTCCGAAAGGCCTAAGCGTCACTTTCCGACATAACCGTTTTCCTAATCCTGATGCGTTAATTGGTCTGATCAGCAAAAAATCAGGATTAATGCAAGTAACCGCAGATCAAAAGCTGGTTGTGCGCCAGACATTACCACTATCAAAACGGGTGCTAGCGGCTCGCGGTCTAGTTGATGAGATTGTAGGCTTGCTCTAATTTACAGGCTGTTCAGCGCGGGCATTTATAGCGGCATCAAATAATGGCAAAAATGCTTGCGGCGGATGAGCGCCTGATACCGCCCAATTTTGATCAATAATGATATAAGGCACGCCGTGAATATCCATCATGCTCGCTTCTTCTAGATCAGCCTCAACCTTTGTCTTGGCAAAGGCTAACTGATCAGATGAGATTTGGTATGTTTTGGCAATGGTATTGAGATAGTCTGCTTGGCTAATATCAATGCCATGTTCAAAATAATCTGCCATCATTTTATTCTTTACCTGATGCGACTGATTACCTGCGGCTTTGATCAAATGATGCGCTGGCCGGCTATCTGGTGTGCGGGTAATAGCGGCAAAATTAAAATTAATACCGACCTGCTGACCAACATTGGCAATGCGTTCATAGAAACTGGTGCCAGCCTGACCAAACTTCGCTTGGATATAGGCCTGTCTGTCCATGCCCTGTTCAGGCATAGTAGGGTTAAGCAAAAACGCTCGCCATTTAATATTAAGGATAACATTCTTATGTATATCTGCCGCCTCGCTGATCCGGCGCCAGCCAATATAACACCATGGACAAATAACGTCAGAGAAAATATCAACACGAACAGGGGTTTTATTTGTTGTCATGTGTCACCATCTGTTAGAATAATAGCCACTCTTATGATCTTAGGTATAGTATGATTTTACCGTTTAGTGAACCGTCCTGATGGGCATTAATCACGCTATCGTTGTTCATCCAGATATTCGGGAAGAAGCTGCCTCAAGACCTGTCGAAATGATGTTGGCTGAGGCTGTGGGTCTGGTGGAAGCTATTGGCCTGCCTGTTGAGAACAGCTATTCCGTTCGTATAAACACACCGAGAGCCGCAACATTAATTGGTGCTGGCGTGGTTGAGCGAATTCATGATGAAGTCAATGAAGATACTCTAGTTGTCATCAATACCAGCCTATCACCTGTCCAACAACGTAATCTCGAACAACAGCTAGAATGTAAGGTCATTGATCGTACGGCATTAATTTTGGAAATATTTGGTGAGAGAGCCAGCACAAACGCTGGCCGCTTACAGGTAGAACTTGCCGCTTTGACGTTTCAGCGCAGCCGACTGGTGCGGAGCTGGACTCATTTAGAACGCCAACGTGGTGGTGGCGGCTTTTTAGGTGGCCCCGGTGAGCGGCAAATTGAACTTGATCGTCGGATGCTAGATGATCAAATCATAAAAATTAAAGCCGAATTAGATGAAGTTGTGCGAACGCGCACCATTCAACGGCAAAATCGCCGCCGTAATGAAACTCCGTCAGTGGCGTTGGTTGGCTATACCAATGCGGGTAAATCGACGCTATTCAATGCCTTGACGGGGGCAGGGGTGCTATCCAAAGATATGCTCTTTGCGACCCTTGATCCGACTATGCGCGGGATCAAGCTTGCTGCGGGCAGAACGGTTATCTTAGCCGATACGGTTGGGTTTATTAGCCAGCTGCCAACAGAATTGGTCGAAGCTTTCAAGAGTACGCTAGAAGAAGTCGTTGAAGCCGATCTGTTATTGCATGTTCATGATGCCTCATCTCCGATGGTTCTTGAAGAAGCGCAGGATGTCTTTGATGTGATTAAGTCGCTAGGTCTCGATGAAAATGAACAGCAGCGCCGGATTATTCATGTCTGTAACAAAATTGATCAAGTGACCGATATGGAACATTTTAAGCTATTGTCCAAACGCTTTCCAAAAGCAGTGATGATATCAGCCTTGGAAAAAACCGGACTTGATCAAGTCGATAATTCGATTGATGCCTTTTTTTCGGCTGAAGAAAAGCAGGTTATGATCAAAGTTCCATATACGATGGGCGATGCTAGGTCATGGCTGTTTAGTCATGGTCAGATCATATCTGTTAATGAAGATGCGGAAGCAGCAACTGAATGCTTCCACATGATTATGTCAGATGCGAATATTGCTCGCTTTTCGTCACGCTGGCCGGAACTGGCTGAGGATCAATTTGCCAGCAAGTAATCCCGCACAAAGAGCGATTAGAAATAATCCGCCTGTCGATGGGTTTGTCAGCAGTGACGCCACCGCCGGCCCTGGACAAAGCCCCGTCATTCCCCAGCCAATTCCAAATAATACCGATCCTGCCAATAATGGTATATCTAAGGATCGGTTTTGCGGTGTATGAAAGCGGGCTTCACATAAGGGCTGATCCATGCGTCTGATAAACATAAAATAGCCGATGAGGTTGACCATAACGCCACCCCCCATAACAAACGCCAATGACGGATCCCAAATGCCAAAAATATTCAGGAATCCAACGACTTTAGCTGGATCGAGCATGCCGCCCATAGCAAGACCTATACCAAAAATAATACCAGAAATTAATGCAGAGATAAGTGGCATAATACTCTCCTACATACCAGAATGGACGATATAAACCGTGACAACAGCGCTTATCATGAATGTCATCACAGCGATCATTGAGCGAAGTGACAATCGGGCTAATCCACAGATACCATGCCCTGACGTACAGCCTGCACCAATCATGGACCCTAAGCCAACTAAAAACCCGCCAATATATAACCACGTACCGTCATTAACTGGCCGCACTAATAAGCCGTCAGTGCGCAAAGCCAAATAGACAAGTGGCCCTAAAACGGTTCCTGCTAAAAATATCCAACGCCAAGCCCAACCAGCAGGGGTTCCGCCAGCTGGTAAGGTTGTTAAGGCTGAACTTAATATACCGCTTATCCCCATCACTCGGCCGTTTGCTGCCATTAAAATCAAAGCAGCCAATCCTATTAATCCCCCTCCGATTAATGAAGTATATGGCGTGAAATGTGCAAAATCGATTGTCATTATATTATCCATTTCTTAAAGATTGATATGACTATATTTAGAAAATAAAAAGCCAGTTGTCTATGATTTGAAACGCTTAAAAATGTTATTTTGACGCGCCTATTTGGACATAAGGAGCTGATTAGTCTGTTTTACCTTAGCCTCACGCCAAAAGGCAAATAGCCCAGAAGCGATAATGATGCCGCCACCAATAAAGACATGAAGATCAACAATTTCTTGAAACAAGATCAGCCCGATCAATGTGCTATATACGATTTGTAACAAGGCAAAGGGTTGCAAGGTTGTCGTTTCTGCAACATCAAGCGCCATAATCATAAGCAAATGCGCAAGCATGGCTGTGATGCAGAGCATGATCATCATTCCCCAATCGTGAAACAATATAGGCGTCCAAAAGAACGGGCCAATAAACGTGATCACAATAGCGCCAGCAATGCCTGTCCAGAAAAAGCTGGTGATAGGATCATCTTTCTTAGCGACATATCGGGTCAACACATTATAAGTCGCAAAGCCAAATGTTGCGACAACAGCGATCAACGCCTCAGCCTTAAATACGCTGGTTCCGGGTTGCAGAATAACCAATACCCCAACGCAGCCCATCAAAATAGCAGCGATGCGTTGCCAGCCAACCTTCTCATCTAAAAATATCACCGATAGCAATACCACCAATAGAGGATAGCAGGCAAAAATAGCATGGGTTTGCGCTAGACCAACAATCACAAATGATGCCACCACAACGCAAATCTGCAATGATAACAGCCCTCCACGGACAAATTGAAGTATTGGGTGATTTGTTCGCGCCGCCGCTCGAATGCCGCCAGATTTAATGACGCTCCAGATGACAGCAAAAAGCGCAAAAAACCACATGCGGATCATAACAACCGAAATGATGTTATAACGCTCACCCATATATTTTGACATCCCATCCATCGCAGCAAAAAAAAGCACAGCAATCATCATTAAAATGATGCCGCGTTTAGGATTGAGGATTTTATGCTGCGTCTTAACCGCAACCACCTGATCAGGATTGTGTGTCATGAATATCTTTCTGTTCTTCACTCGTCCCCTTTTGGCCACATAAAGGGCAGTACCATGTTCGGTTTTCTGGTGTTTCATTGATTTTCATTGTTGGGTAAGTCCAATAGAACCCGCATGTCTGACAGCTAATATGCCAGATTGTCTCACGGCTATGGGTGAAGCCTTTATTCATGACGATATGGCCTTTCTCGCCACCAGCTGAATAGTCGCAGCCTCGCCTTGATGGCGTGGCCCTTCGTTCAGTTGACGTTTTGTATCTTGTAGTAAAATGATATCAAGTTTTTTGAAATCATCTGCCAGTTTTTGCCGTGTATAGAGCATTTCCTCTGATTTAGGGCCGCCTGAGCCAAGCGGGATTTGATCGAGAGAATATCCCTCAATCGCCAGCAATCCCCCCGGTTTTAGGGCGCTAATCAGGTGATCAACAAATCGCTTATGGTCAGCCGCGCGAAAATGCATAAAGGACACAATAACGACATCAAACTGCGCTGGCGGTGTCCCCAATACATCACCCACATAGGCATTGATATTAACGCCATTATCAGCGGCAAGTTGCTTAGCTTTATCAACGGCATTTGCGGCGATATCAATACTTGTTACCTGATAGCCAATTTGTGCTAGATAAACCCCGTTTCGGCCTTCACCATCAGCCGGTGCATAAGCGGTCAACCCCAATGCAGATGATGCCGCAGGCGGGATAACCGCCATCAGAAATGTATTTGGGGTTTTGCCAAAAATATATTCTTGGGTATCAAACTTTGGATTCCAGAAATCGGCAGGCGAGGTGATGGGTTTAGTCATATCATCATATTTTCAGTTCTGCATTAAGGCCACATTAAAAAGGCCACATTAATAAGGCCACATTAAAAAGGCATGGGGTGCGCCTTATGGGCGCTATCAATTGCCTGTAAGACTTGCTTATCAAGGGTCATATCTGCTGATTTTAGTGATTGTTCCATCTGCTCTAATGACGTTGCGCCAAAAATCGTGCTGGTCATAAATGGTCTCTGTATGCACCAGGCTAATGCCATAGCAGTTAAGTCGAGTTCAAATCTGCCCGCAATCTCCGCATAGGCGTTAATCGCTGGCCACACCCGCGCTGTTGTCCTGCCGCCTAGGTCAGTTACGATAGATGCCCGTGAACCTGCTGGCGGCTCACCACTGGCTGAATATTTGCCGGTCAATAATCCAGCCGCAAGCGGTGAAAATGATAATAAACCGACATCTTCATGATGCGTCATTTCCGCCATGTCCAGATCATATAGGCGACAGAGCAGGCTATACTCATTCTGGATGCTAGCCATCCGAGGTAAATCATGTTTTTCGGCTAATTGAAGCCAGCGCATCGTTCCCCAACAGCTCTCATTTGATAAGCCGATTGCCCGTATCTTGCCTTGCTTTATCATCGTATCAAGGGTCGTTAAAACTTCTAGCATATGATCTTCGGTCTCAGCACTATCTTGTCCTGTGGGATCATAACGCCAGTTTTGGCGAAACATATATGATCCGCGATTTGGCCAGTGTAATTGATAGAGATCAACATAATCTGTTTGCAGAGAGGTCAGGGAGTTTTCCAAGGCGGCTTTAATTGTAGCCGCCGAAATTGGCGCCCCATCGCGAACATATTTTAATCCTTCACCACTCACTTTCGTGGCAATAACAACCTCATCACGGCGCGATGATGCTTTTACCCAAGTGCCAATGACCCGTTCAGTATCACCTTGTGTGTCTTTGGATAGAGGATTAACTGGATACATTTCCGCTGTATCAATGAAATTAATTCCATGATCTAATGCTCGATCAATTTGGGCGTGACCTTCTGCTTCGGTATTTTGTGTGCCCCAAGTCATACTACCAAGACAGAGTGCAGATACCATGATATCTGTACGCCCAAGTCTGTTCATCCGCATATATTTATTCTCCTATTTACAATACGTTAAAGCAATATGTAAATGTATCACATTAGCTATAAAATTATTTCTTTATGATGTATTTGTAATGAAGATATGCCTAGAAACTATTAAACACAACCGCTTTATTAATCATCACATGACAGGATCACATTAATGCCAGTAACTGCTTGCGCAGGTCTGGATAATTCGTATCAGCGCCTAGCCAGATATTCATAAAAACCTGACTAAACTCAGCGTCATTAATAACAACCTCTGGGCGATTGCTGACATGGAAGGTAATCGTTCCATCACCCTGACGCATGATGATAGCCTGATCACCTTCATTCATATCTGCAAGTGCTTGATCAAGATATGCCATCCACTGATCCAATTTCGCATCGGTGATATCAGGATAGCGTTGAAACTCCTCACGCGAGGCATTTAGGGTGGCGTCTTTGGGAACGTGACGCAGATATTCATAATGCAAGGCTTTAACGTCAGCGGCGCCATCGCCGTTTTCATCTTTGGTGTAATAGGACAGGATATAAACCTTAGCCCAATATATTTTGAGAACGCCTTGCCCAACCAATGTCGCTTCATTGAGATAAGTTTGATTGATATTCTCCTGGACAATAGAACTCTGCTCACCTGATATAACTTTCACCTCATCAGCGTTAGCTTGCTCGATCACAAGACTCATAAAAACAAAACACAATGCTGCAAGGATAGTTCTATTTATAGTAGGATTGATCAATAGCTCAGTTTCTGCCGATTTATGGGTAAAATTCATTTTAATCACTGTCACTGTCACCATTTGATAGAAAAAGCACTTCTGACTTAGATATATTGGATAATCAAAGCAATAAGAGAAAATCATCCTCCCATTGATACCATTGGCTATCCATTTGTATGGGCGTTTTCTGACATCTATAATGTTATCATAATATTAATTTATAAGTTGTGCCATATGTCGATTGTCTTAGGCAAGTCGCCATAAATGATTAGGGTAAATGATTAGTATGTTGGACTTTATTCCGTTTTATAACTTCCGTGTCTTAAAGAATGAAAAAAAAAGATAATATTTACTGATTGCTATGAGTGTCATGGTGTCTTGGAATACATATTTATTTTCCCTTATATAGGCATATTTGGCCATAGTAATAGCTCTCACTTGCTTAGATATAAACCTCCAAAGTCAGCATTCCTTTTGGGTGGCACGTATTTATGGACTCTTTCCGGTCTTGCCCTGGTCGGATGTGTTAGTGGCGAGTCTGACGTCAGTGATCTTACTATTATTGGTAGTGATGGTGATGACACCTTGAATGGTGGTCCTGGGAATGACGATATCCGAGGTGGCACAGGCAATGATATCATAAATAGTGGCGATGATTGCTGTGCCTTGGTTACTGGTGAATCAACCGGGTGGCGTTCAGGTATTTGGGCAATTGGTGATCATTGTTAATTCTATCCTTTTCATCACAACGCTGTTTATTGGGCCATATATTGATAGTAACAACCGCAAAACATTAATGATTGGTTTGCGTGTGATCTTTATGCTGATGCTGATTGTCATTACGGGTTTTTCACAATTCAATCAACTCGCAGATTCAAATCTTTTTTTGATTATCTACTATATTATTGGCTCATTTTTTTACGCTTTTAATATCCCTCTGCGATCCAGCTACATCCATGAGCTTTTCAACGAAGATCAGTTTGTCCGAGTGAACTCTATGATGGAAATTGAAAATCAGGTCGCCGCCGTACTGACAGGGTT
>JADHOM010000029.1 GCA_016778985.1 Alphaproteobacteria bacterium | reverse complement strand
GGAGGAAACACTACAACACAAAGAGACCACACAGTGCACTGGGCTATCGCCCACCGGCTCCTGAAGCAAACATAACGCTGGATCAGAGGCCAATCATGCACTAATATTTAATATGGACCAGTCAGATGAGGCTGCTCAGCCAGCCAAAGTCAGAATTTAGCTAGTGAGATTATGCAATATGCGCCGGATCTAGCCTCCCTCAAGTTTGCCCACCGATTGACCTATACAATCAAGGCAAATTGGAAATCTGTCGTTGATAATTTTCTGGAATGTTATCATTGCCCGGTTGCCCATAAAGACTTCTGCACTTTGGTCGATATGAGCACCTATAAGGTGAAAACCTATGACATTTACTCAAGCCATATGGCAAAGGCCGGTCAAACGCAAAACAAAGCCTATGCGACAGATGGAGCAACCGTGACCGATCATGCCGTTTGGTATTTATGGCCAAATACAACATTGATGCGTTATCCGGGGCGCGGCAATTTTATGGTCTGGCGCTTTATTCCCATCGGCCCAGAAGAAACTTATGAGGAGTTTGACTTCTTTTTTGAAACAACTGATCTGGAGGATTACGAGAAAGAAGCCATCAGTTTTATTGATGATATCTTACAGCCCGAAGATATTGGTCTAGTCGAAAGTGTTCAGCGCGGCATGCAAACCCCCGGCTTTACGCAGGGGCGATATATGGTTGATCCTCATGGTAGTGGGCTTAGCGAACATGCCGTTCATCATTTCCATGGGCTATTGTTAAAACATTATCAAGAGGCAACTAAAAATGACAGATAACCAGACATTAGCAGGCCGGGTAGCGGCGGTAACTGGTGGCACTGGCGGCATAGGAAAAGCCATTTGTCAGCGTTTTTTGCGAGAAGGTGCCAGCGTTTATGCGCTTGATCGGGCAACGGCTCAGCTTGATGGCGTCATATTCGTCGAAATGGATGTCACGAGCCCTGAGCAGGTTGCGGCGGCTTTTGCTAAGATAGAAGATCAATCAGAGAAACTAGATATTCTTGTCAATGCGGCAGGAATAGAGATCGAAAAGACCATTGAGGATACTAGTCTAGATGAATGGAATCAGATTTTTGCGGTCAATGTGACAGGTACGTTTTTAGCCTCAAAGGCAGGCTTGCCGCTTATGCGAAAAGCCGCAGGCGGATCAATTATCAATTTTGGCTCATATGATGGGTTTATTGCTGACCCCGGACTTGCCGCCTATTGCGCGACAAAGGGCGCGGTTCATGCGCTAACACGCGCTATGGCATGTGATTACGGCCCTGAAGGCATTCGCGTTAATGCGATTTGCCCGGGATATATTGACACCCCTATGCTGCAATCGTTCTTTCAGGATAATGGTGATATCGAAACGCTGGAACAAGCGGTGCGTGATGTTCACCCGATGCGCCGATATGGAACGTCTGATGATGTCGCAGGATTAGTGAACTGGCTGGCTGGTGATGAGGCGAGATATGCCTCTGGTCAGCTCTGGGTATTAGATGGCGGCTTAACAGCACAGGTTCAACAGATGCGGTTATAATGCTAGTCTGCTCAGACATAGCAGAATAAATGAAAGGACATAAAATGGCGAAAAATGCAATTATCACCTGTGCGGTAACCGGCGGGATTCATACTCCAACCATGTCACCACATTTACCGATCACCCCGCAACAAATAGCTGATGAAGCAGTTGCCGCCGCAGCAGCAGGCGCATCAATTATTCATTTACATGCGCGTGATCCCGAAACCGGAAAGCCGGTGCATGAACCTGATCATTTTATGCGCTTCTTGCCGATCATTAAACAGCGCTGTGATGCGGTGGTAAATATTTCTACTGGTGGCGGCTTAGGAATGACACTTGATCAAAGGCTGGCGGCGGCGAAAGCGGCAAGTCCTGAAATGGCATCGCTCAATATGGGATCAATGAATTTTGGGATTTTTCCAGCCGCGGATAAGTTTTCTAAATGGAAGTTTCCGTGGGAAAAAGACTTTCTGGATATGACGAAGGATTTTATTTTCCGCAATACATTTGGTGATATTGAACGGGTGCTGAAAGAGCTGGGTGAGGAACACGGCACCAGATTTGAGATGGAATGTTATGATCTGGGACATCTTTATAATGTCGCACATTTTGTTGACAGAGGCTTGATCAAACCGCCATTTTTTATCCAGATGATTTATGGAATTCTAGGTGGTGCAGGCACTGATCTCGATAATTTAATGCATATGCATAAAGTCGCTGATCGGCTGTTTGGTGATGATTATGAATGGTCGGTGCTGGCCGCAGGTCGTCACCAGATGTCATTCTGTACGTCGGCGGCAATGCTTGGCGGCAATGTTCGGGTTGGGCTGGAAGACTCGCTCTATATCAGTAAGGGTGAGCTGGCAAAGAGCAACGCTGATCAAGTCGCGAAAATTCGCCGCATTATGAAAGACTTGTCGATCACCGTCGCAACCCCTGAAGAAGCCAGACAAAGGCTAGGGCTGAAAGGTGGTGATCAGACTAATTTCTGATCATATGCTGAGACTTTTATGAAAGCGTGTAGGTGAAGGAGTAACAGATGACAGACTGGAGTCAAAAAACTGCCTTGGTGACAGGCGGTAGCCGCGGCATTGGGGCGGCTATGGTCGCCGCGCTTGCTGATCTTGGCTGTCATGTCATAACTTGTGGTCGAGGTGATAGGCCAGATGACCTGCCCGATGCGGCTAGCTGGGTGACGGCTGATGTATCCAATGAGGATGATATTCAGCACCTAGCCAAGCATGTCACAAACGCTGGCGGCAGGCTCGACATTTTGGTCAATAATGCTGGGGTGCAGGTTGAAAAAACCGTTGCTGAGAGTTCTAATGATGACTGGGATATGGTGATGGGGATAAATGCCAAGGCAGTATTTATGCTATGCCGTCAATTCATCCCGGTGATGGCTTCATCTGGCGGCGGAAGCATTATCAATATCGGCTCAATTAGCGGCCATTTTTCAGACCCTTCAATGGCACTTTATAATGCGTCAAAGGCATTTGTGCATGGGCTGACCCGATCTATTGCGGTCGATCATGGGGCTGATGAGGTGCGCTGCAATGCTATTTGCCCCGGCTGGATTATGACAGGGATGGTAGATGCCGCCTTTGCGCTGGCAGAACATCCGGTGACGGCAGAAAAAGATGCGCTGGCACGGCATGCGGCTGGCCGATTTGGGCAACCCCTAGATATCGCCAGAGCCATGCTCTTTCTTGCCTCTGATGAGGCGGCGTTTGTTACCGGGCAAACGCTAACTGTTGATGGCGGCTTGACAGCAGCATCACCAATCCGGCCAGAGCTATTTTAGACGTGATGAATAGAAAAAAGCATGAGGGGTTATTATGAGCCGACCATTTAGCCAGACGTTTAAGAGCGTTGCTGTTTTGGGCACTGGCGTTATTGGAGCTAGCTGGGCCAGTCTTTTTCTGGCTAAGGGCTATCATGTTCGTGCCTATGACCCAGGTTTGGACGCGGAAAAAAAGACGCGCGCCTATATTGCTTCTGCCTGGCCGCAGCTGAACACTTTAGGGCAAGTTGCCGCCGATTTTAATCCAGATCATTTGACCTTTTTCGCAAGCCCTGAGGAGGCGGTTAAAGGCGCGGGTTTTATTCAGGAAAGCGTTCCCGAACAGCTGCCGATAAAGCTCGAATTATATCAGCGTATTGACCCTGCTTTAGAGCTTGACGCGGTGATAGCAACAAGCGCATCAGGGCTATTGATTAAGGATTTGCAGAAAGGCTTTCGTGATCCATCGCGGTTTCTGCTTGGCCACCCGTTTAATCCGCCGCATTTAATCCCATTAGTTGAATTACTGGGAAATGACCAGACAAATGAGGCGGCAATCAATGCCGCCAAAGAGTTCTATGAAGCTTGCGGCAAAGTCACTATTCGGGTTCAGAAAGAAGTTCCTGCCCATGTTGCTAACCGATTGCAAGCGGCGGTCTGGCGTGAGGCTATTCATCTGGTTTCGGAAGGGGTGGCATCGGTCGAGGATGTTGACAAAGCCATGACAGCAGGCCCCGGACTGAGATGGTCAGTCATGGGACCGCATATGCTGTTTGGGCTGGGTAGCGGCGGTGGCGGCATTGGTGAGTTTTGTTCGCGTTATGGTGATAGCTTTCATCGCTGGTGGGATAATCTGGGGCAGGTCACCCTTGATACGGCAACCATTAAAGCGCTGGTCGATGGCTTGAGAGCCGAAGAAAATGGCCGTGATTTTGCTGATCTTGCCGACCAGCGTGACCGCAAGCTTATTGCGGTTATAAAAGCGCTTAATGAAGGTGATACTGAACAGGTTAATTAGAGCCAAAGCTAAAGCCACGCTGTCTGAAAAATATAATTCTAAACAATTTCTAGCTCAGTCGTTATAAGTAATACGCATAATTTCCTCCCCCCTTCAAAACCGGATTATATTCCGGTTTTTTCTTTATGGGATATTATCATGCCTAGGGATTGAGGAGCTCGCGGAAGGCTTCGACCTTATCCCATTTGCCTTTTAAATGAGGCTGTTTGGCTTTCAGTTCAGCCAATGGATCAACTTCAATTGGTGCGACTGGCTCAACAGATGCGGTTGGCGTGATCGGAGCTACTGGTAATGCGACTTGTTCAACCACAGGCTCTGCCGCTTCTATGGTAAGGGATGTGTCAGTTATGACAGCATCAGGCAAGACAGTATCGGGGCTTGTAATGTCAATGGGAAAGGCATCAAGGCTGGCTGTGCTTGGCATAATGTCAGCATTTTGTGCTGTATCATGAGCGGCCGATGATGGTGCTGATGATGGCGTTACTCCAAGGGTTTCCCATACGGCATAGACCTTTTTCACATAAGGCGTATTTTGTTTAGGATCGGCATTATGATAATGGCGGATAGCTTGGTCCCATGACCCATGTGCGGTTTTAAGATCAGTCAGAAACGCTGCTGCATAGGCAACATTGGCGAATGGGTCAGCCATTTCCTCAAGATCAATGAAATGCTCTCCATGCCAGTAATGGCTAATTTGCATACAGCCAATATCCATATTTTGATCACCATCAACCAACTGGTCTTGGGCATAGGCAAGCATGTCATCTTTGCTATCAAAAAATAAACCTTTGCCAGCATGGTTGATTGTCCAAGGCCAGCCTTTGCGCGATCCATTATCGGTCACGCGGCCAGCCTCAATGCGGGTAATTGCGGTCAAAATACCATCAGGCATAGCGAAGGTTTTTTCGATGATCTCGGCAATATGCTCACAGCTTTCATCGCTACCTATATGGTCTTGCATAGGAATATTATTTTGCGCGATGGCAAGAGGCATGGTCTGCCCCATTAAAATGACGGTTAAACCCCATAGAGAGAGCCAAAAATATCGTTTAAGTATTGCTAACATAGTTATTTTACAGCAATTCTCATGCCATCACTTATCAGTATCATGGATTAACAATAATTGATGATCTGTCGTTTAGTAAGGTAATGATCAATAACTTATATCAGTCAGGTGAACTTATGGGCGAAGTCATATATCTTCAAAAACAATGCCCCAAGATGCATAAAATGGTAGATGATGACAACGGCACGCTTAGTTCTGATGAGATCAGACGCCTTGAAAGTATCAGGGATAACATCGAAGAATTGCTTCATATGATAGCTGGCATTCGGCGTGATCCCAATGCTGTTGCCCTAGCAGCGACAAGATTTGGCGTCATGCGGATGACCCAATTATATGGCCGCGCCTATACTATGGATTTTACGAAACGTTGCATTGAAAATATGGATATGGCGCAACATATCAGTACAGATTGAAGCACAGATAATTTCCCTTTATACTCCCCCTTACAAGGTGAGTGTTTAGAGGTGTAATACTATGATATCGCAAGCGCGGATGCTTCAGATTCTCGAAAGAGGAAGTAAAGACGATAAAACTAGCCGCATTGTTGACCGCCTCTTGGGACTGCTCATTATTTTGAATGTTGGGGCGATATGCCTCGAATCGGTAGATGCGATTGGTGATGCTTATGGCCAAGGCTTTTTCATATTTGAAATGGTTTCAGTGTTTATATTCGGAATTGAATATCTACTGCGGATTTGGGCAAGTGGCGCCAATGAGACTTGCGGCTATAAAACCGTATTAGGGCGGCGTCTTAATTATATGTTTAGCTTTACTGGTCTGATTGATCTGGTTGCTATTCTGCCGAGTATTCTGCCGTTGATAATGGGGCAGGTGGATTTACGCTGGCTCCGTACATTACGCCTTATCAGGCTATTCAAAATCTCGCATTACTCATCGGCATTAGAGGATTTGATCTCCGCTATTCGGTCTGAGTTAGGGTCGTTTGGCGCTGCTTGTTATCTGTTCCTGATCGCCTTATTCATGTCGAGCGCCATGATGTATATTGTTGAACACCAAGCTCAGCCAGATAAGTTTTCCTCAATTCCGCAAACCATGTGGTGGTCACTAATCACTTTAACAACTGTCGGCTATGGCGATGTGTCGCCAATAACGCCATTGGGTCAAGTCATTGGAGCCTTTACCGCCATAATGGGGGTTTGTGTGGTGGCCTTGCTAACAGGTATTGTGGCATCAGCCTTTTCTAATCAAATGTCACAACGCAAAGCTATTATTGAAGCTGAGATTGCATCAGCATTAAGCGATGGCGTGCTATCCGATGATGAGCTTGTCAAAATTGAGCAGTTGCGCAAGGAGTTTCATTTATCAGAGCAGCATGTCAATGCTTTGATCAAGATTCTGAGAGAACAAGACCATCTCATGTCCGAACGATGATGCCAGCATTGGCGGCTCCATTCTTTTCACTATTAATTTAACATTATGTTCTGTCAGTCGTTTTATCTAATGAAGGATACTGACATGAAACTACCTTTACATGTTGATCAATTTATTCAGCATCAGCCACGGCTTGTTATTTCGCAAGGCTTGCCGGTGATATCGGCTGGCATTGCAACGGATCAGGCGTATTATTTAATGTCAGGCAAGGCGAAAGATGTATCCGCATCTCGCACCAAAAATGCCTTTGATGCAGGTGATATGATCAGTTTTGTTGCTTTCTTGGCTTTGGATACTTATGCCACTGATGTTATTGCCAAAACCCGTTGTGAGGTATTGGCGATCCCGCGTCATGTGATTGAGGAGCAATGGGGATCAGAAGATATTGCCAGTTGGGTTTTTGCCTGTTCAATGGCATCAGATGTTGTCAAAAAACAGAACCCCTCTATGGTGGATTACGTCATATGAGTTCTCTCGTATCCCAAATAACCATGTTTAATGGTGAGGTGTTATTTCGTCAAAACCATCCGGCAAAACATTTCTACCTTGTGCAATCAGGCATGGTCATGGTGCTTGATCAATCAGGCACAAAGATTATCCGCTATTATGAAGCTGATCAGATGTTTGGTCTGCCTGAAGTCTTGGCAGGGATTGACTGGCCGCATACTGTGATCGCTTATGGCAAAACCGTTGTCAAAATCTTTGCCGCCGATATTGTCTTTGATCGCATGGAACATATGCCACAAGCTCACCAGCATTTTATGAAACAGATGGCACATCTAAGTATCTAAATATCTGATCTGAGCTGACGCCGGCATATTGGCATGGAATATGCAAAAAGCAACTTGTTCTATCGATATAGGAGCAAGTGATGAACGAACATCTCGTCAAGACATTTGAAGAAGCAGAAGATGCGCCGCAATCCAAGATTGGTGTTAATGTAGTGCATTTTGACGATCAGGATAAGGTCACGCATAGCGAGACTATGCCACTCGCGCATTATTTGAATGACTTTGGGCAGACCAGTGAGACGTATCTGGCTATTCATCAGAAGCTATCGACGCGATAAATTGACGTCTTGATTGTTGGTTCAATTGGTCAGCTGTCCAGTCGTCCATCCCGCCAGCCAGCCATATATGGGGCTAGCCGCAGATATAAAAATCAATACAGAGGATTTAACCGATCATCTGCATCCGTGATAACCGCCGCCGTTCAGATGATGAAGGAATACGCAGCATTTCGCGATATTTTGCAACCGTGCGGCGAGCAAGCGTAATCCCTTGATCGCTAATCTCAGCAGCAATATCACTATCGCTAAGCGGCTTTTTCGGATTTTCACTTTTAATGAGATTTTCTATGCGTGTGCGAACAGCGGTTGCCGCCATATTGCCATCACCCTGATCAGAGACAATAGAAACGCTGAAAAAGGCTTTTAGTGAAAATGTCCCGCGTGGGGTGTTAATAACGGTTCCATTAGTGACACGGCTAATCGTGCTTTCGTGCATGCCTACGGCATCAGCAACAATTTTCAATGACATCGGCTTGAGCGCTTCCATCCCGTATTTCAAGAAGTCTTGTTGTTGACGGACAATCTCACCGCAGATTTTAATAGTTGTTGCATTACGCTGATCTAAGGCTCGTTTTAGCCAGCGTGCTGATCCCATCGCATTAGACACAAACTCATTTTCATCTTTCTGGCCAGTTTGTTCGACATTTTTCTCAATCGATTTTGCGTAGCCTTCATTGATATGCAAGGTCGGCAGAGTAGAGCGATTGAGATCAACTGCCCAACCATCAGCAGTCTTGCGAACAATAACATCAGGTTCGGATAATGGCGGCAGATCATTGCTATACGCTTCGCCTGGCTTGGGGTTAAAGCTCCGGATTTTGGTAAGGGCCGCAATAATGCTACCCTGATCACATTCAGCTTTGCGGGCAAGGGCGGCAATATCGCCTTTACCAAGAACATCAAGATGATCAAGAACAACGGCCATGACATGATCATAGCAATTCCCATCTTTGGCCTGAATCTTAAGGCATTCTGCCAGATCACGAGCAAAGACGCCGACAGGCTCTAATTGGTGAAGTTCTTCTAAGACAGCGTTTAATCGGGTCTCAGATACCCCGGTTTGGGTTGTGATTTGCGCAAGCGGAGTATCAAGCCAACCAGTCGGCGCGAGCATATCTGTCAGCATATAGGCAATCGCGCGATATTCTGGTGAGATGCTTAAATCAATTTGGCTAATAATTTTGGAATGAAGCCCCAGTTCTGGATTAGCAATTTGACCGATCCAGTCATGATCTTCACCGTGACCGCCATGCTGTGTTGCTGCCAGATCACGCGAGGAATAGCGATTATCCATATCCGAATGTTCGGTTGGATCATCGCTAAGGGCGTTATTTTCAGGTGTAATTTCGGTAAGAGCGGAGGCTGTTTCGGGATGTGCTTCTGGTGGATTTTGGTCTTGCAAGTTTTGTTCTTGGGATAGGGATGTTTGCTTTTCTGCTTCTTTGCTTTCCACTTCTAAAAATGGATTTTCTAGTGCTTGGTCTTCTAAAAACTGGCGAATTTCGACATTAGTCATTTGCAGTAATTTAATCGCCTGCTGCAATTGTGGTGTTATGATCAAAGATTGCTTTTGCTTCGCTTTAATTGATGGCATTAACTGCATGTCATCCTCCCACGTCAATGTTATGAGTGATAAGATGAGGCAAGATATCAATGACCGCAAAATAAACATTTGACGATAAAAAATGTCAAAAATGTGATCAATATAGTTAATTAATTCAATAAATTAGAACTAATTAGTTAATAAATCGTTAATATAGTGTCAAGTTTCCGGCGCAAATTTGACGCTAAATATGGTATAGTATTTGCAATATAGAAGACTTTCATTAGCGTCATGCGATAAAGGATTGAGACCGCATTCATGATAACCTTGAGCAAACAAACCCCACAACGCAAGGCCGGATGCCAACGCTGCCGAATTATTAGGCTATTTATGTTGACCGTATTAATGATGGTTTTGCTGGGTCTGTTAGCCTCTGATAAGCTTCATGTCCTGCAAGAGGTGACAACAGCACGTGTCGCCATGGTCATTTGGATCATTGGTGGGGTTGGGTTTTTTGCTAAGCTAGGCTTTTGGCTCTGGCAACGGCGCCATCAGTCTCATATGGATGCTAATAAAGACGCTAATACAAACTCCGATAGGCAATTAAGCCCGAACGTTCACACGACCTCTAGCGATCCTGAACAAGCCTGACTGCCATTTCCTGATACGGGAAAAACCGCCCATAGCGATATCCGGTGAAAAAATTGACAGTATAATAATGCCTTGTCGCATAGGGGTTTTGCTCACTTGTCCAGTATGGTTCGGCTGACGTATTGGGGAAAGCCTCAGCATTAATTTTCGCCCCGTCACATTCATGACAGACAATGCCTTCTAGCTCCTCCAAATCGGGCAGACGCCAATTGCCGCCCAGTTGCTCATTGGCGATGCTGATCGCTTGCTTGATGTCTTCGTGATTGAGTTTAACGATCTTGCCAATGCAAGTTTCGCCATCCCATGTTTGGCCAACGCTACATCTAAGCCACTCAACACCGGACCTGATATCAATGACAATATGATCACGCATGATGAATTGCGTAGAGGCTAGCGTCGGCTTGATATCATGATTGATAGCAATACCCAGCAGGCACATCATTAATATGCGACTAAAAAAGTTACGATTAAAAATGGACAACATGGATAAGCTCCATTTCCAATATTAGTTAATTATAATATAGTCTATCTTATAACAAAGTAACACTGCAACTTTTGCACCAATATTTTAGCAGGTCTGAAAAAAAGTGGTATTAAACTTGCACAGACCTTGATGATTTGAACGGCAAACACGGTATTTTATTATGGATATTGCATCAATAATTGGATTTATAGGCGCTGTCGGTATGATCTTGATGGCAATGATGTCCGGCGGGGGAATTGGCCCATTTATAGACACTCCATCAATTCTTATTGTTTTTGGGGGAACATTCTTTGCCGTTATGTACACCACGCCTCTGGGAACATTTCTGGGCAGTTTTGGTGTCATGGCGAAAGCCTTTTTGCCGCCGATCAAGAAATATGATGAACTTGTCACCCGCATGGTTGAGCTTGCTGGTATCGCCAGAAAAGACGGCATGATGGCATTAGAAGGCCAGGACGTGCCGGATAAATTTTTCTCAAAAGGTCTGCAAATGCTTGTTGATGGCGCTGATGAATCAAAATTGACAGCACAATTAACACAAGAAATTAAGGCCATGAAATCGCGCCATGAAGCCAATCAGAACGTCGTTAAGGCATGGGTTGATCTAGCGCCTGCTATGGGCATGATCGGAACACTGGTCGGGCTGGTGCTTATGCTTGGTAACATGGCTGACCCGAAAGCGATTGGCCCGGCGATGGCGGTGGCCTTGCTGACGACACTTTATGGGGCGTTTATTGCCAATATTATGTTTTCTCCGATGTTGACAAAGCTGGAAGGATTTACCGCCCATGAAGCGATTTATCGGGAAATGGTTGTCCTAGGATTGAAGAATATTGCACGTGGCGAATCTCCTCGCAACATTCAAGATCAGATGGTTTCTAACCTGCCACCAAAGACGCAGGCTGCCCTTGAAGCCGCGGCATAAGCGGCTCAAATTAGGGTAAGATAAAGCCGCGGCATAAGCGGCTCTATTTAGGCTAAAGGAATAAGGAAAGGATCGCGACATGGCATCAGAAGCCGATACAGCGCCTGAAGAAGAACAGGAAGAAGAAGAATGCCCCAAATGCCCCCCTGTGGGTGCACCAGCCTGGATGGCGACATTTGCCGATATGGCAACGTTGCTCATGGCTTTCTTCGTTCTTATTCTGTCTTTTGCTGAGTTTAACGTGCCAAAGTTTAAGCAGATTTCAGGTTCTCTGAAAAATGCCTTTGGTGTTCAGCGTGTTATCCCTATCGTTGAACAGCCTAAAGGAACTACCGTGCTATCGCTAGATTTTAGCCCTTCTCCAGCGCCATCTTTAACGCAAGATATGACACAGCAAACGACTGATATCACAAAGCCTGATCTGGAAGTGCAAACCAAGACCAATGAAGGCGAGGGTGAGGACGGTATGGCTGATGATATTCTGAAAGCCCTGGAAGACGCGATTGCGCGCGGTGATATTGAGGTGGAAACATTGGGCGAAAATGTTGTGGTTAATTTTACCGCAACCGATTCGTCTGAGCAAAGTATGCCGCAGCTGCTCCGTGAAACGCTTGATGCGCTTGAGAAAGCGGAAGAATCAGGTGGTAAGGCTCAACAAGATGTGTTGTTTGGCGGGCTTGAAGAAAAGCTCGAAAAGCTATTAGCTGCAACTGAGGCAGCTCAGCAACAACAAGATCAAGCCGCGCAAGCCGCCAATGCGGCAAGTGCCGCCGCCGCTGAATCCAACGGTAAGGCTGAAATTGCCGAAGATGAGATGAAAATAGCGTTGCGTCAGGAAATTGGCCAAGGCTTAGTCGATGTGCAACGTGAAGAAGATAAAGTTATCATAACTGTTGGTTCAGGTGGTGCCTTTGCTTCAGGTTCAGCTGAATTAACCGCCGAAGCGATTGAGGTTATGAATAAGATTGCCGGCGCTAGTTCCGAAAGTAAAGGCATAATCAAAGTGTCTGGCCATACTGATGATGTTCCGCTGATCTTTGGCTCGGCCTATCGTGATAACTGGGATTTAGCGGCAGCGCGATCAGCTAGTGTTGTCCAAGCCCTTCAAAATACAGGTGTCATTGATGGCGAAAGACTAGAAGCCATAAGCTATGGCGAAGAGAAGCCAGTCGATAGCAATGAGACCGAAGAAGGGCGTCAGAAGAACCGCCGCATTGAAATCGAAATCAACTATTAATGCTCCTATAAACTTTATCCTCCCATAAACTTACCCATAGCCTGATCAGCAAAGGCTATGGGTTTATGTTATGCTCCCAAAGGGGGTTTGATATAGCCTTGCCGGCTTCCAGAACCGCCTTATGTCCTGACCCTTAAGCCTATCATAACTGGATCGTCGCTGATTAGTTCTGGCTATTATCTGCAATCTTCTTACATGCTATGGCGATGACGGTTAGCTGAGCCTGCCTTTTATGATCAGAACAGCTGAACCCCTAAAGATGGCTTCCTTAGTATGTGAATAAGGTGATAGGCATTAGCGTAAAATGAGGGGGGCAAATCGTTGCCTCCCATAACATGATATGTTTTATATCTTTAAGTGTCCTATATGCCTTAGGTGCCGGGGATAGCTGAGCGCTTCTTTTTCTTTTTTGGCTTCTCATCTTCGACAGGATCGCCAATAAGAGAGTTTTTGAATTGTGTTTTTGGATCAATCGTGCGGATCGCTTCTTGGACTTCTCTTAGATCAGAGGCGGCAATCACCAACCACATTTGGTATTGTCTATAAACAATAAAACTACGCAACATCATCAGCGAGGCGCGCTTAAAATAGACGCAAAGCACGGCATAGCTAATCAAAAATAACACCCAATGGACGGCAAAGGTAATGGCATAAATCAATGACACTGCTAATAGCGGCTCAAACAACCGATGCTGAATTAACCATACTGGCGGCACATAGGTGGCGACCGGATCAGGCGTCGTGTCTATGATCTCACAGCGTCGATAAAGATCACGCAATACCTCATAGACAACTAGGTTCTGTTTTTTTGGGAAGGTATAGTCTTTAATATCAATTTGAACTTTTTCGGCAATCTCAGAGTTTATAAACTCATAAGTTGCCCCTAATGGGCCATAACAAATAACATTATAAATAAGCCCGTTACGCCAAATTGTCAGAAGAACGCCCTCTTCTTCGTCACATTCTTCTAATAATTCCTGAAAATCATTAATGCCGCTTCTAAACGGTTGGCTATCATAGCCTAAAATCACATCGCCAGGCTGCAGCCGAATTGACCGCGCCCGTGAGATCGTGCTGACTTCTTTAATACAGATAAGATTAGACAGGGCACCCTCATTTGCCGGCTGCCCATCTGAATAGGTACTATCTTGCATCCATCACTCCAGTTATGATGGTTTTATCATAATTATTATGGATAGGTGATGTTATTTTTATTTGCCTCAATTTGTTGCATTATCGCCTGATTTTGCGCCATCATCTGAGCAATTTTTTCAAGTAATTCCCCTTGGCGAGTATAAATGGCGTTTAGCTGACGTCCGTCATCCATATTGGTTGACATATTTGTAATGGCTTCCATAGTGTTGGATTCAATTTGATTAAGCTTAGACTCCATTTTTCTGTTTTGGCTGCCAAGCTCTTTCGCAAGACCCTTAGAAACAGCTTCTGTGAGGGTCTTGTTGGACGCATTCACCTTATCCGATGTTTCCTGCATCTTCGTTACAATCGCATCACGGGTCATGGAAATGCTATCATTTAATCCCTGCAATTCAGAGATTAGCACTTGGTTTTGGCTAACTAAGGCCTGCTGCGTTTCCATAGCGGCTTTTAAGCTGGTCAATGTGCTGTTAACTTCTTTAACATTTTCCGCAAATACCACCAACGCCTCACGGCTTGTTGTGGTGATAGAGGTGAGATCAGACATGGTGCGAAAATAAATTAATCCACCGAAAACCGTCGCCACAAGAGTTGTTACCATGGCACTGTAAAAGATAATGGTTGTTGATTTATGAATCTGCTTCACATTTACCTCCAGCACCTTGCTTTCGCGTTTAATCTTGCTGTATTCCGCTGTCACATCAGTAGCAGCATCAGCAGCATCAAGAGCAATATTTATACTGTCCTGAATATCCTTAGGTCGCATACTCATTCTTATCTCCTCACGAGCGTTGGCGCCAATTGGCGGCAAAAACCGATTTCTGCTTAAAATATGCACATTCCGTGCCAGTCGTCATAAAAACCGTTCTTGATGGCAGCATTGGACCCTTAAAACCAAAGGCTCGGCAGCCATAGGGTTTTTTCTTATCATGGGTGATAAAATGATGCTGACAGGCATAGCAATTTACAGGGTTCGGATTGCTGGCAGCTGGTTTTGCTTTAGCTTTTGTCATTTGGCCGTCTCCATAATGACATCAGCGTCATGATCCATTGCGCCAATTGAAAGCGAATGGCACCCATAAAACAAAAAACAGCGGCTATCCAAGATATCATGGCGCGGATATCATCACCCTGACCGCGCCAATCTACCCCTGATATGACTAAATATACAGCACAGCCCAAAAATGTCAGACTGCTGATCATTTCTCCTAAACTATGTTGTCTATGGCGTGCCATGGTATACTCCGTCTCACTCACTTAAGTCATTAACTGGCCAAACTCATCATACTGCATATCCGTTGGTACGGAAACATCTGGTTCCGCCATAATCTCACCCCGATCAAGGCGATAGATATAAGCCAATACAACCGCTACAGCATTATACAGTTTATCACTAATCTCTGCCTCGATATCACCAGTAAAATACAATGCTCGCGCCAGCAATTCGTTGCGGAACACCGTAATCTGATGTGATTGCGCTTTTTCGATTATGCGTTCGGCAATAACGCCTTTACCCATGGCTAGGATAACAGGCGCGCCGCCTTCTTCTGCCACATAACGTAAGGCAACGGCAAAGTGGGTTGGGTTAACAATAACAGCCGTCGCATCAGATACATTTTCCAAGGCATCACGCTGGCGCGCGCTTTGCTGAGATTGTTCCATCTGCATGCGTCTAATCTTGGCTTTAACTTCGGGCGAGCCTTCGGTTTCTTTCATTTCATCCTTAAGTTCTTTAACCGACATCCGCAGCTGTTTCATCAAGGTATGACGTTGCCAAAAATAATCTATGGTGGCGATAATCAGCAGCACAATCAAAAGCATACCGATTAATATCTGAAACCCGGCAAGCATAATCTCTAAGGCTTGGTTCAGCGTGCTCTGCGACAGCGGCAGCACCCGCGGCATATAATTGTAAATAACAAAACCGGAAATGCTAAATAGCAGAATGACTTTTAATAAGGATTTCCCTAATTCGACTAGCCCCTTGACGGAAAAAATCCGGCCAAGTCCTTTAATAGGATTAATCCGACTGCCTTTGAAAGACATGGCTTTTGGCGCAAAATTTATGCCGCCAACAGCAATTTGCGTGATCAGAACAACAACCAAAATAGGTAACCCAAGAAAGCACGCAATAAAGATCATACCCCAAAATGCCGCCTGAAGCTTGACCAGCCAGTTATTGTCTAGCATATCAGCATGATCAATTTGAAATAACGACCCCCAAGCCGACAACATATCCCTAGCAAACATCGGAACAAGCGATATCAGCAAAAGCCCTGCCGCCATACCAGTGAAGACGAACATTTCTTTTGAGGTTAAGACCTGGCCATCCTCACTTGCTTTATCAAGTTTTCGTTGGGAAGGCTCTTCGGTCTTTTCTTGGCTATCATTCTCTTCTGCCATTTACATTGCTCCGATCAGATCAAGCATATGCTGGATGGCATCATCGGTTAGGTCAGCCATAGCATATCCCAGAAAATCTGCTGAAAAATAAAGAACGAAAAACACCCCGATCAATGAGATTGGAAAGCCAAATGAAAACAGGTTTAGCTGAGGTGCTGAACGGGTAATGATACCGATTGATGTATTAATAAATAATAAGATCATTGTCACCGGAAGCATAATCATAGCGGCGGCAAAAAACATGGCGCCGGCAGCCTCTATGCCTGATTGAACCATAACGCTAGTATCAGGCTGATAGCCGACTGGCATGATGGAATAGGTTTCAAGAATAGACCTGATCACAATCAAATGACCATCTAGCGTGACAAAAATAACCATCATAAACAAATATAGAATCTGGCTGACAACAGGGGTTTGGCCACCAGCATTGGGATCAACTTGTGAGGCATAACTCAAGCCTGAGGTTGAGGCGATCTTTTCACCGGCGAGCGATACCGCGCCAAAGAAAATAGTCAAGATCAGTCCTGCGGTTAAGCCAATGCTAATCTCCGTCAGAATAATCATGATCATAGCTGGTGAGCCAAGCTGTTCGGCGGGAATAGGCGGTGTCGCCATTGCCACTGATGAGGCTAGGGTGAAGGCCATGATAATACGAATTTGCAGGGGAACCCAGCGCGCGCCAAAAAATGGTGCTGATAATAAAAAAGCCCCAATCCGTAAGCTGAAAATCAAAAATGTGGCCAGATATGCCATGATAATTTGCATATCCATGCCTGGCAATGTCATGCCCTCTGATCCTCCTATGGCCAAATCACCCATCATGTGTTCATCGCCACAATCTGATCAAAGGTAAACGCAAAATATGATGTCAGCGTGTTCAGCATGTAGCCAGAGAGCAAGCCAAACACCAGCAGAACAACAATCAATTTCGGAACAAAGCTCAAGGTCATTTCATTGATTGACGTTGCCGCCTGAATAATACCAATGAGCAAACCAATGGCGAGTGCGACACCAAGCAAAGGCCCGGCGGTAATAATAATCTGCCAGAACATATTTTGTAGTTGGTCCACATTACTATCAAAACTCATGATTAGGTCTCCTCAAGACAGCGCATCATTAGGTAACAGAATAGGTGGCCGCCAAAGAGCTAACCGTCATCGCCCAGCCATCAACCAGAACAAAAAGCAGCAATTTGAAGGGCAGGGAAACGAGCATCGGGCTCAACATCATCATGCCCAATGACATCAGCGTTGACGCAATAACCATATCTATGACAAGAAATGGCAGGAATAGCAGAAAGCCGATCTGAAAGGCGGTTTTCAATTCTGATGTGATATAAGCCGGCAGAATAACGGAAAACGGAATATCAGCATTTGTCGCATATGGGTCATCACCAGCCATTTCGGCAAACATCGTTAAATCATTAATCCGTGTGTTATTGACCATAAAGTCTTTGATTGTTGCGCTGGCTGAGCCTACGGCCGTCGCTACATCAATTTGGCCATCTAAATATGGCGCTAAGGATTGGTCGTAAATAATCGTAAAGGTTGGTGCCATAATGAAGAATGTCAAAAACAGCGCAATCGCTATCAGCACTTGGTTAGGCGGTGTCTGCTGTGTGCCTAGCGCTTGCCGCAGAATAGAAAGGACAATGATCACTCGGGTGAATGAGGTCATCCCCAAAACCAGCGACGGCAGCACCGTCAGGGCAGTCATCAGAAACAGAATCTGCAATGACAGCGAGTATGTCGATGAGCCATTATTGTTATCAACAACAGTAAAGGCTGGCATTCCTTCTAGCGGCTGGCCGAGACCGGTTTGGGCTAATGCCGTGCCTGCCATAAGCATGAGCGTCAGGGTTAGTATGGTCTTTATTAGAGCTTTATACATTGTCATGACTGATCCAATCCCAGATTTGGGTTACGAAGCCGCGCCTGTTTCATAGCTTCTAGAAACGTCGTGTTTGATGCTGATTGGCTGGCGAAATTACTGGCGAAATTACTGGCTGATTTACTGGCTGATTTAGCTGATGATGTGGCGTCACTATCGAAAGCCTCAAAAGTGTCAAAAGGAACAACAACAGGAGATTGATTTTTGGCAGAGACAATGAGAAAGGTTTGGCCATCAACCTGAACCAATTTAGCCCGCTCATTAGCGCCAATAGGGGTGTCTTCCATCAGCTTAATGCGCCGCTGGCCACCTAATTGCTTGGCCAAGGGCTCTTTATAACGGCGCACCAAAACCATAATTCCAATCAATACTGATAGAAATACAGCGATGGTAACCAGTTGAGTTATAGAAAACGTATCTGACATCTTTGCCCCGTGATCAGTTTCTCTACGGGAAAGGCAAAAGCTGTGCCAGTTTCAAAATAAAATAATTAACTATATGTTAATAAACAGAAAAATAATTTATTCATTAGTAAATTATAGATAGTGTCAGAAAATTGTCGCCATAAAGGATAGTGATTAGAGATTTTCCATGCGCTTTTCAGGGGATACAATTTCACTGAAACGGATACCAAATCGCTCGCCGACCATAACGACTTCGCCACGCGCAATAATGGTGCCATTAACCAGAATATCCAATGGATCACCAGCCAGACGGTCTAGTTCAATCACCGATCCCTCATTTAAGCGCAAGAGGTCGCGTATCTTAATTTCCGTATTGCCGACTTCGACGGTCATGGTGACTTCGATATTTTCAAGAACCCGCAAATTATCAACGGATACTCTTTCTCCCGCCATAGATGCTGATGCCGATGGCTCGGCGGCAGCTTGGGTGTTTTCGGTCTCGTCGGTTTGGTTTTCCGTTTCATCAGACATAGGTCTATCCTCTTCTCATCCGGCCTAATGCGGCCATATACAGCGTCAAAAATATCTTTACTCAGCCATTCGTTTGGTCAATTTGATAGCAGCTTGGCCATTCATCTCGCCAGCCTCACCAACAAAAATCACATTATCTTCTAATAAAATATCAACTCCATCATTGATTTGCATTGGGAAGGTATCGTTCTTTTTCAACGTAATTAGTTTACGCATAGAAACGCTTGGCTCACCAAGTCTAGCCACTAGTTTCAATGGGATTTCCATAATCGCCTGTTCCATCCGTTCTTTCCATGATTTATCGTCATCAACAAGGTCAGTTTGCACACGCGACCGCAATTGGCTGGCAATCGGCTTTAATGTTTGCAGGGGATAAATCACATCAAATGACGCGGCTTCAACATTTGGTAGTTGCACAACAAATGAACAGATAATGACGAGATCATTACCATCAACGAAAGACGCAAATTGTGGGTTTACTTCACGACTTGAAGGCGTGATGTTAATCCGCATGAGGTCTTTCCATGCTTCTTCTAACGCCGAGTTTAAGCCGTCGGAGACGAGTTCAATGACGCGTTCTTCGGTTGAGGTAAACTCACCCTTGCGGTTCTTTATCTTTGATATTTTGCCGCCATAATAGGAGTTTGTCAGGATTGAGATAAATGACGGATCAAGCACCAACATCATAGAGCCGCGCAATTCTTCTATTCGCGACATGCTCATGCTAAGAAAATTATCAACTTCAGCCGAATATTCATCATAGGTTTTGACTTCTGGCGGGAAAGACGAAATGCGCGGCTGTATCCGCAACATAGGCAAGAAAATCCCGCGCGCTAGTCGAGAAAATCGCTCATTGATCATCCGCAACGCGTAATAATCACCAAGCAGAGATAAGTCATCCGAGCCAAATTGAAAGTCACGAATATCGCTGCTTTCACTGATATCAGCGATCGCTGGTGCGGCCTCATTCTCATTACTTAGGCCATCAATCAGAGCATTGACTTCATTAGTGCTAAGTTTGCGCGTCGATGTCATAGACTAACCTCTAATCCTAATTTACGTCACCACTGACATTATTGGAGCACAAGCGAGGTGAAATGCACTTTTTCAATACCGCCAAAGCCTTCCAACTCTTCTAATTCGGCATTGAGAGCATCTCTGATAGAGTCAGCCAATGTCTTACGGCCTGTCTCACCTTTGATATCATCTTCGCTGAAATTACCAATGCGCTGAAGAATAACCGAGCGCAGCCCCAGTTCATGTGCCTCAACATTGACCATGACGGTATCATCATATTGGGTTGATACGGCTAGACCTAATTGCAGCATTTTACGTGAATTGGCCAAGTTTGTGGTAAATGTGCCTGCAAATTCATAGTAAATGGTCTCAAAGGTTTCTTCTTCTGGCGTATCCTTAGACACTTTTTCTGGATCAGCGTTAGCCTCTTCCTCGGCCTGTTTTTCGGCTTCTCTTTCCTCAATACTGCGCTCAATCATCTCTTCTAGTTCTTCTTTTTCAATGACATCACTAGCAGGGGCAAAAAAGAAATAGCCAACAACCAGGCCAATGGAAATCATCGCCCCAAAAATACCAATCTTTTTAAGCAGTGACATTAAGCCACCAGATTTCTTCTCATCTTCATTTTCTTCAGCCATATCGTTTCCCTCACATAGTGACGTTAAGCCAGAATGTTAACTTTTCCTGTTTTAGCATCTTCTAATATTTTAGTCGATTCATCGTCGCCATTAGTGGCATTTTTTGTTGCATTTTTGTTGTCATCTTCGGTTGCGCCAGAGCCTTGACCATTTGATTCCTGACCATGTGCTCCCTGTTGAGCAGATTGGTTTGAAAAGCCTTGTCCCATCGATGTTTGCATCTGTAATTTCAGACCATGCTGTTCCAACGCTTGTTGAAGTTTAGGCTCGGCATCGGCAAGGATGGCCGCGGCTTCTGCTGTTGCTGATATGATTTGGACATGTGATGTTTGTCCTGTCATATTTACCTTCACAACGAGGCGCCCAAGTCTTGCCGGCTCAAGAATAATGCGAATAGTCTCATCAGCGCCGCCAGCACCATTGCTTTGGATATTGCGGAGTAGCCGTTCTGACCAATTTGCCTCATTCATATTCAAGCGTAACAGCCGCCCATCTTTGCCTTGATCAAGACCCATGCGGGTATCAAGAGAGGCATCGGTCTGCTCTTGTTGGGAATTGGCATGAGAATTGGCATGAGAATTGGCTTGAGAATTAGCTTGGGAATTAGCTTGTGGGTTTTGTTGCCCATGTTGCTGCTGCCCTGAAAATCCTCCATTTTGATCAGCGTCTGATATTGATAATGCTGCCATTGACACACCAGATGTAGCGCCAGATGAGGCGATCTGTTGTACTGAAAGCGATGATGACAGGCGCTGTGATTTTATGGTTGATGCCATGATGGTTTGCTCATGTTTTGCCATGATGTCATTCGGTGCTTCTGGCTTTATGACTTTATCCGCGGCATCACTTTTGACGTCAGGTCGATATTGCGCTTCTGGCTTTATGACTTTATCCGCGGCATCACTTTTGACGTCAGGTCGATATTGCGCTTCTG
>JADHOM010000007.1 GCA_016778985.1 Alphaproteobacteria bacterium | reverse complement strand
TGCCCTTAACGCTGGAGATTATTGAGGCGGATAACACGCTTGTAGGTATCAACACAAACCGGCCTAATGCCATTGCTCATGAAGCGTTATTGAATGGCCACATCCCTGAATGGCGTGGCTATGATGTGATCCAGCGAGAGTTTACATGGAAAAAGGGCGTGCGTTTTGACTTTCGGCTTGATGCAGCAAATGATGGAAGCCCGCCTATGTTGCTTGAGATTAAAAATGTTCACCTGCGCCGGTCTTATGATAACAGCCCAAATACGGTGGCCTTTCCCGATGCCGTAACAACCCGCGGCACAAAACATTTAGAGGAATTAATTGCGGCTAAGAAAGAAGGCTATCGCGCCGCCTTATTATTCGTTGTACAAAGAGCTGATGGCGACCGCATGGTGATTGCCGATGATATTGATCCGGTTTATGCCAGCACATTAAAATCTGCATATGAAAACGGCGTAGAAATTAGTGCATGGCGTTGCCAAATCACGCTAGAGGCTTTAACATTGGATAGTAAAATAAACATGGTGATACCTCAATAATGCGATTTGAACCTATTCCCCGTCATGACCAGCTTGGCTTTATAAAAATGCGGAAAGCGGGACAGCTTGCCGCTGAGACGCTTGATTATATTACTCCATATGTGAAGGCTGGCGTGACCACGTTGGAGCTGGATAGCCTATGTCATCAATTTATATCAGATCATGGCGCGGTGCCTGCGCCGCTGAACTATAAGGGGTATCCAAAAGCTACATGCATATCTGTCAATCATGTTGTCTGTCATGGTATTCCGTCTGATAAACGCCTGCTTGATGGTGATATTCTGAACATTGATATTACCGTCATATTGGATGGCTGGTATGGTGATACCTCACGTATGTATTGGGTTGGTGATGTTAGCGTCAAAGCTAAGCGGCTAACTGATGTTACCTATGAAGCCATGATGCGCGGGATAAATGTTGTTAAACCCGGGGCAACGCTAGGTGATGTTGGGCATGCGATTCAAACTCATGCGGAAGCAGCACGGTTTTCGGTTGTCAGAGATTTTACCGGCCACGGTATCGGCCAGCAATTTCACATTGCGCCAACGGTCTTGCATTATGGCAATCCCGGCGAAGGCACTGTCCTTGAAGAAGGCATGATTTTTACAATTGAGCCGATGATTAATACTGGCACTTGGCAGGTTAAAATTCTCCCTGATGGCTGGACAGCGGTTACTCGTGATCGCGGATTATCCGCCCAATTTGAGCATAGTGTTGGTGTTACTTCAGATGGGGTTGAGATATTCACCCTTTCCCCTAAGCACCATGAGCAACCGCCTTATCAAATCTAAAGGATGCCAGACACAATGTTTATCTGAGGCGCGTGATTACTGCTATGCCTCGCCTGATAAACACGATAAGGTAATTTTAGGTGGTGCTAATAAGCGGCTATGTAGATGTTGAGCCAAAAAGCGTAAGAGCTAATTGCAAGAAAGCCAAAACGCAAGAAAGTTAAGATGTGAGCAAAAAACACTCGCAACCCGCATTACCTGAGCATGCCAATCACCGCGAACGCATGAAATCTCGTGTTAGAGATCATGGGGCAGATACGCTAGCTAATTATGAATTGCTCGAAACGCTATTGTTTTATTCCGTACAGCGCCGTGATACGAAACCCATTGCCAAAGCCTTATTAGCAAAGTTTAAGACATTCAATGCCTTATGCCAAGCTAGCCCAAAGGAGTTATCGGAGATACATTATATCGGTGATCATTCTGCAATATTATTTCAAATTATCCGGACGATTGCGATCAAACTTGGCGAAGAAAAAATCATTAATAAAACAACGCTGTTATCTTGGCAGGATGTTATTCGTTACTGCCGGACAAGAATCGGTTCTATTGAAAAGGAATGTTTTCTGGTTATTTATGCTGATAGCAAAAACAGTATCATTTCAGCAGATGAGCTGGCATCTGGAACAACAGATAAAGTGGCGGTTTATCCGCGTGAGATTGTCCGCAAAGCGCTTCAATATCATGCGACTGCCATTATTCTCGTGTATAATCATCCATCAGGCAGCACCGAGCCTTCCAAGCAAGATATTGCTATGACTAAACTCATTAATCAGGCGATAACAGCAATCGATGCAAGGCTTCATGATCATCTGATTATTAGTGGCGAAAGCCATTTTAGTTTTAAGAATGCGGGTTTAATTTAAGCCCTGCTATGGCTAGACAATTTCGTGCTTGCTGACTAACATAGCTTTGTGATTATTTGACTATTTCAGCCTATACATTACAGGCCAGCCTAAAATAACAGGCCAGCCTAAAATAAGAGAAAGTACTATCATGATACCGCGCTATTCGCGACCCGAAATGACCCAAATCTGGACAGATGAAAGCCGTTTTCAAATCTGGTTTGAAATTGAGGCACATGCCTGTGACGCACAAGCTGAATTAGGGGTTATTCCAAAGGAAGATGCCAAAACCATCTGGGAAAAAGGCCAATTTGACGTTAAACGTATCCATGAGATTGAGGCGGAAACGCGCCATGATGTCATCGCTTTTCTGACAAATCTTGCTGAATATATTGGTGCGCCTGCACGTTTTGTTCACCAAGGCATGACATCATCTGATGTGCTTGATACGACATTAGCGATACAGCTAAGCCGTGCCAGTGATCTGATTATAAGTGGAATCAGGCGGGTGATGGAGGCGCTCAGAACTCGGGCTGAGGAACATAAATACACGCCAACAATGGGGCGCAGTCATGGTATCCATGCCGAACCTGTCACTTTTGGGCTTAAACTTGCTGGCCATTACTCTGCTTTTGCGCGCGCCCTTTCTCGCATGGAACAGGCCAGAGCGGAGATTGCCACATGCAAAATATCGGGTGCTGTCGGAACATTTGCCCATATCGACCCCTATGTCGAACGTCATGTTGCGGAAAAAATGGCTCTCATACCAGAACCTCATTCGACACAGATTATCCCGCGTGATCGCCATGCTATGTTTTTTGCAACGATGGGGGTTGTTGCCGCATCTATTGAAAATCTGGCAACAGAAATAAGACATCTGCAGCGAACAGAAGTCCGTGAAGCCGAAGAATATTTTTCCGCTGGGCAAAAGGGCTCATCAGCAATGCCGCATAAACGCAACCCTGTGCTGACCGAAAACTTGACAGGATTAGCGCGCATAGTGCGCGGTGCGGTGACGCCGGCGCTCGAAAACGTCACGCTTTGGCATGAGCGTGATATTTCACATTCTTCGGTCGAGCGCGTGCATGCGCCTGATGCGACTATCGCGCTTGATTTTGCCCTGCACCGGTTGGCATCTGTTGTTGAAAAACTGCTTATCTATCCTGATGCCATGCAGCAAAACTTGGATCAGCTTGGTGGTCTAGTGCATTCGCAACAGGTTTTGCTTGCCTTAACGCAAAATGGGGTTAGCCGTGAGGATGCCTACGTGTTAGTGCAACGCAACGCCATGCGGGTCTGGCATGAAAATGGGCATTTGCTGGATTATTTGCTCAAAGATGAAACCGTCATGGCAAGCCTATCAAAAGATGAACTGACCGGCCTATTTGATATTAATCACCATTTCAAAAATATTGATTATATCTTTGATCGCGTCTTTGACTAAGATAACGCATAAATAGACATAAAATTGTATCCCAATGATTGCTTAAATGATGGACTATTGCTAGGATACGGCACGTCTCATCAGAATAATAAGTGCTTCTATGGATCACCCTGAAGATCAGCCTATCGACCCTACATATAAAGGCGACCCTACATATAAAGGCGACCCTGTACAAAAAGGTCAAAAACTCTATGAGGGAAAAGCAAAAGCGATTTTTGCCACCGATACGCCCAATCAATTAATTCAGTATTTCAAAGATGACGCGACCGCCTATAATGCTCAAAAACATGAGGTAATCTCTGGCAAGGGCAAGCTTAATAATGCCATCTCATATCATATTATGACGGCGTTAGGTTCCGCGGGCATAAGGCATCATCTGATCAAGAAAATTAATGAGCGCGAGCAGCTGATTAGCAAATGCACGATTATCCCGGTTGAGGTTGTCGTTCGCAATATTGCCGCAGGTTCGATGGTTGGGCGGCTAGCTGGCATACATATCCCGATCAGCTTAGGCACCTGCCTGAAATCCCCTATCGTTGAATATTATCTTAAAGAAGATGCGCTAAATGACCCTATAATCACAGCTGAACATATTACTGAGTTTGGTCTGGCTAGTGAGGATGAATTGAATTATATTCGTTCTACCGCGCTGGCTATCAATCGGCTTTTGACAAATATCTTTGCCGATATTGGCATTGTTTTAGTGGATTTTAAGCTGGAGTTTGGGCGCCCTGCTAGTTCTATTGCGGGCGAGCCTGCAATTATCCTAGCTGATGAGATTAGTCCAGATAACTGCCGTCTATGGGATAGAGACACGGGCGATATCAAAGATAAAGACAGATTCCGCAAAGATTTAGGCGGATTAGTTGACGCCTATCAAGATATTGCCAGCCGTTTTGGATTGACTATATCACTGCCATAACAGAGAGGATAAATATGCTAAGGGTTACTATCACGATTAGCTTGAAAGAACGGGTTCTTGATCCCGAAGGTCAAGCCATCGAACATTCACTTGGCAATCTGGGTTATCATGAAGCAAGTGATATTCGGACTGGCCGTATTATCAGCTTTACTATTGATGAGACCAATTATAGCCGCGCCAATCAAAAGGTTGCGAAAATGTGTGAAACCCTACTAGTCAATACCGTTATTGAAAATTACGATATTGCTATCGAAGATCAGGTTGAGGACGAGTAGATAAAGTGGCAAATGTAGCGGTTATCAGCTTTCCCGGGTCAAATTGCGACCGTGATATTATGACAGCGGTAAAATATATTACCGGCACCGAACCAGCGCAATATTGGCATAAAGAAACCAGCATGGACAAACATGATCTGGTCATTTTGCCTGGCGGATTTTCGTTTGGTGACTATCTCAGATGCGGGGCAATAGCCGCCCGTTCACCGATCATGGATGAGGTTATGGAGCATGTCTGGCGCGGCGGTTATGTGCTGGGTATTTGCAACGGCTTTCAGATATTGACTGAGGCTGGCATACTGCCCGGCACATTGATGCGAAACAAACAGCTGCAATTTGTTTGCCGTGATGTCATGCTGACCATCCAGCATACCGAAAGCAACGCTATCCTTGCCGAGTGCAAAGAGCAGATGCAATTGCAAATCCCTGTTGCGCATAACGAGGGCAATTATTTTGCTGATCCAGATACTCTTAAGAAAATGGCTGATAAGGGTCAAATTGCCGTGACTTATACCAACACAGGCGCTGAGAATTATAATCCTAATGGGGCGATTAACGATATCGCAGGCGTGACATCTGAAAATGGGCGTGTCTTAGGCTTAATGCCGCATCCTGAAAGAAAGGCCGAAGATATTCATGGCGGCAATGATGGCCGTTTACTTCTAGCATCTATCATTGAGGCGGCGTCATGACTATAGGAGCCGAATATACTACCGTTGATCAAGCCCGTGAAATGGGATTAAGCGCCGATGAGTTTGACCGTATCTGCGAGCGTCTAGGCCGTATCCCTAACCTCACCGAGCTTGGTATTTTTTCTGCCATGTGGTCTGAACATTGTTCGTATAAATCATCACGGCGTTGGCTGAAAACCCTGCCAACAAGCGGCGAGCAAGTCATTCATGGGCCAGGTGAGAATGCTGGCGTTGTTGATATTGGTGATGGCATGGCGGCCGTATTCAAAATTGAAAGCCATAATCACCCATCCTTTATTGAACCCTATCAAGGGGCGGCAACAGGCGTTGGCGGCATTTTAAGAGATGTTTTCACGATGGGGGCGCGGCCGGTCGCTCTCCTTAATGCGCTTCGTTTTGGTGCGCCTGACCATGCCTTAACCCGCCATTTAGTTAGTGGTGTGGTTAGTGGCATTGGCGGCTATGGCAACTGCGTTGGTATCCCTACTATCGGTGGCGAAACCCATTTTGATGCTAGCTATAATCAGAATATTTTGGTTAATGCAATGGCGGTTGGCTTGGCGAAAGCGGACCGCATTTTTCTTTCTGCGGCATCTGGCGTTGGTAATCCCGTAATATATATTGGCGCCAAAACTGGCCGTGATGGTATTCATGGTGCGACTATGGCATCGGCGGAATTTAGCGAGGAGGATATGTCTAAACGGCCAACTGTTCAGGTTGGTGATCCGTTTGCAGGTAAGCTGTTGATGGAAGCAAGTCTTGAGCTTATGGCATCGGATGCGGTGGTATCTATTCAGGATATGGGGGCAGCTGGCCTCACCTCATCATCGGTAGAAATGTCTAGCAAGGGTGGCTTGGGCATGGAAATCAATCTTGACCAAGTTCCTGTCCGTGAAAAAGGCATGACGCCTTATGAGATCATGCTGTCCGAATCACAAGAACGCATGCTGGTTGTCTTGAAACCTGATGCCACCGAACGGGCGCAGGCTATCTTTGATAAATGGGATTTAGATTTTGCGGTTATTGGCAAGGTCACAGATACCGGGTATTTGGTATTGACTGCACAAGATGTGATTGTTGCTGACCTGCCGCTTGATCCATTGGTGAATGATGCGCCTGAATATGATCGCCCGCATGAGGCGACACCAACACTATCGCCGATAGATAATCTGTCGCTGGTTCAGGATATGCCATTAAGTCATGCCCTTAAAGCAATGCTCGGCAGCCATTTTCTGGCTAGTCGACGCTGGGTATATGAACAATATGATCGGCATGTTATGGCGGATACAGTTATCGAAAGCGGCGGTGATGCGGCTTTAGTTCGCGTTCATGGTACTAATCGCGGTTTAGCGGTAACGACAGATTGCACACAACGCTATGTCCTTGCTGACCCGTATCAAGGGGCGATGCAAGCTGTTGCTGAAGCTTACCGCAATATTACCGCGACTGGCGCAAAGCCTCTTGCGACAACAAATAACCTTAATTTTGGCAATCCTGAAAAATCAGCCATTATGGGGCAGATTGTCGGCTCAATTAAAGGCATGGGGGCGGCATGTTCGGCGCTTAATGTTCCTGTCGTATCGGGTAATGTGTCGCTTTATAACGAAACCGATGGTCAGGCGATCGCGCCAGCACCTGTTATTGGTATGATTGGGGTGATCCCTAATATCAAAGATGCGATTACGATTGCGCTCAAGCAGGCTGGAGAGACACTTTATATCATTGGCCAAAGCCAAGATGCTGCTGATGGCTGGTTGTCAAACAGCGTCTATGCGCATGTTATCGCTTATAATGATACGGCCTCAGCACCACCACCTGTTGATCTTGGCTCAGAGCAAAAACACGGCGAATACATACGGCATCTCATAACACATCATCTGGTGTCTGCTGTTCATGACATTGGCGATGGTGGGGCGCTGTCGGCATTGGTGGAAATGGCAATGGCTGGCAATATTGGCGTAAACCTGACTCTTGAGGCAGATCAGATGACCCACGGCTGGGCATTTGGTGAAGATCAGGGTCGCTATCTAGTGGCTAGCACCGACCCAACAGCATTAGAGGCTGCGGCGGCACGATATGACGTCAACATTCAAAAAATTGCTATGACTTCAGATGATAGGCAATTGAAACTTGGCAGCAACGATATTATCTCAATAGAAGAACTTAATTCTGTTTATGAAAATTGGCTTCCCGAATTAATGGGAAGCAAAGATAAATAACAAGACCATAACAGTCTGCTGACAAAAGGACACACGCTATGGCTATGCGAGCTGATGAAATCGAAAAATGTATCCGTGATGCCTTGCCAGATTGTGACGTCACGATAGAAGACCTTGCCGGTGACGGTGATCATTATTCTTGCCATATCCGCTCAAAAGCGTTTGCTGGTAAAACTCGTGTCCAACAACATAAAATAGTTTATGAGGCGCTTGGGGGGAAAATGGGTAACCAGCTCCATGCTCTTGCGATACAAACTACCCCTATTGAGGAGTAATCCATATGTTAGATGAACAAACCAAATTGCGTATCGAAACCGATATCACCAGCCAAGATGTGGTGCTATTCATGAAAGGCACTCCAGTATTTCCACAATGTGGCTTTTCAGCGGCTGTTGTAGGAGTGCTGACTCACCTGAACGTCCCCTTCAAAGGCGTGAATGTACTAGAAGATGACGCTGTTCGTGAAGGGATTAAGCACTTCACAGATTGGCCAACTATTCCTCAGCTTTATGTTAAAGGTGAGTTTGTTGGGGGCTGTGATATTATTCGTGAGATGTATGAAACGGGTGAGTTAACAGAAATGTTCAACACTCGCGGCATTGCCACGACCCCCCAAGCACTAAACAGCTAACTCTGCTAGCATAACCTGATACTTCTGCTATGATGTGGCAACATCATTTCAGCATACTATTGGCTTCGCTTGTTGTTAACTGGGCAAGCGCCTGAAGCCTATTTTTGCTGGTTGCTTGAGGAAGAATAATGCCTATCACGACTTGGGGTTTGCTGCTTCTTCTCTGTTTTGTCTGGAGCTTATCCTTCACCACAGCAGAAATCTTGCTTGAGACGGCGTTGCCTTTCACCATTGTATTCTATCGCGTGCTGATCGCTAGCCTGATCATGATCGTTCTCATGCGCATGTTAGGTAAACGCATACCCTATGCGCCACGCGCCCTGTTTTTCCTCTTTCTCATGGGCTTGACCAATAACGCCTTACCCTTTTCTGCCATTGTCTATGGCCAGCAGTTTATAACGGGCGGCCTAGCGACAATAATCAACACAAACACGGCGTTTTTGACGCTGATCTTCTCGAGTCTTATTCTGGCAGATGAACGACTGACGGCAATCCGTGTGCTTGGCTTAGCATTAGGCATTGCTGGAGTGGTTATCGCTATTGGCCCACATGAACTGTTACATTTTTCAATGGAAAATCTAGGGGAGCAATGCGTTCTCTTTGCCACCCTTTGTTATGCGGTATCAACAACCTTGGCACGCAAGCTTATTAAAGGCATAGACCCATTGGTATCGGTTACCATCATGCTAAGCTCCAGTGCGTTATGGATGAGTGTGATTGTTTTATTTATGGAAGGCGTTCCAGTAATATCCTTAAGCGGCGTTAATATTGCATCAATCCTAACCCTTGCCGGGCTTTCGACTAGCCTTGCTTATATCTTGTATTTCATGTTGCTCGATCGCGCGGGAGCTGGCTCGACAGCATTGGTAACTGTCATTATTCCACCAGTTACCATGATCATGGATGCATTTATTTTAGGCGACGAAATAACCGGCCAACAGCTGGCCGGTTTTGTCTTTATTGCATTCGGGATGTTTATGGTAGCGCGCGGCTTGCCGCAAGCACCACCAAAACTAACCGCTTAACGTGAGTAATATTCGATCACCAGATTAGGTTCCATCTGAACTGGATATGGCACATCTTCAATCGCTGGCACGCGCACATAACTGCCTTTGAATGCGGCTTCATCAACAGACAGATATTCAGGAATATCACGTTCAGCTGATACCATAGCATCAAGTAATGAGGGAATATTGCGGGCGCGTTCACGCACTTCAACAACATCATCAGGCTTGAGCATGCGTGAAGAAATGTTACAGATCACACCATTCACCATAACATGCTTATGGTTTACCAGCTGACGCGCGGCAAACACGGTCGGGGCGAATTTCATGCGATAAATAACAGCGTCAAGGCGGCTTTCCAGAATACCGATTAGGTTTTCGCCAGTATCACCACGGCGGCGCACAGCCTCAACATAATATTTCTTAAACTGCTTCTCACCAATATTGCCGTAATAGCCTTTCAGCTTTTGTTTTGCCATCAGCTGAATACCATAATCAGTCGGCTTACTGCGCCGTTGACCATGCTGGCCGGGGCCATATTCGCGGGTGTTTACTGGTGATTTTGGACGCCCCCATAGGTTAACACCTAAACGGCGGTCAATCTTGTACTTTGCGTGATGCCTTTTATGTTCGGACAAAGAAGCCATATCATATACTCCATGTTTTCATTTTTGTCCCGGTAGGGTTTATAAGCCTTTGGCCTATTAACCGGGGCAACTCACCCATGTGAATTGTCCACGTTCCCAGGAAGTGATGAGTTGGTTTAGAAAATTATGCAAGCCATGTCAAGTCTGATCACGATCAAGGGCTTTACCGCCTCTCTCAATCGCTTTCATGATGCCGTGAAGTGTCCGAATATCCTGTTCGGTTAATACTGATTTATTAAACATGGCTTTGATATTACGCATAATCACCGGGCGCATGTCGGGGCTGGCAAAAAATCCACCTCTGGCAATCTTATCTTCGAGCATCTGATAGAAAAACTCCCGCGTTTTAAGATCAGCCAAAGCTTCATCCGGCTCAGATGAAGGCGGGTTAATCGCCTTAGAATCCGCAGTGGCATGCAGAGCCGCCATCCGGCATTCCCACCCCATCAGCAAGACGGCCTGTGCCAGATTTAGCGAAGAAAACAAAGGGTTTAGAGGCACGGTGACAATAATATTCGCCAAGGCGACCTCATCATTATCAAGCCCTGCTCTTTCACCGCCAAATAATAGCGCCGTCTCACCGCCTGTCTGTTGATGCGTAATGATTGCCTCAGCCGCTTGCCGGGGGTTCATGACGGTTTGCGCCATGCCGCGTTTGCGGGCAGTTGTTGCCACCAATAACGTGCAGCCCTTTGCCGCATCAGACGTTGATGGAAAAACCGCCGCTTGATCAAGGATATCACTGCCGCCAGATGCCATAGCCTCAGCCGCAGGGTTAGGCCAGCCGTCGCGCGGCTTAACAAGCCTTAAATCAGAACAGCCACAATTCTTCATGGCGCGTGCCGCCGCACCAATATTTTCACCCATTTGCGGATGCGATAAAATCACCGCCGGCATCAACCGCGCTAATGTCGGATGATCTGCTTCTGCTGAATGTTGTGTTCCGGCCAAGGATTACGCCTCTGCTGGCGGGGTCAGTCCAGAATGATAGAGCTTCCACGTCATCGCATCGGTTAAGGCGATAACTGACGCATCAATAATGTTTGTCGATACCCCAACTGATGTCCAGTTCAGGCCGTCCTCATCATGACATTGAATTAAAACCCGCGTGACTGCGTCTGTACCGCCATCGCCATCATCGCCTGCCAGAATACGCACTTTATAATCCACCAGCGATACACCAGCCAGCGACGGATAAGCCCTAACAAGGGCTTTACGGATAGCGGTATCAACGGCATTAACCGGACCATTACCGACCGCCGCCTCATGATAAGATACACCGCTGACAACAACGCTTGCAGTTGCTTCGGATTCAACAACCAAATTACCATTGGCGTTAAATCGGCGTTCATCCATGACGCGGAAACGGCCAATAGAAAAATAATTATCAACCGATAATAGTCGTCGCGCCACCATCAGCTCAAAACTAGCCTCAGCAGTATCATAGGCATAGCCGCGAAACTCTAGCTCTTTAACCTCAGCAATCAGCCGATCTAAACGCTTATCCTTTGGGTCAATATCCATCCCAAGCTCTTTGAACCGAGCAATGAAATTGGCTTTTCCTGATTGATCAGAGACAACATATTGACGGCTATTCCCTACCTTTTCAGGGTCAATATGTTCATAAGTACGCGGGTCTTTTTGCGCGGCAGAGGCATGAAGCCCACCTTTATGCGCAAATGCCGCATCACCAACATAAGGCGCATGAGCATTCGATAATCTGTTAATCCGACTATCCAGCATCCGCGACAGCTTTTTCAGCTTAACCAGACGCTCAACCGGTATGCCTGTCTCATACCCCATTTTCAGCATCAGATTAGGAATAAGCGTTATCATATTAGCATTGCCGCAACGCTCACCAATACCATTGATTGTGCCTTGCACCTGTCTAGCACCCGCCTTAACCGCGGCTATTGTATTGGCAATTGCCAGACCTGCATCATTATGGGTGTGTATGCCAATGCGAATATCGGGAAAGTTTTCAGCGACAGTTTTAACCGCAGTATAAACATCATCAGGCAAGGTGCCGCCATTGGTATCACAAAGCACAATCCATTCAGCACCGCCATCACGCGCCGCAGCAACGACATCAAGCGCATATTTAGCATTTGATTTATAGCCGTCAAAGAAATGCTCACAATCAAAAATCGGCTCTCTACCCTTATCTTTAATAGCGTTGAGCGAGTCAGTGATCATGTGAAGGTTTTCATCAAGGCTCACTCCTAACGCCTTGGTAACATGAAAATCCCACGTCTTTCCAACCAGGCATGTAGCATCAGTTTCGGCATTAATAACGGCGACCAATCCGGGATCATTAGCTGAGCTACGGCCGCCACGCCGAGTCATGCCAAAGGCAACTGATTTGGCATTTTGCAGTGCTGGAAACTGTGAAAAAAAGCTATCATCTGTTGGATTAGCGCCGGGCCAACCGCCTTCAACATAGTCAATACCAATCTCATCAAGTGCTTGGGCAATAGCAATCTTATCAGCAACAGAGAAATCAATTCCTCTGGTCTGGCCGCCATCTCGGAGCGTAGTATCAAAAAGCCAAATTCGTTTATCGGCCATGTTTATATCCTCTGTTCTGCATCTTTATGGCATTAGAGCCCATGATGAGCAATAACATAGATCATTTTCATCATATTCTCGATTTAACCCCGACGCCAAATTGTCTCATCGGCCTTATCTTCAAGAGTAATGCCATGAGCAGTTAATTCGTCTCTAATTTTGTCCGCTTCGGCAAAATTGCGGTCAGCACGCGCCTGCCTGCGTTGATCAATCAATGCCTGAATAGACGCATCATCAATGCCATCATCTTGCCTTGAGTGATGAAACCATGCGGTCGCCGTATCGGACAGTAATCCCAACAGCTCCGCCGAGCGTTTTAGCACTGGCCGTGCCGCTTCATCACCACGATTGACCATATTTGCCAATTGATGAAGCCGCGCCAATGCCAAAGGCGTGTTCAAATCATCCGACAATGCCTCAAGAAAGGCATCATCAACAGGTGCATCCATATCAATTGGCGCATCCCCAAGAGCGCGATAAAGCCCGCTTAATGCCGCCTCGCTCTCAGTCATCGCATCATAAGAAAAGTCTAGTGGTCCCCGATATTGCGCTTGCAACAGACTATGACGAATAACCTCACCGCGCGTTTTATCAAGCAACTCTGACATAGTCACAAAGTTCCCCAAGGATTTTGACATTTTCTCACCTGAGACAGTGACATAGCCATTATGCATCCAGACTCGCGCCATTTCGGTATGATCATGGGCGGCACATGACTGACATATCTCATTCTCATGATGCGGAAATATTAAATCCAAGCCGCCACCATGAATATCAAATACCTCACCCAGATAAGCCCGGCTCATGGCTGAACATTCAATATGCCAGCCCGGACGGCCGCGACCCCACGGGCTATCCCAGCCTGGCGTGTCATCATCTGACGGCTTCCATAAAACAAAATCCATTGCGGATTTTTTATATGGCGCGACCTCAACCCTAGCCCCTGCCCGCAATTCATCAGTACTGCGCCCAGATAGTTTGCCATAAGCGGGAAAGGATGGCACATCAAACAAAACATGGCCTTCAGCTTCATAAGCATGGCCGCGTGTGATTAGCGTTTCAATCATCGCAATCATACCATCAATATGATCTGTTGCCCGCGGTTCATGATCAGGTGGAATTGCCCCTAACGCCCTGCAATCATTGTGAAAATACTTGGTTGTTTCATTAGTTAATTTACGGATTGTTATGCCGCGTTCGGCCGCACGGGCATTGATCTTATCATCAATATCCGTGATATTTCGGACATAGGTGACGTTAGGATAAACATAGCGCAAGAGCCGCGCCAAGACATCAAAAACAACTACCGGACGCGCATTTCCAATATGGATGCGATCATACACCGTTGGCCCACATACATAGAGCCGAATATGATCAGGATCAATCGGGGTAAAGATATCTTTCTGGCGGTTTAGCGTATTATAAAACCGCAATGCTGGCTTAGGCATCAAGCGGTCTCTCCTTTTAGACGACGGATAATTCTATCGCGTTCAATCAATGGCAGTAAGGTTGCCATGTCAGGTCCTTGCTCACGCCCTGTAATTGCTTGCCGCAATGGCATAAATACGGCTTTGCCCTTAAGCCCGGTTAGCGACATCACGGCTTTTGCCCATTCACCCCAGCTTGAAGCGTCAAGTGCGCCATCTGGAAAACACGTCAAGGCGGCGGCCAGCACCTGCTCATCTGCCTGTATCGGCTCGATAGAAGCATAACAAACATCTGCCCAGACCGAGACATCACTTAGTTTATGTATGTTGCCTTTCACCGCATCCCATAATTCGGCAGTAATTGGTGCCGCATCAAGCCTGTCCTTAATGTCAGAAAATGCCATTTCCGACAGCAATTTGCTATTAATCTGGTTAAGTTGTTCTGGATCAAAGCGCGGCGTTGCGCGGCCAAATCTGGAAATATCAAACCCTGCGATAATGTCATCCATCGCTGTCCGAACTTCAACCGGATCAGACGTACCAATGCGCGCTAACAGGCTGGCGATTGCCATCGCTTCAATACCGTCCTCGCGCAAACTGCCAATAGATAATGAGCCAATGCGTTTTGACAGCCCCTCACCATCAGCACCAGCTAACAAGGCAAAATGACCCATTTCAGGGATCAGATATCCCAATGCTTCAAAAAGCTGATATTGAGCTGCCGAGTTTGTCGTATGATCTTCGCCGCGCAAAATATGCGTAATCTTGTGATCGCCATCATCAATGACTGAGGCAAGCGTATAGATAAATCGCCCATCAGCCCGCAAAATGACAGGATCAGACAGGCTGGACATTTGAATAGACTGCTCCCCTCGCACCATATCTTGCCATGTCACCATATCATGGGTAAGCATGAACCGATAATGTGGCATCTCACCCGCCGCCATCCGACTATCAATCTCATCTTGGCTAAGCTTTAGAGCAGAGCGATCATAAACCGGCGGCCGTCCAGCAGATAATTGTGATTTACGCTTGAGTGATAATTCTTCAGGTGTTTCAAAACACGGATAGGCACGGCCTGATTGGATCAGTTTTTGCAATCCAGCATGATATTTATCGAGACGTGCCGATTGTCTGTCCTCGACATCCCAATGCATGCCCATCCAGTCCAGATCATACCGAATACTTGCCTCAAAAGCGGCATCTGAACGCTCATCATCGGTATCATCTATACGCAACATGAACTGACCATTATTGGCACGCGCAAACAGATAATTGACCAACGCTGTTCGCATATTCCCAACATGAAGATGACCAGTAGGGCTAGGGGCAAATCTCACCAAAGGGGACGACATATTTATTCTCCTATCCCATCATAAGCGGACGTAATTGGAAAGCGGCGATCACGATAAAAGGCGCGTTTAGTCACTTTCGGGCCAGGGGCGGCTTGCTTCCGTTTATATTCCGCTAATCGCAATAACCTAGCACAGCGGCTAACCACCGCCGCATCATAGCCATTTTTAATCAGCTCAGTGGGCGACACCATCGCTTCCACCAATTGCTGCATAATATTATCTAGAACAGCATATTCTGGCAAAGAATCGGTATCCTTTTGATCAGGACGCAATTCTGCAGAGGGCGGCTTTTCGATAATATTAGGGTGAATAATTTCACCTTCCTGCCCCAGAACACCTTGTGGATAATTCGCATTTCGCCATCTCGCCAGGGCAAAGGCTGTGGTCTTCCAGACATCTATGAGAGGCGCATAAGCCCCGCACATATCCCCATAAAGCGTTGCATAACCTGTCGCATATTCGGATTTATTGCCGGTCGTCAATACCAATGCACCCGTAGTATTTGATATAGACATCAACGTCAGACCACGCAGACGGGATTGCAGATTTTCACGCGCAAGGCCCGCATCACCACGAGCAAAACTATCTGCTAATGCGGCTTCCATAGCATCCATACCAGCGACAATGCTGATATCATCCAGCCTTATACTAAGCCGCTTGGCTTGCTCTGTGGCATCATCCAAACTGCTCTGACTAGTGTAAGGTGATGGCATCATCACTGCCTCAACCTTATCAGCGCCAAGCGCATCAACCGCCAGCGCTGCGACAAGCGCAGAATCAATGCCGCCTGATAGGCCTAATACCACCCGCTCAAAACCATTTTTCTGAACATAATCACGAATACCCAGCACGACACAGCGCCAGATTGCGGCAAGGCCTTCTTCGGGTTTAGTAACCGTCCCTGCGACTGCCCAGCCATCATCATCGCCTGTTAAGGTGATCATGGTCAGCGCTTCTACAAATGACGGCAAATGACATCCGAGCGAGCCGTCAGGATTAACCGCAAAAGACGCCCCATCAAAAATCTGATCATCCTGCCCACCCACCAAATTGGCATAGACCACAGGCACTTTATTTTCAACCGCTCGTGCCACCGCTGTTTGGATACGCTGATCGGTTTTATCAATCTCAAATGGTGAACCATTAGGACATAAAATAATATCGGCACCGTTTTGGCAGATATGCCTAACAACATCAGCATGCCAGAGGTCTTCACAAATCGGCAGGCCAATGGATACACCTCTGATCACTACCGGTTCAGGCATGACGCCATGGGCAAAATTACGCGGATCATCAAAAACCCCACCAATCGGCAGACGCACCTTATCGCGAGTTGCCACGATAACCCCACCATCAAGAACATAAACCGAGTTATAGAGTTTACCGCCAGCGCGTCGCGGCGCACCAATAATCATCGCCGGTGCATTATTAGCCGTTAATTTAGCAAGTTTTGATATGGCGGCATCAATATGATCCATAAAACCGTCCACCAGGATGAGATCATCAAGCTGATATCCCGATAGATACATTTCTGGAACAAGCATAAAATCCGCCTGTTGCGCCGCCGCTTGCTGGTGCGCTCTGATAATTGCATGGGCATTTTCATCTATCGCCCCCAGTTTGAAGTTTAACTGAGCAATAGCGCAAATAAGGTGCGTTTTCATATCGTTTTCCTAGCAGGAAAGAGTAAGGCTGGTAAAGCCAAAATCATAATCTGATACCGTTATGGAATAAGAAACTCGCGCCCTTTTTTGACACGGCTAACATCACCATAGGCAATGATATCTGCTGTCGCATAAGTTTCAGACCATTGGTTCGGTAAAAAAGACCCGCTACCGATTAGATCGACTGGCGCATCGGCAAGCGCAAAGACCCTACATTTTTCAGGGCCAAAGCCACTTGAGCAAACAATTTTTACCTTATCAAAACCATGCTTATCCAATTGTTCACGGAGATGCCATGCCGCCGCCGCAGAAACACCTGTCCCGATGAGGCTTTTCAGCTCACTATCAGTGCGATAAGCGCGAATAGATTGCGGTTTATTGCGATTAAGAACGGCGTAAGACGCCTGTACATCTAGCCCTTCACAATAGCGACCACCATGAGTATCCAGCCGCACCGATAGCTCTCCTGCTGCCGCCATATCAGAAAACTCTGTCGCCACCGCGAGCGCGTCAGTGACCTCATTTCCAAAATAATCAATTAACACGGTCAGAGGTTGATCAGGAAAGGTTTTGCGATAGAGTTTTGCCGCATCAAGTGTTGACCCAGCATAGCCGATGAGGGCATGTGGCATAGTGCCTCGTCCTCGCGTTGCGCCAAAAAAATGCGCTGTATGATCCGTTGATGAGCCTATAAATCCTGTCGCATGATCATCACGCTGCGCCACTTTGGAGCCAACCGACGCGCCATATGCCATTAATTCTGACATATCTGTACCAGCACAATGGCGGGCATCCATAGCCAGAAATGACACTTTTGGAAGGCTTGAACACATGGCATGTGCATTATATGCCGCGACACAGGCCGCCCCAATGCGCTGCAAAAATACGGTTTCCAAATCAACCAGTCCAGATAATGCCCCCGTGATATAACAGATCGGTTGCCCCGCCCCGACCCAGCTGCCTTCGGGGTGACAGAGATTAATATCTACACTCATCTGGCGATGCGCCATCATGGCTTCAAGCCAATCTATCGCCATTGCAGGAGCTGACAAAACCGGCCGCCGCATAAAAACGGCATAGGTGACGTCAATATCACCATGCTGTTCAACCACCGCTTTGCTACGCAGAAAATAGCTATCTGTCAGACTAGGATGTTGCTCGGGCGAAGGGCCTGGAAAAGGTGTCGATAATGCCATTTATATGCTCAATAATGTTTTGCTCTTGCGCCAATGATGATGACTTTATGAGGCTTTCGCCAAGCCATCCTTTGATACACGGCGTTTTTGTAGCAAATCCGCAATCAAAAACGCTAATTCTAGCGATTGATTAGCATTTAGCCGAGGGTCACAGAAGGTATGGTAACGGTTGGAAAGATCATCCTCACTAACCGCTTGCACATCACCGCCAACACATTCTGTCACGTTTGAACCGGTCATTTCAAAATGAATTCCACCCGGATATGTACCTACCATATCATGCGCTTTGAAAAAGCCTTCTACCTCATTCAAAACATCATTGACGCGCCGTGTTTTATATCCAGATGAGGCCTTCACCGTGTTGCCATGCATCGGATCACTACACCAGACAACGTCATAGCCTGACGCCTTCACTGCCTCCAGCATTGGCGGCAGTTTATCCATGATTTTATCAGCACCCATGCGACTTATCAGGGTTAATTTTCCGGGGATATTTTCCGGATTAAGGGTTTCTATGAGACGTAGCAAATCATCTGTTTCCATAGATGGGCCACATTTCAAGCCAATCGGATTCTTAATCCCACGCATATATTCAACATGCGCCCCATCAAGTTGCCGTGTCCGGTCACCAATCCACAGCATATGGGCTGTTGTTGAAAAATATCCACCTTCTTCGGTAATCGTGTCTTTACGGGTAAAGGCTTCTTCATAGTTCAATAGAAGCGCTTCGTGGCTGGTATAAAACTCCGTCTCACGCAGACGCAAGGTTTTATCACTTGAAATACCGCATGCGCGCATAAAGTTCAGGCAGTCATCAATCTGACCAGCAATTTCCTCATATCGCTGGGCTTGCGATGAGTCTGACACAAAATCAAGCGTCCAGCCATGCACCTTTTCAAGATCAGCAAGACCGCCAGATGCAAAAGCCCGCAATAAGTTTAAGCTAGAAGCCGATTGATGATAGCCCTCAAGCAAACGGTTAGGGTTGGGCAAACGAGCCGCCGCTGTAAAGGCATTACCATTGACCATGTCACCACGATAACTAGGCAGTTCGACGCCATCAATCACCTCAACCGGCGAGGAGCGCGGCTTAGCAAACTGGCCCGCAATCCGGCCAAGCTTGATCACAGGCATAGAGGCGCCAAATGTCAGGACAACCGCCATCTGTAAAAACAGCTTAAAGGTATCTCGAATATTATTAGCCGAAAAATCATCAAAGCTTTCCGCGCAATCGCCACCCTGAAGCAAAAACGCCTTACCTAAAGCGACATCAGCAAGCCGCTGACGTAGAGCCATCACTTCACCAGCAAAAACCAAAGGCGGCATAGCCGCTAGCTTATTTTCAACCGATTTTAGGTGCTCCTGATCGTCATATTCAGGCACCTGTACGATCGGCAGTTTACGCCAAGAAGATGGTGTCCAGCCCATAATTAACCCCATTATGTAAGTTGTCATTCATAATAACAGTAATTCTGCTGTTTTGACAATGATTACCATTATGGGGATTTACCATTATGGGGATTTTGCAATAACGGGGCACAGGATGATGCGATTATCCATCTCGCGGTGTCCGCATGGTCACAAACTCTTCGGCGGCAGTTGGGTGAATACCAATAGTAGCATCAAAATCAGCCTTAGTTGCACCCGCTTTAAACGCAATCGCAATGCCTTGAATAATTTCCGGCGCATCAAAACCTAGCATATGAGCGCCGATAACTTTATCATCTTCAGCATTTACAATCAGTTTCATTATTGATTTTTCATTACGGCCTGCTAGCGTGTTTTTCATTGCTCGAAACGATTCTACATAAACCTTAATCGACAATCCCTGTTGCTTGGCCTCATCTTCGGTTAGCCCAACACTAGCAATAGGCGGCTGGCTAAAGACAGCTGAAGGGATATTAGTGTAGCTCATGGGCCTATTTGCCTGAGGGTGGCTATTCTGGCCATAAAAATGATCAGCAAATCTATGCCCTTCAGCGATAGCAACAGGGGTTAGATTAATCCGGTCTGTGACATCACCAATCGCATAAATTGTACTGATAGACGTCTGCGCGTCATCTTGAACCTTGATCGCACCATTATCTGTAAGGGCAACGCCCTGATCAGCCAGCCCTAACCCGGTAATATTTGGCCGCCTGCCAGTCGCCGCCATGACGCAATCAACACGCAAAGTATTTCCATTATCAAGGCTAACAGCGGTTTTATCATCATCGCTAGCAACAGATGTAATATTTGTCCCCGCATGAAGGATAACGCCGCGGTCTTGCATGGCCGTCATCAGCCCCTGACGCATATCAGGATCAAATCCGCGCAGGGGTTGGCTAGCCCGAAAAACCAAATGCGTTTCCACCCCAAAACTTGCAAAGATGCCAGCAAACTCAACGGCAATATAACCGCTTCCTTGAATGACAATCTGATCAGGGCGTTGCGGTAAGTCCAGGGCTTCGTTTGAGCTAATGGCGTGATCACGCATCCCCGGAATGTCAGGGATATGCGGCCAGCCGCCAACAGCAATCAGGATACGCTCCGCCGTCCATACCTTACCATTGACTGTGACTTCATGAGCGCCGGTGATAACGCCGCGGCCTTCTATAACCGTGACTCCGGCCTTATCCATCATGCCGCGGTAAATGCCAGCCAGCCGATCAAGCTCATCATTTTTGGCTTTGATTAAGGCAGGCCAGTCATGAACTGGTGCTGAAACCTGCCAGCCAAAGCCAGCCGCATCAGCGAAATCACTGGCAAAACTAGCCCCATATACAAGCAGCTTTTTAGGGACACATCCGCGCAGAACGCAAGTGCCGCCTAAACGGTCTTCCTCAACAACTGCCACTTTTGCGCCGTGGCTGGCGGCAATGCGACTAGCCCTGACGCCCCCAGAACCACCGCCAATGGTGATCAGATCAAAATCATATGTGCTTGCCATCTTATATCTCCTCAGCTTTAGTGATACGCGGCTAGCTCATAAAAATCCAATATAAAATCAGATGCTTCGCAATCTATGGCACGTTAACAAGACAACTGTTAATGCACTATTAATGCACCATTCCGGGCGGCAATAAAGCATCATTTTCATGGCGGTCTGGCAGGTCTGCATAGTCACCTGATACCGCCGTTGAAATGCGAATAAAATCAATTAACTGACGCATACCGGCGATCAGTTCAATCATCTGCTCTGGCGTCATGGCAAAAATAGATATTTTCGAGTAAATGGAAAATGTCACCGGCCCAGGGCATATTCCATATCCATCAAGTGTTGTCCCGACCATATTTTCAAGCATCATAGAGGTCAGAATAGGCGTATAAATCGGCTCGCCTGAAGTTTTCACAAACGTCCCATAGATAAGGATTTCATCAATATTTAATAATGGATCAATCTGTATTGGAAAATGACTGTCATCTCCTAATACCCAATGGCCATCTTCAGAATGAGAAATTTTACCAAGATCGTGGTCTCCCATTTCATCAAGGGATAATAATAGCGAATTTACCGACATAATTGTCCTCACAGTTGCCTAACAAAAAAGCAAATTTGGACAATTATTGATTAATTATATATTAACCAAATTAAAAAAGGTGATCATTTATATAAGCAACTACTAATACAAATGAATAGGTTTATTTAATATAATAGCATCAAGGCATTTCCGCATGTAACTAAATAAAAAAAATAGCACGGCAATTTCTCACCGTGCTAGGATTATAAGGATTAAGTAAATTAATATTCGATAGAATATTACTAATTAATCCTGTTTAAAACATAAATTTATCGCCATTCAGCGGGATCAATATCATCTGGCAAAGTCAATTTATAACTTGTTACTGCGTTCGAGAAATCTATCATCCAAGACGCCAATGACGGGCAATGATCACGCCAGTCAAGTTGCTTACGATAATCATAATGATCAAGCGCGCAAGCCAGCGCAATATCAGACGCTGTCGGCGTAGAGGCATTTTTGTAAAGCGGATTTTCTGCTTTAATGTCGGCAAAACTGCGTGTGATTTTTGCAAGCTGGTAGTCAACAAAACTGTCAACACGCATATTTTCAAGACGGAAGCGGCTTTCATAGACAATCAAAATACCGGCATCCAACATCCCGATCACCCGCGCTAAGCGGGTTTTTTCACGGATAATATCCATTGCTGATCCGGGGAAAAGGATACTCTTGTCATGCTGTTCCACATATAGCTGATCAAAATAATCAAAAATAACACGCGTGTCATAAAGAATATCATCACCAACCAGCAAGATTGGGATTTTACCTAGCGGATTCTGTTGCCGCAAATCATCATTCGGATCATTGGTATCAGCAGAGACAATTGACATATCAGCTGTCATGCCAAGCACATCAGCCGCTATCTTGACCATCCGCCCAAAAGGCGACGGTGCAGAAGTTCTAAGGATCATAAAGATATCTCCGTATTTAAATTGATACCAAACATGGCACTAATTGATATGACTGTCCAGCATCAGATTGCGCCTTTTGTCTGACCGCGCTAGGATAGAAATGCTAAACATCATTATTCAAAACGAGGAGAATATATCATGGCAAAACTGGCTTTTCTGGGGCTTGGCGTAATGGGTTACCCTATGGCTGGACATTTGAAAAAAGGTGGCCATGAAGTAACGGTCTATAACCGAACATCAACAAAAGCCGAAGCATGGGTGAAAGAACATGGCGGCAAGATGGCGGCAACTCCAGCGGGAGCGGCGCATGATGCTGATATTGTCTTTTGCTGTGTGGGTGCTGACCAAGACCTTTATGCGGTAACGACTGGGACTGATGGTGCCTTTTCTGGCATGAAGGCTGGCAGTATTTTTGTTGATAATACAACCGCCTCAGCAGATGCCGCAAGAACCCTCGATGGGGCGGCGAGAGAGCTTGGGCTGCATATGATTGATGCGCCTGTTTCGGGTGGTCAGGCAGGTGCTGAAAATGGCAAATTAACCGTCATGTGTGGGGGTGAGGCTGATATATTTGATAAAGCCATGCCCATCATTTCCTGTTATGCGGCAAAGGTTATTCTAATAGGCGCATCAGGGGCGGGCCAGTTAACCAAAATGGTCAATCAGATTTGCATTGCCGGATTGGTTCAGGGTTTATCAGAGGCTATTAATTTTGGTCAACGCGCCGATCTGGATATGGATAAGGTGCTTGACGTCATCTCCGGCGGGGCGGCACAATCATGGCAAATGGTTAATCGCGGTTCCACAATGGCGGCTGATGAGTTTGAGTTTGGCTTTGCGCTGGATTGGATGATCAAGGATTTGGGCATGTGCATGTCAGAAGCCAAGAAAAATGGCTCATCTCTGCCTGTAACCGCATTAGTCGCGCAGTATTATGCGCAACTATCTGATCGCGGTTTTGGCCGCAATGACACATCGGCGCTGATCAAATTACTCAGATAAAAAGCCAGCACGGCGACCCATTAAAGTGTTGCGTCAAGCGCCGTGATCTTGATCGCAGCATGCGCCGCTTCAACACCTTTTTTCACAAAATGCTTGGTGAAAAACTCAATCATTTCAGGGTTTTCTTGGAAATTATGCGGCGTTAAGACAATCGATAACACTGGCACATTTGTATCTAGCGAGGCGCGGATTAAGCCATCAACAACCGTTGCGGACACAAAATCATGGCGATAAATCCCACCATTAACTACAAAGGCGCATCCAGCAATTGCAGCATATTTACCGCTCGCAGCCAATTTTTTAGCAACCAGAGGAATTTCTAGCGCGCCTGGAACATCATAAACATCAATCTGGTCAGCTGGTATTTCCTGCTGAAATCCGACTAACGCCTGATCAACAATATCACTATGCCAATTGGCTTTAATAAATGCGTAACGTGGTCCAGACATTGGTTTTGCCTCCTATGTTGTCAAATGGCTAAATAGTTTAGCAGACATATCATATAGGTAAGTAATTCCGACATATTAAGCAAGCCGTCTAGCTGCTATTTTTTGTCTCAGTTTCGATTTTTGGAGGCTGATGCGCAGTGATATCAATATCACCACCATGCCATCGGTCGATTGTTACCAGACAGCTATGTGCCGCCGGCCCTTGCGCCAAGGAAGAAGTGCCAATATCGGGCGTCAACACATTCGGGTTGCCATGCTTGCATGAAAGCGTGCCATCATGATCAGGATCAAACCATGCGCCCGTGCTGACCAGAATAACGCCTGCCATAATATCTTTGCTAAGAATAGCCCCGCACACCATCGCACCGCGAACATTTGATATAAGCACCAAGTCGCGATCACCAATGCCATGCCTCGCCGCATCAGCTGGATTGATAATGACAGGCTCATGCCCATCAATGCGTTCGGCGCGGCTAACCTTGCCATGATCCAGTTGAGAATGCAGTTTTGTATGAGGCTGATTATTGATCATGTGAAGTTGCCGCCCCAAATCAGCAACACCCAACCATTCATCAGGTTCTTGCCAATATGGTATCCCCGGAAAGTCATCCAAACCAAAACTCTCAATCCGTTCAGACGCTAATTCAATTTTGCCAGATGGAGTTTGGAGAGGGTGTTGTTCTGGATTATCACGAAAATCTTTGAGCAAAATCATCGGCTGCTCGTCTTCGGGCAAGGTAAAAAACCCTTTTTTGCGGAATGCCGCATAATCAGGCATCTCTTTACCAAATTGTGATAGCGATTGGCGCGATAAATCATAGAGCCAGCGTTGCCATTCCTCAGCATCACGGCCTTCGGTGAAGGCATCACCGCACCCCATATTTCTAGCTATTCCGGTTAAGATATCATAATCATCACGTGCCTGCCCAACAGGCGGAATCGCTTGATCCATAGAAACCACATGATTATCACGCGGCGTCATAGCGATATCTTGGCGTTCTAGCGTTGTCGTACACGGTAATACAATATCGGCATGTTTTGCATTAGCATTCCAGCACCACTCATGAACGACAATAGTATCGGGTTTCTGCCACGCCTTGACCATACGGGTTAAATCTTGATGATGATGAAAAGGATTGCCGCCTGCCCAATACATAAGACGAATATCAGGATAGGTATAGGTGCCGCCATCATAGCGAAAAGACCGACCCGGATAGAGCAGCATATCACTAATTCTAGCAACCGGAATAAAGCTTTCTACCGCATTCTGGCCTTGCGGTAATGCCGCAAAATTGAGATTGCTGATATTATGACCAATGGTGTTAACAGCCGAGTACCCCATGCCAAAACCGCCACCCGGCAAGCCTATTTGACCAATAAGCGCTGCCAGAACAATGCCTGCCCAATAGGGCTCTTCCCCATATTGCTGACGGGTAAGTGACCAGCTTAAGCTAATCATAGTGCGCTGGCTTGTCATCCGCCGCGCTAACGCAGAAATATCATCAGCCGCAATGCCGGTGATTTTTGACGCCCAGCTTGCGGTTTTAGCAATACCATCACGGTTTCCCAAAATATATTCGGCAAATGCACTAAAGCCAACGGTATATTTATTGATAAAGGCCTGATCATAACATTCTTCGGTAATCAGGGTATGACAAAGCGCCAGCATCAGTGCCGTATCTGTATTAGGACGGATCGGCATCCATTCGGCATCGAGCTGATCAATCACATCTTGCCGCAAGGGTGAGATATTCACAAACGAGACGCCATGCTTTGCCGCCTGCTCCATCGCTGGGCGCTGAATATGATTACCCAATCCGCCTTGGCCGATTTGCCCATTTTTAGCAGGAAGCCCGCCAAAAGCGACAAACAGCTCTGTATTCTCAACGACAGATTGCCAGCTCGTTTGCTCATAAATATAGTTGCGAAAATGCCCTATCACATGGGGAACAATAACTTCTGCGGCGGCAAAACTGTATGTATTTACCGATTTAGTATAGCCGCCAACACAATTCAGAAATCTATGTATTTGGCTTTGGGCATGGTGGAAACGGCCAGCGCTTGCCCATCCGTATGAGCCCGCAAAAATAGCCTCATTGCCATGATCTTGGATAACACGCGATAACTCACCCGCGACTAATTTTTCCGCTTCATCCCAGCTCACCTCAACAAAGCTATCGCGACCGCGTAATTCAGGTTTAATGCCACTAGAACCGTTTGACTTAGCTTCTAACCAGCTTTTTCTTATCATCGGCGCGGTGACGCGTGTCGGGTGATCAAGGACATCAATAATACCGGCGCCAATGGGTGACGGGTCGTTATCCGTCTCCAGTGGCTCAAGCCCTGTCACGCGGTCATTTTCAACCGATACGGAGTAACTGCCCCAATGGCTTGATGTGAACAAGCGACGCGGCAAATCATCTTTATTATCTAAATCATCCATAGCTACACATCATGTCTTAATTCAGGTTTGTGGTAAAGGGCTAATCAAATGCCCTCAGCCCATAGGCCAACCGTGTGATTATGTTCTGCCATAGCATCGAGAACAGGGGGTGAGCCCGCATCTGACGCTTGCGCATTGATAGCCTGATCACCGCAGCCTAGACTGACAAGAATATCGGTTAAGGTTTCATTTTTGGGGCAAAGCCGTGGATTGAAATATTGCCATTGCCCTTGTTCAATCTGACCATAAACATCGGCTGTATGAAAATCAGCAAAAGTGACTTGATCCAAAGACGTAATGCAAGATTGGATAAATTGATATGGCGGTGTCGCCAATGGCATTAATACATCTTCAGATGTCTTAGCATCAACATTGACATGCCGATAACGATCAATATTACAAAGCGCGTCAGGATCAAGAATGATCATGGATTTGTTTGTCCCAAAGGCTATGGTGCGTGGCGGCTCACCTAGCGGCTGATCATTATCAAGAAACTCAAAATGAATTATTTTATTGGGGACTTGCGACCATGAAAAAAACAGATCAGGAATACCTGTAAAAGCCTCAATATTATGGTAGAGCAGATCATCAACAGCCTTATATCTCTGGGTAGACAAGCCTCTCATCCATGCTCGCTCAACGGTTTGGTGCGGTGCCGTAATGACAAAAAATAAATACACTACATCACCAAATTGGGTCAGCAAATTGCTTTGATAATTGCCTTCTGCATTAGTATCAAAACTATCAAAACGGAAGCGATCAATGAGCAAATGCGGCATTGTTCCAGCCGCTGCCTTTTCCGCCATATACTGATCCAATTTACGATCAATCATGGTCAGTTCATGTCCTGTCAACATAGCTGCATATTTATAATCATCAGCAAGTGAGTCATAATCAATTAAATACTTGCGCCAATAATCAGGAGATATAACGGCATAATCCTCCCAACTTGTCTTAATCTTGCTAGCCAATTGTCGCTGTTTGGGGCGCAGCGTGCTTTTGCCAGCGGCTGATGCGCCTTTCGTATTCATTACCACAGGTTTTTGCTGTGGTGGCAAGAAGCGATATTCTTCTGCTCTCGCTGCTTCTCTGAAATCTGCTGAGATCATCTTTCTGACTTGGCGGCTACCATAATCATGAAAGACCAGTCGGCTAGCCAAATCTGCCATCATATCTTGATCAGAAATCAGCCGCCCTTGTTGCCCCATCATTGCTAAGCCCAGCCTTATAAGCGCTGAATAGCAACTCGCAATGCAGGTGCTATCAGGCACTGTTGTAGCCGCATCTTTCCATATAGCAACACGGGCTTCATCATCTGGCTTGATTTGCTTTGTCTTACCGGGCAAGAGACCAAAAAGTCGTCTATCTGTTATGATCTGAGAGGTCATGCTCTCGGCTAGAATATCTTTTAATTGCGATAGTATCTGCACCTTAACCTTGGCGAAGGCATCGCGATATCTATCCATCTTGGGGATCATATGGCGCTGATAAATGGTATCTACCATTGTCCGCAGAGATATTCCCAAATCAGCATAATTAGGGCCATCAGGAACATAAAGATCGGATGTTACACGCAACAGCAATTCATGAATAATCAGCCTATCGACATGCAATATCGCCAGATCAGTTTCTGGCAAGCCGCATAATTGTGCCGCCTCTTTTGCCTCAGCATAAGAAATCACGCTGTTGTCTGGTTGAAACAGCGTGATTAATGGCTTGAGATGTGGCGGAATTGATGACGTAATCCCCGGCGCCCATGCATGATAGGCATCAGCCCCCTTATTGGTTGGTGGGGTTACCATCATCACCCTGCATTATGCTTTGCTACGCATCTTCCTTAAGATCAGTTGGATAGCAGGCAAAAAGATCAAAATAACAGCACAAATGGTAATTGGCCCTGCTATCGGCCTGGTAAAGAAGATTGTAAAGGTTTCATATTGGAGCAATGTTTGACGTAATGTTGGCTCCGCAATAGGGCCAAGAACAATAGCCAGAACTGCCGGCGCAACAGGATAATCCAATATCCGCATAAAGAAGCCACCAAAGCCGACTAATACCATCAGCCAGACATCAAACATATCCAGATACGCGGCATAAGTCCCAACTAGCGACAAAACAAAAATCGTTGGCGCAAGGATAGTGAATGGCATCCGTAACATCCAAAGGAAAATTGGGATGAACATAATATTGACTGCTACGGCAACAAAGTTTGAGATATAGAATGAGCCAATTAATGGCCAAACAAAATCAGGCTGATTAGTAAACAGCAATGGCCCAGGCTGCAGACCCCAGATAACCATCCCTGCCAGCAGAACCGCGGTTGTTGGTGAGCCTGGAATTCCAAGCGTCATCATCGGCAACATAGCCCCTGTGGAAGCAGAGTTATTCGCCGCCTCAGGCGCAGCAACACCGTCAACAACACCTTTGCCATATTTGCTCGGGTCTCTTGAAGTCATCTTGGTCACGCCGTATGCCATGAGTGATCCAGGGGTTGCACCAGCGGCAGGCAAAATACCAACAAAAAAGCCGATAAATGAACCGATTAATGTACCTTTCCACGCGCCCTTAAACTGCTTGAGGGCATAAACGATACTGGCAAAGTTAACCTCAACATTCGACATAGATGAGCCATAACGTGACGTGTTAATCGTCCACAGCATCTCACCAATTCCATAAATACCAATAGCCAGAACAAGGAAGCGAATCCCATGCGAAAAGCCTTGGATATCAAAGAAAATCAGCCTTGGCTCACCTGAAATAATATCAAACCCGACCGCTGATAGTGCCAGCCCGAAACAGATAGAAAATATTGTTTTGGGAAAATCATCACCACCAAGTCCTGCAAATGTAGCAAATGCCAGAAGCATGAGGGCAAAAATCTCCGGATTACCGAAGTTCAAGGCAACCGACGCCAATAGCGGGGCAAAACCGGTAAATAAGATATTTGAAATCGTAGCACCGATAAATGAAGCTAAGGCCGCCGCCATCAAGGCAACATGCGCCTGCCCCTTCATCGCTAATGGCCGGCCATCAAATGTGGTTGCGACCGCCGTTGACGCCCCCGGTATGCCAAGCGTTATCGATGATATCGCCCCACCATACATAGCCCCATAATAGATCGAGGCCAGAAAGATCATTGGTGACGTAGCACCACCTGTAAACCCCTGAATGACAAACGTAAATGGAAGCAAGATAGCAACACCATTAACCGATCCCAGCCCCGGCATGGCGCCAACAAACAGACCAATAATAACACCAATGATGGCTAGGCCTAAATTCACCGGCTCTAACGCTATTAATATTCCTTCAAATAAATGACCTAGCACTTCCATCTAAAAAATTCCCCCAAACTTATATTATGAAATTATCATTAAAGAAAGATATCATAGAGCGGAATAAATAATGGCTCCAGATACCCTTTTGGTAAGACAATTCGCATCGCCACATCAAAAAAGAAGAAACTAACAATCGGCAAAGAAGTTGAAATCGTTAAGGTTAAGAACCACGTATGCCGTCCTAAAAACTTTAGGTAGTAAACCATGAATAGGAAAATCGCACCGTAGAAACCGGCAAGATGTATCATGACCAGAAAACCGATTAAGCCTCCCCCGACTGTAAGAAACATTTTCTTTCCAAAATCATCAAGGAAAGGTTCTTCAGATACGGATTGTGGAGACCGTTTCAGCACCCAGTTAATGCCTATCCAGATCGTGCATATCAGCATGATGAAACCGAGCCAGAACGGCCAAAAGCCGCTGCCTGGTGTTCCGGTTTCATCAAAACCGATATTAGCAAAGCGAGGAATGCTTGGATTCCAAGCAGGTGGGTCCCCGCTTTTCCACATAAGGTATATAGAGAATATTCCCAAAATAAACGCTGTTACAATTTCAGCTCTTCGCATTAGTCGTCCCCCCTATATACCTTTATGATGTTAAATGTTTATTGAATTGCACCAGAAGCACGCAAAATGGTTTCATGGTTAGCGCGCTGCACCTTCCAATATGCCATTAGCTCATCACCTGACATGAGATCACCCATCAGTGACTTTTTGCTCTTATAATCCTGCCAGTCTGCTGAATTATAAACCTTCTCAAACAGGCCAGAATAATAAGCTTCTGCTTCGGCAGACATGCCAGGTGCGCCAACAACGGAACGCTGCATGAAATAGCTGAAATCAACACCTTTTTCACGAAGTGTCGGGACATCAGGGAACATTGGCAAACGCTCATCAGTGAAGGCAACAAGGGCAATCATGTCTCCAGACTCATAGAAACCAAGAGCTTCTGATGGGTTGTTAACAGATGAATTAATCTGCTTACCAGCAACGTCCTTGGCAACAGCACCCCCGCCTTTGTATGGGATATACTTCATGCTAAGGCCAAAATTATCATTCAAGAAGTCAGTGATAATATTGTCTTCAGAGTTTGAACCTGTTCCGCCCATAACCCAGTTTTTGCCTTCTGATTTTGCTACTTCTAACCACTGTTCGAATGATGTGATACCGCTATCCTTGTGAACCCACAAAAGGAAAGTATCTTCAGCCATCCGAGCAACCGGTGCAAATGTCATAACATCAACATCAAGACCAGGCTGACGCAGAGGTGTTGTGTAGAATGAGTTCAGTGTCACCATGATCGTATGATCAGGATCATTTGCTGATTTAGCGGCGATTAATGCCTCAGCCCCTGAACCACCTGATTTATTGGTAGGAACCAATGGACGCTCTGCCAAGCCTTCTTTTTCAACGATAGCCTGCATCAGACGCGCCATTTTATCGGCACCACCACCTTTACCAGCCATAATTATGAAATCAATCGGCTTATTTGGCTTCCAGCCATGCCCATCTGCAAGTGCAAATCCAGACATTGCCGAAATAGTCATGCCAGCAGCAACAAAGCCAGTGGCTAGTTTTTTCAAAATGCTCATTTCATCCTCCTCATAGAGCTATTGACGTCTTATTATTTAGACTGTTTGACAGTTGATACCATCATTCAGAATTATAAAAAGTGATAATATGATAAATGTAAATTTTTACAATTTACTTAATTATCATACTCACTAGTGCACCAAGACCAAAGGTCGTGATGCATGATCAACAAAATGTTGAGTCACTCCTCCTAATACTCTCTCAAAATACTGATTATTACCATAGGCACCTAAAATAATTATCTCAGCACCACATGCTTCACTTACTTTCATTAAGGACGCGCCAGTTGAACCAGACGACTTAACCATAATAATATCAGAATTGATGTCATGCTCGCTGAGATATAATTGAAGCTCTTCTGGACGGATCTGAACATGCTCTGCCTCGACCGTTAAGATATTCACTTTCTTAGCAATTTTCATTAGCCATAATGATTGCGCAACAGCACGAGTGGCCTCTATAGAGCCATCCCAGCATAAGGCGATCTGATCAAACCCCTTAACTTCATCTGGCATTGAGCCATCACACATATAAACAGGTCTGCCAGTATGAAAGAGAGCTGCTTTGAGCGTATTTGTGCCCAAATTACGATCAATCTCTGGTTTTGCTACAACCACAATATCAGCAAGACGGCCATGCCGCCGCACCACGTCAACTTGTCTGCCTTCGGCTTCAATAAACTGCGCGGTAACGGCATGAGGGATAGGCTTATCTGACATTTGAACGCCAGCAGAGGCACAAATTGCCTCAACCTCTTGGCGCATGACTGTTTCAGCTAAATTAAGCACAGATGCTGATTGCGTCATAATTTGCTTCTTCATGTCACGCGACATAGGAACGCCAAAAGGTAGCATGTCTTCAGGTCGCAGGCGGCAATGCGTTACAATAATATGGGCGTTGACATTTTTGGCCAGAGATATAGCGTGACGCAAAACACATTCTGCGTTGCCATCATCTCTAACAGGAACAACTACCCTATTTATCATTGCCGCCTCCGGTTTTTAGAATAATCCTTCAATCAGACCATCATTATTAATATGGATACTTTCTGCTGCTGGCACTCTAGGCAGACCAGGCATTGTCATAATCTCACCACAGACTACCACAACAAAGCCTGCGCCTGCGGATAATCTGACCTCACGAATGGGCAGACTATGACCAGTCGGTGCTCCTCGCTTATTCGGGTCTGTTGTGAAACTGTATTGAGTTTTTGCCATACATACAGGCAATTTGCCGTAGCCTTGCTCTTCCCAAGATTTGAGCTGATCAAGCAGCTTTTGATCAGCAACGACTTCATTGGCACGATAGATTTCTTTGGCAATCGTTTCGATTTTCTCAAACAAGCTCATTTCAATCGGATAAAGCGGTTTATATTGTGACGGCGTTGTCTCAATCATTTTGACAACGGTATTTGCCAGTTCTTCTGTACCGGCGCTTCCATCCGCCCAGTGCCGACAAACAATAGCCTGACCACCCTGACTTTCAACAAAATCTTGCAGGGCGGCGATCTCAGCATCGGTATCACTGTAAAAATGGTTGATAGCAACAACCGCAGGAACACCAAACTTACCAATGTTTTCCATATGCCGCCCAAGATTAGGACAACCGGCATTCACCGCTTCAACATTTTCCTCACCCAGATCCGCCTTGGCGACGCCGCCGTTCATTTTCATGGCCCGAACCGTCGCTACGATAACGGCCGCATCTGGCTTCAATCCAGCTTGCCGACATTTAATATCAAGGAACTTTTCCGCCCCAAGGTCAGCACCAAATCCTGCTTCTGTCACAACATAGTCAGCGAGTTTAAGCGCTGTTTTGGTTGCGATAACCGAATTACAGCCATGCGCAATATTAGCAAAAGGGCCACCATGTACAAAAGCCGGATTATTTTCCAAAGTCTGCACCAGATTAGGCTGCATAGCTTGTTGCAATAGAACCGTCATCGCACCATCAGCCTTAATGTCACGGCAGAAAACAGGGCTTCGGTCACGGCGATAGGCAACAATAATATCACCCAGACGGCGTTCAAGATCAGCCAGATCATTCGCTAGGCAGAGAATAGCCATGACTTCTGATGCAACGGTGATATCAAAGCCAGCTTCACGCGGGAAGCCGTTGGCAACACCGCCAAGGCTACAATTAATCTGGCGCAAAGCCCGATCATTCATATCAAGGACACGTCGGAAAGCGACACGCCGGACATCAATACCCTGCTCATTGCCCCAGTAAATATGGTTATCAATCAATGCCGCCAGCAAGTTATGGGCTGATGTAATGGCATGAAAATCACCTGTAAAATGCAGATTCATTTCTTCCATTGGCACAACCTGAGAATACCCGCCACCTGCGGCGCCACCCTTCATGCCAAAGCAAGGCCCAAGCGACGCTTCACGAATACAAATGGCGGCTTTTTTGCCGACCCTATTAAGCCCATCACCAAGCCCAACAGTGGTCGTGGTTTTACCCTCACCCGCAGGCGTTGGGTTAATAGCCGTCACCAGAATCAGCTTACCATTTTCACGATCATCAAGGCTTTTGATAAAGTTTTCAGAGACCTTTGCCTTATCATGACCGAAAGGCAACAGATGTTCATAAGGGATGCCAAGCTTCTCACCAATTTCTTGGATTGGTTTCTTTTTAGCTTCGCGGGCGATTTCGATATCAGATTTGTAGCTCACAGTAGTTTCCTATTCATTGCATAATTATTGACCAAGAGTTGCACCATTTTGAAGAGAGACCATTGATGCCCATTCCGAAGCTGGAATTTTACCACTTCCTTCGGGTCGAACACGTTTTATCAGAATACGCCCACCATTACATTGGACGATCACCCCCTCTTCTGTGATGTCTATAATCTCACCGGGAGTGCCATCACCATCCATTCTAGCAGCGTCGTAAATTTTTACCTCAGCACCATTCAGTGTTGTCCACGCACCCGGCGCCGGATTGGCAGCACGGATTGTGTTATAGGTTTCGGCAACCGGTTTTGTCCAATCGAGCTTGGCGCAATCCTTATTGAACCAACCTTCATAGGTGCCATCTTCAAGCCGCTGATCATGCTTAATAATGACACCGGCCCTAACCATATCAAGGCCTTCCATCATCGCATCCACGCCCATCGGGAACAGCTTTTTGAAATAAATATCACCCAGCGTTTCATCAGGGCCAATAGGACATGTTTTCTGTAGCATAATAGGCCCTTCATCAAGGCCGTCATCTGGCCAGAAAATAGTCAATCCAGTATGGGTTTTACCCATTGCAATCGGCCAATTGATAGATGATGGGCCACGATGCTGAGGACAAAGCGATGGATGATATTGAAAGGTGCCGTAAGTCGGCGCATCGCGCACCGCCTCAGGGACAAACTTCAACACATATGCCATTAAACAAACATCAGATTTGAAAGACTGCATTAATTCAAGCGCTTCTGGTGTTTTCCATGAATCTGGCTGATGCAGCGGGATGCCTTTATCCTTGGCTAAGAGAGCTAGCGGGTCTTCGGGCTTGCCTTCTTTCGTTGGAGCACAACAAACAGCAACCACATCTTCGCCTCTTTCCAGCAGTTTATTTAATACCGCTTCGCCAAAGGCTTGTTGTCCGTGTAATACGATACGCATTATTATTATCCCCTTTTGATCAGCAGGTTATTTGGCTTCGCCAACAGCACCTGATGACACAATATTCTCAACCTCATTATCATCATAATGCAAAACATCTTTTAATATTTCTAACGTATGTTCCCCTAACAACGGTGACCTTGATACCTCAACAGGACTTGCCGATAGTTTAATTGGGCAGCCAACAGAAATATACTCTCCACGTTCAGGATGATCGACTTTCACCAATGTCCCTGTTTCATATAGCCCGTTGTCTTCGGCAATTTCTTTCATCGACAGAATAGGTCCAACAGGAATATCAAGCGGATTACATAAATCCATCACTTCAAACTTTGATTTAGTCATTGTCCAAGTTTCAATACGCTCAAAAATCTGGTTCAGTTTATCGAGACGTTCAGGCGGCGTCGCAAAGCCTTCCGCGGTTTTCCAATCAGGCTCACCAATCAGATCACATACTTTTTCCCACACAGCCGCTTGAATGATAAAATACGTATAGGCATTAGGATCGGTCTCCCAGCCCTTACATTTTAAAATACGGCCAGGCTGACCACCACCCGAATCATTACCCGCGCGCGGCGTTGCCTCACCAAATGGGATGCCCTCACCAAATTGCGAATATTCTTTAAGAGGCCCAGCATCAAGACGTTGTTGATCACGCATTTTCACCCGCGCCAAATTAAGCACAGCATCTTGCATAGCAACACTCACACGCTGACCAAGACCTGTCTTTTCACGCTGGAAAAGCGCCGTGACAATACCAAGACAAAGATGCAGTCCGGTGCCTGAATCGCCGATTTGCGCCCCTGTTACCAATGGCGGGCCATCCAGAAAACCGGTGGTTGAGGCAGAGCCACCAGCACATTGCGCGACATTCTCATAAACCTTACAATCAGCGTATTTACCTGGTCCAAAACCCTTGATTGACGCCATGATAATACGCGGATTAATCTCATGAACGCGATCCCAGCCAAAGCCCATTCTGTCCAACGCACCGGGGGCAAAGTTTTCAACCAAGACATCACATTCTTGGATCAGTCTTGTTAGCACTTCTTTGCCAGTCTCGTTCTTTGAGTTCAACTCAATAGACCGTTTATTATGATTGAGCATGGTAAAATAAAGACTGTCTGCACCCAGCTTATCAACAAGCTGTTTTCGCGTTGCATCACCGACACCAGGACGCTCCACCTTGATCACATCAGCGCCAAACCAGCCCAGTATCTGCGTGCAAGTTGGCCCTGACTGCACATGGGTAAAGTCGAGAACTTTTATTCCTTCTAATGCTTTCATCATTTTACTTACCATCCATTCTATTAACCATTAGGCTGTTAACCATTCTGGTCATCACAATTATCTATCAATCTGGCTCTAATCCGCTTAGGATTTTGCCTTATTCTGCATCACAATACTTTGCGGATTGAGATTGCCAATGCGGCCGCTTTCGGTACCTGCACCCTCATCAATAATGGCATTAACAAGGGTTGGCTTGCCTGATGCCAAGGCCTCTCTCACCGCACGGCCAAGCTCATCCGTATTAGTTGCATAAACGCCCACACCGCCAAAGGCTTGCATCATCATGTCATAACGCGAATCTTTAACGAAAACGGTTGGGGCAACATCATCACCACCTGTTGGGTTTTTATCCGTGCCTCGGTAAATCCCGTTATTATTAAAGACAACAATACAGACCGGCAGGTTGTATCGGCAAATCGTTTCAATCTCCATGCCTGAGAAACCAAATGCACTATCACCTTCGATCGCCAGAACCTGCTTGCCAGTTTCAATAGCCGCCGCAACTGACGCCCCTTGACCAATACCCATGATCCCCCATGTACCGACATCAACCCGATGGCGCGGTTTATAGATATCAATAATGCTGCGCGCAAAATCAAGCGTGTTGGCGCCTTCATTGACCAGAATAACATCAGGATTATCCTTAACCACCTGACGCAAAGAACCTAGCGCACCATGATAATCCATCGGCACCGCATTGCTCATCAACTTAGATGCCATTTTTTCCAGATTGACCGATTTCTTTTCATTAATAGCATCAATCCAGTCAGCCGGTGGCTTCTGCCATTTTGATCCCAGCGCATCATTCATCAAGCGCAGGCAAGAGCCGATATCACCAACAAGCGGCGCGGCAATTTCAACATTGCTGTCCATTTCACGTGGTTCAATATCTATATGGATAAAGGTTTTTGCCCCCGGTTCACCCCATGTTTTGCCCTTACCATGAGATAATAACCAGTTAAGCCGTGCTCCGACCAGCATAACAACATCAGCTTCTTTCAGAACCAGTGACCGCGCTGCTGCCGCCGATTGCGGATGATCATCAGGCAGTAGCCCCTTTGCCATACTCATTGGCAGATATGGCATGCCGCTGTTTTCAACAAAAGTTTTAATCAGCTCATCTTCTTGAGCATAAGCGGCGCCTTTACCAATAATCATTAACGGCTTTTTCGCGCTTTTTAAGACGTCTATCGCACGGTTGATCGCTTCTGGCGCAGGCAATTGTGCGGGGGCTGGATCAATAACTTTGACCAACGATGCTTTGCCCTTCCCGGCATCCATAACTTGTGAGAACAGTTGCGCCGGAAGGTCTAAATATACGCCGCCTGGACGGCCCGAACATGCCGCTCTTATGGCTCTTGCTATGCCAATACCAATATCTTCTGCATGCAAGACACGGAACGCCGCCTTACATAATGGCTTGGCAATAGCAAGCTGATCCATTTCCTCATAATCACCTTGCTGAAGATCAACAATCTCCCGTTCTGATGAACCGCTGATCAAAATCATAGGAAAACAATTTGTTGTGGCATTAGCCAATGCCGTTAGACCATTGAGAAACCCCGGCGCCGACACGGTAAGCGCCACCCCAGGCTTTTTGGTTAAATAACCCGCGATAGACGCAGCGTAACCGGCATGCTGTTCATGACGAAATGAGATAACGCGCATGCCCTCAGCCTGTGCAATCCGCCCAAGATCAGTAATTGGTATTCCAGGGACATTGTATATAGTGTTGATATCATTAAGTTTTAAAGCATCAACAACAAGATGAAATCCATCTGTCAAATGTGCTACATCGGTATCCTGTTCAGTAATCGCCTGATCAGACATAGAAGGCTCCTCTTTTTTATCATTTGGTGTCATAGTTTGTGGTTTAGAAAAAGACTGTGGGTGAGATGCGGCCTCAATGGTGGCCCGTGGGTAAGCCTGGGCGTTATTATGGTTGGCCGATACCGCACCAATATCACTGACAATTTTATCCTGATCGCTATCAAAGGTCATTTCAGGGATAGCTTTATCAGAACTGGAACTGGAACTGGCATCAGCATTAGCTTCGTCTGAGCCATCATCGCCATTAGAAAAGACTGTCCAGCGTAATTTAATATGATCATGCAGACGCATGGTATGCTCACGGACTAACGTCGCCGCAAGGTCAGCATCTCTGGCCTCTAACGCTTCAATTATTTGCAGGTGATCAGAAACCGATTTAACCGCCCGATCATCTTCATGAATGGCACGGCGTCTGATCGCCGCCATCTGCATAAATAATTGATCTGTTGTGGTTTTCAGAAGCGTACAACCTGATAATTCTAAAATTGTTTGATGGAATGTGACATTGGCATCTGAATATTCACTAATCGGAATGGAATTACTTTCGCCTATGCTGCCTTGCGCGAATCGCCGAAGCAATAGCAGATCATCATCGCTGGCTTTTTCAGTAACCAAACGCGCCGCCATGCTTTCCAGAGCCGCCCATGTGATCACCATTTCAAGTATCTCTGTCATTGTCTTGCGGTGAATAAAGACGCCCTTGCGCGGGATAATTTCAACCAGCCCATCTTGAGCCAGTCGTGCGAGGACTTCTCTAATCGGCGTCCGCGACACCCCAAGCTGTGCCGCTAGCTGTCGCTCATCGAGGCGCAAATCATCATCTGACCCATAGATGTCAATCCCAAGAATGTGATCACGAAGAACACCATAAAGATGATCTTTTATCGTAAAGTCATTAGAGATTGGTTTAAGCTTACTCACCTCAGATATTCCCCCAAAACCTTTAGCCCAAAATCTTCAGCAGAAATACAAAATAACAATTCAATATTGTGTGCTCAAATCACTAAAAATACAATATACCAAAGAATTACTTCGTCAAGTCAGACATTTAATAATCTGTATTAGTATTATATTTTAATATGTTAGCATTATAATTTGGGGTAATCATTAATCTATCGTCTGTTCCGACTTGAAAAAAAGATTGTCTGGTATACCATAGCAGTACCAATAATCAGACTGTCACCACAGCGCTATTTTTGGTCACACCAAACACCGCATTATGACGCGATAAGATAAAGGGAAGACAATGAATATTCATGAGTATCAAGCCAAAGCCATATTAAAGAGCTACGGCGCCCCTGTTGCTAACGGCGCCGTGATCACAACCGCCGATCAGATTGATCAAGCTGTGGATTCTATGCCCGGCCCAGTTTGGGTTGTAAAAAGCCAGATACACGCTGGCGGCAGAGGTAAAGGCAAGTTCAAAGAGCTGTCAGCAGATGCCAAAGGTGGAGTTCGGGTTAGCTTTTCTGCTGATGAAGCTAAAGGCAATTCCCACGAAATGTATGGAAACACACTTGTTACCGCACAAACCGGTGATGGCGGCAAGGCCGTTAATCGGCTCTATATAGAAGCTGGCGCTGACATTGAAAAAGAACTCTATCTATCTATCCTGGTCGACCGGGCGGTTGGCAAGGTTGCTTTTGTTGTCTCAACCGAAGGCGGCATGGACATTGAAACCGTTGCTCATGACACGCCGGAAAAGATACATACCGTGCCTATCAATCATAGCACTGGCTGCACGGATAATGATGCAGCAACGCTTGCTGACGCGCTTGGCATGACTGGCACAGCCAAAGACGAGGGCATGGCGCTCTTCAAAACGCTTTATAAAGCCTTTGTTGAAAAGGATATGAGCCTTTTGGAAATTAACCCATTAATAATCACGGCAGCCAACCATGTTCAGGTGCTAGATGCGAAAGTGTCTTTTGATAACAACGCCTTGTTCCGGCATCCTGACATTGTTGAATTGCGTGATATAACCGAAGAAGACCCCAAAGAGCTGGAAGCGTCAAAATATGATCTCGCCTATATAGCTCTTGATGGTGACATTGGCTGTATGGTGAATGGCGCTGGCCTAGCTATGGCGACCATGGATATCATCAAGCTTTATGGTGCGGAGCCAGCTAACTTTCTGGACGTTGGGGGCGGTGCCACCACCGAAAAGGTGACCGCCGCCTTTAAGATCATTACCGCAGACCCTAATGTCAAAGGCATTTTAGTCAATATCTTTGGCGGCATCATGCGATGTGATGTGATTGCTGAGGGCGTTGTCCAAGCAGCTAAGGATATCTCACTTGCAGTGCCATTGGTTGTGCGCCTAGAAGGTACAAAGGTCGCCGAAGGCAAGGCTATTCTTGAGGCAAGCGGGCTTGATCTGATTGCCGCCGATGATCTTAACGATGCGGCGGAAAAAATTGTAAAAGCGGTTAAAGGAAATTAGGGGCAAGACCATGGCGATTTTAATTAACAAAGAGACGAAGATAATTGTTCAAGGTCTGACTGGAAAAACAGGCACATTTCACACTGAACAAGCCCTAGCCTATCACGACACCCAGATGGTCGCTGGTACGCATCCTAAAAAAGCCGGTGAAGAATGGGGCAGCGATAGCGGCAAACAACTCCCTATCTTTGGCTCAGTAGCGGAAGCAAAAGCCGCGACCGGCGCCAACGCCTCGGTAATCTATGTCCCGCCAGCAGGCGCCGCAGATGCGATTATCGAAGCCATAGATGCTGGCATCCCGCTAATCACTTGCATAACCGAAGGCGTTCCCGTTCTTGATATGGTTCGCGTTAAAGAACGTCTTGACGCCTCATCATCACGGCTTATTGGCCCGAATTGCCCAGGCCTACTTACCCCCGGCGAATGCAAAATTGGCATCATGCCGAGCAGTATCTTCCGCCGCGGTTCAGTCGGGGTATTATCGCGTTCAGGGACATTAACATATGAAGCCGTCTATCAGACCACTATGGCAGGGCTAGGCCAAACCACAGCTGTGGGAATTGGCGGTGATCCTGTCAAAGGCACTGAGTTTATTGATGTACTTGATATGTTCCTCGATGATGATGAAACCGAATCCATTATTATGATCGGTGAGATTGGCGGTTCTGCCGAAGAAGAGGCCGCTGACTTTATCAAAGCAGAAGCTAAAAAAGGCCGCAAGAAACCTATGGTTGGATTTATTGCTGGCCGAACATCACCGCCCGGCCGCACAATGGGTCACGCTGGCGCCGTTATCTCAGGTGGCAAAGGTGGCGCGGATGCCAAAATAGAAGCACTTGAGGCAGCAGGGGTCAAAGTATCACCCTCACCTGCAAGCTTAGGGGATACGCTGGTAGCGCTGTTAAATTGTTAAAGATAAGGCTTTGTCAAATAATGAGGTGAGTTCCTCCGCACCTCAAACAAAAAAGAGCGCTATATCAGCGCTCTTTTTAATTTTATTCAATATTGAGGGATTACGTCATGTGAAGATTTTAGCATCTATTTATGCTGATTTAGCCGACTGCTCTACGATTTCGGCATTTTCTGCCAGCCGCTGATCAACTGTCGCAACAATGCTGTCAACAGTTGGATTAAACATATTAAGGTGGCGCCCAATAATCTGGATCATGCGATCAACACGCTCAACCTTAGTCGTGCCACCATCAATGGCCCTTGCCACAGATGATGGCTTTAGAAGCTGCTTTGCGGCAGCGGCATATTTTTCAAAAGGCACTTGATCACTTGCATCTGCACCAAGTTCTTGTGCCAAATTATCAACCCATCTGTACATCTGCTCGGCTGTCTCAATATCAGCATGGACAGCGGCTTGAATAGGTTGAATATCATGCTCGCGAACACAACGGTAATTACCCGTCATTAACATTGACCATTTAGCCATCGGAACAAAAAGCGAATCAAATACGCGGAGCTTAACCGGAACATCCTTGCCTTCAATCCGAACCTGATCAATATCTTCGGCTAAAGTCTTGAGCATAGCGTTATGTTCGTCTGAGGCAAATGTGCTGGCCTTGAAGTTCGTCGGCAGCCCAACATGCAGAACATTGCTCGCCTCCTCAGGAGGACGGAAGGCTTGCGGGTCAGGGCTACATAGCGAGATAAGACCGGGATCAAAGTTCATCCAAACACTGGCATCATCATAGCATGAGGTGAGATCAGCATCAGCCAAAGCAGGGATACGCTTAAGGAAGGCTAAAGGCGGCATATTCATAATCGACAGGCATGGTTTTTGGGCATCAGCAATGCGCTTCATTAAGCCGGCAACCGCTGGTGAAGAATATTGTGGTTCCTGCATGGCTAAACCAATCAAGTCATAATCTTCTGGTCTGGCTTGCTCAGGCGTTGTCGCGTCTAAACGGCCGGGCTGATCATCTGACATGATAATGCGGTGCGCATCCTCATCACGCAGTTTAATCCGCACCTCGGTGCCTTTAGTATTAATCAGATTTGCAGAAGCCGAGCGGCATACCAAAGTCACATCGTGACCTGCCATTAACAATTTCGTTGAGAGTAGTGACCCATATGATGCACCAAGAATTAAAATTTTCATCGCAAGACTCCTTTATTCACCTCTATATATTTAGGTCAATATGAAAGAATGAAAAGGAAAAAAGTGATAAAATGAAAATTGTAAATATTTTACAAATACAATTTACAAAAAGTCATTTTACATGTTATTTATATCCTTTGGCAAAGAGTTATATGACACAACGGCATCTGTCTGAACAAACCTTCATGAGATGGTGCTTAAGGAGACTGTTATGGATAAAATACTTGCTGGACATAAGCTACGCCGCTTTCGGCAAACCATTGATTTATCACAATCTGCGATGGCAGAAACGCTAGGCATCAGCCCTTCTTATCTCAATCTACTTGAACATAATCAGCGGCCTCTTACCGCTGCTATTCTGTTAAAAATTGGCAGTAGTTTCAATATTAACGTCATGGAGTTTGCAGAGGATGACACCCATTCGCTGATTAACAACTTGTCTGAAATTTTTACTGATCCTGTTATGTCAGAGGAACGCGTTACCCGCCGTGATTTACAAGATATCGTAACCGCAAGCCCTAATGTATCGCGCGCTATTATCAAGATGTTTCAGGCATATCGCAGTGTTCGCGATGAGCTAGAAAATAATGTTGGCGCACAAGGGGCCCAAGGCGTGCCTCTGGTTCTCAGCAATTCTGTTGAACATGTCCGCCATATGCTTGAAAAGAATAACAACTATTTTGCGGCGCTAGAAGACCAAGCGCTTGAGCTTCGCAATCATATTCATACCCCAATCAAAGGAGTTAGCGCCAAGAGTATGCCGCAGGATACCGACTTTAATGCCCTCATTAGCTATATTCATAACAGGCTTGGTATCAGTGTTCGCATCATGCCAACGGATATTATGAATAATAACCTGCGCCGTTATGATCACCATCGGCAAGAGATATTGATCAGTGAAGTGTTAAGGCGTCCACAACGGATATTTCATTTGCTCGTACAATATGTGCTAATTGAACAGAACCAAGTGATCAACCCACTCATTCAAGATATTGACACCTTGAATGAACAGACAATCTCATTAATGCGGATCACATTAGCTGGTTATTTTGCCGCCGCTGTCATGATGCCATATAGCCTGTTTTTGCAGGCAGCGATTAGTTTCCGCTATGATATTGATCTGTTGTCACGGCGCTTTGGCGTTACCTTTGAGCAGGCCTGCCACCGTCTCACTACACTTAATGGTCCTACCCAAAAAGGCATACCCTTTGCCTTCGTCCGCATTGATGATGCCGGCAATATCTCAAAACGTATATCGGCGGCTGGAATTAACTTTGCCTTGCATAGTGGTGCCTGCCCAAAATGGTCTGTCCATAGAAGCTTTCGGACACCAGAGAAAACACTTGTTCAGGCGGCAGAGTTGCCCAATGGCCAGCAAGTCTTGTCGATTGCCCGTGCGGTACCACCATTGCTTACATCTTCAACACAGCCTGCCCCTGAGTTTGCGATCGCGCTTGGCTGTGAGCTTCATCATGCGAATGATATTGTCTATGCTGATCATCTGGAAACAGGCAAGCATAAACAACTCGAACCTGTTGGCGTTAATTGCTCGGTGTGTGAACGGCTAGATTGTACCCAGCGATCACAGCCTCCTATCGGCTATGAGCTTCGTTTTGATAGCCATATGCGGCGCGTCGGTCTCTATGATCTTGAAACCAATTAAGCCCTACTAGTTATCACAAACTAGAGGTTGAGGGCCTAACTTCACGACTTTATTCGGCCGCTGTTTCCAGTGCTTTGATCACCTGACAGGCAGCAAACTTAAACTCTGGAATCTTTCCATATGGATCAAGTTCCGAATTAGTCAGGATATTAGCTGCCGCCTCAACATAAGCGAAGGGGACAAATACCATATCTTCGGCGACCGCGCGGTCTGCTCTTGCCATAATATCAATAGAACCTCGACGGGTTGAAATTGTCACCATCTCGCCTGCATCGACACCAAGCCGACGCAAGGTTTTAGGATGCAAGGAGGCATTTGCCTCCGGCTCAATCACATCGAGTACGGTTGCCCGGCGTGTCATGGAACCGGTATGCCAATGCTCAAGCTGACGGCCTGTTGTCATGATCATTGGATATTCTGCATCAGGCGTTTCCGCAGGCGCAATGATATTTGCTGGTGTGAATCTTGCTCTGCCATTTGGCCGTGGGAAGCTATCACCAAAAACAATGGCCTGCCCGGGGTCTTCGGGGGACAAAGATGGATAGGTAACAGCATTTTCCTTCTCAAGGCGATCCCAGGTAATATTATTAAGCGACGCCATGGATTTCTTCATTTCAGCAAACACTTCACTTGGATGCTGATATGTCCAGTTAAGACCTATCCGCTTGGCCAGTTCAACCGTGATCCACCAATCTTCTTTGGCTTCACCAGGGGCATCAACAGCTTTCCGCCCCATTTGCACTTGCCGGTTTGTGTTAGTGACTGTTCCGGTTTTTTCTGCCCAAGCTGAGGCTGGCAGAATCACATCGGCATAATTAGCCGTTTCTGTCAGGAAAATATCCTGCACCACCAGATGATCAAGTTTCGCCAAAGCGTCGCGGGCGTGATCAACATCGGGGTCAGACATAGCTGGATTTTCACCCAGAATATACATGGCCGAAATATCACCATCATGAACAGCATCCATAATCTCTGTCACAGTCAGGCCTTTTTCTGCGGCAATATTATCAGTCTCCCAGATATCATTGAAGGCGCTCCGCACACCATCATCAGTAACGCTTTGATAATCGGGCAAGAACATTGGAATCAAACCAGCGTCAGATGCACCTTGCACATTATTTTGACCACGCAGAGGATGCAGCCCTGTCCCCGGACGCCCAACCTGACCAGACATTAATGCAAGCGAGATCAAACAGCGTGAATTATCGGTGCCGTGGATATGCTGTGAGATACCCATACCCCAGAATATCATTCCGGCCTTAGCGGTAGCAAAATCCCTTGCAACTTGCCGCAAGGTATTCGCGTCAATTCCACAAAACTCAGACATATCTTCGGGGCTAAACGCCTTCAAATGCGATTTCATGTCTTCCCAGTTTTCGGTAAAACCATCAATATATTGCTGATCGTATAGATTTTCTTCAACGATCACATGCATGATAGCGTTTAGCATCGCCACATCAGACCCCGGACGGAATTGCAGCATATGCGTAGCATGGCGACTCAAACCCTGGCCGCGTGGGTCCATGACAATTAACTTGCCGCCACGTTTGGCAAATTGCTTGAAATAGGTCGCCGCAACAGGGTGATTTTCAATAGGGTTACAGCCAATCAAGATGGCAACATCTGCATTCTCAATTTCATTAAATGTTGCCGTTACCGCACCAGACCCAACATTTTCGAGAAGTGCCGCAACAGACGAAGCATGGCAAAGCCGTGTACAGTGATCAACATTATTATGACCAAAGCCCTCACGGATGAAGCGCTGGAAAAGATACGCCTCTTCATTTGAACATTTCGCTGAGCCAAAGCCAGCAACTTGCGTACCAGCCTTGGCTTTAGCATCTGTCATGCCTTTAGCTGCAAAATCAAGTGCTTCTTCCCAACTAGCTTCACGGAAATGGCTTAGCGGATAGGCAGGGTCAACATTCAACCCCTTTGCCGGCGCATCATCACGCCTGATCAACGGCTTGGTGAGACGGTGCGGGTGATGAATGTAATCAAAACCAAAACGGCCTTTCACACAAAGCCGGTTTTCATTTGCTGGCCCTGACGCCCCTTCAACATATTTAATCTTATCGTCTTTAATTTTGAAGTTTAGCTGACATCCAACACCACAATATGGGCAAACAGATTGCACCTCTTTGTCGATATCTTGGCTATCCCCCAACTGGGCATTATCGAGAACTGTCGCTGGCATCAAGGCACCTGTTGGACAGGCTTGAACACATTCCCCACAAGCCACACAGGTCGATTGCCCCATGTCATCATCCATATCAAAGACAATCTTGGCATGATTGCCGCGACCAGACATACCGATAACATCATTGACTTGCACCTCACGGCAAGCGCGAACGCAAAGATTACAATGAATACAAGCATCAAGATTAACTCGCATTGCAACATGAGAGTCATCAAGCAATGGGATCATTTCCGGAGACTTTGATGGAAAGCGGCTCTCACTGACATTATTTGCTGCCATCATGGTGAGAAAATGTGATGACGCATCATGGGCTTCTTCGGGCTGATCGGCGGCCAGCAATTCAACAATCATGGCACGCGATTTTTCTGCCCTCTCCGATGCAGTATTGACGACCATGCCGTCCTGGACTGAGCGAATACATGATGCAACCAACGTTCGCTCACCCTCAACTTCAACCATGCAAGCGCGGCAATTCCCATCGGTCCGATACCCCGGTTCAGGCTTATGACACAAATGCGGGATGATGTTACCTTCGGCTTGCGCGGCTTCCCAGATCGTTGATCCTTCGGCAACAGAAACCGATTTACCATCTAGCATGATGGAAACCATTTTTACTTCAGTATTGTTTGGGAGGCTATCAGGCATTGATCAATTCCTCAGCTAATTTCACTATCAAAATGTTTCATGGTAAGTCGAATAGCATTCGGCGCCGCCTGCCCCAGACCGCAAATAGACGCATCGCTCATGACCTGACATAAATCCTCTAAAAGCGGCTTATCCCATGCGTCCTCTTGCATCAATTGTACCGCTTTACTGCACCCTGTCCGACATGGTGTACATTGCCCACAACTCTCATCCTCAAAGAAACGCAGCATATTTAGCGCCGCATCTCTGGCTTTGTCTTGATCAGATAACACAACAACCGCCGCTGATCCAATAAAGCTACCATGCGGGTGCAGTGTATCAAAATCTAGCGGCACATCATTTAAAGTTGCTGGCAGTAACCCTGATGACGGGCCACCCGGCTGATAGGCTTTGAAGACGTGACCATCTTGCATGCCGCCCGCGGCTTCTATGATATCGGTAATTGTTGACCCGGCTGGCAGTAAATATACACCCGGCTTTGCGATACGCCCAGATACAGAGTAACTGCGCAATCCTTTGCGGCCATTTTTTTCAACAGACGATAAGATTTCCGCACCTTCGCGACAGACTCGTGCCACCCAGTATAAGGTTTCAATATTATGAACCAGCGTTGGCCGACCAAACAGCCCAACTTGCGCCACATATGGCGGGCGATGGCGCGGCAACCCGCGCTTGCCTTCGATGGATTCGATCATGGCACTTTCTTCACCGCAGATATAAGCCCCTGCCCCGCGCCGCAAATCAATATATCCGGGTGCAACAATGCCAGCATCAACCAAACGCTGAATTTCCTCAGCCAAGATATGGAGAACGGCCGGATATTCATCCCGCATGTAAATAAAACATTGCTCTGCCTCAACCGCCCATGCTGCGATTAGCATGCCCTCAAGAAAGAGATGCGGTGTCCGCTCTAAATAATAGCGGTCCTTGAATGTCCCCGGCTCACCCTCATCACCATTGACGGCGAGATAGCGTGTGCCTTCGGCGGCACGAACAAACCCCCATTTACGGCCAGATGGGAAGCCAGCGCCACCCAATCCACGCAAGCCGCTTTCATTAATCTGTTCTTGCACATCTTCCCAATTACCGTTCTGCCGCAACTCAAGCAGCTTCTCATACCCGCCTTCAGCGCAATACATCGTGAAGTTCTGATATTCTGGGATATGCGGATGCGTGTCATCATCAGCAATGGCAGCATTGACCGCATCAAGGGTCGCATGATCAATATGATTATGACCAATTTCAAGCGTTGGCGCCGTATCACAGCGCCCCATACATGGCGCCCGCAAGACCCGTACCTCTGATGGATCAAGCCCATCTTGCAACGCCTTGATAAGATTTTGCGCGCCGGCCAACTCACATGAGAGCGAATCACAGACTCGAATAGTCGTGGCAGGAGGCGGCGTCTGACCCTCGTCAACAACGTCAAAATGTGCATAAAATGTTGCAACTTCATAGACTTCTGTCTGGGCTAGCCGTAATTCATCAGCCAGCGCATGCATATGGCGAACGCTCAGATGGCCGTAATTATCTTGGATAAGGTGCAGAAACTCTATCAGCAAATCACGACGGCGCGGTCTTTCGCCTAATAGGGCACGCACCTCGGCTAACGCCTGATCATCAACCTGACGACCTTTTGGGGTTTTACGCCCCTTGCCTCTAGCCGATTTCCATACTCCGTTGTCATCTGTTATCGCGTCCAAGATTGACCCCCCCACTACACCAAAATTACGGCTTGCTTATCAATATTCATGTTGGTTATTGAATTAAATCATAGGTTCATTATTATGTATACCACAAGAATAATTCATCTGAAAACATAACATCTTTGATCACTTTAATTTTTTGTACAGATGCTAATATTGTAAATCAGCATATAAATGCTACAAAACCGCCATACAAAGAAAAACTAGCTATAATATCACCGACTAATGAGGATAAATGAATATGAGCCCGACCACAAGCAAGACCACAAGCAAGACCACAAGCAGGGCCAGCATGAACGTTATCGAAATGCAAAAGGCTGGCACCCCAGATGTACTCATCACGGGATCACGAGAAATCCCGGTTCCTGCTGATGATGAGGTACTAATCAAAGTGGTGGCAGCAGGCGTTAATGGCCCTGATTTAGTGCAGAGACGCGGCCATTACCCGCCACCAAAAGGGGCTTCCGACCTGTTAGGGCTTGAAGTATCGGGCATTATTACCGCGACTGGCAAGGCGGTTAGCCAGTGGCAAATTGGCGAGGCTGTCATCGCGCTAACTAATGGTGGCGGTTATGCCGAATATGTCAGCGTCAAGGCTGATCATGTTCTGTCTATACCAAAAGGCGTAAGTTTGATTGATGCGGCTGGTATACCAGAAACCTTTTTCACGGTATGGAGCAATGTCTTTCATCCAACGCCGCGACCATCAGGCTCACGTTTTCTAGTTCATGGTGGTGCTGGCGGCATTGGTTCAACCGCTATTCAGCTGGGTGCGGCTATGGGGTATGAGGTGCTGACAACGGTTGCTCATGCTGATGAGGCAGAATGGTGCAAAAAGCTAGGGGCGAGCCAAGCAATCAACTATAAGGACGAAGATTTTGTTGCCATGACGCGTGAGGCAGGCGGTGCCGACCTGATCCTTGATATTATTGGCGGTGATTATATTGCGCGCAATATTAAGGCAGCACGCGCGGATGGCCGGATTATTCAACTAGCATTTAACCACGGCTCAAAGGTTGAGATTGATTTAATGCCGGTGATGTTAAAACGGCTAACATTCACAGGCTCAACCTTGCGGTCGCGACCAGATGCGTTCAAGGCTCTGATAGCCAGCGAATTAGAGGCGAAAGTATGGCCGTTCTTTGCCGATAAGTCGATTACAACGACCACCCATGTGACTATGCCACTAGCCGAGGCCGCCAATGCACATCACATGATGGAAGCCGCTAGCCATAAGGGGAAAATTCTATTGCTGACCGGCTATGAAGGTTAGATTTAGGTTATATGAACCGCCTAGCAAGGTAGGCGTCATCAGAGCAATTCGGTCGGGATAGTATCGCTGACAAATATCCCATCTGTTCCGCCAAATAGATCATCAATATAATCCCGCGCTGCTTGAGCATTGCGGCCTGCCTTGGCAAGACCAGTGTCTTGAGTTTTATAAAACCAGGCGCGGGGTTCTCACCGCCAGCCAGACACAGGTGCGGGAGCAGATGTATCAAGGCTCATCAGATGCGTGGAAAAAATACCGTAAATATATTCCCGACCTGCTCGAAGAACTGGATAAGGCCGGCATTAAATATGGCTAGGATGGTGCGGATTGTGTTCTCTACTAATTGATAATAGAAAATGATGAATTACCAATGATTTAATAATGATTATGGCGGAGAGAGGGGGATTCGAACCCCCGAGGGGCGTTAACCCCAACACGCTTTCCAGGCGTGCGCCTTAAACCGCTCGGCCATCTCTCCATTAATTCAGCCTATGTTGGCGCAGAATAGCCAAAACCGCGCCATGACGCAACGGCGGAATGACGCTAAATGCCTTGTCATTGATTTTTTGCGCATGAGACGCAAAACCTCATTCACTTTTTAGTGAATTGGCGCCCCAGAACATTGCCAAAACAGCAGTTAATAGGCATACTCCCGCCATGAGTTGGATTGGCTTTATATTACGATTGTTTTTTGGCCTGATGGTGCTGGTGGCGGTATATGTCGATCTGACCGATGGACGTGCTGGATTCACAGATGTTGGTTATTTGTGGTTTCAGCTAGCCCCCACCAGCCTGCAAGTAAGTGAGGCTGTTATCAGCCGTTATGTTGATCCATGCGGGTTAATCATCAGCCTCGATTGTGCGCCATTTTTATGGCATCCAACGATTGCATTTATTTTGCTTCTGCCAGCGGCACCATTTTTCATTGGCGTCACTGCGATATTAATCGTATGGCGTAAATATCGTGAAGGTCGCGGCAAGGCTGTAGCCGTTAAGAAAGATAAATGACGCTAGTTATCACCCATCTTAAGGGCTTCTAAAAACGCCGATTGCGGGATATCAACATTACCAAACTGACGCATCCGCTTTTTGCCTTCCTTCTGCTTTTCGAGCAATTTTTTCTTCCGCGTGATATCACCGCCATAACATTTTGCCGTCACATCCTTACGCAATGCGCCAACCGTTTCACGCGCAATTACCTTACCGCCAATCGCCGCTTGCAACGCAATTTTGAACATCTGGCGCGGGATCAAATCTTTCAATCTGCCGCAAATCGCGCGGCCTCGGGTTTCCGCTTGTTCTTTATTAACAATCATCGCCAACGCATCGACCGGATCACTATTCACCAGAATAGAAACTTTGACCAACTCCCCCGTTCTGTAACCCGTGATATGATAATCAAATGAGGCATAACCCTTGGTGACTGATTTTAGCCGATCATAAAAATCAAACACAACTTCGTTTAAGGGCAGCTTATAGACAACCATCGCACGGTTGCCGGCATAGGTCAGATTGATCTGCTCCCCCCGCCGTTCCGTGCATAGCGTCAGAACCGCGCCCAGAAACTCATCAGGTGTCATAATGGTAGCCTCGATCCACGGCTCTTCAATATGGCTAATCCGCGTGACATCCGGCATATCCGCCGGATTGTGAAGCGAGACCATCTCACCATCGGTTTTATGGATATGATAAACCACAGATGGCGCCGTTGCGATCAGCTCAAGGTTAAACTCACGGAATAGCCGTTCACGGATGATTTCCATATGGAGCAAGCCTAGAAACCCACAACGAAAGCCAAAGCCCAAGGCAGCTGATGTTTCTGCTTCAAACGAAAAAGATGCATCATTAAGGCTGAGCTTCTCAAGCGCTTCTCTTAAATCGGTAAACTCCCCTGCATCTAATGGGAATAATCCACAGAACACCACCGATACAGATGGCTTAAACCCTGGCAATGCGACTTCTGCCGGCCTTCTGTCATCAGTGATCGTATCACCAATTTTAGCATCAGAAACCGTTTTGATACTGGCATTAATAAACCCCATCTCACCCGGCCCTAACGCATCAATGCTAGTTGGCTTAGGGCCAAAGATGCCAACACGTTCAACCGTGTGGCTTGCATTTGTCGCCATCATCCTGACCTTCATGCCCTTTTTCAGAACTCCATCAATGACCCGAACCAAGGTCATGACCCCAAGATAAGGATCATACCAGCTATCAACCAGCATCGCTTTTAGAGGCGCATCAGGATCACCTTGAGGGGGTGGCAAGCGATTGACCAACGCCTCTAGCACATCCTCAATGCCAATATTTGATTTAGCGGAGGCTTCAATAGCATCACTGGCATCCAGCCCAATAACATCCTCTATTTGCGTGCGGACACGGTCAGGCTCTGCGGCAGGCAGATCAATTTTATTGAGAACAGGAACAATCTCATGATTAACATCAATCGCATGATAGACATTTGCCAGCGTCTGCGCCTCAACCCCTTGTGAGGCATCAACAACCAGCAATGAGCCTTCGCAAGCCGCTAGTGACCGCGATACCTCATAGGCGAAATCAACATGGCCGGGGGTATCCATCAAATTAAGGATATATTCCTGTCCATCCTTCGCGGTATACGATAAACGCACGGTTTGCGCCTTAATCGTGATGCCGCGTTCACGCTCAAGTTCCATATTATCCAGAACCTGCTCTTTCATCTCACGATCGGTGAGACCGCCGCATACCTGTATCAGACGATCAGCTAAGGTAGACTTACCATGATCAATATGGGCAATAATTGAAAAATTCCGAATGTTGGATATAGGCACCATGATGAACCTCAAAAATGTATTAACCACTCATACCTATTTCCACGGCTCCGCGCAACGGTCAGATTGACACGCTGAGCATTGAGCAGTAAAAGAAAGTATGTGGTTATTGATCCGTACATATTATCGACTAACTAGCCCGGCTCTTGCCTTTAGCTATGGCCAGGGTCGGGATTTATGATTTTTCTATAATTGTAAGTATGCTGAATAGCTTCAGCATGACTGATTTCGATAACGGACTATTACTAAAGAAGGTTTATTATGACCACCACAAAACCAGAAACCGCCGCCAGCAAGTCGGCTACACAGAAAAGCTTCAAAAAATATCGCCCCTTTACTGCCGTCGATTTAAAAGACAGGACTTGGCCAGATAAAACCATAACAACTGCCCCCATTTGGTGCAGTGTTGATCTGCGTGATGGCAATCAAGCGCTCATTGAACCGATGGATAGTCCACGTAAGATGGCGATGTTTCAGCTTTTGGTCGCTATGGGTTTCAAAGAGATTGAAGTCGGCTTTCCTGCCGCGTCTGATACGGATTTTAATTTCTGCCGTGAGCTAATCGAAGGTGGCCATATTCCTGATGATGTCACTATTCAAGTACTGACACAGGCGCGTGAGCATTTGGTAGACCGTACCTTTGACGCATTGCAAGGCAGTAAAAATGCTATCCTGCATATCTATAACTCAACTTCAACGCTTCAGCGCCGTGTTGTGTTCAAAGACACCCAGCAAGGCGTTAAGGATATTGCTGTTAATGGTGCAAAAATGGTGGTGGAACGGATCGGTCGGCTGAATAATACTAATCTTCAGCTGCAATATTCACCTGAATCTTTCACTGGAACAGAGCTGGATTACGCGCTTGAGGTCTGTGATGAGGTCATGGACGTATGGCAACCAACACCCAATAATAAAACCATTATAAACCTGCCATCGACGGTAGAAATGGCAACACCGAATATCTATGCTGATCAGATTGAATGGATGTGTCGGCAGTTTTCACGCCGTGACAGTATCATCATCTCACTTCACCCTCATAATGATCGCGGCTGTGCGGTGGCGGCAACAGAATTAGCGCTTATGGCTGGCGGTGATCGAGTTGAAGGGACGTTATTTGGCAATGGTGAGCGGACAGGTAATGTTGATATTATCACTCTGGGATTGAATATGTTGACGCAAGGCGTCAATCCAAAACTTGATTTTTCCGACATCAATAAACTGATTGAAACGGCTGAGGTTTGCAACCAATTGCCTATTCATGAACGTCATCCCTATGCCGGCTCATTGGTACATACCGCCTTTTCGGGAAGCCATCAGGATGCTATTCGCAAAGGCATGGATGCGCTCGCGGAAAGTGATACAACATATTGGGAAGTCCCTTACCTGCCCATTGATCCGTCAGATATTGGCCGCACCTATGAAGCGATCATTCGCGTCAATTCGCAGTCTGGTAAAGGCGGCGTCGCTTATTTGTTAGAAGTCGATCATCATATTAAATTGCCGCGCGGGGCAGAAATTGAGCTAAGTAAATCTGTTCAGAAAGTAGCGGATACAACAGGTCAAGAAATTACCAGCGCCCGCATCTATGATATTTTCATGGATGAATATATCAATCAAAACGGCCCTTTCACTTTGATCAGCTTTAGCAGTGAGAAATCAGCCAAAGATAATGACCAAGAAGATATAGCGGCAACCGTTATCTATCGCGGCGAGGAGATCAGTTTTACCGCCACAGGTAATGGCCCTATATCTGCCTTCATTAACGGGGTGAGAGAGCAATTCGGCTTAACCTTCAGGCTCAAAGACTTTGGCCAGAACACCCGAAGCGCAACATCTAAGGCTGAATCCGCAGCCTATGTTGAACTGGCTGTTCCTGACGATGATGGCAAGCATGTGTATGGTGTTGGGCTTGATACCTCAATCACGCGCGCCCCAATTCGGGCGGTTGTATCGGCACTAAATCGCATAGATCAAAGCTGATAGCTAATAACGGTGGCTGTATATTAAGCCATGTTTTAAGTCGTGTTTTAAGATGGGTCTTGTGCAGGCAATTTAGCCGCGTAAGACACCGCCACAATGCTTTTCAACGGCGCTGATAATGGCCTGACTAACGGCTTCAATCTCAGCCTCGGTCAATGTCGCTTTCATCGGCTGTAAGGTGACTGCTAGCGCCACTGATTTCTGTCCATCGGCAATGCCTTTTCCCGCATAAACATCAAACACCGTTACCTCTGTGACGAGTGGCTTGCCTGCGCCTCTAACTGCTCTGATCAGTTTTTCAGACGTCACATCTTGATTTAAGACAAAGGCAAAGTCGCGCCCGACCTGTTGATATGGTGATAAATTGGCAAGCGCCCGCTGGGATGATTTCTGTCGCGGAATTGGCACAGCATCCAGCAGAACTTCAAATCCGGCGGCTGGGCCTTTGAGATCATGGGCGTCCATATAGGCTGGATGCATTGTCCCAAAACGTGCCAATACCATCTTACCTTGATTAAGCGTTCCGCTTTGTCCCGGATGATACCATTCAGGGGCATCAGTGCGGGTTTGGAGCGCCTCTGTCTTTATTCCCATTGCCGCCAACGCCGCCATAGCATCGGCTTTTACATCGAGCCAATCAACTGGCCGCGCTGAACCTGTCCATTCACGGCCTGCCGTCATTCCGTGCCTTATCCCGGCAAGCACAGGATGCTGGCCAGTCGGCGGATCATCAACAAAGATAGGGCCAATTTCAAACACTGCAATATCACTTTCGCCGCGCGCTTGATTGCGTGCCACCACATCCATCAGAACCGGAATAAGCGATGGCCGCATAACGGCTAGATCAGTGCTAATCGGGTTAACCAAATGTAAGGCAGAGCTGCCGCCGCCATAACGCTGTGCCGTTGCAGCATCAACAAAGGTGAAACTAACCGTCTCACTCATCCCGCGGCCAGCCATTAACCGCCGCAACATAATAGGCCGTTTTTGTTCGGCATTAACTGCTGGCTGGCTGACCACACGCTGACGTGGCAAAGGCAGTTCAGGAATAGCATCATAGCCACTAACCCGAATAATCTCCTCAACCAGATCAGCCGCGCCAACGATATCACCGCGCCATGGTGGTGGTGCAACATGCCACATAGGATTGGCATCTTCGATGCTAAAGCCGAGGGTCTCAAGAATAGTTTTCTGTTTATCTGCTGCCACGCTAACGCCGGTCAAATCAACACAGCGTTCAGGGCGATAACCGATCTGACGTTGCCAGTCTGCGCCCTCACCTTGTGCGGTTAGCTCCGACGCTGTGCCGCCGCAAATTGCACATATCATGGCGGATACATAATCAATGGTTGTGTCTGGAGAAGTCGCATCAAGGCCGCGTTCAAACCGATACCTAGCATCAGAATGAATATTTAGTTTACGCCCTGTCATAGCGACAGAAACCTGATCAAAAATAGCAATCTCAAGAAACATTGTTGTCGTGTCATCGGTCACGCCAGTACGCTCACCGCCCATAATTCCGGCCAGATCATCAGCACCATCAGCATCGGCAATAACCAGCATCTGATCATCCAACTGATAGGTTTTCTCATTAAGCGCGGTCATGTTCTCGCCTGATTTAGCTAGCCGCACGGTCAGCGTTTCACCCTTAACACGGTCAGCATCATAAGCATGCAGCGGCCGACCAAGATCAAGCATGATATAATTGGTGATATCAACCAAAGCTGAGATAACGCGCTGGCCAACGGCTTCTAGCCGCTGTTGCATCCATTTTGGTGACACGCCATTACTGAGACCTGAAAAGCTGCGGCCAACAATGCGTGGACATAAATAAGCTTGATCAGATGGCAGGTCCAATTGCCATGAGATTGCGCTTTTACCTTTAGCCACAACAGGCTCTGATTTTAACGGCTTCAATTTGCCATAACCAGCCGCCGCGAGATCACGCGCAATCCCCCGCACGCCTAGACAATCGGCACGGTTTGGGGTAATCGCAATCTCAATCACTGGATCATCCAGGCCTGCCCATGCCGCATAAGATGAGCCTATTGGCGCATCTGTGGCTAGCGATATAATGCCATCATGCTCATCAGAGATCATCATTTCCCGTTCAGAACACATCATCCCGCGTGAGCTAACGCCCCTAATCTCAGCTTCGGTCAAGGTCAGATCAATGCCCGGAACATATGCCCCAACAGGCGCAAACACACCGACTAGTCCAGCCACCGCATTTGGCGCCCCGCAAACAACCTCAACCATACCATCACCATTATCAACCTGACAGACCCGCAAGCTATCGGCATTTGGATGCGGCTCTGCTGTAACTATACGGGCAATAGTAAAGGGAGCAAGCGCTTGACTGCGGTCAACCACACTCTCAACCTCAAGCCCTAGCATAGGCAAGACATCCAGAATAGCAGACATATCTGCATCAGTATCTAAATGGTCGTTAAGCCATGACCAGGTAAACTTCATATTCGGCTCCCTAGCTTAAGCCAAGATGAACAGATGGAGGATCAAACGGCATGAAGCCGTAATGCCGCATCCAGCGCAAATCGCTATCATAAAATGGCCGCAGATCAGGAATACCATATTTCAGCATAGCCAGCCTTTCCAGCCCCATGCCAAAAGCAAATCCCTGATGTTCATTCGGATCAATATTGCAATATTCCAAGACCCGCGGATTAACCATGCCGCAACCCAGAATTTCAAGCCAATCAGCACCAGCGCCAATCGTCAAGCCGCCACCATCACGGCTGCACCCGATATCCACCTCAGCTGATGGTTCGGTAAACGGAAAATAGCTAGGGCGGAAGCGCACAGGCAGATCATCAACATTGAAAAAGGCACGACAAAACTCAATTAAACATCCTTTCAGGTGCGCCATCGTTATCCCATCACCAATGACCAGCCCCTCACATTGGTGAAACATCGGTGAATGAGTAGCATCATGATCAGACCGATAGGTGCGGCCAGGGGCAATAATGCGAATTGGTGGAGATGTCGCTTCCATCGTCCGCACTTGCACAGGTGAGGTATGTGTCCGCAAGACTTTGCGCTGACCGTCGGCATCAGGCGTCATATAGAATGTATCATGTTCTTGTCTGGCAGGATGATCTTCGGGCATATTTAATGCCGTAAAGTTATAATAGTCGCTTTCGATATCGGGGCCTTCGGCAACCGTAAACCCCATTTCAGCAAAGATCGCCAATATCTCATCCAATGTCCGCGATAGGGGATGAATAACGCCTGCGGTCTCAGGCCGCTGGCTTAATGATACATCAACGGTTTCGGTTGCAAGCCGGCGATTAAGTTCAGCCATTGCCAATGCGCTACGGCGCGCCTCAAGCGCTTGAGTGACGGCGTCTTTCACTGCATTTAGCGCTTGCCCCATTTCTCTTCGGGCATCGCCTTCAAGCTGACCAAGGGATTTCATCGCCGTGGTCAGTTCACCTTTTTTTCCGAGAGAGCCAATGCGAACTATCTCCAGCGCATCAGGCGTATCTGCTGCCTCAATGGCTGCTAAAATTGCCTCTTGTAACGCTTGCGGATCGGCACCAGCCATTCGTAGAACCTCGCTTAAGCTGAAGCTTTGCGAGCCGATTCAACCAGCGCCTTAAACGCCGCCTCATCACGCACCGCCAGATCAGCCATCACCTTACGGTCAACTTCTATGCCGGCTAGCTTAATCCCGTTCATGAATTGCGAATACGTCATGCCATGGAGACGGACAGCAGCATTAATTCGCTGAATCCAAAGCGCACGCATTTCACGCTTACGGACACGGCGGTCACGATAGGCGTATTGGCGGGCTTTATCGACAGCCTGCTTAGCGACACGATAGACATTTTTGCGGCGGCCATAATATCCTTTGGCGGCGGCAATAACTTTCTTATGACGCGCAGCAGCGGTAGTACCAGAAGTTACTCTTGCCATGATAAATCTCCTTTAAGCGTACGGCAGAAAACGCTTAACGATACGGGCATCAGCATCACTAAGGATCATGGTGCCACGCGCTTGGCGTTTCATTTTTTGGGAACGACGACGGAGATTATGCTGAAGAAACGCGGCACTGCCACGAACCTTTCCAGTTGCGGTCAGACGAAAACGCTTTTTCGCCCCGCTTTTCGTTTTCATTTTGGGCATTTTAACCTCATTTCAAAAAGGGTTATATCAAAACAAAATCAAATATAACCAGGTTGATCATCATCCGGCCAGGCATGCCCTTTTGCGCCCGGACGCGGAACTTGAACGGGTTTTATCCATAAACCACGCTTAATGCAAGCAGAAATAGCGAAAAACGCAATCAGGCAGGCGCCAGAACCATTACCATTTGACGGCCTTCCAGCTTTGGCATGGCTTCTACCTTGGTCAAGCTTTCCATTTCTTCTCTGACACGGCTAAGCACCTGAGCGCCAAGCTCTTGGTGAGCCATTTCACGTCCACGGAAGCGCAGGGTAACCTTAACCTTATCGCCAGCATCAATAAACTTGCGAACATTTTTCATCTTCACCTGATAATCATGTTCATCAATATTAGGGCGAAGCTTGATTTCCTTGACATCAACGATTTTTTGCTTCTTGCGCGCTATATTGGCTCGTTTCTGCGTTTCGTATTTGAACTTTCCGTAATCAAGGATTTTACACACAGGCGGGTCAACATTTGGCTGAACTTCAACCAAATCTAGCCCAGCATCAAACGCCTGACGCAATGCGTCGGCAGTGTTAATGACGCCTAATTGCTCGCCATTGTGATCAATGCAACGTACGGTGGGGTTAGTAATAGCGTCGTTAACACGAGGGCTATTACCTTTCGGTGTGCCTTTCAGAGGGCCTTGTGGTGGACGGGCTATTGACGTATCTCCTTTTGAATATGTTGCCTGTCAGATGTACTATACATCATATTTTATAACAGAAATCAGGTATTTTTCAAATCCGGTGGTGTAATTTCTTCAATCAGCATAGAAACGGCATCCTCAAGAGCGAGGGTTTCTTGCTTATTTTCACCTAAACGACGCAGCGCAATTGTCCCTTCTTCCTTTTCACGTTCGCCAATGGCAATGATGAAAGGCACTTTCGCCACCGAATGTTCACGCACTTTATAGCTGATTTTCTCATTACGGCTATCCAGCTCAACTCTAGCGCCATGTGCGGCAAGACGTTCATAAACCTCAGCCGCATAAGCCGTGACCGCATCCGTGATTGGCGCAACTACCACCTGAACAGGCGACAGCCAGGGCGGCATGCGGCCAGCATATTGTTCAATTAAAATACCAATCCAGCGTTCCATTGACCCTAAAATAGCGCGGTGCAACATCACCGGACGCTTGCGCGAACCATCTTCGGCAACATATTCTGCATCAAGCCGCTCAGGCAGCACAAAATCAACCTGCAACGTGCCGCATTGCCAATCTCGGCCAATCGCATCGCGCAAGACAAACTCAAGCTTCGGGCCATAGAAAGCACCCTCACCCGGATTAAGCGTCGTTTCCAGCCCTGCGGCTTCTGTGGCTGATGCCAATGCTGCTTCGGCTTTATCCCATGTCGCATCATCACCAGCGCGGGTTTCAGGGCGATCAGAAAACTTAACCCGCACATCCTCAAATCCAAAGTCTCTATAAATATCCAGCAACAAATCACAAAAGGCGCGGCCTTCGCTATCAATTTGGTCTTCGGTGCAGAAAATATGCGCATCGTCTTGGGTAAAGGCGCGAACACGCATAATACCATGCAAGGCACCTGATGGCTCATTGCGATGGCACGACCCGAACTCTGCCATACGCAAGGGCAAATCCCGATAAGATGTAATGCCTTGGCGATAAATCTGAACATGACCGGGGCAATTCATGGGTTTCAGCGCAAGGATACGATCTCCCTCACTTTCCGCAGTAAACATATTCTCACGGAATTTATCCCAATGGCCTGATTTTTCCCATAAACTGCGGTCAATCATTTGCGGGGTTTTGACTTCTTTGTATTTTGCCGCATCTAACCGCCGCCGCATATAACTCTCAATCTCAAGGTATAATGTCCAGCCCTTTGGGTGCCAAAATACAGACCCTGTGGCTTCTTCTTGAATATGAAATAGCTCAAGCGCTTTGCCAAGTTTACGGTGATCACGCTTTTCAGCTTCTTCCAGCATGGTAAGATAGGCGGTTAGCTCTTTTTCCTGAAAAAATGCCGTTCCATAGATACGCTGTAACATCGGCCGCGACGAGTCGCCACGCCAATACGCGCCTGCCACACTCATCAATTTGAAGGCATGGCCAATGCGTGCTGTCGATGGCGCATGAGGCCCCCGACATAGGTCAATAAAATCACCTTGCCGATAAAACGTCACGGTTTCATCTGCGGGGATAGCATCAACTAGCTCGACCTTAAATGGCTCATCATTCTGGCGATAGAACGCTACCGCTTCATCGCGTGTCCAGACTTCGCGGGTAATGGCCTCATCGCGATCAACAATCGCATGCATACGGGTTTCAATGGCTTCCAAATCTTCAGATGAAAACGCCGTCTCACGATAAAAATCATAATAAAAGCCATTTTCGATAGACGGCCCGATCGTCACCTGGGTTTCTGGAAACAGCTCAAGCACAGCCTCAGCCAAGACATGAGCGCAATCATGGCGGATCAAAGCCAGTGCATCATCATCCTTATTCGTCACCATCGCCAGAGTAGCGTCATGATCAATCACACGGCTCAAGTCAATAAGCTCACCATCTAGGCGCGCTGCCAGTGCCGCCTTGGCTAAACCGGGGCCAATATCTGCCGCCACATCATAGGCGGAAATAGGCTGATCATATTGACGCTTGGCGCCATCAGGTAGCGTTATTACGGGCATGTTGTCCTCATGTGATGTAAACACAAGTGATGGTTTTATCCTGTTGTGGCAAAGGCTTCAAGGGTTAACCCTTGCAAAATCTGATCCAACATCATGATTTCAGCAATTTGCGATAGACAGCTAGGGTTTTGGCTTCCATATGATCTGTGCTGAAATGATCAATGACATGCTGTCGGGCGCGTTTTGAGAATTGCTGTCGAGCGCGCGGTTTTAATGCCAAAGCCTGATCAACAGCATCGGCAAGATCATCAATATCATTAGGTCTGGCAAGCCAGCCTGTTTCTTTATCGATAATGCTTTCTGCCGCCCCACCATGATTAAATGCGACTACAGGCCTGCCCATGGCTTGCGCTTCTATGGCAATACGGCCAAATGGTTCGGGCGTCATGGATGGCATGACAACAACATCAGCCAACATCATAGTGGCTGGCATATCATTGGTTTCAGGCGCCAAGATCACCCGGCCTTCGCATTGATTGCTGGTGATATGAGCAATAAGTTTTGATTGGAAGCCATCATGGCCAGCCGCCGCACCAACAAGAATTAGCATAGCGTCTTTATCGCTAAGTTTTGCCATTGCCGAAATCATCGCCTCCTGCCCTTTCCAGAGCGTTGGTCTGGCCGGGAGCATGATAATTTTCTTATTCTCATCAACATTTAGGGTATTTGCCGCATTAATCGTGCGCTGAGCATTAACCGATTGGGGGTTAAACATATCAACATTGACACCCCGATGGATAGTGACGATCTTATCAGCGGCTTTTGGAAATTGTTTGGAAATCAATTCAGAGACATAGTTTGAAATCGCGATGATACGATCAGCTTTTGTCATGACGCTGTTATAATATTTTTTGAAAATATTGGTTGCTTTGAAGCGACCATGCACCGTTGTTACGACCGGAATATTTAATGCTCTAGCGGCTGGCATCCCTATCCATGCTGGCGCCCGTGAGCGGATATGCAGTAAATCAACTTTATGCTCTAGCATGATCTGACGCAGTTGACGGCGTATTCTTGGCCAGCGAATGGGGTTTTTGCTCCCAACCGCTAAGGTAATATGCTCACCCCCAATGCGCTTAATCTGTGCCTCCATTGGGCCGCCGCCACTAACCACAAGTGCCGTCCCGCCAGCCTTGATGATGGCCTGCGCCATATCAACAGTTCCGCGTTCAACCCCACCTTGCTTAAGGTTAGGAAGAATTTGAAGGATAGTCTTACCTTTAAGGCTTAAAATTGGCATGGATGTAACGCTAGACAGATCGGTTATATAAAAGGTAGATTTGTTTTAACGTCTCAAGCTTGGCTTGTATATCGCTTTATTTTATCAAAGACATGATCCAAAGGGTGAGCCGATGACAGATGAGAATAACCTATCACCATCATTCCTTGATCACAGAGGCGGGCAGATTGCCTATCACGCCCATCTGATTGACGGACAGCCTACCATTGTTTTTCTGCATGGCCATGGATCAGACATGGATGGCACTAAGGCACTTGTCGTTGAAGATTGGGCGAAACAGCAAAAGTTTGGCTTTATCCGCTTTGATTATTTTGGCCATGGGCAATCCAGTGGTGACATGATGGATGGAACCATTAGCATATGGAAAGCCGATTGTCTGGCTATCATGGATCACCTTGTTGACGGGCCTTGCTATCTCGTTGGCTCATCGCTTGGCGGCTGGCTGATGCTATTGGTGGCTATGGAACGCCATGACAAAATCGCCGGAATTATAGGGATTGCGGCGGCACCTGATTTCACCGATGACCTGATCTGGAATAAATTAACTCCAGAACAGCAAGCCGATATGGAAGCATCTGGCCAGCTTAGTGTGCCGAACCCTTATAGCGAGGGCGATGTTATCTATCCTTATCAATTAATCACTGATGGCCGCAAAAATCTGATCCTCAATGCCCGGATACCAATCACTTGCCCGGTGCGATTACTGCATGGATATAAGGATGAGGAAGTACCTTGGCAAACCGCGAACCGTATCGCCGATGCTATCACCGGCGATGATGTTGATGTGCTGTTTGACGCTGATGCCAATCACAGATTTTCAGAACCCAATCAGCTTGATACCCTACTTGCCACACTTGCCGAAATTACCCGCAAGCAGCCCCACCCTTGAGACCTTTAACAGACCCTTAAAACGGCAAATATTAAAAATGGTATATAATTTGGCCAAAGTGCGGATTAAAAATCAAGATTTGTGTAATGGCCAGGCGGTGTCATGCCGGTTACTTGGTCGGCAAGCAACGGCCGAAATGATGGGCGCGATTTAATCCGCGCATACCATAATTTCAGCTCATCCCAATCATCCCAATTAATATCATTCATAAAATCCAGCACTGATAATGATGCCGCTGCTATTAGATCAGCGATGGACATTTTTGATCCAGCTAGCCATTGGCGATGCTCCACCAAATGATTGAAATAGGCCAGGTGGACGCCCAGATTGCTAAGCGCGGTGCGAATAACTACAGAGGATGGCACCCCCTCGCCTGTCATCCGGCGAATAAGCCGCTCATTGATCAAAGGTTGCAGAACCTCGCGATCAAACCGCCCACAAAGCCAATCGAATAATCGGCGTATCTCTGCGCGTTCTGCCGGGCGGCCCTGCAATAATGGCTGTTCTGGCAACATATCATCAAAATATTCAGCAATGACATAAGCGCCGCATAATACTGTCCCATCATCCTCAACAAGAACAGGAACCGTACCAGCAACATTAAGTTTAAGAAACGCCGCTTCTGATTTCCAAAATTCTTCTAGTTTTGGCAAAAAGTCCATTTTTTGCTCATTAAGATATAGCCGCACAAAACGCGATGCTGCTGACAACATATAGTGATGCAGAACACGCATAATCAGCTTTCACCTGTGATCTGTAGAACGGGTTCAACATCTAACGCTGTTGGTATAATAGACCACGGTTTTTCAGGCATAGTATTTGGCCGCGCGGATACTAATTCCAATAAATGCAGGCGTTCAGGTTCAATATGCGCGGGCAGCGTGATATCATCATAAGTCACTGACTTAAATCCAAACTTCAGATAATATTCTGGCTCACCTGAAATAAAACACCATTCCCACTGCCCTTTTTGGGCAAGAGCAAGGCTTTCTTGAACCAGCGCGACACCAATACCTTTGCCGCGAACACTAGGGTCAACCGCCAATGGCCCAAGCAAAATAGATGGCCGCTGAGCAATCAAAATAGGCCAGTATCGAATTGAGCCTAATAACTGCCCACCCGCATCAGCTACCAGCGACAAGTTTTCAATAGCATCACCATGTCGAAGCAACCAGATTGCCCGACCTGAATGTGATGGGGCAAAACCAAGACCCATCAAGCGATCAATTTCATCGTTATCCTGTGGGGTTTGCTGTCTTATCTGATACGCAAGATCAACAGTATTCATCATCAAGTGTCTTTATTGCTAATAGCGATGTTGTGATTAGGCGATTGCCTCACCTTCAGCAGATACGTTAACAGGATGCGCTAGTCTCGGCAATACTTCATGCGGTACAATCTGCCAGAACTGCTTCACATTAACATCCCAATTAATCAACATCTGATTAGCCAAAGGTGATGATGTCCGATCGCGATGCTCCGTCACTAATGCCTTTAAGTGATCTGACCAATGATCATTATCAATCCGATAAAGCCCTATGCTTTCGAGGTTCACCTGATCTTTGAACTGATTTTCTGGATCATAGACAAATGCCATACCGCCAGTCATGCCTGCACCAAAGTTAGAGCCAACCTGACCTAGAATAACAACCTCACCGCCAGTCATATACTCACAGCCGTTAGTGCCGCATCCTTCGACAACAGCGGTTGCCCCAGAATTACGAACAGCAAGCCGTTCACCTGCCTGCCCAGAGGCAAAAAGCCGTCCCGACGTTGCCCCATAAAGCACCGTATTTCCAATGATCGTTTGTTCATGTGGAACTAAATGTGAGGATGCCATCGGCCGAATACAGATCATGCCACCAGATAACCCTTTGCCAACATAATCATTGGCATCACCATAGACATCTAGTTTTAAGCCCTGAACAGCAAAAGCACCAATAGATTGCCCGGCAGAGCCACGCAATCGCACCGTAATGGTTGCTTCTTTGAGGCCAGTCATACCGAATTTTTGCGTAATATGTGATGATAACCGTGTACCAACCGCGCGTTGGGTATTTTTGACATTATAGGATAGCTGTGTGCGCTGGCCACGTTCAAGCGCATGACTAGCATCTTTGAGCATGAGCGCATCTAACGTATCCGGCACCTCATTGCGCGCTAAAGACGGGGTTTTGCGTTTAGCCGTGCCATCAGCCCGGACAAGTATAGGGTTAAGATCAAGATCATCTAGGGCGGCGTTTCCTCGGCTAACCTGACGTAGCATATCTGTCCTGCCAACAATTTCTTCGAGCGATGATACGCCAAGTGAGGCCAGAATCTCCCGCACTTCTTCGGCTAGATGCGTGAATAGCTGGACCACTTTTTCAGGCGTGCCGGCAAACTTAGCCCGCAGGTCTTCACGCTGGGTGCAGACGCCAACCGGACACGTGTTGGAATGACATTGCCGTACCATGATACAGCCCATAGCAATAAGCGATGCCGTGCCTATTCCATATTCATCAGCCCCTAGCATAGCGGCAATAACAACATCACGCCCTGTTTTCAACCCGCCATCTGTTCGGAGGATTACCTTATCGCGCAAGCCGTTCATTGTTAACACCTGATGCGCCTCAGACAATCCCATTTCCCATGGCAGACCAGCATGTTTAATTGATGATTGCGGGCTGGCACCAGTGCCGCCACCATGACCAGAGATTAAGATCGTATCGGCCTTAGCCTTTGCTACACCAGCGGCAATCGTGCCAATCCCTGTTGAGGCAACAAGTTTAACACAGACACGCGCCTTTGGGTTAATCTGCTTGAGGTCATAGATCAGCTGAGCCAAATCCTCAATCGAATAGATATCATGATGCGGCGGTGGTGAGATTAATGTCACTCCCGGCGTTGAATGGCGCAATCTGGCAATTAGACTATTGACCTTAATGCCGGGCAATTGCCCACCCTCACCCGGTTTTGCGCCTTGCGCCACTTTAATTTCCAATTCTTCACATGAATTGAGATATTCTGCCGTCACGCCAAAACGCCCTGACGCCACTTGCTTGATTGCTGATGATGGGTTATCGCCATTCTCACGCAGAACAAAGCGAGCTGGGTCTTCGCCGCCTTCGCCTGAATCTGATTTTGCACCAATGCGGTTCATCGCAATAGACAGGGTTTCATGCGCTTCAGGGCTTAACGCACCAAGTGATATTCCCGGCGAAACTAAGCGTTTGCGGATAGCCGTGATGCTTTGCACGTCATCAGTGGCTTTAGGGGCATATTGCGGCACGAAATCGAGCAAATCACGCAGATTGACAGGGCCGGCCTTGGCAACGCCTGCGCTATACGCTTTCCAAGCATCATAACTGCCTGTATCGCACGCCCGTTGCATAGCGTGAATAGTATTAGCATCAAAGGCATGACTTTCCCCAGACTTGCGGAAGCGGAAGAAACCGCCAACAGGCAATACCGCCTGCTGTTCTGCCCAAGCTTGTTTGTGCAAAGCACTGATCTGGCTGAAAATACCAGTTAAGCCAAGGCCAGAAATGCGTGATGTCATTGGCGGGAAATATTGTGAGACTAATGATCGCGACAAGCCTAGTGATTCAAAATTATAGCCCCCCCGATATGATGCAAGAACAGATATCCCCATTTTCGACATGATTTTAAGCAGCCCATTTTCAATCGCTGTTCGGTAATTGCCAATAACCGTTTCAAGCGGCAGACCTTTGAAGAGGCCGCGACCATACCGATCTCTAAGACTTGCTTCGGCAAGCCAAGGGGTCACTGTCGTTGCGCCAACCCCAATCAAAACTGCAAAATGATGAACATCGAGACATTCGCCACTGAGCAAATTAATAGACGTGAACGTCCGTAATTGCCGCCTGACCAAATGCGTGTGAACCGCACCAACCGCCAGAACAGATGGGATAGCCACCCGCTTGGCTGAGGTGTTGCGATCATCAAGAATGAGATGTTCAGCCCCACCTCTAACCGCCTCCTCGGCCTCACGTTCAATCTGATCTATGACTTTCTGAAAGCCATCTTCACCAATATCAGCAGGATAGGTGATATCAATGACTGATGCCCGATCACCCAGAAATTCATGCAATGATGCGGCTTCTGCAATGGTCAGCACAGGCGAGTCAAGCAACAGATGATCACATTGATCAGGGCTTTCATCCAAGATATTACCCAGATTACCTAGCCGTGTCCGCAAAGTCATCACATGGCGTTCACGCAAAGAGTCAATCGGTGGGTTGGTGACTTGTGAGAAGTTCTGACGGAAAAAATGATGCAAGCCGCGATAGGTATTCGACAATACTGCCAAAGGCGTATCATCACCCATTGAGCCAACCGCTTCCTTGCCATCTTCGCCCATCGGCTGCAGCAATAACTCCAAATCTTCGAGCGTCCAGCCAGCAGTATATTGGCGCCGCCGCAAATCATCACCAGCAATCATTTCTACCGGCTCTTTGCGGCTAGTGGCGAGCAGGTCATCCATGATCTGCGACTTGCCCAGCCACTGCCCCCAATCACGGCGCTTAACCAACATATCTTTCAATTCGGCATCATGGTAAATGCGGCCTTCTGCTAGGTTTACGCCAATCATCTGACCAGGGCCTAAACGGCTCTTTTCAAGGACCTTTTGTTCTTCAATTTGCACCATGCCAGTTTCCGAACCAGCAAAGATAAAGCCATCATTTGTCACCGTCACCCGCAAAGGCCGCAAGCCGTTGCGATCAACCGATGCCAGCACCCAATCACCAGATGCCATAGCAAGCGCAGCCGGGCCATCCCACGGTTCCATGACCGCATTACAATAGCCATATAGGTCTTTTAGTTTTTGGTCGGCATCATCGCCGGTTGCTTCGGGCACCATCATAGTCTTTACCATCGGCAAATCACGCGCCCCGTGAAGCATTAGTTCAAACACCGCATCAAGCGCTGCCGAATCAGATGAGCCGCCTTGGATAACTGGCTTGAGATGTTCAACATCATCACCGAATAATGGCGAGGTCATGCGATCTTCGTGACAGGTCATCCAGTTCTTGTTACCGCGAAAGGTATTAATCTCACCATTATGGGCAAGCACGCGGAATGGCTGGGCGAGTTTCCATGTTGGAAACGTGTTGGTAGAATACCGCTGATGATAGATAGCAAAGCGTGAAATAAAGCGCTCATCTTTGAGATCAGGATAAAAATCCGATACTTGTTCGGCAAGGAACATACCCTTATAGATGATCGACCGAACCGAGAATGAGCATAGATAAAACTCCATAATCCGCTCTGCAAGCACGGCATTTTCAATCTTCCGGCGGATCACATAAAGCTGGCGTTCAACATCTGCCTCACTGACATTATCAGGAGCAGAAAACATAATCTGTTCAATTTCAGGGCGTGTCGCATCCGCCCGATCACCAATCACCGAAATGTCAACTGGCACCTGACGCCAGCCATAAATCCGAAAACCTGCGGCCAGTATCTCATTTTCAACAATACAGCGGCAGGTTTCCTGGGCGGCCATATCTGTGCGCGGCAAGAACACCATACCAACACCAATCCTGCCATCATCAACAACATGCCCTGTATGTTCAATATGCTCAGCAAAGAAATCGCGTGGAATCTCAAGATGAATACCTGCCCCATCACCTGTCTTGCCATCAGCATCAACGGCACCCCGATGCCAAACTGCTTTCAAGGCTTCTATGGCTTTATCAACAACCTGACGTGACGCGGTTCCATCAATGGCAGCAACTAGCCCAACACCACAAGCATCATGTTCTTGTTCAGGTGACCAGACACCACCAGATTGCAGCCGCTCCTGCATATCAAGCCTATCTTCGAGCCATTGGGTCTTAAGGCTCTGGGATTTAACCGACTGGGATTTAACCGACTGGGATTTAACCAACTGGGATTTAACCAACTGGGATTTGTTATCAATTCTGGTCATGATCTTATTCCTACATCTTCACAAGTTACTTGTTCATGTTTTGCTGGCATTAACAGACTAGCTAAATACCAGAAAACGAGCGATTATTTATCCTGATCAGGAGGCGGCTTTTTGCTCAGCAGAGATTTCTTTGTCGGCGGCCTGCCGAGTTAACCATCCGTCAATTTGCGTGGCGGCATCACGGCCATCTCTTATCCCCCAGACAACTAGTGAGGCGCCGCGAACGATGTCACCGGCGGCAAATACCCCATCTACGCTAGTCATCATTGTCCGCCAATCAATGCTAATCGTCCCCCAACGCGATACTTTAAGCCGCGGTTCATGGAACATATTTGGCATGTCTTCGGGATCAAACCCTAATGCCATGATCACCATATCAGCATCGAGCCTGTAATCAGAGTTCTCAATCGGCTCAGGACTTTGACGACCGCTCGTATCAGCAGCGCCAAGACGGCTCCGCTGGCATATCACGCCAGCGACCTTGCCATCCGCATCTCGCGCCAGACCAGTGGGCTGTGACAGCCATTCAAATTTCACGCCTTCTTCTTCGGCGTTCATCACTTCACGCGCTGATCCGGGCATATTGGCACGGTCACGGCGATAAACACATGTCACCGATTTAGCCTCTTGACGAATGGCTGTTCTGACACAATCCATAGCGGTATCACCACCGCCTATGACGACGACGTTTTTACCCTTAACATCTAACTGACCACTAGCATGGGCGGCCACATTGTCACCCAGACCAAGACGGTTTGAGGCGGTGAGGTAATCCAAGGCAGGAACGATCTGATCATCGCTATCGCTTTTGCCTTTAAGCTCAATATCTCTGGCTTTATAGACGCCTGTTGCGATTAGAACAGCGTCATGCTTTTTCTTGATCTGATCAAAGCTGATATCGTCACCAATCTGGCAGTTCAGCTCAAACCTTATGCCACCATCGCGTAACAAAGCCTCACGCCGGGTGACCACCTCTTTTTCCAGCTTAAAGCCCGGAATACCATAAATCAATAAGCCGCCAACCCGATCATATCTGTCATAGACGGTGATCTGATAGCCTTGCCGGCGCAACTGTTCAGCCGCGGCAAGCCCCGCAGGACCAGCCCCGATAATACCAATAGTTTCGGTGCGCTCAGACATCGGTTGAGGCGGCTTGACCCAGCCATTTTCAAACGCCGTTTCGGTAATATGGCGCTCAACTGCGCCAATGGTAACGCTCTCAAATCCCTTCTCAATCACACAATTGCCTTCACAGAGGCGGTCTTGCGGGCATATTCTTCCACAAATCTCGGGAAAGGTATTGGTGGCGGCGGAAACTTCATAAGCTTCTTGCATGCGGCCTTCGGCTGTCAGCATAAGCCAGTCAGGAATATTATTCTGCAAAGGGCAATGGGTTTGGCAAAATGGCACACCGCATTGGGAGCATCTGCCAGCTTGAAGGGCGGCTTTTTCATCATTAAAATCATCATAGATTTCAAGAAAATCACCTTTCCGAGCCTCAGCTTTGCGCTTGGCTGGCATTTCTTTGTCGCGTGACACAAACTGAAGCATTGCCTTCGTTGTCATAACTGTATTCCTTATCCAGAGACCTTAACAGGAGATCAAAATATAACCTTATATCGAGTGTAATATAAGATTGGACGCATAATAGGTCAACATATTTAACCTATTTCCAGTATATTCATAACTTCTAAATACCATTTTTAGTATTTTCTAGCAATCTTAAAGTAATTTAAGTCCGAAATGGTACTATTATCCATCTGACAGAAACAACCTAACGTAAAGCCAAATGATAGAAGTGATTAAATCAAACCAAAGCAGTGATCAGGACAGAAAAAACAGAGATCAGGCGACGTTAATGATCACAGCCATAAGCATCTTGGATAGCGCCTAAAACCACGAGGGATGCGGCAAACTCAAGATTAGTATCTTGTCGTTGCATAAAGGCAACCACCCTGTCTTTGAGCTGATCTGGGCCAATACCCTCAGGCACACAAAACTGCGCTACCGCATTATCGGTTTTTTGAGCGATCACGTCCACAGTGGTGAAAGCATCGAATGACCCCGTAATATAGACCAAACAGACCGCATCATCTTGCGGGTTTTGTGACCTGCAATAGAGCTGTAAGGCATAGCCATCAAAGAAATCCGCGGCGGCAGGCTTAAGCGTTGCCATCAGTATAACCACACTAATGACAACACCAACACCCAGCCCGATTGCCGCAAAGATTATCGACATCAGGAATGTGTCAGTTTTCATAAAAATACTCCGTTCCTGTTGCTCTATTGTCTATTGCAAGTTGCCAGTTGCTTATTGAATCGCGCCATAAATATATTCAGGCAGCCACAGCGCAATTTCTGGAAATACAAAGATAAGAATCAAGCCAATCATCTGAATGACCATGAATTGCATCATGCCAAAATAAATGTCTTTCAAGTCCCATTCAGGCACCACCCCTTTGAGGAAATACGCCGACAGCGCAACCGGCGGACTGAGCCATGCTGTTTGCAGATTAACCGCTACCAAAATCCCAAACCATGTCAGGTTAATATCAAGCTTGACCAGCACTGGAATAAGGATCGGCACAATGATCAGCACGATCGGCACCCATTCCAGCGGCCACCCCAATAAAAAGATAAGCGCCATGATAATGATCAAGATCATCGTCGGTGACATATCCCAGACCAACAAAAACTCCGTCATCATGGTCGGCGTGCCAAGGCGTGAGAACACCGAGCCGAAGAAATTTGATGCCGCCACCAAGAATAAGATCAGCACAGAAATCTCAAGTGTTTTGATCAGCGCTTCATAGAACTTATTCAGCGACAGTTTGCCGTAAGCCAAAGTCAGAATAAGCGCCCCAAAAGCCCCACAGCCGGCGCCCTCTGTCGGCGTTGCCCAGCCAAAGAGAATTGAGCCCAAGGCAAACGCCACCAAGGTAGATGGCGGGACAAGCCCCATAAAAAACTCATACCAAAGGTCTGAGAAGTAAAACCCCTTTGGCTTATAATCCCTTATCCAACGGGCGCCATAAAACATGATGAGTATCCAGCCGACAGGAATAAACAGGGATGAGAACGGAAAAAACCCGACTAGCGAGCCAGAAAATGCCATGACAATCAAGGTGAACAACAAGACGATTGATGCAATCACGGTGATGGCTTCAAGCCAGTAATAAGGTGATGTTTTCGGCTGTTCTTCGACTGGCAGGATGGGCCCTAGTGAGGGATTAATCCAGCACCTTATCAGCGCGTAACCCGCATACATTGCTGCCAGCATGATGCCGGGGATAATCGCGGCTGAAAAAAGGTCTGTGACCGGGACTTCTAAGACTGGCCCCATAACCACTAGCATTATGGATGGCGGGATCAAAATCCCCAAAGTATCGCCTGCCGTAATCGTGCCAGCGGCAAGACGCACATCATAACCAGAACGGTTCATCGTCTTGGCCGCCATAATTCCCAGAATAGTGACTGAGGCACCAACAATGCCAGTTGCCGCCGCAAAGATGGTGGAGACAAATAACACCGCCAGATATAGCGACCCACGTGTCCGCGACAGCATCAGCTGAACTGAGTTGAAGAGGCGTTCCATCAGCCCCGCCTGCTCCATCATAATCCCCATGAAGACAAAGAGCGGCACGGCAGCCAAGGTTTGTTCCAGCATCACATTGTTGAATTGAAGGGTTTGCAGATAGAAGACGAGCTTGCCGCTAAACCCCCATGCACCAAAGACAAAGCCCAAGAAGATCAAGGTGAAAGAAATCGGGAAGCCAACAAAGATCGCCAATAACATGACCGCGATCATAATCACACCAATCATTTCCGTTGACAGATTACCAAAGTCTTTCAGACTGGCGCCACTACCGTCACCAAAAACCATTTCAAAATTGAAAAATCCGGGAAACAGGCTGTGGCAGAAAATGGCCAGTAATACGACAACGTAAATCGGCAAGAGTCGTATCACCCATTTCTGGATCGCCCCTTTGCCTAACTGGTGATAGGCGTGGAGAAACTCAGCAACACCTTGCAGCAGCAAGAGAAAGGCACCGACTGGCATCGCGCTCCTCGCCGGGGCAAGCGGCGCCATTAGCGCCGTATCCATAGAAAGCTCCCACGTTACCCACGCTTTGTAGGTATATTCAAAAGATACCCAAAAGAAAAACAGCATGGCCGGAAAGTAAAACAGCAGATAGAGCGAGCCATCGACCAAGGCCTGATTGCGTGGCGACCAGTTCCGAAAAAGGAAATCTGCCCTGATATGGACACCGCGCATCAAGGCATAACCTGCCCCCAGCATGAACATCGCACCAGAGAACATACGGCTCGTGTCATACGCCCAATCCGTCGGGGCAATAAACAGCTTACGGGCAACCACCTCATAAATCATGGCGGCAATCACCGGTATAAGCATCAAACAGGTGAGCCGCCCCACCCAATTGTTCAGAATATCAATATTCCTGACAATAAAACGCATGATGGGATGCATATCTTCTGGCGTATCACCGGGGTCACCTGCCCGCCGTTCGGCAATCAGCTCATCGGAGATGTCGAGCTCCATTCCTTCTTCGTTTTTAGCCATGATCATCCCCTAAAAGTTTTTGATTTAGATAGTTTTATTTTTGAAAATTAGAGTTCTCTCAGCACCATAAAAATAGGCAAAAAAGCAGGCGGAAAAAAAGGCGAGAAAGCCCCGCCTTTTTCACATGATGCTATTTTATGCTGTCGGCAAAGGCTTTACCAAGAGCAGCGTTAGATGCTTGTGAGCCTGCCCAGAACGGCACTGCGATAGCCGCAAAGTCCCTCTGGGACTGCCATACTTCGGCAAAAAACGCATTTTCAGCAGCGTTCTTTTCTAATGATGCTCGCGCCGCATTCATATATGCCGGAAAGTAATCCGCTGGTGTGTCATGCAAGATAACACCATGGTTTTCCGTCAGGTCCTTGAGTGCCTTGCCGTTTTCATAAATACGGTTAGACATGGACTTGGAAAGTGAGGCATTTGCCGCCACTTCAAACGCCTTTTTCTGGTGATCGGTGAGCGAGTTATAAACGTCTTTGTTCAAATACAAATCCGCGTTCACCACAACCTGATGCAGACCTTGAAGATAGTAATGCTTCAACACTTTCTGAAAGCCAAAGACCGAGTCAGGCTTTGGGCAACACCATTCTGCCGCATCAATCGTCCCCTTTTCAAGCGCAGGCAGGATATCGCCACCACCCATAGCAACAGAAGCAACGCCAATGTCTTTATAGGTTTGACCAGGAATCCCTGGAGGCGTGCGGAAGCGGTACTTGCGGAAATCTTCCATGGAGTTAATCGGCTCTTTAAACCAGCCAAGCGCTTCTGGGCCCACTGGCTGTAACATAAAGCCTTTCACATTCATGCCCATTTCGTCCCAGAGCTGATCATAAAGCTCTTTACCGCCGCCATATTGGAACCATGACAAGAAGGCAATGTTATCAATACCAACGCCGGCACCGGCAACAGGTGAGCCAAACAGCATTGCCGCTGGGTGCTTGCCTGACCAATAATGTGTCCACGCAAAGCCGCCCTCTACCAAACCTGCATCAACCGCATCAAGCGTTTCCTTAACGCCAACCACAGCACCTGCTGGCAATACTTCAAATGTCACTTCACCACCGGTAAGAGCCGTCACATCAGCCATAAACTCTTTCAGCATGGCCACTTCATCGGACTTGGCGCCGATCACAGCCTGCACCCTGATATGAACCTCTTTAGCCTGTGCCACGCCAGCAACCGCCAAAGCAGAAAGACCAAGACAAGTCATGATGACAGCCTTAATCATTTTTTTAGAAATCAACATTATGTTTCCTCCATAAAATACGCCCCTTTTGAAACTATTTCCTGACGTGTTGTTGGGGCACTACATCACGTTTATTCAGAAAACAAACAGCAAGGCCAAGCAACATCAGCAACCGTGTAGTCACGAGAAAATCCGCAACAACAACAGCGTTGAAATGTCGAACGGCATCGACATAAATCAGCAATCAAACTAGTAAAAAAGGCACAACTGAAAGAATTTGCCCCAACCTGTGTCGGCCACCTGTTCAGGTTACCTATTCGGGTTACCCATTCGGGTAAAAGAGCAACCGAGGATGTATCATCCCCAGTGTTAAACCAGTGTTAAACTGGTCTTTATGCGGTTTCTATTTTTGTTTTCATTCTATCTAGTATGGGCAGAAACCATCCCAATCCAAAAATTAGCTTACAAGATGATTTTATTAAAAACAAGCTAGGCGAGATTAAAAATGTTCCCTCATAAGGCGAAACATCATCACTAGCTGAGCTGGGTGAAGAGTATCACCCTCAAAGTTATAGTCTTAGCTTTATGGGCTTTATCGAAAGACGCTCCATATCACAGCAAGAGCCATCATGACATTGCCGACATGATCGGCGTATTTTCCAATATGCTCTGATCCATATCTGAGCATAGCTTGGCCGCCAGCAGCGTAAACGATCAGAACAACAAACTCTGTCACAAAGGATAGGATGCCAAAGGTCACAAACTGCACCATTAAATTATATTCCGTGTTGATAAATTGCGGAAGGAATGCGGTGAAGAATAAAATGGTTTTTGGATTTGAGATCTGCATCACAAACGTAATGATGAACTTGTTAAGCCCATTTTGCCTTTTGGTATCTATTTTAAGAGAAGCTTCCAGCTTATTTTTATTTGTGAATAAATCAGCAATATATTGTTTATAAAGCAAATAAATCAGATAGGTACATCCAGCGATTCTGATGTAATAAAAGTAATCGCCACTTGCGCTTGCGCCTACGGATAGCAAGACAGCAGAAATAATACAGTAAATCAAATTACCAATCAGCACGCCAAGAATGGCAAAAATGGCTAATCTATATCCGCCAATAATAGACGATGATACCACGGCGGCGACCGCTGGGCCGGGTGACAGCGAGAACATGAATTCCGTTGCAACAAAAAGGGTGAGCAGCCATATGTCCATTTTTATATCAAGTTCACTATTAGTTTATTAATCAAACTAGTAAAAAAGGCACAACTGAAAGAATTTTCCCTTAAGAATTCTCCTTAAACTGCATCCTCAAGCATCATTGCAGCGGCCTTTTCCCCAATCATAATGGCGGGAGCATTGGTGTTGCCTGATGTGATCATCGGCATGATTGAGGCATCTGCCACACGTATCCCCCTTAGCCCACGCACATTTAGACGCTCATCAACCACGGCCATATTATCCTGCCCCATTTTGCAAGTGCCTGTGGGATGGTAGATGGTGGTCGAATGACTGCGCGCCCAATCAAGGATAGCGGCATCGTCATCATCAGCAATCGCGGGGCCAGGGTTAAACTCTGCGGTAATCATCGCCTTGACAGGATCAGTATTGCAAATCTTACGAGCAATTTTAATCCCCCGCACCAAAGTATCACAATCGGTTTTGGTGGATAGATAATTAGGATGGATTTCGGGGTAATCATCCATTGAGGCCGAGGTCAGTTTGATATGACCTGTGCTTTCAGGGCGGAGCTGAAGAACGGAGGCGGTAAACGCCGAAAACCGGTGCGGGCCATCGGCAGGATTATCAGCGCTAAAAGGTTGAATATGAAACTGGATATCTGGCCGATCCAAGGCCGGATCAGATTTCAAAAACCCTGTTCCTAAAGACGCCGCCATCGCCATTGGCCCTGTGCGCCGCAACGCATATTCAAGCGCCATGCCGACAAGCTTGATCGGGTTGCGGCTATCCGTATTAATAGAGCCGCTAGTGCATTTATAAACAGGCCGCGCTTGCAGATGATCTTGCAGATTTTTGCCGACACCATCAAGCTGATGAATGATGGCAATACCATGTTGTTTCAGCTCTGCTGGATCACCAATTCCCGATGTCATTAAGATTTGCGGTGAGCCGATCGCCCCGGCGGATAAAACGACCTCACGATTGGCTTTAATTTCAATCAAACGCCCTTTGTGGCGTGCCTTGATACCCGTCACGGTCTTGCCATCCATGATCAGGCCAAGGGTCATGCATTTGGTGAAAATCGCAAGGGTTTTGCGCCCTCGCACAGGGTTGAGATACGCCACGGCAGCCGAACAGCGGCGGCCATTTTTTATGGTCATCTGGAAATGGCCAACGCCTTCTTGGTCGCCTGCATTATAGTCTGAATTGCGCGGATAACCTGCCGCCACCGCCGCCTCAATCCATACTGAAATGACATCACGTTCGACCTGATTTTCGGCGACATTGAGAGGCCCGCCCTGACCACGATCTTCATGCCCCTCACCTTGCCAATGTTCGGATTTGCGGAAATACGGCAAGACATCTTGCCATCCCCAGCCTCTATTGCCCAATTGCGCCCAATGGTTGAAGTCTTCTTGCTGACCGCGAACATAAAGCAGGCCATTGATAGAGGATGAGCCGCCAAGCACCTTACCACGCGGCCATTTGATAGCCCGTCCGTTCAGCCCTAGATCAGCTTCGGTCTGATAGCACCAGTCGGTTTTGGGGTTGCCCATTGTTCGGAAATAGCCAATGGGAATATGTATCCACGGATAGGTATCACGGCCCCCAGCCTCAATCAGCGCAACTGTGAAGCGGCCATTTTCACTCAAGCGCGAAGCAACAGCGCATCCGGCAGAACCGGCACCAACCACAATATAATCAAATTTCATGTGGCTTTACCCCTTAGTGGAATACCAGCTTAAACCCTCACCAACCCTCACTCACTCTCACTAACCTGATTATAAGAACACTTCCCAGATGTTTTCTGTTGCAATTAATCCTTTCACTTGTTCACCTCAGAAACAAGCAAAAAGATCAGCCCGCCCGTATCAATATATGCGTGTTGTTTGATGTACGGATTGGCATGATAATAAACCCATGAAAATAAAATACACAAAGGCGGTCATTATATGATAATTTACCATTTGTCTTGAGGAGCGAAAGATGAGTTATTTAGCTATACTTGCAATCATACAAGGCATAACCGAGTTTCTGCCGGTATCTTCATCTGCTCATCTGGCGATATTCCCTGAATTGACTGGTTATGATGACCAAGGCTTGTTAATAGATATTGCCGTCCATTTCGGCAGTTTAGGGGCGGTTATTCTCTATAACTGGCGGATATTATTGCGGATGGCATTATCAGTCATCAGTTTTGGACGCATGTATAGAAACAGCTTGCCAATAGCGATTATGGCATTGCTGGCGACAGGCCCTGCCATTTTGGTGGGCTATTTCCTCAGCGAATATGACATAATTGATCTATATTTACGCAATATGTTGGTAATCGGATGCGCCACTTTATTCTTTGGAATTATTCTTGGCCTTGCTGATAGAAACAAAGGCCATCGGCGGATTGATAGCATCACCTTCTTTGATGCCGTGGTTATTGGCCTTGCCCAAACCTTGGCCTTTATCCCCGGCACCAGCCGTTCTGGCATTTGCATGACCATGGCCCGTATAACAGGCTTGAGCCGCACTGCCTCAGCCCAATTTGCCATGATCCTGTCTATTCCGGTTATTCTTGGGGCAAGTGTCAAATCAGGCAGTGATATTATCTGGGAAAATCAATCCGCGGTATTAGATGCTGCCATCACCGCCGCCGCACTGGCATTCATAGCCGCATTACTTTCAATCGCAGCAATGATGTGGATGATAGAACGGCTCAGCATGATGCCATTTGTGATCTATCGCATCGCGCTAGGCACCATGCTTATTGTCATCTCATTCCAACTCTAACACTTATCTAAATTAGCAAATACCTTAGCTACCAATCACGACATATTAAACTGGCCGCCAGGCTTATAGCGTTCCAGATATGATGGCACAACGGCATCCATCGCAGTTGGCGCAACCCCTAAATCTGTCAGTGTTAAGGCATCATCGGCCACGACATTATCTGTTTTCAGCAATTTAAGCTGATCATTAGTGACCGGCGGTTGCGGCAGTATCCGCATCGCCGTTGCCGCCATATGCATGATAGGAAAAGGCACGCTAAGCAAAAGCCGTTTGCGGTGAATACATTTGAGCAAATATCGCATCGCGTCACGAAAGCTCATCACTTCAGGGCCACCAAGTTCATAAATCTGGCCTTCAGTTTTGTCATTTTTCAGTGCATTGATCACCGCATCCGCGACATCACCGACATATACTGGCTGTATCCGATTATTGCCGCCACCGATCACAGGTATGGCAGGCGCGGTCATTGCCATGCCAGCAAATCGATTAAAAAAACCATCACCTGCGCCAAAGACAAGCGACGGGCGCAAAATCGTTGCATTCGGCCATGCGGCCAGCAATCCCGCCTCACCCTCGGCTTTAGTTTTGGCATAGCGGCTGTTTGATTGGGCATCCGCACCAATGGCGGATAGCTGCACCATGCGGCGAGCTGAATGAGCTGAAGATGGATTATTAGCCAGCATCTGACCAATCCTTGCAGGTAGTTCAGCTTGTAGGGCAGAAAATCTTTGCT
>JADHOM010000028.1 GCA_016778985.1 Alphaproteobacteria bacterium | reverse complement strand
CCTACATAACTGCCCACAGACAGCTGTAAGCAGTCTGGGTGACTACATGCAACTCAAGCACTGCTAGTACCTGTACTGAATCATTACAGAGCCATTGAGGGCATGTTTATGTGGCATCCTAGATGATGAAAAAGGTTACTAGTAGTTACGTTTTATGACTTACATTTCGCCAAGCACTTAACTGATGTACAAACTGATGTACATTTCGTGCCTATTGACAGTACAAGTTATACACCTAAAGTGTTGGTATTGCTTATGTCTCAGAGAGACTGGTGCAGTATAAGTGCATAGAACCACTTCTCAGCCGCACCAATTCATTGCTCAAATGATGTGTATCTCATTGATATGTAAGCATTTCATGTGTTTGCATATGGAAGGTGATGCACAAATCACTCACAAATCCTATACATCCATCTCTCATGAACATCTAATGGATAGCCATTACCATAGGACTGCCCTACTCCAGCAGTTTTCCAGCCACCTATTGCATCAACAATATCAGATGGACACTCAACGGCTCTTAAACGGTCTCTGAGGCTATGCCTGAAGCCATGAATGACATATTGCTTTGAGACATTCTCTTGCAACCACTTATTCAATGCACCACTGGCAGAGTTAGCATTAGCACCCTTCTCTGAGCAATATTTCGGGAAGGCAAAGATACTATCATAATTAGCCTCTAGAAGCCTTTTACAAGCCCACAGAGATGCACCTACCAACGGGATGCAGCGTTCACTACCCTTTGTCTTCAAACCCCTCCACGAGTGAGCAATTAGCTTCACATGAGGAACAGCATTATTCAGGATAATGTCGTCCTTAAGAAGGCCTACAGCTTCCCCTAGCCTCATTCCGCTATCACTAATCAGAGCAATCAGCCACCGCAGTTCATCATCAGCATCTATACACAGACGCTGAGTGAGCAATATATCACTTGTTGCAATTGGCTGACGCTTGGATACGCCTTCTTCTGCTGGGAAGTATGTTTTGGCGAAGCCGTTAACACAATTAATACCATGTTCAGTTATAGCTATATTCACAATAGCCCTGACTGATGAGAATACCCTCTTAACAGTCTTAATTCCCATTCCTCTATCAATCAGCCAATCACGAAAGCTAGCTGCATCTGATGAGGAATAGGATGGGATGGGCCTGTCACCTAATACCTTAATCACATAACCTACATTGCGAATAGCTGTACGAACAAATACCTTGTCTTTACCAGTACCTTTCAGCTTCAGGTATAGGTCTAATGCTTCACTAAGCGTTGTTACTCCTGCATTGGCATCAGCACTCACATCCTTCAAAACAGATATGGCAGGTATATTAATATCCTGCAGTCTTAACCCTAGCCAATAGTCATCAAGGCGTTGGACAATTGATTTGCTAGCACGATGCGCTGTAGCAAATGATTTGGTCTTCAAGCTGAAAGAAATACGATTAGAGGCATAATACTGCCTCACATCAATGGGAACACGCCTTACGAAATAATACACACCATCTCTTATATGCAGGTGTGGAGCATGATTTTTGTACATCATTTTGTGCATCACCTTCCATATGCAAACACATGAAATGCTTACATATCAATGAGATACACATCATTTGAGCAATGAATTGGTGCGGCTGAGAAGACTCGAACTTCCACGGGTTATTAGCCCACAGCGACCTCAACGCTGCGCGTCTACCAGTTCCGCCACAGCCGCACCGAATGTGCCGCGAGATGATACGCCATTGCGTCAACTCGCAGAAAATGCGATAACAGATCATGACCATTAGCGCAAGCCAGAAGTCACCTTTACCGCCAAAACCGGCACGGCCAGACCACATTCGGCCGGGCCCTGACGGCATTATGATCTGGGAAAATGAGGCACCGCTTGACTATGATGATGCGGTTGCCGCTATGGAGGCTCATGTGACCGCCATGCAAGCGGGCAAGGCGCCGGAGGTGCTATGGTTTCTGCAACATCACCCTGTCTATACCGGCGGCAGTTCAGCCAAGGATGCTGAGCTATTGCTACCGCTCCAAGATATCAATGCACCAGCCGCGCATTTGCCAACAGACAAGCCGCCGATCATCCGCGCGACTGGTCGAGGCGGGCAATGGACATACCACGCCCCCGGCCAACGCATCGTCTATATCATGCTTGATCTGAACCGCCGCGGCCGTGATATCCGCGCCTTTGTTCACGGCATTGAGGCATGGGGTATCGCCGCCTGCGCCGCCCTTGGTATGACCGCAACCCGGCGCCATGGCGCCCCCGGCATCTGGATCAATAATAATCATGATAAAATCGCCGCTATTGGCGTGCGCTTATCACGCTGGATCAGCTGGCACGGCATCGCTATTAATGTGAGCGCGGCGATGCTAGACGGCTTTCAGCATATCATCCCTTGCGGGATTAATGGTGCTGGCGTGGCGGCGTTAGAGCAATGCATAGGTCAGCCGCCTGATCATCTGATGGCTAGGCTAGATCAAGTCCTGATGGCGGAGTTTGCGAACACTCTAGGCCGCTACATGGATAGTGATATCGCTAATAGCGCGCCTTAAATCACAAAATTACAAAATTACTTAACCATAATTGAGAATTGCCAAAGCCTCGGTCAAGGCGGCTATTGCGCGTGCCGCGTCTTCAGCAAGAATGGCATCATCATCCGCGTCACCCATAAAGCCGCCACGGCCGCCTTCATAATGAACAATACCGTTTCGGCGCTCTCTTAACCAATAAGCTTCACGGCTATCCCGCGCCTCTGCTATCGCCGCCCCATCGGCTGTGCTGGCAGGCCCTGTGGGTTCACGCAACGCCACATCTAGCACCGCCGCCGCCAAGATGATGACGCTAGCATTTTGGCGGTGATCTGCGGCATGACATAGCTCAGCACAAAGCCGTGCCGCATGCGCCCCCAAGCCACTTGCCTCGGCCTTTAGCACACGCAATGTCATTCGCTTTCCGTTTTATCAGCAAGCCTGATCAAAGGCTGATCAGCGGCAACCGTTTCCCCGGCATTGGCAAGGATCTCTTTGACTATTCCTGTTTCGGTCGATTTAAGCAAGTTTTCCATCTTCATCGCCTCAATCACCACAACATCATCCCCCGCCGTGATATGATCACCAACAGATACCATGACGCGTGTCATCAGCCCCGGCATTGGCGCGGTAATTTCAACCGCCCCACCAGTGACTGATTTCTCTCGCATCAGCGCTTGCAGATGACTGACCCTTTCCGGCAGAACATGAACAGCAAGCCGATGCGCCCCCAACATGACCTCAACACGGGCGGCATGATGCCAGATTTGCATCACAACATCAGCGCCATTAATTGCCCCTACAAAGCGCCGGCTATCCCTGTCTGGCGCCCCTGCAATCACCATGACCTGACCATCTATGGTGACGCTATTGGCGGCTTTATCCCAAATCGCCGAGGATGCGCCTGCCTCATCATTCAGCCAAAAGGCCGTGTCGACAGTGCCGTTGCCACTTGCCGCCATACGATCAAGCCTGCTGGCGACCAGAAGCACGGCAATACTTCGCATCTGCGCCAGCGCCGTTTTATCCTCAGGGGCGGCAGGGGTATAGCCATGCGGATATTCATCGGCAATAAAGCTGGTCGTGAAATCACCCTTGCGGAAAGCCGGGTGATCAATGATATGCCGCAAAAATTGACGATTATGCGCCAAACCCTCAATGACATAATAATCAAGGCCAAGGCTAAGCCGATCAAGCGCCGCATCGCGCGTCTTGCCATAGCCAATAACCTTCGCAATCATCGGATCATAATAAATAGAAATTTCGCCTGCCTCATGGACACCGCTATCAATACGAATACCTGTATTTGTATCGGTCTCAGGTTCACGATAACGGGTAAGCTGACCTATTGCAGGCAGAAAGCCGCGAGAAGGGTCCTCAGCATATAGCCGAACTTCAACTGCCCAGCCGTTCGGGGTAATATCCTTTTGCTTGAGCGTCAGTTTTTCACCAGCGGCTATGCGGATCATCCATTCCACCAGATCAATATCATAAACCAGCTCGGTAACAGGGTGTTCGACCTGAAGCCGCGTGTTCATCTCAAGAAAGTAAAAATCCTCATCAGCACCGACAATAAACTCAACCGTGCCAGCCGATTTATATTGTACCGCCTTGGCCAGCTCAACCGCTTGCTTGCCCATAGCAGCTCTCGTTTTATCACTAATAAAGGGGCTTGGGGCTTCTTCCAGAACTTTTTGATGGCGGCGCTGAAGCGAACATTCGCGCTCACCTAGATAGACAATATTTCCGTGGCTATCTCCCAAAATCTGTATCTCAATATGCCGTGGGCTGGTGACAAACTTTTCAACAAAAACCCGATCATCGCCAAATGATGCGCGTGCCTCATTCTGGGCTTGCGGCATGGCTTCGCGCAATTCATCCTCATCATGAGCAATCCGCATGCCCTTGCCGCCACCACCCGCCGACGCCTTAATCATCACAGGATAGCCAATATCAATCGCTGCCTTGGCCGCGACATCAACATCACTAACCGCGCCCTCGGTTCCGGGGACGATAGATACGCCAGCCTTTTCAGCTAGAGTTTTGGAGGTGATTTTATCCCCCATTAGCTGAATAGCTTCGGCGCCAGGGCCGATAAAGGTTAGCCCTGCCTTTTCCACGGCACTTACAAATTGCGCATTTTCAGACAGAAATCCAAAGCCAGGGTGGATAGCCTCAGCCCCTGTCGCTTTTGCCGCCGCAATAATCGCCTCAGCGTCAAGATAGCTTTCTGCCGATGGCGGCAGGCCAATCCAAGCCGCCTCATCCGCCATAATCACATGATTGCTATTCGCATCAGCGTCCGAGTATACCGCAACGGTTTTGATATTCATGGTTTGGGCGGTGCGAATAATCCGGCAAGCAATTTCACCACGATTAGCAATGAGGATTTTGTTAAACATCTAAAATCTCCTCACTCTATAATGGCAGGTTATCATGCTTACGTTGCGGGCGGCTGGCGCGTTTGCCTTTCAGCATATTGAGCGCCCGTGCCAATCGAAACCGCGAATTATTGGGCATGATCACATCATCAATATAGCCGCGTTTGGCAGCAATAAAGGGATTTGCAAATTTCGCCCGATAATCGTCAGAACGCTGTTTCAGCTTTTCCGGATCATCACTATCAGCCCGAAAGATGATGCGTGCCGCCCCTTCTGATCCCATCACCGCAATCTCAGCAGTTGGCCATGCGTAATTAACATCACCGCGCAAATGTTTTGACGACATAACATCATAAGCACCGCCATAGGCCTTGCGCGTGATCAAGGTCACTTTCGGGACATTAGCCTCAGCATAGGCAAAAAGTAACTTCGCCCCATGCGCGATAATACCACCATATTCCTGGGCTGTTCCGGGCATAAACCCGGGGACATCAACCAAGGTGATCAGGGGAATATTGAAGGCATCGGCAAAGCGCACAAACCGTGCCGCCTTGCGTGAGGCATTGATATCAAGACATCCGGCTAGCACCATCGGCTGATTGGCAATGATAGCAACGCTCTGGCCGCCCATGCGGGCAAAGCCAGTGATAATATTGCCTGCAAAATCAGGATGAATTTCAAAAAAGCTGTCATCATCAATAATATGACTGATTACATGTTTCATATTATACGGCTGGTTAGGATTTGCCGGAATTATGCGATCAAGGGCTGGGGCTTTGCGGGTGATCGGATCATCTGTCGCTATCTCTGGCGCTTTATCATCACATGATTGCGGCAAATACGACATCAGCGTTCTGACCCCCATCAGCGCCTCAACATCATTGGCATAGGCTTTATGTGCAACACCTGATTTTTTGGCATGGGTGCTAGCGCCACCGAGGTCTTCATGACTGACATCTTCGTGCGTGACGGTTTTAACAACATCAGGCCCGGTCACATACATATAGGATGAGCCCTCAACCATGAAAATAAAATCCGTCATAGCTGGCGAATAAACCGCCCCACCTGCACATGGTCCCATGATCACTGAGATTTGGGGGACAACCCCTGAGGCATCAACATTTCTTTGAAAAACCTCCGCATAGCCGCCTAAAGATGCCACGCCTTCCTGGATACGGGCGCCACCAGAATCATTAAGCCCGATAACAGGAATACCGGTTTTCATGGCCTGATCCATAACTTTGACAATCTTGGCGGCGTGGGTTTCCGATAAAGACCCTCCAAGCACCGTGAAATCTTGGCTGAAAACGAAAACTGGCCTGCCATTGATTTGGCCATATCCTGTGACCACTCCATCGCCGGGGATAGTTTGTTCAGCCATCCCAAAATCAGTACAGCGATGTTCAACAAACATATCCCATTCTTCAAAACTATTGGGATCAAGCAGAATCTCAAGCCGTTCTCTTGCCGTCAGCTTACCCTTGCTATGCTGGGTATCAATCCGCTTCTCACCACCGCCAAGCCGGGCGGCGGCGCGCTTTTGCTCTAGCATAGTAACATTTGGTGACGTCATGATAAGGCTCCTTTAGTTTCGCACGATAGGCGCGATATCTTTTGTTAAAGCAGTAACGACAGATATGAAGTTGCCTCTATCATATCTTGTTTTATTGTTTGCCGTCTATCTTCGGCTTCGCTATCGCTACCCCATTTTTTTGATTGCCATAACTCATCTAAAAAGGCCAGCTCAAAGCCATCTTGCGGAATCAGCCGTCCTTGTTCTATGGCGATACCAATAATAAATGACCCACTTAGGCTAATCAAATTATATAACCCGGCGAGACGGAAATCATCTTTTTCCACCAGCATATGATGGGCCCTAGATAGGGTATCAGCAGATTGTTTGATCGGCAAAATACCAGTGCCAGTTTCTAGCTTTATGCCATATGTCTCATCAGCCCAATCAAGCAATGGCCCCCATCGCTTTAGCTGTTCATTGGCCAGTTCATTTTGATCAGGGTCACGATAACATAGCATATCATTGCCACTAAACCCGACTAGCTGGCTGATAATATCAGGGCGTTGCGGGGTGACCCGATCAATGGCGGTGACAACATAGCGAAAATGCGGCATCGTAGCCGGATCAATTTTGTCTTCTTGCGCTTGCCATTCTTCCGCTACCACCTCAGCAAGTTTCTGGCTCGCTAGCGTAACTGGTCTGCCAGCAGGGGTTTTGACGTTTCTGCCATCAAGGGCAATCATCCATCCCGCATCTGTTGTGATGACGTTTGTTGTTTTCCAGAACCGTTTTGCCGCCGCTATCATATCTATCCACCAGCCTATTTGTGCCTAATCATATCCATCACCGCCAATGGATCAAAGTCAAAAAATGTCATGATCGCAACCAAGTCATGTGGCAGATCAGCAATGATTGGCAACTCATCAGCTAAATCAAGTCTGACCGCATGCAGACAGAGACGGGTTACTTGCGCATTGGGAAAGACATCTGCCCCACCATATTTGCCATCACCCAAGATCGGGCATCCAAGGGCAATCATATGGGCGCGTAATTGGTGTGTGCGACCGGTAAGTGGCTCAAGTCGCATCAATGAGACTTTGCCGCCAATGCTATCAATACATTCAAATACCGTTTCCGCATGATCGCCGCGCACATCATCAACCACCATTTTTTCATTACCATGACTGCCAGATTTGATTAACGGCGCCTTGATCACCCCAGCCAACTCTTTCGGGCGGCCAGCAACTAACGCCAGATATATCTTGCCATGCTGACGGGATTGAAACCCTTTAGCCAATTGGCGTGCCGCGCGGCCATGTTTGGCCAGCACCAAGACACCTGACGTATCACGGTCAAGCCGATGCACCAAAAGCGGCTTATTGCCATCAGGAAAGGCGGCGGCAACGCCACCATCAACATGGTCACTAGTGCCGGTGCCGCCCTGCACCGCCAATCCGCTCGGTTTATTAATGGCGATATAATCATCAGTTTGGCTAATTACAGCCCCGCGCAAAGTGGCTATCAAGGCCTTAGAGGCGGGCTTAGCAGACGGTTTTTGGGGTGCTGCCAATGCCGCTTTGCTATGTTCGGCTATGGAGACTGGCAGGGTGATCATCTCATCCGCCTGAAGACGATAAGAGGCTTTTATACGGGCATTATCAACACGGATTTTGCCTGTTCTCAGTGCCTTTTCAATAACCCCCTGGGTCAAGCCGGGGAACCGCTTACGGAGCATACGATCTAGCCGCATATCGGCATCTTGATCAGTTATGGTGATAGATATAGGCGGAATATCAGACATCAGATCAGCCGGCTCCACCAAATGAACGCATCATTTGTATCGCCAGCATAAAAATCAAAACTGATCCAGCCACCGAAACCGCCGCATAGAGAACCGCTTGGCTAACGCCGTATCGCGTTAACGCCCCTAAAGCGCCACCTAAAGCTATGGCTAACCAGATGATCATCAACCGTTCTTATCGCATGATGAGCCAAATATCCAGCCTTCACATGCAGCCACTTGATAATACTCAGGGGATATCGGGAAGATATGCAACGGGTCATGATAGGCTTTGAGCGCGGCAGCCGATATCAAGGCATCCATATCATCCCGATCAGGAAGCCCATCAGCGATAGACGCAACATGATTAGTGCCAAAATAGGTTAATGCTGTATTGAGAGCAACCAGCGGCATATCCGCTTTCATCCGATCTGTTATCCCTGCCATCTTAAAATAGAGAGCAGGAAAAATCTCAACCACCACCAAATCGGCCGCGCTAGGCAGCGTTTTGGATATAGGCCAGATATGGATATCGTTTTGATAATGATGCAACATCCGCATGCCAGCCAATGACCCTGTGCCAACACCTGCTGGCCCCACACAATTGAAGGTTGGTGATGGCGCCCTAAAATGACGGGTTTTGGTGTTTTGTTCGGTGACGCGGCGACGTGAGGCGAAACGTGATCCTCTTCCGCCTGACCCATCTTTGCCTTTAGGTGCATTATAATAATGCCGCAAATCCGCATCATGCCAAATACCACCACCATATTGATAGGGCAGATGATCACTTGCCGCATCAACCATCGCCCATAAATCGGTGGGCGTCTCAGGGCTATTAGCATAGTCTGGAAAATAGCTATTGGTATCAACAAAGGGATGCGCGAAAGCAAAGTCAAATCCGGCCAGAACACGATACCCTGATGCGGTCAAAGATTGCAGCCAATCCATCACCATTTGCCGCGACCAGCCACGCTTATCAGGTGGCTCTATGTATTGAAGGCTATTTGACTTTGCCGCCAGCATGGCCACCTGAATGCCCCGGTGATATTGCCCTTTTGCCCCTGACCAGTCGATGCCAACAAAGCAATCAAATCCTTTGCTCATTTGGATTTATCCTCATCTTTTGGCTCATCTGGGGAATGATCTTCGGCCGTATCTTCAGTATGGTCATCAGATTGACCCTTTTGGGCACGCAATTTTGCCCACCACTCAAGACGTTTTTTGACCTCACGTTCAAACCCACGTTCAGCAGGGAAATAAAATCTCTGCCGCGCCATATTATCTGGAAAGCCGCTTTGTCCAGAAAACCCATCAGGGGTATCATGATCATAAACATAGCCTTGCCCATAGCCCAAATCCTTCATCAGACCTGTTGGCGCGTTTAGCATATGGGCAGGTGGCGCCAATGAACCTGTCTCTTTAGCAGCACGCATAGCCAATTTATAGGCGGTATAAATGGCGTTAGATTTAGGTGCCGTTGCCAGATAAAGCACTAATTGGGCAACCGATAGCTCGCCTTCGGGTGATCCCAAGCGTTCAAAGCTGTTCCAACTAGCAATCGAACGAGGCAGCGCCTCAGGCTCAGCAAGACCAATATCTTCAGCCGCAAATCGGGTTAACCGCCGCAGAATGTAATGCACATCCTCGCCGCCAATGACCATACGGGCAAACCAATATAATGCCGCATCAGCATCCGATGAGCGCAAGGATTTATGCAACACTGACATCAAATTGTAATGCTGATCCCCTGCCCGATCAAAGGCCATTGCCCGCCGCGATAATAATTTGCCTAAATCATCAGCAGATAATAGATCATCAGGCTCTCCAGATGGGCTGGCAGACGGATTAGATATTTGCGCCATAATCGTTTCCACAGCATTTAGACAATAGCGGCCATCACCATCAGCCATCGCACAGAGCATTGCTCGCGCCTCATCAGTGATTGGCAAAGCCTGACCATAATGGCGTTCCGCACGGGCAATAATGTGATTAAGTGCTGGCTCATCAAGCCTCTTTAAGACCAATACCTGACAGCGTGATAGCAAGGCGTCATTGAGCGCAAAACTTGGGTTCTCGGTGGTGGCTCCGACCAGGGTGACCAGCCCATCCTCAACATGCGGCAATAGCCCATCTTGCTGGGCTTTGTTAAATCGGTGAACCTCATCAACAAACATCAGCGTCTTGCGGCCAGCAGCTCGATTTTCCCTAGCTTTAGCAAAAACACGGCGCAGATCAGCAACCCCATCAAAGACCGCGGATACAGGTTCAAACTGCATCCCTATCGCATCAGCCAGAAGTCGTGCTATCGTTGTTTTACCAGTACCCGGCGCACCCCAGAAAATCAATGATGGAAAGGGCTGTCCTGTTTTTGCCGCCTCAACCATGCGGCGCAACGTACCATTTTTGCTGAGCAGATGCTCTTGTCCAAAGACAGCATCAAGATCATCAGGCCGCAGCAAATCAGCCAATGGTCTTTGCGCGTTATGGGTAAATAGCTCATCATGATTAGGCGTCATGTGGTCAGTATAAACAAAAAGGCCGGTATGAAAACCGGCCTTTGATCATATCATGTCAGATTAGCACATTATGCTGTGGCTTCAATCTCTTCTTCTGGCCGATCACCAAGACCGCGCGCGTCCTCGTCTCTATCAACCAGTTCAATAACAGCCATAGAGGCGGCATCACCATAGCGATAACCAGCCTTGATAATACGCGTATAACCACCATTACGATCAGCATAACGCTTACCCAGCACCTCAAACAGCTTGCTTGTCATTGCATCATCACGAAGACGCGCAAAAGCCTGACGGCGAGCATGCAGATCACCGCGCTTACCAAGCGTAATCAGCTTTTCAACAACAGGCCGCAATTCCCGCGCCTTAGCAAGCGTGGTAACAATTTGTTCATGCCGAATTAACGCCTGTGACATGTTACGGAACAACATCTGGCGATGTTGTGACGTGCGGTTCAATTTCCGACCAGATATACGATGGCGCATGTGATTTCTCCAGTTAACGCAGTAAGTGGCTTAGAACGGTTCGTCCAGACGTTTGACCAAATCTTCGATATTTTCTGGTGGCCAATACTGAATATCCATTCCAAGCTCAAGCCCCATGCCTTGCAGGACTTCCTTGATTTCATTAAGTGACTTACGTCCAAAATTAGGTGTACGCAGCATCTCAGGTTCAGTTTTCAGACACAAGTCACCAATATAAACAATGTTGTCGTTCTTCAAACAATTTGCAGAACGCACAGATAATTCCAATTCATCCACCTTGCGAAGCAGGTTACGGTTAAACGGAATGTTATCAACTTCTTCGCTTGCCTGCGTGGACTTAGGCTCTTCAAAGTTAATGAAGTACTGCAACTGATCTTGGATAATCCTAGCCGCAAAAGCGACCGCATCTTCGGGATTGACAGAGCCATCTGTTTCAACGGTTAGGATCAATTTATCAAAATCCGTACGCTGGCCAACACGCGTATTTTCAACCTTATAGGCAACTTGCCGGATAGGTGAGTAAATCGCGTCAATCGGGATCAGACCAATTGGCGGGTCTTCGTGCTTACTTGCACTTGCTGGCACATAGCCACTGCCCGTATTAACGGTCAGTTCCATGCCAAGGGTAGCGCCATCATCAAGCGTGCAGATAACATGGTCAGGGTTCATAATCTCAATGCCATTAACCAGATTGATCATATCAGCAGTGACCACACATGGGCCTTCTGCATTAAGGCGCAGACGCTTAGGGCCTTCAACCGACATTTTAACGGCAACACCTTTGAGGTTAAGTACCATATCAGTGATGTCTTCGTTTACTCCAGCAACAGAAGAAAACTCATGTAAAACACCTTGAATTTGAACCGAAGTGATCGCCGCACCCTGTAATGATGACAGCAAAACACGCCGCAAAGCGTTGCCAACAGTAACCCCAAAGCCGCGCTCAAATGGATCAAACGTCATCATGACTTTATTGCTATTATGCTCATCATAAACGACGTTGCGCTTTTCTGGTTTTTTGAGTTCCTGCCAGTTCAATTCGATCATAGCCAGTTTCCTTTTTCATCTTTGCCGCCGATCACCATGTTAATCGGTTCAAAGGCAATATTTCAGTGCGTCAAATAGGGTTTAATTAGACGCGGCGACGCTTACGTGGACGGCACCCGTTATGTGGGATTGGTGTCACATCACGGATTGAGCTAATGTTAAAGCCTACCGATTGAAGTGCCCGTAAGGCAGATTCGCGCCCAGTACCGGGGCCACTAACCTGAACATCAATGGTTTTCATGCCATGTTCAATGGCTTTTTTGCCAGCATCCTCAGCCGCAATCTGTGCCGCATAAGGTGTTGATTTCCGTGATCCCTTAAATCCCATCCCACCAGCAGATGACCAAGCAATAGCATTGCCCTGAACATCAGTGATGGTGATTTTGGTATTGTTAAAAGACGAGTTGACATGCGCGACACCATTAGTGATGTTTTTCTTCTCACGACGTCTGACACGAGCTTGTGAAGGTTGTTTTGCCATAATGCTCTCCTATCGCCCTATTTCTTCTTACCAGCGATGGCCTTTGCCGGGCCTTTGCGTGTGCGCGCGTTGGTATGGGTTCGCTGTCCTCGCACTGGTAGATTACGGCGATGGCGCAATCCTCTCAAGCAACCGAGGTCAAGATAACGCTTAATAGCCATTGACGTCTGGCGGCGCAAATCGCCTTCCACCAAGAAATCGGCATCAATAATATCCCTGATCCGAGTTAATTCATCCTCAGTCAGGTCATTGACACGACGTTCTTCTGTCAATCCAGCCTTATCACAGATTTTATTGGCAGATGTGCTACCAATGCCGTGAATATATGTCAGGGCAATTTTTACCCTTTTCTTTGTCGGTATGTTGACACCAGCGATACGAGCCACTGCCCTCTCCTTTATAAATTCGACCGGAACCTTTATCCACTCAGACCGTAATCATTAACCTCATATTCAGAAGCGCGAATTATAGCCATAAGTGCGTTACAGTCAAGCGTGGTCAGACCTCCTGCCCACCAATAATGTTATCAATTGCTGATGCAACAGTTTTGATTGCCTGCATACCATCAACAACACTCAACCTCCCCTTATCCTTGTAGTAAGGAATAATAGGGGCGGTACTTTCATGATACACATTGAGCCGCTTTTGTAGCACCTCAACAGTGTCATCATCACGAACCTGATCGGATTCCGCCGCACGCTTGACAATCCGGTCAGCAAGCATTTGCTCATCCACTTGCATTTCAATCACATGATCAATGCCTAAGCTCATTTCCGCTAGCATGGCGTCAAGACCTTCGGCTTGCGCAATTGTTCGTGGAAAGCCATCAAGAATTACGCCTTTATCTGAGGCACCAGAGCTAAGCCGCTCACCAATCATGCCAAGAATAATATTATCATCAACCAGATTACCGGCATCCATAATCGCTTTCGCCTGCATGCCTAGCTCAGTGCCATTGGCAATAGCCTCACGCAGCATATCACCTGTCGAAAGCTGAACAAATCCATGTTTGTCCATGAGCCGTGTCGCTTGCGTGCCTTTACCAGCACCAGGAGGGCCAAGAAGGATAATAATCATCTTTTCTTGCCTCTAAGGTTTGATTTACGGATCAAGCTTTCATATTGATGTGCCATCAGATGCGACTGCACTTGGGTCATCGTATCCTGCGTTACGGTCACAACAATGAGCAAACTGGTGCCGCCAAAATAAAATGGCACACTATACTGACTTATCAGAATTTCAGGCAAAATACAGACTGCCGATAGATAAGCCGCACCAAGAACAGTTATTCGCGTTAGCACATAATCCAAATAGTCGGCTGTCGGCTGACCAGGGCGGATACCTGGCACATAGCCGCCATAGCGGCGCAGATTTTCGGCTGTATCCGATGGGTTGAAGACGATTGCTGTATAGAAAAATGCAAAGAATACGATCAGAGCGATATAAATACCAAGATAAAGCGGCTGCCCACGACCAAGTAAGGCATTCAATGTGACTAACCAGCCAGCACCACCATCAGCGGTGTTTGACAAGCTCAAAATAGACACAGGCATTAACAATAGCGAGGAGGCAAAGATTGGCGGAATAACCCCTGCTACATTGACTTTTAGCGGCAGGTGAGACGATTCACCCCCAAAAACTTTATTACCCTGCTGGCGTTTCGGATATTGGATCAAAATACGCCGTTGTGAGCGCTCAATAAAGACAATAAAGGCAATCACAGCAACCGCCATGATCAAAAAGAACAGAATCAGGAATGGCGATAAGGCGCCTGTCCGGCCTAGCTCAAACGTGCCAGCCAATGCACTCGGCAAATTAGCCACAATGCCCGAGAAAATGATTAGTGATATACCGTTACCAACGCCGCGCTGTGTGATTTGCTCACCCAGCCACATCAGAAATAATGTGCCGCCAACTAGCGTCACGACTGTTGTGACGCGGAAGAACATGCCGGGGTCATAGACCACACCTTGCGCCTGCTCAAGGCCAACAGCAATACCGTAGCCTTGCACCGTTGCCAGAAGCACGGTCAAATAACGGGTATATTGGTTGATGATTTTGCGGCCAGCTTCGCCTTCTTTTTTCAGCGTTTCTAGACTAGGCACGATAGACGTCATTAACTGCATGATAATAGATGCCGTGATGTATGGCATAATGGTCAATGCAAAAATAGTCATACGGCCAAGTGAGCCGCCACTGAACATGTCAAACATGCCCAAGATTCCAGATGAATTGCGGCTGAATATATCAGCCAGCACATCAGGATTTATTCCAGGAACGGGGATATAAGTACCCAGTCGATAAACAATAAGCGCACCAAGCGTGAATAGGATACGTTGACGCAAATCGGAGGCTTTGCTGAAAGCCCCTAATCCTGCACCAACGGCCATTCTGTCTGGCGTTCTTGCCATTATGACTTACCACTTTCCTTAGGTTTATCAGCATCTTTTGATACTGAATTTTCAATAACCACGAGAGCACCACCAGCTTTTTCGATGGCATCACGCGCAGGCGCAGAGGCACCGGCGACATGCATTTTAATTTTTGTCTTAAGCTCACCATTGCCGAGCAGACGAATACCGTCACGAGCATGCGTGACAAGACCGGAGGCTATTAAAGCGGCGGCATCAATGTCTTTTTTCGCATCAAGCTTACCATTATCAATAGCGGCTTGAACATCACCAAGATTAACGATGGCAAAACGGCGGCGGAAAATGTTGTTAAAACCGCGCTTCGGCAGCCGCCGGTTAATCGGCATTTGGCCACCCTCAAAGCCATTAATCGCAACGCCTGAGCGAGCTTTTTGACCCTTATGACCTGAACCAGAGGTTTTACCCTTGCCCGAGCCAATACCGCGACCAAGACGTTTACCAGTCTTGCGGGCGCCCGCGTTATCTTTGATCTCATGAAGTTTCATATCTGGCCACCCTTATTTCTGATCATCATCGACGCGGACAAGGTGAGACACTTTATTGATCATCCCACGAATTGCCGGTGTATCTTCTAGAACCTTGGTGCGACCCATCTTGTTCAGGCCAAGTCCAATTAACGTTTGCCGTTGATCAGCCCTGCGTCCAATTGGGCTACCGGTTTGGGTCACTCGCACTGTTTCTTTCGCTGCCATACCTATTCCCCTTTATCGGGCCTCAGCGGCCTCTGGTGTTTTGCTTTCCTCGGCTTTGTTTTTCTTTGTGCCAAGAATATCAGCAACTCGCTTACCACGCTTAGCGGCGACAGCACGAGGTGCCTGAATGCCTTTAAGAGCAGCAAATGTTGCCTTAATCATATTATGCGGATTTGATGTGCCAATAGATTTAGCAACAATATCCTGAATTCCTAATGTTTCAAAAACGGCACGCATTGGGCCACCTGCAATAACGCCTGTACCTGCAGATGCTGCGCGCAGAATAACATGGCCGGCACCGAAATGGCCTTCAATGTCGTGATGAAGGGTCCGCCCATCACGCAGCGGAACGCGGATCATATTGCGTTTGGCCGCCTCAGTTGCTTTGCGGATCGCCTCAGGCACTTCTTTTGCCTTACCTGATCCAAAACCAACGCGGCCTTTGGTATCGCCAACAACAACGAGGGCAGCAAAACCGAAACGGCGCCCACCTTTAACCACTTTGGCAACACGGTTGATACCAACCAGCTTATCAATAAGATCGCTATCTTCGCGCTGATTGTCGCGTGTATCGGAACGAGCCATGCTTTCCTCCTAGAATTTCAGACCGGCTTCACGCGCTGCTTCTGCAAGCGCCTTAACCCGGCCATGATAAATAAATCCGCCACGGTCAAAAATAACCGTCTCAACGCCACTTTTCTTTGCCCGTTCAGCAACAAGTTTGCCAACGGACGTAGCAGCATCACAATTTGACCCAGCCTTACCCTTCATGTCTTTGTCGAGGGATGAAGCAGAGGCAAGCGTTATACCACGACTATCATCGATAATCTGGGCATAAATATGCTTTGAAGAACGATGGACAGACAAACGCGGACGACCATTATTCGCCTTGCTAAGCTGATTTCTGTTTCTGATCTTGCGACGCAAGAATAATTGATGTGATTTCATGAATATGACCTCTACTTCTTCTTGCCTTCTTTGCGCAGGATTTGTTCGTTTTCGTAACGAATCCCTTTGCCTTTATATGGCTCTGGTGGACGTTTCCGGCGAATTTCTGCAGCAAACTGGCCAAGCACTTGCTTATCATGGCTAGACAACTTGATCAGAGTGTTATTTTCAACAGAAGCATTCACTTGTGATGGAACTTCCATCTCAACAGGGTGACTGTAGCCAAGCGCAAGAACAAGTTTATTGCCCTGCATTTGAGCCCGATAACCAACGCCGTGGATAGTAAGATTTTTTTCAAAACCTTCGGATACACCGGTCACCATGTTACTGATGCTGGCGCGTGCCGTACCCCAAAGAGCGCGGCTTTTACCATTATCATTGACGGGTTTAACGACAAGGGTGTTATCCGACATCTCAAGTTCAACCAAAGGCGGAACTGGCATCTTTATCTCACCATTTTTACCCTTCACCGAAACCATGCCGTCCTCAATCATCAAATTGACACCATCAGGAATGGTGATAGGATTGCTGCCAACGCGTGACATATCAAATCTCCCTTAGAACACGCGGCAGAGAACTTCTCCGCCGACATTTGCTTCGCGTGCTTCCAAATCGGAAAGAACACCACGCGGAGTAGACAGGATAGAAATACCAAGACCGTTATAAATCTGCCGAAGGTCTTTGATCTTTGAATAGACACGGCGGCCCGGACGCGACACCCGCTTAATTTCAGAGATAACCGGCTGACCTTCATGATATTTGAGCTCAATCTTCAGCTCATAAATACCAGGACGCATTTCTACGCTGGAAAAATCACGAATATAACCTTCACGCTTAAGCACTTCTAAGACATCACTTCTGAACCGTGATGCAGGACTTTTCACAACATCTTTACGCGCCGACTGCCCATTACGGATGCGAGTTAGCATATCGCCTAGAGGATCACTCATAGTCATTTTCTATTCTCCCCTTACCAGCTTGATTTCACAACGCCGGGCACTTGCCCGAAGGATGCTAGATCACGCAAGGCGATCCGTGACATACCCAGTTTACGATAATAGCCACGAGGCCTGCCGGTGACGCGGCAGCGATTACGCAGACGAATCTTTGCCCCATTACGCGGCATTTGTGCCAGTTTCAACGTGGCGTCGAACCGCTCTTCGATAGGCAGTGATTTATCCTTAACGATAGCGTTAAGGCGTGCCCGGCGAGAAGCAGATTTTGCTACTTGCTTTTGTCTTTTCAGATTTTTATCAATAGCGCTTACTTTTGCCATTTCACAAACTCCTGCCTAGGCCTGGAACGGAAATGAAAACCCGCGGAGTAATTCACGCGCTTCATCATCGGTCTTGGCGGTTGTAACAACGATAATATCCATTCCGCGGACAGCATCGATTTTGTCATATTCAATCTCAGGGAAAATAATCTGTTCCTTTACACCGAGAGCATAATTACCATGCCCATCAAAGCTCTTAGGATTGAGACCCCGAAAATCCTTAACGCGAGGCAATGCAATCGTCACAAGGCGGTCAAGAAACTCATACATCCGCTCACGGCGAAGAGTAACCTTGCAACCGATTGCCATACCGTCACGCAGTTTGAAACTGGCGACTGAATTTTTTGCCTTTGTGATAACTGGCTTCTGACCGGCAATAGCCGTTAGCTCAGCCGTAGCCTGCTCAATTTTTTTCGAATCTTTGACAGCTTCACCAACGCCCATGTTGATGACTACTTTTTCTAGCTTTGGAACTTCAAGGTTATTTTTGTAACCGAAACTTTCCATCAGCGCTGGGCGAACAGCCGTCTCATAATGATCTTGTAGACGCGTTTTCATCGCAGCTTTACACTCCTAGTTAGCCGATTGCCTTGCCGGAACGGCGAGCAATACGGGTTTTCACCCCATCCTTTACATCAAAACCAACGCGGGTGGGCTTGCTGGTTTCTGGATCAATATGTGCCACGTTTGAGATATGAAGCGGGGCTTCTTTCTGCTCAATACCGCCTGGCCCGGACTGACTGGCACGAATATGTTTTTTGACCATATTCACACCTTGGACAATGACGCGGTTTTCGGCACGCATAACTTCTGTTACTTCACCGGATTTTCCTTTTTCACGGCCAGTGATAACGACAACGCGATCACCTTTTTTGATCTTAAACTTCTGTGCCATTACAACACCTCCGGAGCCAAAGAAACAATTTTCATAAAGCGCCGCGCCCGCAATTCACGAGTTACTGGCCCAAAAATTCTGGTTCCAATAGGCTCATTTGACTGATTGATCAGAACCGCGGCGTTTTTATCAAAACGAATAACACTTCCATCTGGACGCTTAATCTCACTTGCCGTGCGGACTATAACGGCCTTATGGACGTCACCCTTTTTCACACGGCCGCGAGGAATAGCTTCCTTGACGGATACGATAATAATGTCGCCAACATTAGCCACTTTACGGCCAGTGCCGCCAAGTACCTTAATGCACTGTACACGACGCGCACCTGAGTTGTCGGCCACATCCAGATTTGTCTGCATTTGTATCATTGGTCAAACTCCTGAAACTGGCCTATTTGGCTTGCGCTACGTTGTCGTCATATATCACGGCATAACGCTTCGATTTGGAAATCGGGGCACATTCTTGAATGCTGACACGATCACCAGTCTTAAAGCGATTTTCAACGTCATGCGCGGCATAACGCTTACTGCGTGTAATAAACTTTTTATAGAGAGGGTGCATAATGCGACGCTCGACGTTGACAATAATCGTCTTGTCAGATTTATCGCTTACCACCACACCCTTTAGAACACGTTTAGGCATAATTCTCTACTCCTGAACATTGGTGGCGTTTGACTTTTCAGCCAAGACAGTTTTAACGCGAGCAATCTCACGACGAACCAGGCGCATACGGGCTGGGTTTTCCAGCTGACCTGTGGCGCCTTGGAAACGTAGATTGAACGCTTCTTTTTTCAGGGATGTTAGCTGAGTTTTCAGCTCATCCGGTGATTTAGATCTCAGCTCTTCGGCTTTTACAACTGCCATAACTTGTCTCCTATTCGCCTAGCCTGCTGACCACACGAGTGTCCAGCGGCAGTTTGGCCGATGCTAAGATAAGGGCTTCCGTGGCTAAATCTTTCTGCACCCCATCAATTTCAAACATGATGCGACCAGGCTTTACCCGTGCAACCCAATATTCAGGATTACCCTTACCCTTACCCATCCGAACTTCTGCCGGCTTTGTTGAGACTGGAACATCAGGAAAGATGCGGATCCAGACCCGACCTGCACGACGCAAGTGACGGGTTATTGCTCTACGAGCAGCCTCAATCTGACGCGCCGTAACACGAGCAGGCGTTGTTGCCTTAAGCCCATAGGCACCAAAATTGAGCTGAGTGCCACCCTTAGCCATACCATGAATACGGCCTTTATGGGCTTTACGAAATTTTGTACGCTTTGGTTGCAACATAACGCTTAACCTCTTGTCTCAGGCCGTGGGTTTGATCCAGCCTGCTTTTCGGCTAGACGCTTATCCTGTGCCATCGGATCATGCGTCAGAACCTCACCCTTAAATACCCAAACCTTGATACCGCAAGCACCGTAAGTCGTGTGGGCAGTGCCTTCGCCATAATCAACCTCAGCGCGCAGTGTGTGAAGCGGCACGCGGCCTTCGCGATACCATTCTGTCCGCGCGATCTCAGCACCACCAAGACGGCCAGCACAATTAATCCGAACCCCTAAGGCGCCTAGACGCATAGCTGATTGCACGGCCCGCTTCATTGCTCGACGGAAAGCTACCCGGCGTTCGAGCTGCTGCGCGATTGACTCGGCAATTAGCTTGGCATCAATCTCAGGCTTTCTGACTTCAATAATATTGAGGCTAACCTCAATACCAACACGCTTGGCAAGTTCCTTGCGTAAGTCTTCAATATCTTGGCCTTTTTTGCCTATAATTAATCCTGGACGACCAGCATAAATAGAAATCCGTGCCCGACCTGCTGGACGCTCAATAACAACCCGGCTAATGGCCGCGGCTTTCAGCTTTTCCATCAGATATTCACGCAGTTTAATATCTTCATGAAGTAACTCAGCATAATTGCGGTCAGCATACCAGCGTGAGTCCCATGTCCGATTGATCCCGAGCCGCAGCCCGATTGGTTTAACTTTCTGTCCCATCAGGCATCCTCTTTTTCTGCTACAACGATGGTTAAGTGTGAAAATGGCTTTAGGATACGAGCCCCACGACCGCGGGCGCGAGCATGGAAGCGCTTCATAACCAGTCCTTTTCCTACATATGCTTCTCTGACGATCAGCCGATCAACATCCAGCGAATGATTGTTTTCTGCGTTGGAAATTGCGCTCTGAAGTGTCTTTTTCACATCACCTGAAATGCGGCGGCGTGAAAAGCTGAGAGCGGCAAGTGCCTTTGATGCCGTCATACCACGGATCATAGAAGCAACCTCATTCAGCTTTTGCGGGCTAACGCGCAGATTACGAAGCATAGCTTTCGCTTCGTTATCTGACTCCCGTCTTTGGTTTGACTGCTGTCCCATAACTAAACCCTATCGCTTTGATTTCTTGTCGGCGGCGTGACCATAGAAGGTACGAGTAGGTGCAAACTCACCAAACTTATGACCAACCATATCTTCAGTCACTGATACCGGAATAAACTTGTTGCCATTGTGAACACCAAATGTCAGCCCAACAAACTGAGGCATAATGGTTGAACGGCGAGACCATGTCTTAATCACATCATTTCGACCTGAATCACGAACCGCATCTGCCTTTTTAAGCAGAAAACCGTCGACAAATGGGCCTTTCCAAACAGAACGTGCCATACTTGACTCCAATTACCTCTATTTCTTGCGACGACGGACAATCAGTCTGTCGGTGCTCTTGTTGCTTCTTGTTCGCTTACCTTTGGTCGGCTTACCCCAAGGCGTCACAGGATGACGACCACCAGAGGTCTTACCCTCACCACCACCATGTGGGTGATCGATAGGGTTCATCGCAACACCGCGAACATGTGGACGTTTGCCAAGCCAGCGATTACGGCCAGCCTTACCAATTTTAATATTTTGCTGATCAGAGTTTGATACAGCACCAATCGTAGCCATGCATTCAGACCGCACCATCCGCACTTCGCTAGATGCTAAACGCAGAATTGAATAGGACTGATCGCGGCCAATGAGCTGAACATATGTGCCTGCGGAACGCGCCATCTGGCCGCCCTTGCCGGGCTTTAGCTCAACATTATGGATGATCGTTCCAACTGGAATTGATGATAATGGCATTGCGTTACCAGGCTTAATATCAGCCTTATTCGCAGAAATGACTTTATCACCAATGGAAATCCTTTGCGGCGCCAGAATATAGCCCTGCTCACCATCAGCATAATTCACCAGAGCAATAAAAGCAGTGCGGTTAGGGTCATATTCAATGCGCTCAATGACGCCCTCAATATCACGCTTGGAGCGCTTGAAATCAACCATCCGATAGCGCCGCTTATGCCCACCACCTTTTTGCCATGACGTAATATGGCCAGAATTATTACGGCCACCAGTCTTCGTCAGACCTTGGGTAAGTTTCTTAACTGGCTTGCCCTTATAAAGGTCACTGCGATCAACCGTTACTAGGTTACGCTGGCCAGGTGACGTTGGGTTATATTTCTTCAGCGCCATAGAACTAGACTCCTTGCATCATGTCAACAGACTGACCTTCAGCCAAAGTGACAAATGCCTTCTTTTGATCAATACGCTTGCCTAGAATACCACGAAAACGCTTGGTTTTGCCTTTTAAGATAGAGGTATTAACAGACTCAACCTTGACGTTATAAAGCTTCTCAACAGCGGCTTTAATTTCCAATTTAGTGGCAGAAAGAGGAACCACAAAACCAACCTTATTCTGCTCTGAGAGCATGGTTGCTTTTTCAGTGATGATCGGACGCAAGATCGTCTCATACGCCTTGTTATCACTCATGGTGACTGTTTCTCTTTTACGTGGACGGATGCTCATGACAAACGCTCCTCCAAATGGGCGACGCAATCCTTTGTCAAAACAAGGGTATCGCGGCGCAAAATATCATAGACGTTAATGCCTTGTTGCGGCAGCACATCAAGCATCGGAATATTACTTGCTGCACGGCTAAACTTATCATCAATCTCAGCACCACCAATAATAAGCGCATTAGCAATGCCGCATTTTGCGAGCTTGGTTTTCAAAGTTGCAGTTTTGCCATCAGAGGCAAGCTTATCAAGGATAATCAGTTTGCCCTCACGCGCCTTTGTCGATAGAGCGGAAATCAAACCAAGCTTGCGGACTTTCTTTTGAAGCGAAAATCCATGATCCCGAACAACGGGGCCATGAACAACACCGCCACCACGAAAAATGTTACTTGAGGCAGCACCGTGACGCGCCCGACCAGAACCCTTTTGACGACCCATCTTAGCGCCAGTAAGAGCGATTTCAGAACGGATTTTAACACGATGTGTACCCGCACGGCGCTTGGCTAATTGCCAATTAACGACACGTGCCATGATATCGCCGCGTGGCTCAATACCAAAGACATTATCATTGATAGTGACGTCACCTGCTGCTTTATTTTCGAGAGTTTTGACCGATAATTTCATGACCATTACTCCTTTGCCTCGCCGTCAGCATCAGCTTCTGGCGTTTCAACGGCGTTATCTTCTTCTGCTGCTGCTTCTGCTGCTGCTGCTTCTACTGCTTCTGGGGCGGCTTCTGGGGCGGCTTCTGCTGTTGCATCTGCAACTGGCGCATCTTCCGCTTTTGCTTCTTCAGCTTTTGCTTCTTCGCTGGCGGCAACAATATCAGCTACTAATCCAGCTGGGAAAGGAGCATCATCAGGACGCTTGGCTTTAATCGCGTCACTGACCAGCACATAGCCATTCTTAGAGCCTGGTACAGCGCCTCTAACGAGAATAAGACCTTCATCAGGCATGACAGAAAACACTTCTAGGTTTTGGGTAGTGACACGTTCAGCACCCATATGGCCTGCCATCTTTTTGCCTTTCCAGACTTTACCGGGGTCTTGGTTAGCACCCGTCGAGCCGTGTGAACGGTGAGAGATAGAGACACCATGGCTAGCCCGCAGACCAGCAAAGTTATGGCGCTTCATGGCACCAGCAAAGCCTTTACCTTGGCTTGTACCAGCAACGTCGATTTTCTGACCGGGGACATAATGGTTAGCACCGATCATTGATCCAACCTCCACTAAGGCATCTTCGCTGACACGAAACTCAGCGAGTTTTGCCTTTGGCTCAACATTAGCCTTAGCAAACTGACCACGATCAGCTTTAGTAATATTTTTTACCTTGCGCGATCCTGCACCGATTTGAACAGCGACATAGCCATCACGATGGGCATCACGCACCTGAGTGACTTGGCAATTATCCAGTTTAAGCACAGTTACCGGAACATGTGTGCCGTCTTCTGCAAACACACGGGTCATTCCAATTTTGCGCGCTATAGTTCCGCAACGCATCAGCTTACCCTTCCTTAGAGTTTAATCTCAACATCAACACCAGCAGCCAGATCGAGCTTCATAAGCGCATCAACGGTTTGTGGTGTAGGATCAATAATATCAAGCAGACGCTTATGTGTCCGCATCTCAAACTGCTCACGGCTCTTTTTATCAATATGTGGAGAGCGGTTAACAGTAAAACGGCGAATAGACGTTGGCAGTGGAATAGGCCCACATACCTGAGCGCCTGTCCGCTTGGCCGTGCTGACAATTTCAGCCGTTGACTGATCAAGAATTCGATGATCGAACGCTTTCAGTCTTATTCGAATATTTTGATTATCCAGCATAATATTTATCCTTACGACCTTTACTACCTAAAGCAATCGGCAGGTCATAAACCTGCCGATATATGTATTCACTTATTCGACGATAGCCGAGACGACACCGGCGCCTACGGTACGGCCACCTTCGCGGATAGCGAAGCGCAAGCCTTCTTCCATAGCAATTGGTGTAATCAGCGTCGCTGTCATCGCAATGTTAT
>JADHOM010000027.1 GCA_016778985.1 Alphaproteobacteria bacterium | reverse complement strand
CGCTCCATCACCAGAATGGAAATCCCCACCCTTACAGGCTTCGTCTGTTGCCTCATGATTTTAGAAATATCCCTTCATTACGGTATTCCCGCGAGAGACGATCTCTCCGATCGTCTCACCATCTGCCGGCACAGGCTCCATCGTTTCTGTATTAACGACATCTTGATGCTCAAGAAAAGACATAGCAACGCCTTGCCGAGCGAGCAATAGATCACGGTTTTTACTGCTATCTTGATCCCATTCATCATGCCAGACATTCATCGTCACATGACCATATGTTTCGGTCAGCCCATAGACATGGGTGACTTCAAATCCTAATGCCTCCATCTGGGTGATGACCGCAGGCGGCGGCGGCGCGCCAGCCGTTATGACTTGAATGCCTTCAGGGATAGGCCGCTTATCAGCAGCATCAGCATTGATAATCATGGATAGAACGATAGGAGCGCCGCCAAAATGCGTCACCCCATTGTCAGCAATCGCATCAAAAATGACTTTCGCAGAAACCGTACGCGCACCAATAATCGTTCCGCCAATCGCCGCCATTGTCCAGCTATGCCCCCAGCCATTACAATGGAATAATGGGACGAGCGCCAGATAGCGTGGGCGTTTGGCAACAAACCAGTCACTCGCCGTTCCTTTGGATAAAAGATAGGCGCCGCGATGATGATACACCACGCCTTTCGGCCGATTAGTTGTGCCAGAGGTGTAATTCAGCGTCATTGCATCCCATTCATTTTGAGGCAACCGCCACGGATCGCTGACATTGCCTTTCGCCAGCAACGCCTCATAATCATATTTTCCAATAGGTGCAACATCGCCGCCATATTCGCTGTCGATAATATCAATCACCGTAATCGCGCCAGCATCTGCGGCATCCATAGCGGCAAGCGCCTCAGTCGCTGTCTCAGCAAACTCTTGATCAACCAGCAACACCTTACATCCGCTATGGGTCAGGATATAAGCAATAGTTTCAGCATCAAGCCGCGTGTTAATAGCATTGAGGACACCACCACTAGCAGGCACACCAAAATGAGCCTCCACCATTTCAGGGATATTTGGGCAAATAATAGAAACCGTATCGCCTTTGCTGATACCGATGGCGTTCAGACCTGTCGCTAAACGCCGGCATCTGGCGAAAGTCTCGCTCCATGAATAGCGCCGCTTGCCGTGGATAATCGCGTCACCATGAGGATAGATTGATGCCGCCCGCGGCAAAAATGACAATGGCGACAGAGGAACGTAATTTGCTTGCACCGCCGGAAAATCATCATATGGATTAGTCATGTTACTATCCTCTTAATTAGTTTCTTATAACCTTAGTTTCTAATAGCCCTAGTTTCTAATAGATTGCCCCTTTTCCATCAGCATGGCAATACGCTCTAGGGTTTCTTGTGATTTGGCGAGGCCTATAAAAGCCCGCCTTTCTCGTGCAAACATCGCTTTCTCGGATACCGTTTCGGGCGCATCTGTATCGCTGACAACAATACTAGCGACCGCCATAGCGACGGTTTTATCATGTGGGAAAAACATCCCATCGGCTATGCCCTTATCCATAAACTCCGACATTTTTTGGCGCAATCCTGCACCCGGCAATGTTAGTTCGGGGGCGGCAGCTTGCTTGTAGCCCTTACCGTGGATAGCGGCAATACGTTCCATCGCACTAGCCAAGAGCTTATCACGGTTCATTTCCATGTGATCACGGTGAGGCAGGAAATATTGCATCTTTGCGCTTTCCTCGGGGCTTGTTCCGGTTCGGGCATAGCCAATTTGCATCCATGTTTTCCATGCCGCTTCTGCCGGATCATTTGTTGCATCCAGCCATCGCCGCATCGTTTCTTTAACGCCGCCGCCGCCGGGAACAACACCCACCGCCGCCTCAACCAAACCAAATACCGAATTACCATGTGCAATCACTTCATCCGCATGAACAATCACCTCAAAGCCGCCACCAATCGCCAGCCCTGATGGTGCCGCTATCACCGGCACAGGCGCATCACGCATGGCCGCGACAGCATCCTGAAAACGAGTTAAAAACGCATCAATTCCTGACCAGTCTTGGTCGCGGATCAATGCGAGAACGGCGGTTAAATCGACGCCTGCTGAAAAATGCTGAGCATCATTATGGATAATTATTCCGCGGCCATGATCAGCCGCCGCCGCCGCAACAATTTCCATCGATTCATCGGTCAAGGCATTCGCTTTGGAATGGAACTCAACTAGCCGAATATCGCCTTCAAGAGCATAAAGGCTAGCCGCCTTGTTGCGCTGAAGCGGGGTCAAACAGCGCCGCAACATATGAAAACGAATTGTCCGTGGCGGCAAGTTTACCGCCTGCATATCTGGCGCCTGCATGGATTGATCATAAGAGGCAACCAGCAACGCGCCATCTTTGGGTTGATAAAACATGTCCAGATTCCCGGCCGCCAGCACTGGTGGGGGCGTCATATCAGCCTCAGCGATCATTGCCCTGACGGTGTCATGACCGATGACATCCATCATCTCAAACGGGCCTTTTTGCCAGTTAAATCCTAGTTTCATGGCGTCATCAATATCTTGCGGGGTGGTGGTGACACTCGGAATTAGAGACGCGGCATAGGCAAATACCTTACCCAGAACCCGCCGCGCAAATTGAACTAACGGGGCATCCGCTTCATCGTCAGGCGGGCTTATCATTAAGACAAGCGCATCATCACCTGCCGCCATAACAGCATTTGCCTTATCAATTAAGGCTGACGGATGATCACCTGTATTGACCAATTTACCACTAGCCAGATCAAGCATCTGGGCGCGTTCTTGGCGATAGAAGCCGCCACCAGATTTATCGCCTTTATGACCATCTGCCAGCATTGAGGCAATGATACCTGCCACTGGATTCTGCGTTTCACCAACCGCATGGAAAGCATCATCAGCAGGCAGGATTGTTGCCAGTGTTGCCACCACATCAGACATCAGATCAACACCGATCAGATCATACAGCCCAAAGACGCCAGTTTTTGGGATACCCATTGGCCGCCCCATCACGGCATCAGCATGTTCAAGTGATATGCCTTGAGCGTAAGCTTCGGCAAGCCCAACCTGAAGCGCATAAACCCCAACGCGATTGCCCAGAAAGCCCGGCGTATCACGGCACTGCACAACACCCTTACCGAGAACGCGATCATTCATATCCTTTAGTCTTGCCATAATGGCGGGGTCGGTATCTTCGCCTTCAACCAATTCCAGCAGCCGCATATAGCGGACAGGATTAAAATAATGCGTGATGGCAAAACGGCGGCGGAATTCCGCATCCATATCTTCAACCAGAACCTTGATAGGAATTGTAGACGTGTTTGATGTGACCACCGCATCGCTGGGGATAACCTCCGCCAATTGCTTATACAGCGTTTTCTTAATATCTAAGCGTTCGACCACCGCCTCAATAATCCAGTCAGCATCAGCAAGTTTTGCCATGTCATCACGGATATTTCCGGTCTGAATGCGCTCCGCACAGGATTTTGAAAACAATGCTGGCGGATCAGATTTCTTGAGCCGTTCTACCGCATCAACACTGCGACGGTTAACCTCCTCGGCATCATCATCAGGCATATCCAGCAACAATACGTCCAGCCCCGCATTAGCAATCTGGCCAGCTATTGCACTACCCATTGTACCGGCGCCAATAACCGCAATAGAAGAAAAGGGAATATCCGAAAAATTACTCATCATGGATGGCTATGCTCCTGTCTGTTCAAATAAATGGCGCAAGGCTTTATTGACATCATCACCGCGTTCCACTGGCAGCATGTGACCAGCATTTTCTATGGTTACCAAATTAGCATGGGCAATCGCTTTAGCCAGCCCCTGACCTTGTTTCCATGGCGTCATCCGATCATCACGCGCCAGAATGATCATAGCTGGCTGCGTAATGCTGGCTGCTGCGGTCTCACCCTCTGTGTAGGCGGCACATGCCTTGAGGTCGGTCGCTAAAACGCCCTTGGGATTGCTCGCCATGATGCGCGTGCCCATATGCAGGTGGCTATTCCCCGGCATCGGATGATCATGAAATGCCCCATCGCGGCCATGCCCCCATGTCACCATAGCATCAAATGCCGCTGGCTCAGTATCCTCTGCCATTGTGATCAGTTGCGGGTTAACCGGGATAGCCGTTGCCAGCGCAATTAGACCTATTCCAGCAACAACATTGGGATGACGTCGGGCAAGTTCTAATGCTACCAGCCCGCCTTGTGAATGGCCGATAACAGTCACCTTATGATGGCCTGCCACGATAATAAGGTCATGACACCAATCTGCCATATCCTCAATGCTGCTCAGAGCCTCGCCCTTACTTAAGCCATGGCCAGGCAAATCTGGCGCCAGTACTGACCAGCCTCGATTGGCAAAAAAGCGCGCTTGTAACAGCCATGTCAGATGGGTTTGACCACTGCCATGAATGAACAGCAAACAAGGGGCATCTTTATCTGCTTTCCTACCACCTGTTGAAACAAAAGTATTAACATTATTGATTAATACCTGCATGGTCTATGCACCTTTGGTGGCGTGTTTTTGCTGATCAATTTTTTGGGCTATTTTAATAGCACGATCAAAATCCGCCTTAATATCGTTAATGTCTTCCAATCCAACAGAGATGCGGATCAAGTCATCGGTTAATCCGGCCGCTTTCATGGCATCGGCTGAAATATGCGAATGCGTTGTGCTGCCGGGATGAATAACCAAGGTTCTCGCATCACCAACATTAGCCAGATGAGAGGCCAGCTCAACTTTCTCAATAAAGGCCTGACTGGCCTTGCGCCCGCCTTTTATGCCCATCGTGATAATCGATCCTGCACCTTTTGGCATTTGCCGCATCGCGATATCATGGCAAGGATGATCAGCAAGACTAGGGTGATTAACCCAGGCCACGCCATCATGGTTTTTGAGAAACTCCAGCAGCGCATTGGTGTTAGCCATGTGCCGTTCCATCCGCATGCCTAACGTTTCCAGACCTTGCAAGATATGAAAGGCATTCATTGGGCTTAATGTTGGGCCGATATTATACATGCCCTCACTGCGCACCCGCATGGAAAACGCAGCAGGGCCAAACTCTTCCCACAGATTAACCTCTTGAAAGGCAAAATGCGGCTGGGTTAAGGTCGGAAAGCGATCATTCTGCCCCCAATCAAAATTGCCGCCATCAACAATGATGCCGCCCATAGCAACCCCATGGCCACCAATCCATTTTGTCAGAGAGTGAATAACAATATTTGCCCCATGCTTCAGCGGCTTCATCAGGTAAGGCGTGTTAAGCGTCGCATCAATAACCAGCGGCACTCCTGCCGCATGGGCAATCTCTGCAACTGCTGATATATCCATAACATCAAGTCCAGGATTGCCAATAACCTCACCAAAGACCATTTTTGTATTGGGCTGGATAGCCGCCGCAATAGCATCATGATCGGTTGGATCAACAAAACTAGTGGTGACGCCAAAACGCGACATGGTATGTTCAAGCAGATTAATATTGCCGCCATACATTTGCGATGATGCGACAATATGATCACCTTGTGAGCATAACGCCAGCACCGACAGAAATACCGCCGACATGCCAGTTGCCACCGCCACCGCCGCCACCCCTTCATCAAGCGCTGCCATGCGATTTTCAAGAACGCCAATCGTCGGATTTGAAATCCGTGTATAGAGATGCCCACCAACCTCAAGATTATAGAGCGCGGCGGCATGTTCGGTATCATGAAACATATAAGATGTTGTCTGATGGATAGGCACAGCGCGTGATCCATGCCTATCATCCGGCGTAAATCCGGCGTGTAATCCTAATGTATCAAATCCGAATGATTTGCTCATAATAAAAGCTCGCTTGGCACTTTGGTTGATGGTGGAATAAATGGCAGGCTAGTGGCTGTTGCCTGACGTGTTCCATAACTGGTTTCAACAACCAGATCAGAGCCTGCCGCAATGCCTTCATTAGACATGAGACAGACAGCAATATTTTTATCCAAACGCGGCGAATATGCGGCCGCCGTTGCATAGCCAACAAATTGACCATTGAGTGAGATTGGCCAAGGGTTTTCATTGGTAGATGAAAATGGGGCACCATCCATAAAAATGCCACAGAAACCACGCTTAACGCCTTCCGCTTTAATTTTCTTGAGCGCTGCTTTACCAATAAACTCAGCCTCCTGATCCAGATCACAGATGCCGCCAAGCCCCAATTCAAATGGATTAGAATGCTCATCCGTATCGGCATTAACCGAAATGATCCCGCTTTCCACACGTTCGATATAATTGGGTGCTCCGGGCCCAATTTGGTATGGCTTGCCAGCTTCCATGACCAAATCCCAGAGCTGATGGCCTTTCGACCCATCACGCAAATAAAACTCATAACCACCTTGCTTGCTCCATCCTGAACGCGCCACAACCAGCGGTATGCCCTCTAATTCAGTTTCATAAAACCCGAAATAGCTCAACCGCAATGGTGCCTCACCCAACAAATCACGCGCCAGATAATGTGATTTAGGGCCTTGAACAGCCAATGGTGACACATCCGGCTCTGACGCATCAACATCTAATCCAAGCGCACAGACAAATCCCTCAGCCAGCATCAGCGTATCATTATCAGCAATAGACAGCCATAATTCATCATCAGATAACCGCAATAACACGGGATCATTTACCAATGTCCCTTTACTGTTACAGATCGGCATATAGACACCTTTACCAATCTGCAAATTAGTCAAATTGCGTGGCGTCAGTAATTGCGCGAGGTGCATAGCATCCGGGCCTTTAAGCCGAACCTGACGCTGAACCGACACATCACGAATATCAACATGATTAATCAGCCGATCATATTCTGCCAATGGATCACCATAATTGACTGGCATATACATATGATTGTAAGTGGAAAAATGCGTCACACCCGCCGCAACTGTTTTGTCAAAGAAAGGGGATTTACGAATACGTGGCCCTATGGCGATAGAAAAAGACATACTATACCTCAACGAAAAACAAATTATATTTACAGCGACAAATCAACGACGGTGCGGCCGCTGATATTACCATTTAGTATTTTATTCCCATATTCGGGAAGATCAGCCAGTGAGATAGAAGAAATCACCGAAGCAAATTGATCAGCATCCAGGGTTTTTGCTAATTCCGCCCAAACCGCTTGCCGCCTCTCATTTGGCTGCATAACACTGTCTATGCCAAGCATACTAATACCACGCAACATGAACGGAACATTTGTTGTTTTAATATCATTACTTCCAGCATTTCCAACAATCGCGACAGCCCCGCCATATTTAACCTGAGCCAAAATACGCGACAGCATATCACCGCCTACATTATCTATGGCGCCTGCCCAACGGGCGCTCTCAAGCGGTCGATTATTCGGCTCAAACTCATCACGTGGCAAGACTTCGCTAGCGCCAAGTGGCTTCAAAAAGGCGTCAGCATTTGGCTTGCCGCTAACCGCCGCAACCTGATAGCCGCGCCGTGCCAGCAATTGCACCGCGATAGACCCGACACCGCCAGTTGCTCCAGTGACTAAAACAGGCCCAGCATCAGGCGTTATGCCAGCATCTTCGAGTGCCATAATAGCCTGCATAGCCGTCACCCCGGCTGTCCCCACAGCCATCGCAGTTTTGGCGGTAAAACCTTCAGGCATAGGCAATAACCAATCTGCCTTAACCGAGGCGCGCTCAGCAAATCCACCCCACCAAACCTCTCCAACACGCCAGCCAGTCAAAATGACTTCATCGCCAGCTTTATATCTGTCATCGTTGGAGTCACGCACAATACCGGCCATATCAATGCCAGCGACATGGGGATAGGCGCGAACAAGCCGCCCTAACCCATTGAGACACATGCCATCCTTATAATTCAGCCCTGAATAGGTAACATCAACAATAACATCACCATCAGGCAAGTCGGCATCGGTTAATTCGGTCAGACTAGCAACCGGTTTTGCATCGTCTTCGCATGTTAGCAATAGCGCCTTAAAGGTCATCGCCTTACCCCTTATATATTGTTTAATTTTGATCTCACATCATAGCCTGATGCAGACCGCAACAAAAGCCCATTTCACCTGAAAGTAAAACTTAAGCAACCAACGAGATAGCTATCACAGATGCCAAAATAATCAATACACATCCCATGATTAAGTTAATGCGATTAGCATATTGCCGAAACCACCGCAAAATTATCGGCAAGCCAAGAATAAATGCCAGCAGAATATACCATAAGGTATCAACTGCCCAGGCTGTCGCCGTCATCTGAACGCGCATTAATATAGGCTGACCTGCCGTTAGAAATTGGCTAAAGACAGCGCTAAAAAATACAGCCACTTTAGGGTTAAGGAAGGCAATCAAAAACCCATCTCTGGCATGTTGCCAATACGGGTGAGGCGCCAGCAGATCAGATGTATGAGGACTATTATATGGTGAGGCAGGAGCAAGCGGCTCTGGAGCAAGCGGGTCTGGCGCCGCTAATCCTGCCCTGATCATATTAGCCCCAATCCAAATCAAGAAGCCAACACCAACCACCTGAATAGAGATAAACAGAAGCGGCGAAAATAACAGCAAAGACGCCAGCCCTATTGACACAAGCCCGGCATAAATCAGTATCCCGAAGCCATGCGCGAGCCCGAACATCACCCCGGCCATGACGCCAGTGCTGGTGACGCTGCGGATCAAGACAACGACACTAGGCCCCGGGCTTGCCGCGCCCGCTAAGCAGGTTAATGTCAGGATCAGCCATTCTTCAAAACTCAACATGACCATACTTTCATCAGTTCATTGCCATATATCCCGTAATTTTGGCTGTAAGGTCAAGCCAAAGGGCTGAAAATATACAGGTGAGAAATCAGACTAATATTCATCTTCGGGGCTTGCATATAGGCGCAACCCCATATTATCCTCATTTCAGATAATGATATGCATTTTTAATTTATGGAGAGGAACATGAAAACTCGTGCAGCCGTCGCGCTAGAGGCTGGGAAGCCGCTTGAGATTATGGAAGTTGATCTTGAGGGCCCTAAAGCAGGTGAAGTTCTGGTGGAAATTAAAGCCACAGGGATTTGCCATACTGATGAGTTTACTTTATCAGGTGCTGACCCCGAAGGTATCTTTCCTGCCATTCTGGGGCATGAAGGCGCTGGTGTTGTTCTCGAAATAGGGGCTGGCGTTACCTCGCTCAAACCCGGTGATCATGTCATCCCTCTCTATACGCCGGAATGCCGCGAATGTGATTATTGTCTGCATCCTAAAACCAACCTATGTCAGGCGATCCGGACAACCCAAGGCCAAGGGCTGATGCCTGATGGCACATCACGGTTTTCGATGAATGGCAAACCGATTTTCCATTATATGGGCACATCCACCTTTGCTAATCATACGGTTCTGCCTGAAATTGCGCTTGCCAAGATTAATCAGGCGGCACCATTTGATAAGGTCTGTTATATTGGCTGCGGGGTTACCACTGGCATTGGTGCGGTTATTAATACTGCTAAGGCAGAGGCCGGCTGTAACGCTGTTGTCTTTGGGCTTGGCGGCATCGGGCTTAATGTTATCCAAGGGCTAAAGCTGATTGGCGCCAATATGATTGTTGGGGTTGATCTTAATAACGACAAAAAATCTTGGGGTGAGCAATTCGGCATGACGCATTTTGTCAATCCGAATGAGGTATCTGGCGATCTGGTCGCGCATTTGGTTGAGCTGACTGGTGGCGGCGCTGATTACAGTTTTGAATGTATCGGCAACACCAATGTCATGCGGACAGCACTGGAATGCTGTCATAAAGGCTGGGGCGAATCGATTATTATCGGGGTTGCTGGCTCCGGGCAGGAAATTAGTACACGGCCGTTTCAGCTGGTGACTGGTCGATCATGGCGCGGCACCGCATTTGGCGGCGCGCGTGGCCGCACCGATGTCCCAAAAATTGTAGATTGGTACATGGATAATAAGATTCAAATTGATCCAATGATCACCCACACCATGCCACTGGAAGATATTAATTCTGCCTTTGATCTGATGCATGAAGGCAAAAGCATCCGCTCAGTAGTCGTGTTTTAGTGGTCGCAGACCCTTATTAAGGCAATCAACATGCAAACCATAGCAGAAACCCAAATGATGGGCGGCACGCATCGTGTTATCCGTCATGACAGCACTATCACACAATGTTCAATGGATTGGGCGATATTTATCCCCGAAGGCGGCCGCCCTGATAGCGTTCTGATCTATCTATCGGGCTTAACCTGCACATGGGAAAACGCCGCCACCAAGGCCGGAGCGCAAGCCGCCGCTGCCACACATAACATGGCCATTGTCTTTCCTGATACCTCGCCGCGTGGTGACAATGTGGCGGATAGTCCTGATTACTGGCTAGGGCAAGGTGCCGGATTTTATCTGACCGCAACGGTGGCGCCATGGGCACCACATTTTGCGATGGACCGCTATGTCACCGAGGAATTGCCTGCGCTGATTGCTGCGACATTAGGCATAGATAGCACAGACATGCCAGCAATGGGGGTGACGGGACATTCTATGGGTGGCCATGGTGCCTTAACGCTAGCCATGAAGCATCCGCATCTGTTCCGATCAGTATCGGCATTTGCGCCAATATCGGCGGCGACCGAAAGCGGCTGGGGGCAGAATGTTTTGCCTGCCTATCTGGGGGATGATAACGCAGCGCATCTGGAACATGATGCCGCCGCGCTTATGGCTACACGGGGCTGGGATGGTGATATCCTGGTCGATCAGGGGCTCGCTGATAGTTTTCTTGATGAGCATTTGAAACCGCATCTGCTGGCCAAGGCCGCCGAAGATACCGGTATTCCACTGACCCTGCGCCAACATCCGGGATATGATCATTCCTATTATTTTGTCGCCAGTTTTATGGCTGATCATGTGGCATTTCATGCCAACCGGTTAGCCGCATGACGGAACAGCTTGCTGATGTCGATTACATCATTATAGGCTCTGGCTCGGCTGGATCAGCAATGGCATATCGGCTGTCGGAGGATAAAACCCGCTCTGTCTTAGTGCTGGAATATGGCGGCACAGATATTGGCCCCTTTATCCAGATGCCCGCCGCGCTATCCTATCCGATGAATATGAAACGCTATGATTGGGGCTATCTGGCTGAACCTGAGGCGACATTAAATAACCGGCGGCTTGTCTGTCCAAGGGGCAAAGTTATCGGCGGTTCATCCTCCATTAATGGTATGATTTATGTCCGCGGCCATGCCGAAGATTACGCCAATTGGGAGGCTAGTGGCGCAACAGGATGGGGCTATGCCGATGTTCTGCCCTATTTCAGGCGCATGGAACACTGGCATGAGGGCGGTCATACTGAAGGCTTTGAAGATGCCGGTTTTCGCGGTGTTGATGGGCCACTTCATGTCACCCGCGGCAGTCGCCGAAACCCCTTGCATGATGCCTTTGTCAAGGCCGCAGAAGAAGCCGGATACGCCGCCACCGCTGATTATAACGGCCATCGCCAAGAAGGTTTTGGGCCAGCCGATATGACTATCTGGAAAGGCCAGCGGTGGTCGGCGGCTAATGCCTATCTCAAGCCAGCGATCAAGCATCATGGCGTTCAGCTCATCAAAGGCGCTTTGGTCGAAAAGATCAATATCAGCAATGGCCGTGCTGAAAGCGTCACTTTTCAGCGTCATGGGCAGACCATGACAGCCCGCGCCAAGCGCGAGATTATTGTTGCCGCAGGGGCGATTAACAGCCCGCAAATCTTGCAACGCTCTGGCATTGGGCCGGGACAGGTGTTGCAAGCGGCAGGGGTAGACGTGATCGCTGATAGGCAAGGTGTTGGCGGCAATCTACAAGATCATCTCGAAGTCTATTTTCAGGTCAAATGCTTGCAGCCGATCACGCTGAATAAACATTTAAACGTATTTTCTAAGGGTATGATCGGGCTGCGCTGGCTGCTTAGCCGGTCGGGTCTTGGTGCCAGCAATCAGTTTGAGACGCTTGGCTTCATTCGCTCTGATAAAGGCATATCCTATCCGGATATTCAGTTCCATTTCCTGCCTGGGGCTATCCGCTATGATGGTAAAGGGGCGTCAGAAGGCCATGGCTTTCAAATGCATATCGGCCCCATGCGGTCTAAATCACGCGGCCATGTGCATATCCGCAATAGCGACATTTCATCCGCGCCAGAGATCAAGTTTAATTATATGTCGCATGATGATGACTGGATTGAGTTTCGCCGTTGCATTCGCCTCGGCCGTGAGATTCTGTCGATGCCAGCAATGGATGCCTTTCGCGGTGATGAGATTCAGCCCGGCAATGATGTCACCAGTGATGACGGGATTGATGATTTTATTCGTGAGCATGCCGAAAGCGCCTATCATCCTTGCGGAACCATGCGCATGGGCAGAGCCAATGATCCGTTAGCGGTGGTTGATCCCGAATGCCGTGTTATTGGTGTTGATGGATTAAGGGTGGCAGACAGCTCAATCTTCCCGCAGATCACCAATGGCAATCTTAACGCGCCGTCGATTATGGTTGGCGAAAAAGCGGCAGATTTTATTCTCGGCCGGCAGCCCTTGGCGCCTGTTAATCTCACGCCTTATGCCGCATCCGACTGGCAGCATAAACAGCGTTAAAATATCTCATGGCATCAGCTATTCACCAGGCTGTTCATCTAGATAAACCAGCCAGCTAGAACAAGCCCGAGAACAACAATACCGGTGTTGAGACGTGCCGATATCAGCACCAGAAATCCAGCGATGACGATAAGTGCATCAAAGCTGTTATGAATGGCAGACATTAAAATTGGATCAATCAGCACCGCCGCTAAAAGCCCCACAACCGCCGCATTAATTCCGGCTAGGGCAGCGCGAAAACGGCGTGATTGCATCCATCTGTCCCAAAATGGCAAAACCCCTAGCAACAGCAGAAATGATGGCAGGAACAGCGTCAGCATAGTCAGCACGCCTAGCCAGATTGCACCCATACCTGTGCCTGTGCCCGCGCCCAAGCCTGCGCCCATATTAGTGCCCATAACCGCACCCAAAAAACCACCAAAGGTAAATAACGGGCCGGGGATAACCTGTGCCATGCCATATCCAGCGAGGAAATCCGCCAATGATACCAGCTCAGTTTCCACCACCGATGCTTGCAGTAACGGCAAAACAACATGACCGCCACCAAATACCAATGACCCTGCCAAATAAAACTGGCTCAACGCAAACCAGATACTATCCGGCATGAGATGCGCCATCAGCAACATCCCTGCCAGCAACGCCGCAAAAAGCCATAACCAGATAAGCGGCATCAGCTGTGAGCGATAAGGGGCATTAGATGAATATTGATCAGCTTGCATATCATGACGGGGTGGCTGATCTGCCAGCAATAGAAACCCCATAAATCCAAAGATCAAAATAAAGAGAGGATGCAAAAACGGCATATTGAGAAACAGCGCAATTCCCATCATGGCGAAAGCAAATAGTGATGTGAACATGCCAAGCGCAAAGCCGCGCGCCATTCCAAAAACCGCATGCAAAACCACCGCCGCAGTCACCAGTTTCAGGGCATCAATAAGACGATCCAGATCAGCCCCAAAATTGACCAGCCCATAACCAAAGCCAATCATAATCATAGCCGATGGCAAGGTGAAGCCAATAAACGCCAGACAGCCGCCAGCAAGCCCGCCCCAACGCAACCCAAGCGCAAAACCAAGCTGGCTAGAGCTTGGCCCCGGCAGCATCTGGCATAAGCCAAACAGCGATTGAAACGCGTCAGATGAAATCCACTGGCGTTGCTCAACAAACAGCCGGCGAAAATATCCGATATGGGCGACCGGCCCGCCAAAGCTGGTCAGACCGAGCGCTAAGAAGCTACGCAAAATCATTTGCAGAGATGGATTATGAGGCATAGGCAGGCTTCCTTCTTAGACCAACATGCTCATCAACCGTTCAGGCAGACTAGAAATCGCCGCAATATCAGCATTCGCAAAGGCAAAGCGCAAATGATCATCATAGGCGCTTCCAAAAAATCCACCGGGGATCGTCAAGACACCTGTCTGGCGCATTAATACTGCCGCTACATTGGCGCTGGTTCGGTCGGAATAGGGATGGCGAACAAATCCAAAATAGCCACCATCACTGCTAATTGACCAATCTCGCAGTGTTTCAAAAACCGTCCGAAAAGCAGATCGCCGCGCCGCAATTTCCATGCGGTTTTCGTGCCGCCAATCAGCCAGATGTGGGATCACACGGCTAAGAACCAGTTGACCAAGACGCGGCGCGCATATCTGAATATTGTCAGTAATTTTTGCCATCTCAGCAATGGTGTTTTCATGTGCCGTGACCGCACCTAGCCTATATCCGGGCAAGCAATAGGCTTTCGAGAAACTATAAAGCTGGATCACCGTATCCAGCGCATCAGGATGATCAAACAAGCCATGCGGACGCACCACATCAAGATCACAAAAATCCCGATAGGTTTCATCAATTATTAACGCCAGATCATGCCGTTTGCATAACTGATAGAGATCGTTTAGCAGTTCATCAGGATAGTGCGTTCCGGTCGGGTTGTTTGGGCTGACCACGGCAATGCCGCGTGTCGCTGGTGTGATGGCTTTTTCAAAATCGGCAACATCAGGCAGAAATCGCCGTGCGGGATCACCAGCAATACCAATCGCCGTCATCCCCAGCATGGTCAAGCTAGATGTATGATTAAAATAACTTGGCTCGGGCAGTAGGATATTATCCCCAGCCTTGGCGATGCTCATCATGGCGAAAATAAAGGCTTGATTACAGCCTGATGAAATCAGCACCTGATCAGCGCTGATAGCTGTGCTGTAAAGCTGGCTAATATGTTCGGCATAGACTTGCCGGAGCTGCGGCTCGCCTTCAATAGCACCATAGCTAAAGACATCATCTTGATCCGCCATTTCAGCCAATGCTGCTTTCACATCAGCATGCGGCGGATAGCCCGGAACTGCCTGCGATAAATCAATCATGGGGGCATTACCCTGATACTGATCAATCCATTCTTGTACCTGAGCAACTGGCGGTGCGGTCAAGTCTCTTATGGTGGGGGATACCAGATATGTCATATGAACAACGCACTCATCAACAATTAAAGCCTTACCATATTACCATATCCCCGCCATATCAATATGATCTATGCGTTGGGGATTGACTGTGTGGTTTTGGTGATGGGGGGCATGAGTGGCGGACACTGGTTTTTTGATCAAATATATGTCCACACTACCACTACTGGACAAGTGGGCCGCTTGCGGCTTTTAGGAGTTACCGTCTTATCAACTTCTGCCTCTGCTGTGGTCAAGCATATGATTTATCTGTTGCAATGGCTTTCTAAATTAAGATAGCATTTTATTATTATATGGCCGCATAGGGATAGGGTGATCAATATGCCTGCGCATAAGCAAACTGATTTTCTTGATCATGCTTATCGGATCAACACAACCGATGATGCGCGGCGATTCTATGATGATTGGGCGCAGACCTATGATGATGAGATTTCAGCCAATGGTTATATAACACCTGTCCGATGTGCGCATGCGCTGGCGGCGCATGCGGCTGATCCATCTGCTCCTATTCTTGATATTGGATGCGGGACAGGCATTTCGGGGCTGGCTCTGCGAGATGTTGGGTTTTCGGTGATTGACGGGTCTGATTTATCACAAGCCATGCTTGATAAGGCGGCGAGTAAGGGCATTTACCGCGAGCTCTGGCAAGCTGATCTGCAATCACCTTTTCCTTTTTCGACTGGCACATATCAGCATCTGGCGGCTATCGGCGTTATTGCCACTGGCCATATGCCGGCAGAGACGATTGCACGGCTGGCAGATTTGCTCAGCACAGGCGGCTTGCTGGTGTTTTCGCTTAATGATCACACGTTAGAAGACCCCCGCTTTGAAGCCGCCTTAACCCAACTCGTTGATCAAGGCATAGTTGCGATCAAGCATGAGGATTATGGCGAGCATTTGCCGGGCATTGGGCTCAAATCCAAAGTGTTTGTCGTCATCAGGATTTAGCATTTCGGTGAGGAATATCATGGCAACAGAACAGACAACTGACCTGATTAATCTAGAGCGTTACCCAATCCATAAGATTGGCGCGGCGCGTGACCAGATTATTGCCGATGTGCAACTGCAATTAGCCGCTAGCGGCTGTGCTATTCTAAAAAAGTTTCTCACGTCCAAAGCCATTGAACACATCACCCATGAAGCCGATAGCGTTGCCGCCTTTGCCCATAAATCCTATAATCGCACCAATGCTTATTTTTCTGCCAATGATCCGGCACTTAATACCAATGATCCACGGCGGCGGTTTTTTGATCGTTCAAATGCGTTTATTCCAGCAGATCATTTTGACCGACAAGGGCCGTTACGACAGGTGCATGATTTTCCTGCTTTTGACCCTTTTATTCGTGATTGTCTTCAGCAAGAGGCGTTCTACCGTTATGCCGACCCATTGGCTGATGTGATCATCAATATGGCGAACGAAGGTAACGGCTTTCCTTGGCATTTTGACACCAACCCCTTTACCATCACATTAGCTATCCAGAATGCTGATCATGGCGGCGCCTTTGAATATGCCCCCAATATTCGCAAAGACCATGAAAATTTTGGCGAAGTCAGCAAAGTGCTTGATGAGCAATCCGATCGTGTTGTCAGCATTGATCTGGAACCCGGCGACTTGCAGCTGTTTTTAGGGCGATATTCGCTTCACCGCGTTACCCCACTCAAGGGCAAGCGGCCACGTTATGTTGCCATTTTTTCCTATGTTGATCAGCCGGATATGGTCGGCTCTCCTGAACGGGCGCGGCAGTTATATGGCCGTGTGCTACCTATCCATTGGGAACGCGCAGGCCGGCGCGCCGACACGCTGGCTGATTAATCCCACATCAATCCGAAAGCAGATAGCTGTCATCATGGACCAGCGGGGTGGTGCCAGCGATCTTTGCCACGATATGATCAGGCCAAGCCAGTTTAATCAGACTACGGTCAAAGAATATCCCATCGGTTCCGGCGCGGAGCAAGGTTTTGCCTGTAAAGGCGTCATCGCCCTCAAGCGAGAGCAATTCGGCAATCACATCACCTGTCTTGACATGAGCACCAAGCGGTTTGTGATAGACAACCAGACAAGGCCGGTCGGCGCGTAAATATTCAACCGCCGTTAATGGTGTCGGCTTGGCCCCTGGGGTTGGTGGTACTGCTGGTAGTTCTGCTGATGCGCCGCTAATATACCCTCTTGCCGCCAAGAATTGAAACAGATGCTCCGCATCTTTCCGGTTAGTCGCGTGATCAACCGCATCTTCGCCGCGATATTCCAGCGTTGCCGCACATATTAGATCAGGCCATGCCGCATCCGGATAGCGGCGCGCGCATTTCAGCCATAGCCCTGGCCATACTTCATCAAATGAGCCGCCGCCCGAATCCTCTGCTGTCATTGTCGCCGCCGATTGCATCCAATCGGATAAATCCTGATATTCTGGCAGCAATTGTGGGACGATATAAATATGATTGAGGGCATCATCGGAGCAATGCAAATCCAGCACCATATCGGCATCATAGGCTTCCGATATCACCATATGGCGTAACCGGCTCAATGCTGTTTTCGGAGTCTGGTCAGCCAGCGCGGCTTTAACTGCTTGTCTGATGATGGTCTGATTATGGATCGGATCATCGGTCAGCTGATCCGAAAAATCAGCTCCATTTTGATGGATCATCGCATCCAGATCAGGCCAGTCACGATTATAATTCAACCCATTCAAAGGGTGGTAACGGCCGCGGTGCTTGCCAAAAGCCAGATGCGCCATGCCCAAGGGATTAACCATCGGCAAAACGACAAACTCTGCTTGCAGTCTGCCATCTTTTTCGGCTTCACTTAAGCGTTCAATCAGGTGATGCAGAACCAGCATTCCCGGCTGTTCATCGGCATGTAACGCCGCTTGCAAATATATCTTGGCTTGTGGCTGATCGGGCTTAAAGCGCAGGATAGTGAGCTCATGACTGGTGCCCGCACTATCCGCTGGAATAGGAAGGGTTTTTCTGATCATTGTCCCGCCTTTATCATCTAATGAGATTGAGCCGAATTGATAATTTGTTCTTGGCATTTTCAGGCAGATGCCGGTTCAGCCGCCGATTAATCCACCCAAATAGGGCAATAATCATCAACGTAAATATGATGAAATAAAACGCCACAATAGGATAGGCGATAAACGGATTAAATGTCTTATCAGCAAAATAATTTGCGTAATACAGCGCATCGCCAGATTGCCGCCATGCCGGAAAGCCTGTGAAAAATACCAGCGTTGTGGCATGGAAAAGAAAAATAGCCTCATTGGTATAAGACGGCCATGATAGTCGCATCATATGAGGCCAAATCACCTGCCAGAAGCGTTGCCAGCCTGTCATGCCATATGCCATCGCCGCCTCAACCTCACCTCTTGGTGAGGCGCGCAAGCCGCCATAGAATATTTCGGCTGAATAGGCTGATGTGTTCAAAATCAGGACGAGCAGCGCCCCTAGCCATGCGCGCGTCAGCCAGCGCGTTTCCAGATCAATGACGACGATCCATAAATCAAGTGTTATGCCAACCTTGGGCAATAGAACAAACAGCTCATAGGCAAAAAAGAACTGAATAAATAATGGCGTGCCGCGAAAGAGATAGATGAAGCCAACCGAGAAATGGCGGAATATAGCTGATCGGGACATTTTGCCAACCGCCAGGGCTAGGGCTAACCAATATCCGATCATGACCGCCAGAACGCCAAAAAAGATATTCCAGATCAAACCTGAGCCGATCAAAGCAAATTGCTCACAGATTGTAATATCAGCTTTTGGTAACAGCCTCTCCCCATAACCTATGGCGCGCAATCCGTAATCCTGAAAGGCGTCTAGACACGTCCTCGCCATCGGCTTATCCCTCTGCTCGCTGGCTATCCATTAACATGGACTGACCACGTGCGAGGCGTTTATTTAATCGGCTAAAGACGCGCTCACTGACCCATGTAACAAACAGATAGAAAATTAATAGCACCAGAAAATACCAAACCCGCCAATCAGGATGCGGATAGGCATAGGCAGATGTTTTGGCGCTGCCAAGCTCACGCGCCCAATAGACAATATCTTGTATCCCAAGCAAGAACAGCAACGGCGTTGCCTTAATCAACAACACCCATAAATTGGATAATCCGGGCAAGGCGTAAATCCACATTTGCGGAAATAAAATACGCCAATAGACTTGCCGCCGTGACATGCCATAAGCATATCCTGTTTCTAGTTGGGCACGCGGCACCGCTGCCATAGCGCCAGCCAGAACATTGCCAGCAAACGCCCCAAAGACAATCGCATAGGCGGTGACGGCTAGCATAAATCCATAAAAATCATGAACCCAGCCGCTTGCACTGGAAAGCGGCATTTTTGCCATATCACAGACAACAAAATCATTACCTTGCCAAACCGACCCCGTCTGATCAGAACATATGATCCGATGACGGATATATTCGATCGCCTGATCACAGGCCAAAGGCACAAATAAAAAGAACACAATGTCAGGAACACCCCTGACCATGGCGATATAAATCTTGCCCGGCAATTGCACTAACCATATCGCTGATCGGCTTGCGCTTGCCGCCAGCAGCCCTAATAGCATTGCCAAGGGCGCGGTTATTAAAACCAGTGATAAGACAACCAAAAAAGATTGATAAAAGGCGATATGCTTGGCTGTGCCAAGATAACACATCAGCCAGCTTACCCCCTCAATCTGATCTGGATTAGAGCAAGATAACAGCATGTTCTAATGTATCTGGCTTAACTGGTGAGGCATAACCATGCCCCACCAATAAGGATCATGTTTTGACTAGAATGTAAGCGCGTCATCGCCAAACCATTTTTTGATCATGGTATTGAGCGTTCCGTCAGATTTCATAGACGCAATGGCCGCATCCATTTTCCCTTTCAGTTCAGTATCAGACTCGCGGATACCCATGCCGATACCGCCGCCAATACCAACTTGACCAACAACCGCCAGCTCACCACCTGATTCATCGACGATTGGCATCAGATAGTCACCATCAGCCAGAACAGCATCAGCTTCACCATTGCGAACCGCCGCAATGGTCTCATCCGGTGTCGCAAACTCGACTAAAGTTGCGCCCGATGAAGCAACATGCCCCGCCTGAATAGTGCCTGTCTGAGCCGCGATCACACCACCACTGATGTTAACACTGCCGCCAGCAAGAGCGACATACATTGATGGGCTTGGCGGGAAATATTCCTGTGTAAAATCGATCACTTCATCACGTTCGGCGGTGATAGACATGCCAGCAATAATGGTATCATAGTTACCTGATACCAAGTTAGGGATGATAGAATCCCAGTCATTAACAACCCAAACACAATCAAGATTTGCACGCATGCAAAGCTCATCCCCGACTTCACGTTCAAAGCCGTCCACTTCGTTTTTATCATTAATGAAGTTGTATGGAGGATATGCCCCCTCCGTTCCCATGCGCACCGTTTCAGCCATAGCCGGAACAGCTAGCAGACTAGCAAAAATTGATGCAATGATTATTTTTTTCATAATACCCTCCAAAAAGTATAAGCGCCTGATGTATTAGCTTGCAGCACTTGCGCTCAAAAATTGCTGCAATCGTTCTGATTTAGGATTGACCAGAATATCATCTGGCGCTCCTTGTTCTTCGATCTTGCCTTGATGAAGAAATATAACATGATTCGATAGATCACGGGCAAGCCGCATATCATGGGTCACCAGCAACATCGTTCGGCCTTCCTCTGCCAGTGCCTTAATAACACGCACAACCTCTTGTTCTAATTCAGGATCAAGAGCCGATGTTGGCTCATCAAAAAGCATCGCCATAGGCTGCATGGCAAGCGCTCTTGCAATCGCCGCTCGTTGTTGCTGGCCACCTGATAATTGCGACGGCCACGCATCTGCTTTATCAGCAATTCCAACCTTACTCAACAGCTCAAGTCCAATGCCGCGCATTTCATCCCTTGGGCGGCCGAGAACCGTAACCGGCGCCTCAATGACGTTATCTAATATGGTCATGTGTGACCATAAATTGAATTGCTGGAAGACCATAGCCAGGTTAGTTCGCATAGCGGTGATTTGCTGACGGCTAGCCGGTTGACGTGCCGCCCCATGTTGCTTCCAGATTACTGGCTCACCGTCAAAAATGATATCACCAGCATGGGAAAGCTCAAGCAGATTACAGCATCTGAGAAGAGTAGATTTACCTGATCCAGAAGACCCAATAAAGGTGATAACCTGTCCTTTCGGGGCGCTGAAACTCACCCCTTTCAATACGTCGAGTGAGCCATAGGATTTATGCAAATCCTTTACTTCAAGCACATGAGGTTGCAATGATGTGGGCTGTCGGTTCATTGGATAATGTTATGTCCTAAATATCACAAGAGCTGTCAATCTTGTGTTGTTATTGGGGCGGTCAATTACGGCTGATACGGAACTGTGCTGTGACCAGCTTCCACCCAGCCTAGCATCCCCGTGCTGAGATGCGTCACATTGGAAAAGCCAAGCTGATCAACAAGCGCGTTGCCGAGACTAGTGGTGCGATTACCTGACCGACAATAGATCAAAATCGGCGTATCCGGATTATCAACAAGGGCAAAGAATTTATCCCGAAAATCAGGATGCAAACTGCCATCTGATTGAAACGCAGTGATCATATTGGCACCTGCAATAATGCCTGTGTCCTGCCATTCTTCTTGGCGCCGAATATCAATGATAATAACGTCATCTTTTTGCGCGGCTAACAGCTCATCAGGTGTTGCTTCAGAAAGCGTGGCTGGGGTCGATACCGCCAGCAATTCGATTGTGAAAATCAGCGTTGCATTTGGCGGGATGACACCTCCTGCGCCTGCTGATCCATAGGCTAATTCTGGTGGGATGGTCAGCTTGCGTGTCTCACCAACCCGCATTCCGGTTACGCCTTGCTCCCACCCCGGGATGACCTGTCCTGCGCCAATGGTAAATTGAAACGCCTGACCTCTGGGCTTTGAGGCATCAAAAACCGTGCCGTCGGTTAATTGTCCTTCATAATGGACACTAACAGCTTTGCCCGTTTCAGCCAGATCACCGCTACCATCTGTAAGGATCTCAATTTGTAATTCACCAGCCATGACTAGCCTTCCCATAAGCAGATATATAAGAAAAAAGAAAATTATTGTTGTCAGTTTAAGTAATCGCATAGCCCCTAGCCTATACTAGATAACAATCTTATCAAGCCATTAGACGGTTAATATCAATTTGTAATCATCTTTTTATACAATCATTAATGGCTCGTGCATGTTGCTATATATGCCAGCATTCCTATTTATATAAGATAAGTCACTAAACCTTTATTTGAGGAATCTGCGATGATTGATGTGTATTATGACGGTAAATGCGGGCTTTGCAGCAAAGAGATTACCTATTACCGCCGCATTGCACCAAATGGCATATTCAATTGGTTAGATGTTGCTAATGACCCTACGCCTCTGGCTCAGCATAATATTTCGCAAAGCGATGCATTACGGCGGCTTCATGTGCGTGATATAAAAGGTCATTGGCATATCGGCGCGGATGCTTTTATCATCATATGGCGTCAGCTAGGATACTGGCGAATCCTTGCTTTTTTAGTGGCATTGCCCGGTGTTAAGCAAGTTGCGCGATTGTTTTACAATAGTTTTGCAAATTACCGTTTTGCTCGTCTGCCACATTGTCAGGTTGCGGCAATAACGGCAAATGAAAATGAAGGCGGCCAATAAAAATCAAGGTAGTGGAACATGACACATGCAAAAGATGCGGTAAGGCTAGGTCTCAATGAAATGCGAGCCAATATCCCAAACCCTGATGGAGAACGGTTTCATGAAGGGTTAATGAGGGGTGAATTGCTAGTTGAACTTTACGCACCGCAACATGAGGACCTTCAAGAACCCCACAGCCGAGATGAGTGCTATGTCATTATAAGCGGGTCTGGCAAATTTCAAATGGGTGATGAGGTTGTGCCTTTTGAAGCTGGTGATTTTCTGTTTGTTCCGGCTGGAATGGAACATCGGTTTTTTGACTTTGGTCAGAGCCTTGAGACTTGGGTGATTTTTTACGGACCCGAAGGTGGCGCGCAAGGCGGCGGCTCTTAAACCACTGGCTGATAATAAAATGCGCCATACCAAGTTGCTAATATACTATAATGGTAATATCTGGAATGGTAATATCTGGGACGCTGGAGTTGTCCTAGCAGCCAGGTAAATGGTTTGCGCCAAGAGATTGCAATAAGGGTTAGTAGTTTAAAATAATGAGTGATGATTTCCCCCAAAACCTTCTCAACTCAATTTCGCACCAGATTGTCTGCTCAAAATGTGAGGCTGAGTTTCTAGCAGGTCTGACGGACTCAGCTTCATTGCAGAGCTATTCTCAGCTTGATGTCGGCTTTACTGATATCGGCCTGCAGGTATGGTGCCGCAGGCACGATGGTAACGTGGCTCATATTGATTTTGATGGGAATACGTTGCAGACTGATTTTAGATGTCTGGAGAAAAAATAATGCGCATTATCCTAGCCACAATCGCCTTTGTTATACTTGCTTCCCCTAGTTGGGGTGAAACAATCGAGGCAACCCCGAGAGATTTATATGAATTTGGATGGGAGTATGTGGGAGAGAGAGAGTCTCAGTATATGGCATTCCAACGAGCTTGTATGCTTGCAGACAACCTAGCAATAAAGGTTCAGTTTGCTTCAGAATTATAGATGGTGAGAGATATTTTGATATAGCATTATTCAGGAAGGGAATTAGGAGCAGAGAAATTAAACCATTTGAAAATCAATGTTCGCTTATGAATGGGACTGTTGAAGAAAGAGATACACAAACAGAAGGTGCTCAAACTAGAGTTCCATTATTCATTGTAGATGAGATTAGTAAACCAAGCTGTAAGGAAGTTAATCTAGTTACATGCACTCCATTTTCACCGATTGAAATAGAAAATAAAGAATATTGTGATCCCCACAACATTTTTGGACTCTCGAATGAGTGAATGGCAATTAATGCTATTTACATACTTGGATTTTCCCTCTCCAAATTGATAAGCTAAGAAACATAAGTCAGTTTACAATCCATTAACTTTGATAATTACTAAGATCAAAATATGTAGTTAGAAACAGTATTTTTGGAGAAGTAATATGATTAAATTGTTCAAACTAGCCTTTACTGTCTTGTCATTAATGTTTTTTCTAAAAGCAACTATAGCTAATGCTGATGATTTTACCCTTTCTAATAAAATCTTGCAGGAATTTGAGGCTGGAAATCTAACAAAAGTTGAGTCGATGATTAACGATTTTTCTGATAACTCACTTAAGGATATTTGGATTTCTAATGTTGTATTGGCTTATTTTGAAAGTGGTAACCTCGATAAAACATTATCGCTTTCAGCAAAAATGCAAGATCCAGCATTAGTTGAATTGTGGAAATATAATGTCATTAATGCCGCAATGCAAAATGGAAACTGCAAGATGGCAAAAGATTTAATATCTTCATTGACTGATGAAAATATGGTTGACCTTTATGAAATGAGTTACAAAGCGGCTTGTTGATATGATGCGCATCATCCTAGCTACTATCGCCTGTGTCCTGTTTATATCGCCTAGTTGGGGTGGAGATAAATTGAGTATAGGTAATTACAGTTGTATCCTAAAAGGCGAAGCACAAATATATCCTGATAGAGTACAGTCAGAACAATTTAAATCACCTGAACCGTTTGGCCTTGAGGCATACAAGGAAAAGATTGAGTTTAGCAAAGATCTTGGATATCCACCTGCATTTTTAAATAAAGGTGAATTTGAAGGTGAATACATATATTCAAATGGGTTTCCTGTAGAACTCCAATTTAATGTTGAGGGTAATAAGGCTGATTTTATTATGGATCACGTTGGTGTTTATTATTTTTTATACGGAACTTGTAACAAATTCTAACTCCAGCCGTGGGAGAAACAGCTGGGGCTAGCTGAAGGATCTACTTATTCTTCTGTCTTTGTAGCTCTTGGTAATGGGCTTCAAATGGAGCACCCCAGACCTCAAAGATCATCTCGTAACATCCAATGATCTCATCATCTGTTACTTTGGATACATCGCCATCTCTATCCTCAAGAGTTCTGGCTAGTTGATGGTTAAGAATATCCCGTTGAGGCTTGGATAATCCACTAAGCTTATCTCCAATTACCCTTGCGACTATTCTTGCTAGATCATCAATCTGTTTAGCTGTAAATTCCATTTCACTCACCCTCCCCTTTGGGTTGAGTGCGATACACTAAGACTTCCTCAACAAGACTTTCATTATGGCTATCGCCAACAAAGTCACGAGTTAGTCTTTT
>JADHOM010000026.1 GCA_016778985.1 Alphaproteobacteria bacterium | reverse complement strand
GATATTGTCCGGTTAATGATTTCGGGTTGGCAATAATATCCTCTGGCTCGCCCTCAGCGATCACTTCGCCGCCATGAATGCCTGCACCAGGCCCCATATCAATAACATGATCAGCAGCTAAAATAGCCTCTTCATCATGTTCTACCACTAACACGGTATTGCCAAGATCACGCAACCGCTTAAGCGTGCTAATTAAACGGTCATTATCACGTTGATGAAGCCCGATAGATGGCTCATCTAAGACATATAGAACGCCAGTTAAGCCGGAACCTATTTGTGAAGCCAGTCTGATGCGTTGGGATTCGCCACCTGATAATGTACCTGACGACCTGCCTAAGGATAGATAACTCAGCCCAACATTGGTCAAAAAAGTAAGCCTTTCGACGATTTCTTTTAAGATGCGAGAGGCAATAACATTTTCTTGTTGGCTCATTTTATCAGAAGCAGAGCTAAACCATTCCAAAGCGTCACCAATTGACAGGGTTGATATCTCTGCAATATCTTTGCTGGCAACTTTAACCGCCAATGCTTCGGGTTTTAGACGTTTGCCATTGCAGCTATCACAAGGGTGATCAGCTTGGTATTTGCCAAGTTCTTCTCTGATCCAAGATGAGTCTGTTTCGCGCATCCGGCGTTGCAAATTAGGGATAACGCCTTCAAAGGGTTTCTTGGCGCGATAAGAACGCAGACCATCATCATATTCCATCACGACAGTCTCGCCGCCAGAGCCATAAAGAATGGCGTCTCTATGCGTATCTTCAAGCTGATCAAAAGGTGTCATCATAGAAAATCCATAATGCCGCGCCAATGACATTAAGGTTTGCTGATAATATTTTGCTGTGCCAGACGCCCAAGGGGCTATGGCGCCATCAGCAAGTGATTTCGTCACGTTAGGAACAACAAGCTGAGCATCAAAGTGACTGGTCTTGCCTAAGCCATCGCAGTCCGGGCAAGCGCCATATGGGTTATTGAATGAAAATAACCTTGGTTCAACCTCATCAATTGAAAAGCCGCTTACTGGACAGGAAAATCGGGCTGAATAAACGTGCTCCGTGCCATCATCAGCATGTTCGGCAATCATTAATCCATCGGCTAATTTAAGCGCTGTTTCTGTCGAATCGGCTAGCCGCGAAGGCAAGTCATCATCGTTGTGTCGAATAACAATCCGATCAACAACCAGCGATATGTCATGTTTTTTCTTTTTATCCAGATCAGGCAATCCATCCATATCATAAATCTGACCATCAATTTTGACGCGCTGAAATCCTGCCGCATGATAGCTGGCTAGCTCTTTCCGATATTCCCCTTTGCGGCCACGCACCACCGGTGCCATCAGATAAAGCCGTGTTCCATCATCCATTGCCATGAGAGCATCAACCATCTGGCTAACCGACTGACTGCGGATAGGCAAACCAGTCGCAGGTGAGTAGGGAATACCAACACGCGCCCATAACAGCCGCATATAATCATATATCTCTGTCACCGTGCCAACCGTTGAACGGGGATTGCGTGATGTTGTTTTCTGCTCAATAGAAATCGCCGGAGACAACCCCTCAATCAGATCAACATCTGGTTTTTGCATCATTTCCAAAAATTGCCTTGCATAAGCCGACAGCGATTCCACATAACGGCGCTGACCTTCTGAATAGATGGTGTCAAAGGCAAGGCTAGATTTTCCAGAGCCTGACAGGCCAGTAATCACAACGAATCGATCACGCGGCAAATCCACAGAAATATTCTTGAGATTATGTTCACGGGCGCCTTTAACGCTAATGGTTTTGAGCATGGATGGGCTCACGGTAGAAATAGATGTATCTGGCATAGGCTCAATATAATTGGGGTTTCAAAAAAGGCAAAATACTAATATGATTATTATCCTATATACATTGTTTCAATTTCTCGGATTTCAATCGCTGGCTAGCATATGTGCCATCTTTATTTTTTAGCCAAAAGAATTATCCGGATATATACGGAGAATAAAAAATGAGCGGAAGTCTTAACAAAGTCATCTTAATTGGGCGTCTTGGGGCCGATCCACAGGTTGCCACTATGAATAGTGGTGACAAGGTGGTTAATTTATCACTTGCCACTTCCGAGAGATGGAAAGATCGCAACACGGGTGAGCAGAAAGAGAAAACCGAATGGCATCGGGTGGTCATTTTTAACGACCGCTTGGTTGATGTCGCTGAAAAATATCTCCGCAAAGGCAGTATGATTTACATTGAAGGTCAATTACAGACCCGTAAATGGACTGATCAACAAGGCGTTGAGAAATACACAACAGAGATTGTGCTTCAGCGCTATCGGGGTGAGCTTACTATGCTTGGTGGCCGTAATGATGGCCAAGGTGGTGGCTATCCTGATAGCCCCGATAGTAGTATGGGTATGCCATCCTCCGGCGCATCCTCGGCACAGCCTTCTGTAGCACCGCCAATGGGCAATGATCTAAATGATGATGTGCCTTTTTAAGCAACATATTTGAGGTTATCCTTACCCAGCCTGTTGTGTCGTAAAAGTTTCATTTTTATGACACAACATGTAGTATTTCATGCCATCCGGTGATATAATATTTTGTTATTTCACAAAGGATTGAGGATAAATCTTGTCAGATCAAAAACCACCTCAGCCACCCGCATTATCAGGTGGTGAAGAAAACATTTCCATTACTGAAGAATTGCGTAAATCGTATCTTGATTACGCGATGAGTGTAATTGTTTCACGCGCCTTGCCAGATGTGCGTGATGGGCTCAAGCCAGTACACCGGCGCATCCTCTATGCGATGATGGAAGGTGGCTATGATTGGTCAAAAGCATATCGCAAATCAGCGCGTATTGTCGGTGATGTGATGGGTAATTACCATCCACATGGGGATTCAGCCATTTATGACTCGCTGGTCAGAATGGCGCAGAATTTCTCAATGCGCTTGCCGCTTGTTGATGGTCAGGGCAATTTTGGTTCAGTCGATGGTGATCCGCCAGCTGCTATGCGTTATACCGAATCACGCTTGCATAAAGTGGCAGAAACCTTATTGCGTGATATTGATCGTGATACCGTTGATTTTATCCCAAATTATGATGAAACACAGCTTGAACCTGCTGTTTTACCTGCTGAATATCCTAATCTTTTGGTTAATGGTGCTGGTGGTATTGCGGTTGGTATGGCGACCAATATCCCACCGCATAACGCTGCTGAGGTGATTGATGCCTGTATGGCCTATATAAACAATCCGGCGCTTTCTCTTGATGAGGTGATGGAGATTGTTCCTGCTCCTGATTTTCCAACAGGCGGAATTATCATGGGGCGCACAGGTGTGCGTAGCGCATTTGAAACCGGCCGTGGGTCAATTATTGTTCGCTCAAAAACAGAAATTGAACCCCACGCTAATAGAGAACGCATCATCATTCATGAATTGCCTTATCAAGTCAATAAAGCACAATTATTGGAACGTATTGGTGAACATGTCCGTGATAAAACAATCGAAGGCATTTCTGATATTAGGGACGAATCTGATCGCCGCGGTATGCGTGTTGTCATTGATCTGAAACGTGATGCCCAAGGCGATGTTGTGCTGAACCAATTGTTCCGCCACACCCGCATGCAGACCAGTTTTGCGGTTAACTTGCTGGTTCTCGATAAAGGCACCCCAAAACAAATGGGATTGCTTGATGTTATCCACGCATTTTGTGAGTTTAGGGAAACGGTGATTACACGGCGGACGCGCCATTTACTGACAAAAGCTCGTGATCGCGCCCATATCTTAGCTGGTTTGATGGTGGCATTGGCTAGTATTGATGAGGTGATTAAACTCATCCGTGCCGCCCCTGATACGGAAACAGCCAGAAATGAGCTGACCAGCCGGAGATGGCCGGCACATGAAGTTGAGAGCTTTATTGCCTTAATAGATGATCCGGGTCATCAGGTTGATGATGGCCATTATGTTTTGTCCGAAACGCAAGCCAAAGCTATTTTAGAGTTGCGGTTGCAGCGTTTGACCGGGATGGAACGTGATAAACTGGCCGAAGAAACCCAGGAACTCGCTGATAAAATTGCCGAATATCTATCCATTTTATCTAGCCGTGAGCATTTGACGAAAATCATGCTGGATGAACTGGCATCGACACGCGCTTTGCTAGCTGATCCAAGACGGACAGAAATATCTGATGATATTGGTGATCATGATGATGAGGATTTAATCCCTGTTGAGGATATGGTCGTTACGGTCAGCCATCGCGGTTATATTAAGCGCGTTCCGCTATCTGATTATCGCGCCCAACGGCGTGGCGGTAAGGGGCGCGCTGGTATGAAAACCCGTGATGAGGATTTTGTGACTAGGCTGTTTATCGCGAATACGCATACGCCGATCTTGTTCTTTACCTCAACAGGTTTAGTCTATCAGCTGAAATGCTACAAATTACCGCTTGCGGCGCCACAAGCGCAAGGCAAGGCTATGGTTAATTTGCTGCCTATCACCCCTGATGAGACCATTCATACCGTTATGCCAATGCCCGAAAACAAAGACCAATGGGATGTCATGAACGTCGTCTTTGCGACCGCAAATGGCAATATTCGCCGTAACATGCTGTCCGATTTCACCAATATCAAACGCAATGGCAAAATTGCTATGAAATTAGCAGAAGGTGATCAGCTGATATCGGTTTATCCGTGTTATGATGATGCAGAGGTTTTGCTGGCGACATCACTAGGTAAAGCAATCCGCTTTGGGTTAGATCAAATCCGCATTTTCCGCGGCCGTGATAGCACTGGTGTCCGCGGCATTAGACTCCGTGATAATGATAAAGTTGTATCCATGTCTATTCTTGATCACTCACAAGAGCAATTTGTATTAGCTGTCACAGAAACCGGTTATGGGAAGCGTACTCGTGTCAGTGACTATCGTGTCACCAATCGGGGTGGCCAAGGCGTTGCAAATATTGTGACATCTGAACGCAATGGTAATGTTGTTGCGTCTTTTGCAGTGACCGAAGAAGATCAGCTTATGCTGGCAACTGATATGGGTAAGGTTATCCGCATTAGAGTATCAGGTGTTGAGGGTGATCAGATCCGTGTTGCCGGCCGCCAAACCCAAGGCGTTACCCTGTTTTCCATTGATAGTGAGGAAAAGGTGGTATCAGTCGGGCTCATCCTTGAAAAGGATGCCGGCGTTGATGAACCTGATGCAGATAACCTAGAGCCAGAAGGCAATGCCAAAGATAATGCCACTAATGCCCCAGATGCCAATGAGACTAATAATGACCTGAGTGATAATAACGCTGATGAAGGGACAGAGACGTGACGCATATTGCCATATATCCAGGTACATTTGATCCCGTTACGCGCGGTCATATTGACATTATTGCTCGCGCCGCAACGATTACCGACCGCCTAATTGTTAGCGTTGCCGCTGATGGCGATAAATCAGCCATGTTTTCGCTAGATGAGCGCGTCAATCTGCTCAAACATCATATCGATCAAATCAAAGATCATAATGGCGGGGTAAGTGCTGAGATTACCGTACAGCCGTTTTCGGGCTTGTTAATGCACTTTGCCGAACAGCAACAGGCGAAGATGATTATTCGTGGGCTTAGGGCGGTAACGGACTTTGATTATGAGTTTCAGATGACCGGCATGAACAGGCGTCTAAATCCTAATATTGAAACTGTATTTCTGATGGCTTCTGAAACTAATCAGTTCATTTCATCGCGCATGGTAAAGGAAATTGCCAGACTTGGCGGTGATGTTAGCAGCTTTGTTCCGGCACAAGTGCGAGACGCTTTATTAAAAAAATTAAATTAATTTCGCTTTTCCTTATAATTGTGGTTGCACATTTGGCTAAGATTTCATAGGTTGCCTCTACTTGGTGTGGGCGCGTAGCTCAGTTGGTAGAGCAAGTGACTTTTAATCACTGGGTCACAGGTTCGAATCCTGTCGCGCTCACCATTTTCTTTTCTGTTTTTTTTGGTAAAATGACTAACTGCCTTATTGGCAGGATTATTGTAATGCGGTAAGGTCTAAGCCTGTTCTGATTGCTGTCTAATTTGGCTTAAGCTCATGGCTGGAGTTATTGCCTCAGGATCAATGCGGATATGAATAAGCTGTGGTTTATCAGCCGCTAAAGCCTTTGCCATAGCCTCAGGAAACGCCACATCATTATCAACATAATAAGCATCACACCCCATCGCCACCGCTAATTGTACAAAGTCAGGGTTGACCAGGTCAGTGAGCTGCCCACGCCCTGGAAAATGCCGTTCTTGATGCATACGAATAGTTCCATACATTCCATTATCAATAACTAATATAATCGGCTTTGCCCCAGCTTGATAAGCAGTGGCAAGTTCTTGCATCGTCATCTGAAAGCAGCCGTCACCAGCAAAGGCAATGACTGGCCGATCTGGATAGCGAAGCGAGGCCGCTACCGCGGCTGGAATGCCATAACCCATTGACCCCGAAGTCGGTGATAATTGTGAGCCTGATGAGCGGAAATAATAAAAACGATGTAGCCATGTCGCATAATTGCCAGCGCCATTGGTCATGATCGCGTCTGCGGGTAAGTGATCACGCAACCATGCGACCAGCTTGCTCATATTAACTCGTCCGGGCTGTTTAGCTAGCGGCGTAGTCCAGCTTAAATATTCTGCATGAGCAACGCTAATTCGAGGCTTTGGCTCAACAGGCAGGAGCCGTGCTTTTAATCCATCAATAACCGTATCTTCACGACTTGCAATGGAAAGTGTCGCCTTATAGACACGACCAAGTTCATTCTGATCACGATGAACATGGACAAAATCCATTTGCGGGTGCGGGATCGAAAATAATTGATAGCTCTGAGAGGGGATTTCACTCATCCTGCCGCCTATCAATACGACAAGATCACTCGATTTAATCCGCGCCAGCAAAGCCGGATTGCATCCAAGCCCCAGATCACCAGTATATGCCGGGCTTAAATGGTTCATTAAACGTTGACGGCGAAACGAACATATAACGGGAATATCCGCCATGATCGCTAGTTCCTCTAAGCCTGTGATCGCATGATCTGACCAGTTTGGGCCACCCGCAATGAGGACTGGCGATTTCGCTTTCCTAAGCATATCAGCTAATTGATCTAGGGCCGCGTCATCGGCACCAGCAACTTCTGAGATTTCAATATCATCTTGCGCTAGCGCATCATTGTAGACAGGTTCATATAACATATCTTCTGGCAGGCTAACGATAACTGGCCCTGGCCGGCCTTCCTGCGCCGTCTTCCATGCTTTCATCATGAGGGTAGGCACCTGTTCAGCATCATTGATTTCAATCACTAGCTTAGCCATGCCACCAAAAAAAGCCTGATAATCGACCTCTTGAAACGCATCGCGGCCTTTCATGTAACGCGCCACTTGGCCAACTAGTAAGATCATTGGTGTCGAATCTTGTTGGGCAACATGCACCCCTGATGAGGCATTGCTAGCACCAGGCCCCCTTGTCACAAGCGCAATGCCGGGACGCTTGGTCATTTTCCCATCAGCCTCCGCCATCATAGCCGCACCCCCTTCGTGGCGGCTGAGAACCGTGTGGATAGTTGAGCTTTGGAGCGCATCAAGGATAGGCAGAAAACTCTCCCCCGGGACGCAAAACAGACGGTCAACCCCGCATCGTTCCAGAATATCGACAATGACTTGTCCAGCTATCTTTGTCATAGGATACCTTATGTTTTGATGATTTTTCTTAGTTATAATACGGGTTCTATCTTGGACGAATTAGCTATTCAGCTTCAAGGAAAAAACTTCTGCGCCCAGATTTTTCGCATCAGCTGGATCATGGGTGACCATGACGGCTGTTATCCCATCACTGAAAACCATATGTTTGACCAAAGCTAGACAATCGGCTTTGGTATCAGGGTCAAGGGCGCTAAATGGCTCATCAAGCAATACCAGTGATCGCCGCATGCTATTAGGGTCGCTTGACGAAGGGAGTATTCGCGGTATGCGCGCGCGCACTAATGCTCTGGCTAGGGCAACCCGTTGTTGCTGACCACCTGACAGAGTATTGATCCGGCGTCTATCCATGCCAGCCAGGCCTAGATCAGTTAAGCTTTGCGAGATCATCATTTTATTATCCGCTTTATGGCGGCTGTTGGCGTCAAGGCCGATGGCAATATTTGTCCAGACATCAAGATGCGGTAGCAGATTATCACTTTGAAAAAGCATTGATATCGGTCTTGCCGCAGGGGGCATGTGGCAAATGGATTGCCCTTGCCATAAAATATCGCCGTGTAAAGGGGTCAAGAAGCCAGCGATCAAATGCAAAAGCGTAGATTTGCCAATGCCTGACGGGCCTTCAATTACCGTAATGCTCTGCGCCTTGACCGTCAGATCAAACCGCATTAAGGGTTGGGCTTTCGAGGCTTGGTGATAGCTAAATTGAACGTCCTTAACCTCTAGCATGATGATGTTCCCATATTATTAGTCTCTTGCTCCAAATGGCGTTAAGGAAGCTGGGAAAGGCGCTGAGGAAGGGGCTAGGGAAGGGGCTGAAGATAACCAGCGGCCAATCACATAACCCATTATAAATACCAGCACCGTAACGGCCATCAATAGCACCGCCGTTGCCGCCGCCTCATCAGTCCGATAACGACCAGCCTGTTGATATAAAAGCCAAGGCAGCGTTTCAAAATCGCTACTCGAAAATAGCGCAATAACCCCCAAATCACCCATAGACATCGCCGCTACCATCCCAAATATGAGCCCAATATCACGCCCCATCACTGGTAAAATCAAAAACCGCAGGTTTGTCATACGGCTTATACCATAGGCAAGTCTGATATGGTGGTCTTGGCGGCGGGCGATTATCCATTTTCCTGATATCAGCCGATAGGAAACCGGCAAACCCATAAGAATATTTGCAAATAGCACTAAATATGGCGCAATAACAAAGACATTGGATAAATGCCGCAGCAAAATAAACATCGCTGTTCCCATCACAATAGACGGGATGACCAGTGTCATCATGACCCCCGATTCCAGGAAAAGAATGATCATCTGCTGCCATCGTGACAGCTGATGACGATTGCTCTCACATCGATATCGGGTTTCCGCAAGGATCACCGCCAGACCTGTGACGCAAATAGCAGACGCCAGAGCAATGCTGAGACTATTGACCAAGGCTTGCCAGAATGATGGGGCTGTCAACACACTGATCATATCGCTAGATATCCCCCTCAAGATTAAAGCCAATATTGGCAAAACTAGCAATATGGCAAGGATACCAATTTGTATAAAATCAAATATTTTCAATGATACCGAAGGTGATACTAAGATATATACTGAAGGCGGATTAATTGCTGAAATAGATTGCGGCATGGCTTGCCGCATTATCGGATGACTCACCATGATCAGCAGCATAATCATCGCCACAGCAATCTGCAATAGAGTCAATATCACCGCCAAATGAAAATCATAGGCGATACGAATGGCCGAATATATTTCAACCTCAAGTGTTGTTACAGCTGGCCCACCGCCAAGCATCAAAACAAGCGCAAATGAGCTAAAGCAAAATAAGAATACCAGCACCATCATCGGCAATATCATGGCTTTGATTGATGGCCATTCAATGAAGCGGAACTGATCACGCGCTGTCATGCCTGTCATTCGGGCTAATCGCCAATGGGTTTCAGGCACTGATAAAAGCCGCGGTAATAAAATGCGAATGATTAATGGTGCGTTGAAAAAGATATGCGCCAAGACAACGGCTTTTAAGCCAAAGAAAGAGGGCAGCTCCATTATAGGGAAGGGCAGAATTGCACTAACAGCCGCAATCAAGTGATTGATCACGCCCTGACGCCCCCATACCGCCAATAACCCACTGGCTGCGACGGTGGTCGGGATAACAAAGGCCAGCCCTGTCATTATCCGTAAAAATGGCATGCCAAACCAATGATAACGCCGAGCCATGACTAGGCTTAAAGGAATAGCGATTAAAACCGAACATAGGGTCGATAATGTGGCTTGGATGAGTGCCGATTGTAAGGCATAGGCAATGCGATTATCGGATATTAGGATATCATATAAACCTAAAAACAATCGCGGCTGATCAAATGTTGTGGCAGCTTGCAATAGGGCGATGAGGGCAATAGCCAGAACCCCCCATAATCCAATCACAATAGCTATGCCAGTTAAGGGCAGCCGATTAAACTGGCCGCCATTAACATGATATGATCTGATTTCATTGTATTGGGTCATTCGGTTATATTATCCGATATATCGTTTCAGGGTGAGCATTATTGGCTCATTGCCGTCACCCATTCTTTCAGCCACGCCTCCTGATTATTTGCAATATCATCATCAGCAAGTAATAGACCAGATGGCTTGGCTCTATCTTCAAAGCCGTCGGGGAGGGCTATCCCTGCAGCGGCTGGATACATCCAGTTAGTTGTTGGAATGATATTTTGCGCCTCATTTGACAGCAGAAATGCCAGAAATGATTGTGCAAGTTCAGGCTGATCAGTCGATTTTAACATAGCCGCGACTTCTACCTGCATGTAGTGACCTTCTGCAAAACTTGCATAGTTATATTGCGTCTGGCCTTCCGCAATGCGGTGATACGCCGGTGAGGTGGTATAAGACAGAACCATATCGGCCTCACCATCTAGGAACAGCCCATATGCCTCTGACCAGCCTTTTGTCACGGTGATAATTTTCGGTGCCAAGGCTTGCCATTGTGCGGGGGCATCATCCCCATAAAGCGATTTCAGCCAAAGCATAAGACCAAAACCCGGCGTTGATGTCCGTGGGTCTTGAACAACAATCTTAACATCATCCGCTCGAATAAGATCAGCCATAGATTGCGGCACTGAGCTTAACGCTTTTTCATCATAAACAAAGGCAAAAAAGCCCCAATCAAAAGGCACAAAATGCTGATCTGACCAATTTGATGCAGTTTCAGGCAAAGCAAGCCGGTCAGACATATCATTAAGACCATGCGGGTGTAGCAATTCGGTATTTCTAGCAACTGTCATTTGTGATGTATCAAGCCCAAGAATGACATCAGCCATGCTGTTCTGACCTTCAAGTCTGATCCGGCCAAGAATACCAAGCGATGAGTCAAGACCAACAAACGTCAACACACATTCACATTGCGCCTCAAATGCATTTTTGATTTGTGGCCCGGGGCCCCAATCCGAGGCAAAACTATCATAAGTATAGACAGTCAATTCTGGTTTATCTGCGGAAAGAGCAGGGTATGACAGGCTTAGGATGGTTGGTATTACAAATGTTAATACTCTAAGTTTATTTAATATTTTCAACATAATATCCTCGATTGTTAAATAACAAAGTTAGGATACTAGCGAGATGAAAAGGCATACCATATATAATGAGTTTGATATGGGCTTGCTCTTTCCTTCGCCAGCATTACCTGGTTCAGGTTCTATGGGTATGTATCTCAGCCTGACACAATGTGATTGTTTCAAGCACCCCAAGAGTTCATCTATAACTATCAGAGGATAGATGTTCTTTCAACATTAATGTGAAGCTGAATTAATTTCAATAATTGAGTTATTAATTCTTCATCTTTATCATGGATGTTATCTTATTGATATTAATGGTTATTTTGATAGGTGAGTGCTATATTTTTAAATTTTCTCAGCTCAATACTGATCTATTTGTCGCATAATATATGTTATGTAATTAAGATAAGTGATCAAATAAGACTATATCATAAGGCAAAATCCATTATCCATCACCTAATCCATTAAGGCCGCATACATAGATTGACATGCGTGCCATGACTATCATAGGTGTTATCAGGATATTGACCGGTATTTTGTTGCGGTCGATCATTGGACATCGTCGTAAACCAAGTACGTGTTCGCCATGTGCTTATCGGCTTATCAGCTGTTGACGATGCCGGCGATAACCGCCAATACCATGTGCCTTCACGAACAACCATAAATGTCGCCCAAATCTGGCCGCCGCTGCCACATCGATCCATAATGGATAGACACGACCCCCCGTTACGGAAATTAACCGCATCACATTCCCCACGTTCAACAAAGGCTTTCGTGGCCATAACTTGACCACTAACCGTATTACACGGCGCAACACTAGCCACACAACGTGAATAAGTTTGCCCATTATAAGTATAAGGCCCTTGTGTCACAGTAAATTGAAACGGCGTTGTGGTCGTGACCACCAGAAAATCGCCTGAACTGGATTTGACCGCATTAATCTGACAAATGCCAGCAAGAATGGTTGATACTAATCCCGTGCTATTCACTGAACATATGCTAGGCGTCAGGCTATTATAACTGACGCTACCTTGACCTGAACCGCCGCTAATGGCTGGTAGCTGTAAGGTTTGTGGCTCTTGCGTATTGGCGCCACTAGTTGAAGCAAAGGTTAATGCCTGTTGCGGCGTTGCCGGCATAATATGAATAGATAGATTCTGGCGTACAGCATTACCCGCCGCGTCTGTTGCTATAACAACCACGTCCAAGGGTGACAGACTGGCGGAAACCGCTGAGGCTAAAGTCATTGCCCCTGCCCCCGATTGAATGGCAACCTGTGAAGCCCCTGCTCCATCTAATTGATAGGTAATGGCAGATGCGGGAGTGTCCAGTGCAATAACATTAAGAATGTTACCTGTTGTCTGAGTTGTGATATCCAGACGTGATGGTAGATTTGAGAATATAGGAGCCGTAACATCACGGCCATTATTGGGATCACTGGGATGCGAATCCAGAGCATCTGGAATACCATCACCATCGGTATAAAGTGGCGGCGTAGGTGTATTGGGGGTAGTTACGCCTGAAGGTGTATTCGAGCTGCCTTGACCATAAGATTTGGTATGACCAAAGCCAGCAAAGGCATCATGCGCAATCAGTGAACCTGCCAGTATTGCTGTCATCAATAATGCTGTGGCTAGAATAGTGCCATAAAATTGTGATCGCATGATGTTAACTCCATCTCGAAAAATGACCGAAAGCTTTATAGTGCTGTGGCTTAAATTATTGGATTAAATGGGTCAGTGGACAGGTTGCCGTTTGTTGTGACGACTGGCCTTGGGCATCGATTAGCCTCATATTTCTGAGCATCGGTCAGACCAGTTAAATCAGCATCTGCCGAAAACTGGCAAGGCGCAACTGTGCATAAACAGCGATAAAGCCGGACACTGCTATCATTACTCACCAAGGCATTAGGCTGATTACACGCAATCACCGTCGTGCCGGGATTAATCGTTACGTTGGTAATTGAACCATCAGGCTGTGTGGCTAGCATATTGCCATAAACAGCAGATGGCTCTCCCGGAACAATTGGATTATCAAATTGCGCGTTCATCGCCTCAACAATGGATACCGAAAACGCCTCACATGATGACAGCAAGCTTTGATTTGAGCCAAAAATAGTAAGGTCTTCGCGCTCAGCGGTTAGCTCTGTTGTGGCGCTAATTCCGCCATTAAAGGTAATAATATCATTATCAATGGCGCGATTGACCTCACCAAAATTTGAAAGCGCAACATCAATCCGCGTCGAGTTAATATATCGCTGATAGCCAACCACGCCAACCGCCGCGAGAATGCCAATAATCGCAACAACAACAAGTAACTCAATAAGCGAAAACCCTGTAATAATACGGCGATCATTAACGTGATTGACTATCATGCCGCCAGTATTAACGAGATTTGTGAAGGAAAAAAATTATTCTAAAGCGTAATCGTTAAGCCATCATAGCCAGGTTCAACGCCTTTAGGACATTTGGCTAATACGGTGTCATAATCGCTTTCCAGCCCCAGATGTGTTAAATATGCCCGCTCAGGCGTACAGCGTTCAATCCATTGCATCGTCAAATCAAAATGAGCATGGGCTTGGTGCGGCTCATCACGTAACATCTCGACAATCCATAAATCCAGATTTTTCAGATGATCAAAGGCTTCTTCAGGCATATCAACAACGTCAGTTGAATAGCCAAAGCGGCCATCAAAAACAAATCCGAGCGATGTCACACGGCCATGAAATTGCAGCAATGTCCGTATCTCTAAGCTGCCCAGATTAAACATGCTATCCGCCTCAATCGGAATCCCATTTAGCACTGGCTGAAAATAACTTGGTGAGTCACTGCTTTTGAAAAAAAGATAATTAAAGCGTTCTCGCAAAATATCTAAATCATGGGCGGTCGCATAAACCGGAATACGCTCTCTATTATTGAAATAATATGGCCGTAACTCATCTAATCCTGCGACATGATCCGAATGGGTATGGGTGATCAAAAGCGCATCAATTTTTTTAACTTCATGCGATAATAATTGGTGCCTAATATCAGGGCCAGCATCGATCAGCACAACAAAATTATCTTTTTCAACCAAGATCGCACAACGTTGCCGATAATTGCGCTTATTATTAGGGTCACAGCTTCCCCATCCCGCAGGTCCAACCGTAGGCACACCAACAGATGTCCCGCATCCTAGCATGGTAATTTTCATGCCGCCGCCCCCACATCACGCATCCGGTGGAACAGTTGGCGCGTATTATTTGCCGTGATATCAGCCAATTCTTGCACTGCTATATCTTTGATCTCAGCCAGACAAGCCAGTGTATGAACAACATGCGAAGGCTCATTCCGTTTAATCTTACGAACCGGTTCTGGGCTTAAATATGGGGCATCAGTTTCAACTAGCAGACGGTCAAGCGGTACGTCCTTAACGAGATCACGTAGCCAATCTGATGTTTTGAAGGTTAATATCCCTGATAATGATATATAAAAACCAATTTCTAATGCTTTTTCAGCTAGTTTAGCACCACTACTAAAGCAATGCATGACGCCAGTTATTGGCATGTTCTGGGCGGTATTATGCAAGATTTCAATCATATCATCATCAGCATCACGCGAATGAATTACAATCGGCAGACCAAGGTCAGAGGCGACCTCAAGTTGGGTCAGAAAACTGCGTCTCTGGCGCATTGGGTCGGCCTTATTATGGAAATAATCTAACCCTGCCTCACCAATGGCAACACAGCGTTTGTGATGTGCTAATTCGCGCATAGCATCAGCATCGTCATAGCGCTCTTCTTCATCCGCATGATTGGGATGAACGCCAACAGTAAACCAGATATTATCAGCAGACTCGGCCAGACGCCTTGGGCTATCGGCATGCATGAGCGTTGTCCCGATACAAATCACATCGCTGACCCCGACATCATTCATCCGTGCCAACATCGCCTCCCGATCATCGGCATAAACGGGAAAATCAATATGGGCGTGGCTGTCAATGACGCCTTTAACATTAATGCCATTATCATTAACAAGCTGATTTGCTACCGTCATTATGCCCCCTGCTCGTCTTCAATAAAGCGCGGAAACACAGGCTCAGGCTTACTCAATGGCTGACCACCCGCAAGACTTACATCAGCAGAGACATAAGTAAAATCGCGCTTATCCGCGTCTATGCCTATCTGATCAAGCAGCCGTGACATGGATTGAGGCATTAGGGGCTGCAGCAGGATTGCAACAACTCTAATCACTTCACACAACACCCATAAAACATCTGCCATTCTTGCGGCGTCTGTCTTGCGTAACGCCCAAGGCGCCATTTCATCGACATAGCGATTAGCATCTCCAATGACATCCCAAATCGCTTTTAAGGCTTCATGAAATTGTTGCTTATCGTAAAATTGCCTATTCTTTTCAAGCAACGCATATGCATCATTCAATATCTTTTGATCAGCGTCATGCAAGGCATTAGGTCGGAGCGGTATCGCCGCCTCACAATTCTTGAACACCATAGATAAAACACGCTGGCAGAGATTACCCAGATCATTCGCTAGATCGCCATTCATCCGATGCACCATAGCCTGATGTGAGAAATCACCATCATTACCAAATGGTACTTCTCGCATCAGAAAATAGCGCATTTGATCCAACCCATAGGTTTCAGCAAGATTGACAGGATCAATTACATTACCCAATGATTTAGAAATCTTCTGTCCTTCGTTTGTCCACCAGCCATGAGCATAAACGCGTTTCGGCAATGGGGCATCAAGTGCCATCAGAAAGGCCGGCCAGTAAATCGCATGAAAGCGCAAGATGTCTTTGCCCACCATATGCAAATCAGCAGGCCAGAATTGTTGATATTCAGGATCATCCTTACCATAGCCAACGGCGGTAATGTAATTGGTTAAGGCATCAAGCCAAACATACATGATATGGTTTTCATCATTGGGGACAGGTATTCCCCAGGAAAAGCTGGTGCGGCTAACCGATAGATCACGCAAGCCGCTTTTGACAAAGCTTTTGACCTCATTCAAGCGTGAGCTGGGCCCGACAAAATCAGGATTTTTTTCATAAAGTTCAAGCAAACGGTCTTGAAACGCTGATAACCGGAAAAAATAAGATGGCTCTTCAACCCATTCAACCGGCGCGCCTGTTGGCGCTTTGCCATCAACAATCTCAGTTTCCGCGTAATAGGCTTCGTCCCTGACTGCGTACCAGCCGGCGTATTTATCCAAATAGATATGTCCCGCATTAAGCATTTCTTGCCAGATCATCTGGCATGTCTCTTTATGGCGTGTTTCCGTTGTCCGAATAAAATCGGTATTTGAAAAATTAAGCTGGCCTGTCAGATCACGGAAGTTCTGGCTCACTTCATCTGTAAAACCTTGCGGATCAACGCCGCATTCTTGCGCTGATTTTTCGACTTTCTGGCCATGTTCATCAGTACCTGTCAAAAACTTTACATCAAACCCGTCAAGACGCTTGAACCGTGCCAATACATCACAGGCCAATGTCGTATATGCATGGCCGATATGCGGCTTGTCATTAACGTAATAAATAGGGGTAGTTAAATAATATGATGGCATATGGTCGCCTGATTAATAAAAGAAAAATATCAAAAGCTCTAAGTGATACTTGTTTTAACGCCTTGCGCCATGCTTCGCAAGCCTAACTCTGTGCAAGCGTTAAGATAATGCTCTGAGTAAACTCAGCATGACAGGCATCATGGCCAGATTTAATGCTTCAGCGTCGCGCCAATCGGATAAAAACTGCTGATGGATTTCGGCCAGATCATATTGTGATCGCCGATTAAGCATATGCTGACATGCTGATATCTCAAGCGCAACTTGCGATGGTGATGTCTCCCCCTGCCCCTGCTCCTGCAATAGGCGCACGGCTTTGGTGATCAACCGATCAAACAATATATAGGCCATATGGCGGCGCGCTCTGTTACGAATACCGGCGGGTCCCCATTGCGTTGCCAGATGTTCAAGCGCCAACAGGTCAGGACGGTCTTGACAGAGCTGCGTCAAAGTATCGGCATAAAGATCAATGCTTCCTGTTTCTGCCAGCATTTCAGCTCGTCCTGGGGAACCATAAGCAACAGCCACCATAATCACCAGCCAGTCAGGCTCAACCTCTGGGTAAAGCGATGCAATAATAGCACTTGCCTGATCATCATTTAGCGGCTGCAGTCGAATAAGCCGCGCGCGTGATCGGATGGTTGGCAGGATCGCCCCTGAAGCGTGGCTAATTAATATGATCATGGTATTTTGTGGCGGCTCCTCCAGTGTCTTCAGCATAGCATTGGCACCATTAACATTTATATTATCTAATGCATCAACAATGACGACACGCCACTGGCTCAGTGATGGCGTCATACTAAGAAAACTGCTCATCTCACGCACTTGATCTGTGCTGATGGCTTTATTACCGCCTTCACCTTGGGCATGAATATATTTGAAATCAGGATGTGACCCGGCACGGATAAGCGCTTTAACCTCATCTCTGGCCTCGCCAATAACCGCCGCCGCATCATCACCAAATAACGGCTCAGATTGATATGAAAGCAACCGTGCCGCCACATGAAATGCGGTTGTTGCCTTGCCTATTCCCTCTTTGCCAGCAAAAATCCATACTGGCTGACGCCGTTGATAAGGCGCTAGGATATGGTCAATAATTGGCTGATGTGCCATGAGTGGGATGTGATCATAAGGATAAGATAGATCTTCATTTTGCACAGAAGTCATGTTGCAGTAATGGCCTTAATTCGCGGAGTTAACGCAGACACAATATCTTTATGAACCTGATTTTCATCTTGATTGGCATTAATAACTATAAAGCGATGCCTGTCTAGTTCTGCCAATGTCAAATAGCCTTGCCTTACCTTTTGATGAAAACCCATGCCTTTGCTTTCAAACCGATTTTCATCACCTTGACGATGCTGAACACGTGCCAAACCAATTTCAGGATCAATATCCAAAAGTAGCGTTATATCAGGTTTTACATCATTCAAAAATCGTGAGTTTAAAGCATTAATTAAATCACCCTCAACGCCGCCAACAATGCCTTGATAAACAGTTGTGCTATCAAAAAACCGATCTGATATGATCGCTTCACCACGTTCAAGCGCCGGCTGAATTAATCGCACGACATTATCGCGGCGCGATGCTGTCATTAATAAGGCTTCTACCACGGAATCCCAGCGGTCACGATTGCCAGTAACTAATAATTGACGGATTTCCTCTGCCCCGATTGTGCCGCCCGGCTCTCTCGTTGAAATCACCGGTTGCGGCCAGATTAAATCTAGCCAGTTGCGCAATAAGCTGATCTGACTTGATTTGCCAGAGCCTTCCCCACCTTCTAAAGATATAAAAAGCCCTTTAGTCATTCTTTACAGACTTAGATTCAAGACCAAAGATGAGATAATTGATATATGCCCCGGGATAGCGATAAAAGGATAAGTCGGGCACATCTTCAGCCGCCACCAACGGATAATAATAATCCTGACCAGATATAGTTAATGTTAAGCGGCCAATTTCCTGACCTTCCATGATAGGTGCGGAAATATAAGACGGCCAGTCAACACTCTTAGTCATTGTTTCTAATGCCGCTTTATCCATGACTTTTGAAATGTCACCATTTACCGTAATCGGAACAACCCCGCGCTCACCCATCCAAACAGACGTATAGCCAATAACATCACCTTGACTAACAAGTGTTTGCTTTTTGAACATGCGGAACGTCAAATCCATAAGCCGGATGCTTTCATTCTTACGTTCATTAATGGATGACATGCCATTAAGCACCATGACAACGCGCTGATTTCCGCGCATAGCAGACCCGACCAGTCCATATCCAGATGCTTCGGTATGTCCAGTTTTCAGCCCATCCGCATTAACACCACCATAAATCAATGGATTGCGATTAGGCTGGGTGATTTTATTATAGGTAAAGCTGCTTTCCGCAAACATTGGATAATATTCGGGGAAGTTTGTAATCATTGCCCGCCCTAAAATGGCAAGGTCACGGGCTGTTGTGGTGGTAATCTCATCAGGCCAGCCAGTTGAATTGCCAAAAACCGTATTTTGCATCCCTAATTCAGCCGCCTTATTTGTCATCAGCTCAGCAAAGGCGTCTTCTGTTCCGGCAATGCCTTCGGCCACAACTATTGCCGCATCATTACCGCTCTGAACGATAATGCCGCGCAACAAATCACTCACCGTAACTTTGCTACCAGGTTCTAAAAATGTTCGAGAGCCGCCCTTTTTCCATGCTTTTTCTGACACAATAAACTCATCACTCATGGTCAGATCACCACGTTTGAGCTGCTCAAATAACAGGTAAACGGTCATGATTTTAGCCATCGACGCTGGCTTCATCGGTTGATCAGCATTTTTTTCAAAAAGCGCATCGCCAGTATCATGATCCATGATCATCACATATTCCGACGACGTCACGATATCGGCACGCGCTGAAATGGTACTGGTCAGGACAACTAATGCTAATGCTAGATAAGAAAATAGTTTAAATAATTTGGACATGATTACCCTTTTTATATACAATATATATCATTATTTAAGTCTGCATATACGGCACTGATATGTTAATATTATGACTATTCAAGGATAATCTTAGACCCTTGATAGCCTCTATTAATGACCGATAGCAATACATTATCAGCATCTTCAACAGATGATATTGGCCCTAATCGCACGCGATGAAGAATATCGATTCCATCATCAAAGGTTGAAATCTCGCCTTTAGTTATATCCGAGACCCGTAATAACACTGTTTCGGCATTACCTTTATTGCGAAATGCCCCGACTTGTATCCATATCTCTGTCGGCGTTGCCGTGCTTTCTAATAAATTAGATGATCGTGAATTGTTGATAATATCAATGGCTGATAGCGCATCAGACCCACCGCCAACCGTTTGACCATTATCCAGCGTTAGAACACTTTCAGGAACTTTGGCAGCTTGAGTTGTTGGCATTTCCGGTTGTTCGAGCTCGCTAAGCATGGGAAAATTACCGTTTTTAGCCTCACGCTCAAGCCTTAGGCTTTCCTCGACTAATAATTGCACCCTGACTCTGGCAATGCCTTGGTCACGAAATCCCAGCACTCTTGCGCCTTCTTCGGATAAATCGATAATTCGGCCAGCAACAAAAGGCCCTCTATCATTAACGCGAACGGCAATAGAACGCCCATTTTCCAGATTTGTGATCCGCACAACACATGGCAAAGGCAACGTTTTATGGGCAGCAGAGATAAGTTCATGATCAAAAATCTCTCCATTAGCTGTTGGTTTGCCGGCATCAGCCGACCCATACCAAGAGGCAATCCCGGTTTCGTCATAATTCAGGTCACGCTCAGGATAATACCAAACGCCAAATATTTCATAAGGATTGCCAATTTTGTAATGTGGTGTTGGGCTCTCTTGCTTAGCGGTTTCGGTCTTGCTGGCTTTATTCATTTTTTTAATGGCTGTCGCGGCTAATTCAATATTGGTACAGCCTGATATGACCACAGATAAGACCAAAGCAAATAAAAAGAAAACACCTTTACTTAAACGCATCATCTTTCCTAACGCATACTATCCGCCAAAGTGCCAACGGCAATGGCAAAATAATTAGACCTGTTCCACCGCAAAATAGCCTCATAATTTGCATAGACGAGATAGGCTGGCCCTTCCGCCCCATCTGGCAACACTAAACGCGCTTCTAGCGGCCGCGTTGGCAAAGCCGAGCCATCGGCGCTTGTAATGCCAAGTTTTGCCCATTCAGGCAGGGTTTTCTTGGTTTTATTATCATGCAAAGCCATCGCCTTTGCTGGGCTCGCCAAGCCATCGGAGGGCAATGATACCTGACGTCCCCATGTCATATCATCACGCCAGCCAACACTGGATAGATAATTAGCTGCTGAGGCAAAAACATCAGATTGCGTGTTCCAGATATCACGCTTGCCATCATTATTATAATCCTCGGCATATTGACGAAAAGATGACGGCATAAACTGACTCTGTCCCATAGCACCAGCCCAGCTTCCGTTCATATTTGCTGCGGTAATATGGCCATCTTCAATGATATGCAGGGCATCCATCAGCTCTTTTCTAAAAAACTCAGACCGCCGCCCATCATAGACAAGTGTTACCAGCGCCGGGATAACCTTAAAGCCACCTTGAACACGGCCGAAATCCGTTTCAATCCCCCATAGCGCAACAATGAAGCGGGGTTGCACACCATAGGCTTTGCCAATTTCATCAAGCAGGGAACGATGTTCCGCCAACCTTGCATTAGCTCTATTTTGGCGTGATACTGGCACGACTCGGTCTAAATATTGGGCGAAAGTCAGTGTAAACTCAGGCTGGCTGCGATCAAGTTCAATGACGCGCTCAATTAAGGTAATATCGGTTAGTGCCGCGTCTAATGTGGCGGCGGATATACCATCCGCCATAGCATCACGGCGCAGATTATCTAGCCATTCATCAAATTTAGCATCAGCATGAGACGGCGTAACAGAAAAAGCCTTGAGCGATACAACTAAGACAAGAGCCAATATTATGCGAAACACCGACAGTCTCCTTTAAGATTATCAATAGCGTTATTTTATACTATATGTTGTATCTGTTACAGCAACAAATGACAATATCAATGCTTTCATTGCATCAGAAAAATTAGCTTACCTTCTATCAGCATATACAAAACTATTGGCACAGTGACGGTAGCAATGATGGTACTAACAAGGCATGATGTCGCCGCCCGATTAACATAATGATCATAATGCTGAGCCAGCATATAGACATTTGCGGCAACCGGCAGGCAGGCGAATAGTATAGCCACATTCATCCACAGCATATCTTGTCCCGGAAACACGACAAAGATAACGATCAGCAATAGCGGATGAGCAATTAATCGCCAGATAGTGATCACGCCAATTTCACCAATGGCCGATTTAATCGGCTGACCATAGAGCGTTACACCGAGCGCAAATAATGCCGTTGGTGCCGCCGCCCCGGCAATAATATTTACCAGATTATCCAGGATGATGGGCAGTTTGAGCCCAGCAATAGCAAAACCAGTACCAAAAACCACTGATAGCAAAAGCGGATTACTGATCATGGTTTTGACAATGCTGAACACCATGATCAACGGATTACCTTGCCGGGGGGCAACAAATGCGGCGACTAGCGCAAGCAATACTATCGTATCAGTGATTAAAATTAACGCCATAGGTAGCGCCGCTTCGGCGCCAAATGCCAAGATCGCCAAAGGCACGCCCATATAGCCATAATTTGGGTAGGCGGAGGCTAGACCAAGCACACCGCTCTGATGAGTTGTTAGTCTGAAAACAATTGATCCAATAAAAGCGCTAGATATAAAAATGATTAATGTCGATAACTCATACCGCCAGATAAATCCCCAGTTCAGAAGTCCACTTGGGTCATTATTCGCGACGTTGATAAACATGAATGTCGGCAACACAATATAAAAGGCAAAGCGTGATAAAATTTTGGCGGCACTATCATCAAAAAAACCAAACATCCGACAGCCCATACCTAAAAAGATAAGAGCGAAAAACGGAACAGATAGAGTGAGCGTTGCGATCATTGATGGGAAAACTTTAAGCTTAAAATTGATGTTATTATCACCTATGACGAGTATTTTGACAAATGTCATATGCGCCATGCGTTATAAAAAAGCGACGTGGCACAAATAATCATCTATTTCATGCGGATTGTGGCTTTATTTATTTGTGATGCAATGCTAGAACATCGTCAACGGATGGGTGGCAGAGCGGTTGAATGCACCGGTCTTGAAAACCGGCATGGGTGAGAGCCCATCGTGGGTTCGAATCCCACCCCATCCGCCATTTTCTATTATCTTTAAATCTTATTATTACTTGCTGTGACCTATTTTTCCCTTGTTTTTATTGGATAATATAGGACTATCACGGCATAAAAGTGATGTTCTGTCCATTGCTATCCATCCCAGTCTTGGCTATAATGTGGGGGTAATTGTGGGGTTTATACAGCATGGCTTCTGGACGAGCACATAAGCTTTCAGCATTAGATGTAAAAAGAGCTTCCAAGCCGGGTAAATATGGCGATGGAAATTGCCTCTATCTTGTTGTTACCGAATCTGGCGCCAAGCACTGGCTTCTCAGGCTTGTTATTCGCGGTAAAAGACGCGATATGGGGTTGGGTAGCGCTGATCTGATCAGTCTTGAGGAAGCCCGTGATTTGGCAAGACAGTACAGAAGATCTGCTCGTCTTGGCGGTGATCCCATTTCTGAACGCAAAGCAAGTGCTGGGAAGCATTTCAGCTTCAAGGAAGCAGCCATTAAAGTCCATGAACTAAACGTTGGTTCATGGAAGAATGATAAGCATGCCAAACAATGGCTCACTTCCCTTGAGAATCATGCTTTTCCTATTCTTGGTCATATGAGTGTATCTGACATTACCTCTGCTGATATTCTTCGTGTTCTTTCGCCAATTTGGGTTGATAAAACTGATACAGCTAAGAAGATCAGACAACGGCTACGTATGGTATTTAAGTGGTCTAAGGCGCAGGGATACTATTCAGGTGATGACCCTGTTGAGCTTGCTGAGCAGGCCCTGCCTCGCATCAAAGCCTCTGGTAACCACTTTAAGTCAGCTAGCTATGAAGACTTGCCACATATCATCACTACCCTTCAGGCAAGCTCTGTGAGCGTATCTACACGCCTTGCCCTTGAGTTTCTTATTCTTACAGCCTGTAGGACCACAGAAGTGTTAGAAGCCCATTGGGGTGAGATAGACCTGAATAAAGCGTTGTGGGTCATTCCTGCCGAGCGCATGAAGGCGAGCAAAGCCCATGAAGTGCCATTAACCCCTCGGATGATAGTTATCCTTGAAGAGGCTGCTCTTCTTAAGCGAGATAATGCCCTCCTCTTTCCATCACCTCTTAGTGAGAAGCCGCTATCGAACAATACGCTTCGTTTAGCCCTTCAGAAGCGCCTTGGTATTGATGCTACTCCCCATGGCATGCGCTCAGCCTTCAAGGACTGGGTGTCAGAAACAACAGCATATCCCAATGAAGTGTCTGAAATGGCGCTAGGCCACGTTATATCTAATAAAGTCGAAGCCGCGTATCGCAGAGGCAACCTGATTGAAAAGAGAAGGCAGATGATGGCCGAATGGGATGCTTATCTGCAAGGTCAAGACAGGAAGATTATCCCCATCTATCAGAACAAGGAGTCCATATGACAGATATTGAACTACCAAGACTACTCAGGCTAAAGCATATCTTAGGTGACGCAAAGGCAAACCCGCCTATTGAGCCTATTATCCCCATATCAAAGTCATCATGGTGGAATGGGGTAAAGAGTGGCAAATATCCAAAGCCTATCAAGTTAAGCGAGAATACGACTGTGTGGAAAGAGACAGATATCAGAGAGCTGATAGACAGATTGTCATAGGCAATGCCTTTATTAGCATCACCTATCTATCAGCCCAGATGGTCTGCCGCCCTTATTTTTCTTCTCTTCAGTCATTTCAAACCTCATTTGCATATATACTTTTTTCGGGGGTCTCTTAAAAATAAAAACCAAAATCGTCTTGTGTACGGTCTTATGACCCTGTTTTGCTACACTTTAGTGTAGCAAACTCAATGAAGTGTACCACGATTTTATTATTGTTTTTCATACACTTGCTACACTTGCTACACTTGCTACACTTTTTTCGAGAAAAAAAATATTTTTTTTATACCCCCCGAGAAAAACTTATATAGGGATTTCACTTTGTGTTTGCGTTTAATTCAAACCAGCTGAGGCCAGATACAGTCATTGGTGTGTTATGGGGTTCATGATCCCGATAAAAGCATCTGTCAGATCAGGTGCCAAGATCCGAGAATAAAGATGCGAGGTTCGAGGACGAACGAACGATATAAACCTTCACTGAATAATGATCAATGATCCACGGTTCTCGATCCACTGGATTAGCTTTTATTATGTTTTTGCAAAATGAGAGTGCTCAGAGATGGGTCTTCAAGGACTTTTTACAAAAGAAACGATAAGTTTCGCCTCTCAAGAACGATACCTTCCAATTTTCGTCATCAGTTTAATATGAAGAAGGTTAAGATAAATTTATTATAGTTGACTATAATTTTATAGTTTGATCAACATTTAATCTTTAGTTTAATAATTTGGACATAATTAGGGAGTAATAACAATGACAAAATTTAGATATGTACTACTTGGTGTTGCTGCGATGCAGCTAGCTGCCAATCCAGCGATTTCAGAAGAACTGAATGCACTG
>JADHOM010000043.1 GCA_016778985.1 Alphaproteobacteria bacterium | reverse complement strand
CAAAGATCAAAGGGTTTTCAGAAAGGCTTTCGGAACGGGCGATAGCTATGGGCGGTACCTGCACAGGTGAGCATGGGATCGGTCAAGGCAAGATGCAATATTTGCGGCAGGAAATGGGGCCGGCTGTTGATGTCATGATGGCGATCAAGAAAGCGCTTGATCATGATGATATTCTCAACCCTGGAAAGCTCTTTGGTGCCTAGCCATGATGGCACCTCAATATTAGGTAGCAATGCCTGTCTAAAAACATTTAAAGGTCAGTTTTGATCTTTATTTATTAACAAATACTAATATCAATGATTTAAAATATTTAGAACTTTATTAGCTAAACTGGGAGAATGTTAAAATGGCAAATTATACTGGAGGGTGTTCTTGTGGAGCAGTTGAGGTAGAAGTAATGGGTGAACCTGCTGCGATGGCCGTCTGCCATTGCACAATTTGTCGGGGATGGTCAGCAGCACCAGTCACCGGAGCGTGCTTATGGGCGCCAGATAATTTTAAGGTGACAAAAGGCCAAGACAGTTAGGCAGTTACGCAAAGGTAGAAGGCCATGACCGTAAATGGTGTGTCGAATGTGGCGGCCATGTCTTTGTAGATCATAGCTCAACTTATGGATTTATAGATGTATATGGCTCGATTTTGAAAGATTTTAAATTTGCACCATCATTCCATGTGAACTATGAAAATAGCATCTTACCGATTAAAGATGGACTTCCCAAGTTCAAAGATTTTCCAGCCGATTTAGGCGGCTCAGGTGATCTGTTAGATGAATAAAACTTACGTTTTGATTGGGTGAGGTTGAGAGCCTGAGTGAGAGTATACTTTAGAGCCTGGCGGAGAAAGAGCGCCTGGCTCAGTTAGAGTGAGGCGGTCAATTATGGCCCACCTAATAATTATTATTAATGGTTATTAATCCTTGATAAATGGATCAGGGAAGTTGGTGAAAAACTCATCATCTGACATCATTGTCATCACCCCAGTTTCAACAACTGCACCAGCTTTGCGTCTTTCTTCTGTTAATTCTTCATTAGAACCGAATGCCTGAAATGCTTCCATATTTGGGAATTTCATAATGGCGTGAAGTTTTGTTGGGTCATCTTTTTGGACACCCGCAAACAGCATTACCATCCCCATCGCATCCATACGGTCTTTGTTTTTCTTCACCATCGCCTTCCATGTATCAAAACCCTTGGTAATCGTTATTTCGCCTTTTACTACTACTGCCATAGTCATTTCCTTTTCCTGATCATGAAAATCCAAAATAGGCCGAAAACATTTTCGCTAGCCTATTTATTAGCATGTACTAATTTATTTTACATGTACAGATTATTGAAAGCATTGTTATGGTTTTATTGGATTTAGAAAGATCAGACCATGTTTAGATATTTGAAAAATATGTTGGGATAGCGAAAGCGCTTCACTCTATCTGAGGTATTCGCTCAAACTGTTTTATAGAATTCCTCTAATAAACTCACTTCTTTGATCTTGGCTGATTTAACAGCATCTTCTTTAACTGGACCAAAGCCGCGTATCTGATCTGGCAATTCGGCTAGATCAACGGCAATACTGTAATTATTCTCAGTTAATCCGGAAATTAGCATCCTAATCATGGCCTGATATTCGGTCATTAGGGCATGCTCCATGCGCCGTTCTGCTGTATATCCAAAGACATCAGCCCAGCTTCCACGAAGGTGTTTGCCGTAAGCAAGCAATTTGAGAACTGGCCGTATCCATCCCCCGAACTGTCTTTTTCTGGGGCGGCCAGTGGCAGCATCTACGCGGCTCAAAAAAGGTGGAGCAAGATGGTGGACCACGCGATACTTGCCTTCGAACTGATCAGAAACCGATTGCATAAAGTCAGAACTCGTAAGCAGTCTGGCCACTTCATATTCATCCTTAACGGCCATGAGTTTATAGAGTTGCCGCGCCACCACTTTGGTCAAAAGCTTCAAGGGATCAATATCTGCAACACGAACTAATCGCATAAACTCCTCATAATCCTTTGCATAAGCCTTATCCTGATAGCCGATAAGACGGCTAGCACGATCTCTAATAATATGCTCAAGGGTGTCTGCGTCTTGGCGTTCATCATTCTTGGTATCAAGCAGGGCAGGGTTAACCGCATAAGCCCGCCCCCAGCCAAAGGCTGCCATATTGAACTCAACCGCAACATGATTAAGTTGAATAGCTTTAATAATGGCCTCTTCTGAAAGCGGGATAAGACCGCGCTGCCAAGCCACTCCAAGCAGAAAGAGATTAGCGCCAATAGTATCACCAAGCAGCTGCCGTGCTATTTCGGTGGCATTGACCATGAGGCAATGTTCTGCTGGTACGGCATGGTGAAGTCGTTCCTGCATATGCTCTGCTGGCAGCGAGAAGTTACGGTCACGGACAAAGTCACCAGTCATCATCTCATAAGTATTGGCGATGATATGCGCTTGCGGGTTGAGCAGGCCAAGGACTTCATGCCCAGCACTAGTCAACAGATCGCCTCCAAGCAAGACATCTGCTGTCCCCGGCGCAATGCGAATTGCCTTGATCTGATCAGGGCAGGCGGCGAGACAGATATGGGTTGTAACTGCACCGCCTTTTTGTGCTAGCCCAGCCATATCAATTAATCCAACCCCTTTGCCTTCAATATGCGCTGCCATGCCAAGCAATGCTCCAAGAGTGACAACGCCAGTGCCGCCAACGCCAGTAATCAGGATGCTTCTGGTCTGATCAAGATCAAGTTGCGGTTTAGGCATGGGTAAATTGACCGGAACTTTAGCAAATGTCTTTGGCTTGCGGAGCTGGCCACCTTCAATGGTAACAAAGCTAGGGCAGAACCCTTTGAGGCAGGATATATCCTTGTTGCATGCAGATTGGTCAATGGTGCGTTTTGTGCCGAGAGATGTTTGCAGAGGCAGGATCGCAACGCAGTTCGATTGCACTCCGCAATCGCCGCAACCTTCGCAAACATCGGGATTGATCATGACCCGACGTGGCGGATCAGCGACAAGTCCTCGCTTCCGGCGGCGACGGTTTTCAGTGGCGCAGGTCTGGACATAAATAAGTGCTGTCACTCCTTGCACTTCTGCAAGAGCACGCTGAACTGATTGAAGCTCATCACGCCCATATATCCTGATGCTGGTGGTTAGCTTCGTGGCATCAAACTGTTTTGGTTGATCGGTCACAATTGCGACTTGTGCAATGCCAGCGGCGAGCAATTCGGCGGTAATCTGGCTCGGTGATAAGCCGCCTTCATGCATCTGCCCACCGGTCATGGCAACAGCATCATTATAGAGAATCTTATAGGTAATATTTACATTTGCTGCGATAGCCGCGCGGATTGCCATGAGGCCAGAATGATTATAAGTGCCATCGCCAAGGTTCTGAAATATATGGTTGCGCTGTGAAAACGGAGCCTCACCAATCCAGTTAGCACCTTCGCCACCCATCTGGGTATAGCCCTCGCTTGAACGATCCATCATCTGGCTCATCCAATGGCAGCCAATACCAGCATATCCGCGCGCGTCTTCAGGTAGGATAGTTGAGCTGTTATGTGGGCAGCCAGCACAGAAATAGGGGGTGCGGGCAATATCTAAAGGGCGCAAGTCATGTGACGCTAAGATACGCTCAGCGATGCTTTTATCATGCGCTAAGCGGGATGCTAAATGACGGGCAATAAATACGGGATCAAGCACCCCATCAGCAGGAAACAGCACCTCACCGGCCTCATCCCTTTTGCCAATAATTGCCGGGGCATCTTTATCGCCATAGAGAATATCACGCGCCTGCGTCTCAATTAAGCCGCGTTTTTCCTCAATAATAATCAGTTTATCAAGGCCAAGGGCAAAGCGCTTTAGCTGTTCTGCCTCAAGCGGCCATACCATGCCAACTTTATAAGTGGCGAGGTTTAGTTCTGCCGCCCGCGCTTCATCCAACTCAAGCATGTCTAGCGCTGATTGGGTATCCATCCAGCTTTTGCCAGTGCTGATAATTCCGATTTTAGGTGTCCTGCCGCCTGCCCAGACGATATTATCAAGATGATTTGCCCTTGCGTAAGCCTGCGCCGCATTGAGCTTATAGCGATGAAGTCGCCGCTCCTGGTCATGACGATCATCAGCTGCCCGAATATTAACGCCGCCCTTGGGCAGATTAATATCAGGACATATTGGGGCCGGCTGATCGGCGGGGAGATGAACGGAGCCACTGCTCTCAATATTGTCTTTGACGCATTTAAGCCCTACCCACAAGCCAGAAACCCGACTCATCGCCCAGCCATGTAAGCCATAAGCGACAATTTCTTCAATATTGGCGGGATTTAACACTGGCATCATCGCATCGACCAGAGCATATTCACTTTGATGGCAAGTGGTGGAACTTTCAGAGCAATGATCATCACCCATGAGCATGAGGACGCCGCCCTTAGCGGCACTGCCAGCGAGATTGCCATGACGGAAGGCATCACCTGACCGATCAACTCCGGGCCCCTTGCCATACCAAAGCGCAAAAACCCCGTCTTTAGTCCCCTCACCACGAATACTTGCCTGCTGCGACCCCCAGATAGCAGTTGCGGCAAGGTCTTCGTTGAGAGCAGGCTGAAACAGGATGCCGGCTTTATCAAGATATGCACTGGCTGAGGCAAATTGCTGATCAAGGCCGCCGAGTGGCGAGCCGCGATAGCCTGTCACATAGCCGCCAGTATTAAGCCCCAACATGCGGTCACGTTCAGCCTGTATCAGGCAGAGACGGATAATCGCTTGCGTCCCAGTCAGAAAGACGCGGTCACAGGTAAGATCATATTTATCATTTAGGGATATTGGCGGCATAGCAGATGATGGGGCGGCATTTCCGCCACCCTCATAAGCATTTGGTGATTTAAAATCACCTTCCATAGCATCCCCTCCACATATGAAAAGGATATCACCAGCGTGGCAGGATTAATATCTAAATTATGCTATTATTATTAGCAATATTAGCAGATTATGCTAATATGATCTTATGGATAGGATTGATCTTAACATTCTCAAAGAATTACAGCAGAACGCTCGTATCACCAACCAGGAATTGAGTGAACGCGTTAACCTGTCGCCGACGCCATGTTTAAGGCGTGTTAAGATGCTTGAAGATGCTGGTATTATTAAGGGCTATTCGGCGGTTGTTGACCCCGATGCCTATGGCTTGCCGGTCATGGCTTTTGTTACGGTTAGGCTTGAACGTCAGACCGATGCAGAGATTATCAGTTTTGAGAAGGCTGTGATGGATTTAGATGAGGTTGTCGCCTGCTATCTGATGTCGGGACGCCAAGATTATATGTTGCAGGTTTTTGCACATTCGCTCAAAGATTATGAAAACTTTGTCCGGAACAAATTAACCCATGTGTCCGGCCTTGGTGAGATGGAAACCCATTTTGCCTTTGGTCAGGTCAAACGGTCAATGTCTTTGCCCAAGGTAAATATGCAGCCTTAGGTTTCGGCCAGTACATCGGCCATATCTAATTATACTTTTTTCTAGTTCTAATCTACTCTCATACCATTAACCGTGACCCCTTATAGTAGGATCTTGAGCAAATCCTGCCCCCGAAAACCAAATTACATACAGTTTGACTTTAACCTTATTTATTAAATGATTATAGTATCTTTTGTGACCCGGTAAAACAAATCGCCACCCGCATTCTTATTTATAAATGCAAATGATTTTGATTATATGGGCTGTCAAAGCGTATAGGCTGGATACGCATTACCCCCCCTATCGGGTTAAGCAAATAGTCTTAAAATGTGCAATTTTTAGTGAAATTTTAAGTATCTTTTATTGCATCTATTACTCATAATAAATCCTTTTCGGCATATAGTTAAGTATAAGATTGATATATGACCCATTTCGATACTTATCTTAAGAACAATATAGAAAATATAGGTATATGGTCATCGTTAGGGGCAATCATGAAGGATGCCAGGGTGGCGCTTACTGAGCTGCCAAAATGGGAGCGTGGATTTCATATTTTCTGGCTTCTCGGCCCCTTTATTCTTCTGATAGAACGGTCACCTGCGGATTTCTGGGTAAGCCTATTGGCCCTTGCTTTTGTCATCCGGTCTATTGTCAAAGGTGATGGCGCGTGGCTTAAGCCGTTTTGGGTGAGGGCGGGGTTTGCGTTCTGGATATGGTGCATGATCGCAGGCGCAGTGTCTGATTTTCCGGCATACTCCGTGGGTGAGGCTATTGTCTGGTTCCGCTTCCCCCTCTTTGCCATGGCGACTGGGTTCTGGCTCGCCCGGGACAAGCGGC
>JADHOM010000006.1 GCA_016778985.1 Alphaproteobacteria bacterium | reverse complement strand
CTGGCGAATATTATGCACAAAGCATGGAAGAACGTATCCGCATGTTGGAATGTGGATGTGACATTATTAACCGCCGCCTGCCGGTGATTGGCGGCACTGGCGCTATTCGTACCGAAGATTCCATTACACTTGCCAAAGCCGCAAAAAAGGCAGGTGTTGATGCTATCCTCGTGGCAACGCCGCCTTATGCACAGCCAACTGGGCGGGAAAATGCGCTGCATGCGCTTTCGGTGCAACGTGCCGCAGACCTGCCCTCAATGCTCTATAACTATCCCGACAGAATGGCTGCCCCTATGGATGAAGACTTCCTCGATAGAATTGGCCAAGCGCCAGCGTTTTGCGCGATCAAAGAGAGCTCTGGTGATATTAACCGTTTACATTTATTGGCGCGGCAATATCCGCACATCAAGTTGTCTTGTGGCATGGATGATCAAGCACTTGAGTTTTTTGCATGGGGCGCCGAAAGCTGGGTTTGTGCCGCCAGTAATTTTGCCGCCTCAGCGCATATAGCGCTATGGAAGGCATGCGTTGTTGACAATAATTTTATTAAAGGGCGGCGCATAATGACCGCCATGTTGCCTTTAATGCAGGCATTAGAACAAGGTGGAAAGTTTGTTCAGTCGATCAAATACGGGGTATCCAGACAAGGTATTCCTGCGGGCCCACCACGGGCGCCTCTCAGGCCATTGAATAAAGACGATAAACGTATTCTTGATCAGGTCATTGATACGATGAACACAACCATCGATCGTATTGAGAAGGCGACAGCGACGGAGAAGGAGAACTGATATGTCAGATTTGCAAAGTTATGAAGATTATAAAGCACTGGCAGAACAGATCCGCTTACCATCCGCAGCGTTTATAAATGGTGCCTATCAAGCTGGTGGCGGCGTCAATATGGATATTATCAATCCAGCGACAGGCGATATCCTGACCACGATTGCCATGACCAATGCGGAAACTACCGATTATGCCACCTCCAAAGCCCGCGAAGCATTTGACCAAGGGCAATGGTCACGTTGTCATCCCGCTGAACGCAAAGAGATATTGATCAGGCTGTGTAAGCTAATGACCCGCAATCGGCATGAATTAGCCGTTATGGAAAGCCTGGATAGTGGCAAACCTATTCAGGATTGCGCCACCATTGATTTGCCAGAGGCGATCAATTGCATCAAATGGCATGCTGAGGCCATTGATAAGATTTATGATGATGTTGCGCCAACAGGTGAGGATGCTATGGCGATGATCATCCGTCAGCCTATTGGCGTTGTTGGTTGTGTTCTGCCTTGGAACTTTCCTTTATTGATGATGGCGTGGAAGATTGGCCCTGCGCTAGCTGCTGGTAATTCAGTTATGATAAAGCCAGCAGAAGAAACCCCGTTAACTGCTCTACGGATGGCTGAACTAGCACTGGAAGCAGGCATTCCGCGCGGCGTTTTTCAGGTCTTGCCAGGTGATGGTCTGACGACAGGTCAAGCGATGGGGCTACATCCTGACATTGACATGATTAGCTTTACTGGCTCAACCGAAACAGGGCGGCATTTTCTACGTTATTCGGCGCAATCAAACCTTAAAAAGATCACGCTCGAATGTGGTGGCAAAAATCCCTGCCTAGTGTTGAAAGATGCCGAATATATCAATAAAGTCGCTGAGCATATTGCGATGGGCGCGTTTTGGAATATGGGGCAGAATTGCTCTGCAATTTCTCGTGTTATTGTTGATAAATCACGCGCTGATGAATTGCGCAAGGCCTTGCTATTTCATATAGGACAATTTCATCAAGGCGATCCGCTTGACCCTAAAAATCGGTTAGGAGTTCTGGTATCTGACACCCATTTTAGTAAAGTCAAATCCTTCTTGGATAAAGCCGCAAAAGATAAATTACCTGCCATATGTGGTAGCGTTAATGCCAAGGAAAAGCAGATCACACCAACCGTTTTTTATGATGTTGACCCCGCCCATATTCTTGCCACGGATGAGGTTTTTGGCCCTGTCCTTTGCCTGATACTAGCCACGGACACAGATCATGCGGTGCAGATTGCGAATAATACAAATTACGGGTTAACCGCCAGTATTTTCAGCGCCTCAATCGGCACGGCTCTGCGGTCTGCGCGAGTTCTCAAAGCCGGAACGGTTACCGTCAATTGCTATGGTGAAGGCGATATCACGACACCATTTGGAGGCTGGAAAGAATCTGGCTTTGGCGGCAGAGATAATGGCCTTGCCGCGCATGATCAATTTACAGAAACCAAGACCATTTGGGTTAACTTGGATGATGTTAACGATGAGGAATTGATTAATGAGTGATTATTATTCAGCCAAGCGATTACCAGTTGATCCAGGTCAGACCGGATGGCTAAGCATATTAGATAGAGTGCCATTCTATCCGACGTTAGAGCAAAATATATCTGCCGATTGGGTTATTATTGGTGGCGGCTTTACCGGATTAAGTGCCGCCAAACAGCTTGCTTATAAAGGCGGCAGTGGATTAAGCATTGCCTTGCTTGAAGCAAGTCAAATTGGAGCTGGCCCGGCTGGTCGAAATTCTGGATTTATGATTGATCTACCGCATGCGCTAAGCGGCGACTCTTATGTTGGTGACCTGTCATCTGACCGCGAACTAATCCGTTTGAACAGGGTCGCCCAAAGATTTGCCATAAGCGCTGCTGAAGAATATCAAATGCCCGATCATTGCGTTGATAGATGTGGCAAGATTAACGCAAGTGTAGACCATAATAACCAGCATCATAATGATATCTATGCCAAACAATTAGATCAGCTTGGCGAAACATATTCGATGCTATCCAGCGATGACATGCTAGCTATCACAGGCTCTGAGTATTATGCTAATGGTCTTTACACGCCGGGGACAATTTTATTACAACCTGCCGAATATATCACACGGCTAGCCCAAGGGATTCATCAAAGAAAATCGCAATTTCGGATATTTGAACGCTCACCCGCACTATCATTTACCAGGGTCGGAAAACATTGGGTGATCAAAACACAGCATGGTTCTGTAACAGCAGAAGGTATCATTATTGCTGTTAATGGCCATGCAGAATCTTTTGGCTTTTATGAAAACCGACTCATGCATGTATTTACCTATGCGTCTATGACCAAGCCATTAAGCGCATTCCAGCAAAAAAAGATTGGCGGAGAAGCGCGTTGGGGCATTACCCCATCTGATCCTATGGGGACAACAATCAGGCGCATCAACACCCCAGAAGGCAACCGAATCGTAATTCGAAATGGCTGGAGTTTTGATCCATCCATGCAAGTATCGCCTGCTCGTGTAGAAAATTATGCGAAATCCCATCGGATAAGTTTTGACCGCCGCTATCCTGCATTAACTGATGTTGATTTTGAATATAGCTGGGGTGGTCGATTATGCTTATCCAGAAACACTGTCCCTGCATTTGGTTGGGTTGATAAAAATGTGATATCAGCCTGTTGCCAAAATGGGTTAGGCACGGCGACAGGCACATTAGCCGGTATCGCCGCCGCTGATTTAGCCATGAATAGAAACACAGAAGTCATAACATATTTGACAAATCAAGATACACCGTCCAAACTTCCTCCAAGATTACTGCGCTATATCGGTGCGAACGCAACGATTAAATTCAAAGAGTTTAGGGCAAGAAAAGAAATTTAAGTCTTTTTTGGCTTGATTGATTTGCTGATCATTCAACACATTGGGAGGAATGAATGAAGAAAACGATGATGACAATAATGGGCGCAGCTCTTGGCATTGGTATGATGTCAAATGTTGCTAAAGCGGATTGTGGCGAGGTAAGTATCGGTGCAATGGGCTGGGCATCAGGTGAGAGCATTACTGCACTTGCTACTTTTGTGCTTGAGCAGGGTTACGGATGTTCCGTTTCTGTTGTCCCAACTGACACTGTCCCTGCGGTGACTTCACTCGCAGAAAATGGAAAGCCAGATATCGTCCCAGAAGTCTGGAAAAACTCAGCCACCGTTTATGGTGAGCTAGAGGCGGCAGGTAAAGTTATCACTGCATCTGATGTTTTTCAAAATGGTGGTGAAGAAGGTTGGTGGATACCAACTAGCTTAGCCAAAAAGCATCCTGAGCTAACAACAATCGAAGGTATTCTTGCTAATCCTGAGCTTGTCGGCGGACGTTTCCACAACTGCCCTGTTGGCTGGGGTTGCCGGATCCTTAATGACAACCTGAAAGTTGTTCATCAGCTAGAAGCCAATGGCATTGAAGTATTTGATCACGGGTCAGGTGCCAACCTTAGCGCTTCTATTGCGGCAGCATTTGCCGATGATGCTCCTTGGTTTGGATATTATTGGGGCCCAACAGCAGTGCTTGGTAAATATGAAATGACCAAGGTTGATATTGGTGATGTTGATCCAGCACAGCATTCTATTAATCAGAATGCCGATTCCCCTGAAAGTGATCTAGGCGTATCTGGTTTTCCATCAGCGTCAGTGATTAATGCCGTCACTGCAGACCTTGCTAAGCGTGAGCCTGAAGTCTTTAAGTTCGTCCAGAACATGAGTTTTCCTAACGACGTTATGAGCAAGATGCTAGCTTGGAAAGAAGTGAACAACGCTTCTGCTGACGAAGCTGCTGCTTGGGTGCTGACAAACTACACTGATATGGTCATGAGTTGGGTTAATGCTGACGCTAAAGGCAAGCTAGAAGCGCTTCTCTAAACCAAAATTGATTATTCACTGGAACAGGGCAATCCTGTTCCGGTGATTTGTTATGAATCTTTCATTAATAACTTTTAAACACGTTAAAAAAACACCCACTTAATAAAACTGATTTAAGTATGGGGGAAACAATTTCATGGCTGCATTTGAAAACGTATTTAGTTTTTTTGGGCTGTCTGAATGGTGTGATAGCGGCAAGCAAAAAGCACTGATTAGTCTAAAAAGCCTTAAAAATGAAGAAACGGCATGGTGGGATATACCATTTCCATCGCTGGATAATTTACATAAAGCATGTGCCTCTATCCCCCAATCTCGTGATTTAACCGCCTCACTTGAAGACGGCTTTTTATATATTCGCCCATCTTTGCGAACTGTCCTTGATCCAATCACGCAACCACTGTCATGGATGCTAGACTCGGCTCTTTATCTCTTTACTAATACACCTTGGTGGATATTGCTTCCCCTCTTTATGTTAGCTGTTCAATGGTCAGCCAGGTCATGGAAAATCACCGCATTTGTTGTTAGCTGTATTATTTTTTATCTGGCCACAGATCACTATTCCTACGCCATGCAGACACTATCAATCATATTTGTGTGTACGGTATTATGCGTTGTTATAGGGGTGCCAACAGGGATTTTAATGGCAAGGAGCAATACGGTTCAGCGGATGCTCATCCCCATTCTTGATATGTTACAGACGTTGCCAACATTCGTTTATCTGATCCCATTGATCTTTATTTTCAAAATCACTGAGCCAAAGCTATATGGCCTCGCCATTATTCTATATGCCATTGTACCGGTTATTCGGTTAACCGATTTAGGCATCAGGCTAGTTGATAAGGATGTTATAGAGGCAGCAAATGCCTATGGTATGACGAAGCGGCAATTGCTCTTTAATGTTCAGGTTCCGCTTGCCATGCCTAATATTATGGCAGGGGTTAATCAGACCATTATGATGAGCTTGGCAATGGTTGTTATCGCGTCGCTGGTTTCGGCACCAGGGCTTGGCACATTAGTGCTGGATGGCATTAACAATCTTCGGCTCGGGGTTGGGTTTATGGCTGGCATTGGCATTGTCTTGCTTGCCATTATTTTAGACCGTGTATCAAAATCAGCACTTAAACGTATGAACAAAACCTATCACGGCTAGGACAGATATGATGACAACAACACAATCACAAAAATCTTCTGATGTTGCAATTTCTATCCGTAATCTGTTCAAGATTTTTGGTGATGATCCGAAATCTGTCCTGCCACAATTACATGATGGCATTGACAAAGCCGATGTTCAGCGAAAAACCGGCCATGTCATTGGTCTGAACAACATCAATGTTGACATTCAATCAGGCAAAATCACTGTCATTATGGGCTTATCAGGTTCAGGTAAATCGACCTTGATCCGTCACATTAACCGTCTGATTGAACCTACCGCAGGTGAGATTTTGTTGGATGGAGAAAATATTCTTAATCTGCCTGATGATAAATTGCGGCAGTTGCGACAGACGCGGATGTCTATGGTCTTTCAGAAATTCGCCCTGCTTCCGCATCGGACAGTTCTGCAAAACACGATGCTAGCGCCGATGGTGAGGAACGAAGATAAGGTAAAATCCGAAAAAGAGGCACGATATTGGCTATCACGAGTTGAACTGGATGGCTATGAAGATGCCTATCCGCATCAGCTATCTGGCGGCATGCAGCAACGTGTTGGAATTGCAAGGGCATTAACATCAAATGCTGATTTCATGCTTATGGATGAGGCGTTTTCCGCGCTTGATCCGCTGATTAGAACATCCATGCAGGACTTGCTGCTTGATCTTCAGGAAGACCTCCATAAAACCATCATTTTTATTACTCATGATTTGGATGAAGCGTTGAAAATCGCGGATCATCTGGTGGTGTTGAAAGATGGCTTTGTTGTCCAGCAAGGTAATCCCCAGCATATTATTCTTAATCCTAGCGACCCTTATATCGAAGAGTTTGTGAGTGATATTAACCGCGCCCGCGTGCTGCGTGTTGGCTCGGTCATGAAGCCATCAAAAACGACAAAGAAAACGGCCGGCAGTATTGATAGCAAACAATCCCTAGAACAATTAATCGCCCAAGCAGATGGCGATGTGAAAGGCATTTATGCGGTTACGGAAAAGGATAAAACTGTCGGTCATATTGAAATGACGCAAGTCTATAAAGCCTTAGTTCGCTATAATTTGACGACCTCACGCCGAGCAAAATAGCCATGCGAATTGATTGTTTGCAATATTGCCAGTGGTCACCAAAAATTTTTCAGCAATGGGCTGATGGCGGTGTTGACGCTGTTCATGTCACAATCGCTTATCATGAAAACTTTCGTGAAACCGTCATCAATATCGAAAAATGGAACCGCTGGTTTGAAGATTATTCTGACCGCATCGTCCAAGCCTTTAGCGCCGAAGATATCATAGCCGCTAAAGCATCAGGCAGAACCGCCGTCATCTATGGGCTTCAAAACCCCTCACCTATTGAGGATGATATCGGGCTTGTTGAAGTCTTGCATCGGCTTGGCGTGCGCTTCATGCAACTCACCTACAACAATCAGTCATTGCTTGCCACCGGCTGTTATGAAGATGATGATACGGGCTTAACCCGTATGGGCAAAGAAGTCGTGCGTGAAATGAATAGAGTAGGATTGGTCGTCGATATGTCACATTCCGCCGAAGCCTCAACGCTTGCAGCGATAGCATTTTCAGACCGGCCAATTGTGATCAGCCATGCAAATCCGGCGTTCTGGCATGCGGCAAAGCGCAATAAATCTGACAGTGTTCTCAAGGCCTTAGCCGAAACCGGCGGTATGCTAGGATTTTCCCTTTATCCCCATCATCTGAAAGATGGGAGCGCCTGCACCCTAGACTCATTCTGTGAGATGATTGCCAGAACCGCTGATCTCATGGGGGTTGATCAGATCGGCTTTGGCACAGATTTATGCCAAGATCAGCCCGATAGTGTTGTTGAATGGATGCGCGTTGGTCGCTGGACTAAGACCATTGATTATGGCGAAGGCTCAGCCAGTCAAGCTGGCTTTCCGCCTATGCCTGATTGGTTCAGGGATAATCGTGATTGGGACAATGTTGCAAAGGGCTTGCGGCAAGTTGGGTTTTCCGATCAAGATACCAAAAAGATATGTGGTGAAAACTGGCTACGGTTTTATAAAAATGCTTTCATAGCAGCATGATTCTATATAAAACTAATACTGACAAGAGGTTTAGATAGCGTTCCAATAAAGACCCCAATAAAGACAATAGAGTTGGTGAGCATGGAAAAACGGTCAATTGAATATCAAAACATCTCCGCCTTACGCGCGCCTTCCTTGCGGTCACCTAATCAGGTGATGCGGCTCGAGCGGATGGGGTCTTTCCACCCTATGCGGCTATCGTTTTCACGGCAATTGACACGCCGTATGCAGCGCGAAGATTGGCAGATTGATTTTCCCTGCTTTGCCCTGGATAATAGCGGCTTTGGGCATGCAGTTATTCGTGCAAAAACGCCTCATCATAGCTATTCACTGGTCGCCTTTTGTCATCATATTGATGATGACATGCGAAGCGATCGCGTCATAGCCGAAGCCTGGGATGCCACCTTTACCCTGTTTGATGGTGAGCCAAGCCTTCAGCAAATCAGGATGATGGAACAAACCGTCCCAGTGCAAGAAGCTGGTCGGCAAATGTCCGAACAGCTTTCCTTGAGCCGTGCCAATAAATCAGTGCGACTGTTTAATCATGTGGTTGATGCGCTGGCCGATGGCAGACAGCCCGATGCGGAAATGATCAATCGGGTTGGCTATGTGATGCGAACGACGGCGGTATATGGCAATGGCAAGTTTGGAATTGCTGACCGCAGCCGGATATCTGGCCGTGACGGTATGATGGAGCCGTTTCAGGCCGAAATGCTGAGCGTCTATTTGATCCGCACGTTTTCTTTGAAATGGATTGAACATATGGCAAAGGCTAAGGGCGGTGACAAGGCAGTTGCTCTTGACCGCAGCCTCGCCCGCCATATGGGGGTAGGTAATTCAACCGGTCTTGGCATGGCACCGTTTCTGGTCAATCATCCGACCTTACTCAATAATTGGATTCAAACACGTGAACAAGCGATTGCCATTATTAAAGCCAAAGCCGATATCTCAGCCGATGTTATCGATCAGATCAAAGCCTTAGCTTACCGCGGCGCCGCCTATATTTCTGAATGGCGCGTTGATGATGATATTCAGATGCAGCGCATTATTCAGCTTACAGCCGAATGGCAGGATGTTATCGCATGGCTTAATCAGCCTTCGCATTGGCAGCAATCGCATCCCATATCCGCTGCTTGCACATGGGCAGAAGATACACTGTCGCTTGAGACTGAAGAAATGCTTCATTCTATCTTGATGGAACCATTTGGCGCCGATTTAGATCAATTATGCTCTGACATGGCGGCCGTTGAGATGCCAGTTGCGGCAAATACCTGTTCAGTTGGCGATATGATTGCGCTGATCCGCCGCCATTATGACTGGGCGCTTGCTATTAATCTCAACAACCAAAATCAATCTGAAGTATTTTGGTATACATCAGCTGCCAAGCTTGAACCGCGTTTGGGCAAGAGATATGAAGAAGATGGCGCCGAACGCGAAATGCCATTTGATATTCCCTGCCAGATACAGTCTGCAAAAACTGATCTGGAAGCTGTTGATAGCGAGATGAGCATCCCACGCTTCATGATGGCATTTCCTCAGCATCGGTTTATCCTTAACCGTGTGCTGATCATGAAGGACGCACCATATGGTGAGATCAGGGATAATCTGGTTGCTGAAACAACTCGGCCTATTGATATGCTGCGCTGCAAATTAAGTTTCTTTGGAGCCTCAAAATTTGATCCTAAATCTGATTTATGGACACGGATTTGCCTATTCCAAGGCGCCCCACTTATTGATGAAATGACAGATCATATTGCTGACGATTGGTTATTTTCTGCTCTTTCATAATATGTGTTATCCTAAAATGGATGCCTGACATAAGCGAACATCATGCCTCTTGTATCACAAAATGAATTGGGTGGATTGACCGAAAAGGCATGGCGCGGGCTGGCTGTTGATACCCCTGTTGCCTGGGGATTAGCCAAGGATTGTAATGTCATGGTGCAATGGCTAGCTAGCCGAGGTTACCCGTTTGAGAAAGACTTGCTAGACACACTTTCGCAAGTCCGCGCGCAGCCTCAGATTGCGTATGATAACCCTTTTGATAGTGAGGTCTTAATCGCGCCTCTGCATGGGCTTATAATGCTCGATAGCCTTATGGCCGATTCATCACGCTGGAAAGGTCATATTTATGGTATCAATTTTATCATTGCGGCTATGGGGTTGCTCAAAGACGCGACCAATAATGCGCGTCAAAATGATGGTCAGGGTATAGCGCTTTGCCAAGACAATGATGTTCTAGCCATGTGGTCAGGCAGCGAGATTCAAATTTCTCAATCAGCATGTTGTGATGGCGTCTATGAGTTGCAATCTGTAACCGATGATACAGGAGATGCGAGTGATGAGGGTGCTGCCAATCATGCTAATAATGGCATAACCTCCCCTTCCCTATGTTCATTAGCAGACAGCAAAAATGACGCTGTTATAGTTAGCCAAACACTCTGGCAGCAGCTGCTTGATTATGCCCAGAATAGCTATGTTCCAGAAAATGAGATGTCGCGACATCGCGGTGCTGGCGCTGGCAATATTGATAATGATTAAACGCCAAAACCTGCTATCATCTTATTTTTACTTTTATCCTATGAGTTTTTATTTTATTATATTAGTTGTACTTATTTTCCATACCCTAACACTAGATATCTGAAAGGGACAGGGCTATGAATATTACGGAATTGGCAGCTGATTATGAACGAGATGGCTATGTTTCTGGCGTGCCTATCTTGACCCAAGAGGAAGTCACTTATCATAGAGCAGCGCTGGAGAAGGCAGAGCATGAGCTTAATGCTAGCCTGCATTATCAGTTTAAGGTTCACACCATTCTCACCTCACCTTATGAGCTAGCCACACGGCCAGAGGTGCTTGATCTGGTTGAAGCAATGATCGGGCCAGATATTTTGCTCTATAATGTGACCTATATTATCAAAGAGCCGCATAGCACAAGCTATGTTAGCTGGCATCAAGACCTCACCTATTGGGGGTTAAGTCATAGTGATCAAGTCAGCATGTGGTTGGCGCTATCAGACGCGAATGAGATGAGTGGCGGTATGCGGATGATCCCCGGCAGTCATAAACTTGGTCAGATAAATCACGAAACCGGCAGTGATAGTAACAATGTCTTATTGCAAAGTCAGACGGTACAAAATGTTGATGAAAGCCAAGCGGTATTATGTGCGCTAAAGCCTGGGGAGGCGTCTTTTCATCATGGCTGGACACTCCATGCCTCTATGCCAAATAAAAGTGATGACAGGCGCATTGGGCTCAATGTGCAATTTTTTGCCGCCCATCTTCGCCAAACCAAGCATGATCTGGATACCGCCATGCTGGTTCGCGGCAAAGATGATTACGGCCATTTTGAAGCCGATATTCCTGCTAGCACAGACCTAGACCCGGAGGCCATAATACGCCGTAATGAGCTTGAGGAAAGATATAAGATGATCGCTGGTCAGACCTGATTTTTATCAGGTCTAATCTGCCTCAATCCACCTCAATCCGACCCAAGATACGGCCAGATTTATTGTGTGATTTCAATCTGGCTTTGCAGAGCAAGCCATTCATCTTCAATTGCCGACAGTGCCGCGATCGTATCAGATAGGGCATCCGTCTTGCCGCTTATAGCTTCCTGACTATGCGCTTGATAGAACTCCGGTGCCGCCATCTCAGCTTCCAACGCATGCTTTCTGGTGGTCAATTTTTCCATTTTCTTTTCCAGCTCACCAGATTGCTTTTTCAGCCTGGCGATATTGACCTTTGGCTGATCTGATTTCGGCGAGGCAGCCGATGATTTGGCTTTCTTGGATTTAGACTTTCTATGCGCTTCCATAACCAGCGCTTTATAGTCTTCCATATCGCCATCAAAATCAGCAACAGCCCCGTCATTGACCAGCCATAACTTGTCAGCAACAGTTTCGACTAAATGGCTATCATGGCTGACCAAAATAACCGCGCCTTCATATTCATTTAGCGCCATGACCAAGGCTTCTCGGCTTTCAATATCAAGGTGGTTTGTTGGCTCATCAAGAATAAGGATATGCGGCGCATCAATGGTCGCCATCAGCATAAGGAGCCGGGCTTTCTGTCCACCAGACAGCTTCTCCACCGGCAGATCAGCGATATCAATACCAAAGCCCGACGCCCCAAGCTGCGCCCGCAATGTTTTTTCATCATCATTCGGGCGCAGCCGCATAATATGGGTATAGGCACTATCCCCCTCAACTAACTCATCAAGCTGATGCTGGGCAAAGAAGCCAACACGCAGTTTATTCGTTTTGAACATATGGCCATCCATCAATGGTAGCCTATCAGCAAAGAGCTTTGATAACGTTGACTTGCCCTCGCCATTTGCCCCTAAAAGCGCGATCCGATCATCACTATCAAGCCGAAGATCAAGCCGCGATAAGACCGGTTCATTGTCATAGCCTACCTGCCCTTTTTCAACAACTAGCAATGGCGGTTTAAGTTCATTTGGTGTCGGAAAGCGAAACCCTGCCACCGCATTTTCCGTCAGTGCCATAATCGGCTGCATTCTTTCCAACTGCTTTAGCCGTGATTGCGCCTGTCTAGCCTTTGATGCTTTGGCGCGAAAGCGTTCAACAAAGCGTTCAATATGGGCGCGTTGCATGTCTTGCTTTCGCCGCATCGATTGCTGTTGTTCTAGCTTGGCACGGCGTTCATTATCAAATTGATCATAATTGCCGCTATAATAATTCAGGCTTTGGTGGCTGAGATGCAAAATCCCTGTGACCGACCGGTTTAGCAATTCTCGATCATGCGAAATGATGAGCGCTGTTTTCTGATATTTGGCCAAAAACTGTTCAAGCCAGACGGCGCCTTCTAGATCAAGATAGTTTGTCGGCTCATCCAATAGAAGCAAATCAGGCTGAGAAAACAGAACCGCCGCCAGCGCCACACGCATCCGCCATCCGCCCGAAAACTCATGACACGGACGTGCTTGCGCAAATTGATCAAATCCCAATCCAGATAGGATAGATGAGGCTCTTGCCTCGGCTGAATAGGCATCAATATCGTTGAGGCGCTGATAGACTTCTGCCATGCGTTCAGGTTCTGCTGCTGTCTCCGCTTCTGCCAGAAGTGCCGCCCTTTCCTCATCTGCGGCAAGAACCGTATCAAGCAATGATACTTCACTGGCAGGAGCTTCTTGTTCGACCCCGCCAATACGAAAATAGCTGGGCATATCTATCGTGCCTGAATCGGGCTGATATTCATTCTTGATCAGCTTGAACAACGTGGTTTTGCCAGTACCATTTCTGCCAACAATGCCGACCTTGTGACCTGTGGGGATGTTGGCGGAGGTGTTGTCAAATAACGGATTGCCTTCTATGGCAAAGGATAGATTAGAAATTGTTAGCATGGTGCATGCCTAACGGCTTTCGTGGTGAAGTCAATATAAGATTTTCGTCAATAAACAATTTATTTCTAAACAGATGACATTATGGATTGGGGTGAGTCTTGGCGCAAAAATTGTCCCGATTTGATCAAAACTATTTTCTATGCGACAATAGCTTTAATACGCTTAAAAATAAGCCTTTGAAAAGAAAGACGTAATCAAATGATTTTATACCCAACTATTGAGCTATTAGACGCCAAGCCGGTGAGTTTATATCGCGGCAAACTTGATGAGCCAGAAATTTGGAACGTTGATGCTGTTGAGAAAGCTATGGAGTTTGCCAATGCGGGCGCCGATTGGGTGCATATCACCGATTTTGATGCCATTATTGATGAAAACACGCCTAATACCGATATTATTTCACAGATTATCAGAGAATTACCAGCTAATGTTCAAGTTGGTGGCGGTATCCGTTCCATGTCAAAAATTGAAGAATGGATAAATCTAGGGGCGGCGCGTGTTGTTCTCGGCACGGTGGCAACGATACAGCCTGACCTTGTTAAAGAAGCCGCATTGCAGTTTCCAGATCAGATTGTCGTAGCCATTGACGTTATTGGTGAGCAAGTCGTCACTCATGGCTGGAAAGAGCAAACGGCATTTAAGTCCGAAGATTATATTGAGTTTTTTAAAAATGATGCCTTGGCGTCATTTATTGTCACCGATATTAATGCTACAATTGAATTATCAGAGGATTCATTAGGCCTGATTACGCGACTAGCCGAGATTTCCAATACGCCTGTTATCGCAAGAGGGCTAACCCGCAGCCTTGATGATTTAGCACGAATTAAGTTTGTTCCACATATTTATGGAGCGATCGTTGGCCGTGCGCTTTTTAATGGCAGCTTCACCATAGAAGACGCCTTGGCCGTGGCTAATCAAGAAAGCGAAAAAATTGCGCCCTTTATTTAATTATTGATCATATTGATACTATCTTGGCTCCCTTACCGCTGATCCCTCCATCATCCAGCATTATCGGTATAATCTCTGTTATACATTTTATGTATTCACTATTCCTAATTTACCATACCAAAATGTTTTATGCGCAAGAGCATTGCGGAATATCATCAATAAATGCTAATAAACTACTATATAGAATATGATAGCATGGTGAGTTAGTCATCTTTGTGTAACGGCTGGGAAGGGAAATTCTGATGAAACTTACTGTCCATGGAAGCCGTGGGTCAATCCCGACACCTTCTAAATATACTGTTAAGTATGGTGGTAATACATCATGCTTTGAATTAGAGTTTGGTAATTATCAGATATTTTTTGATACTGGCAGTGGCTTTAAAAATATTTCTTTAGCCGATAAACATATTGATAAATTAATCTTTTACAGCCATTGGCATCACGATCATATCCAAGGCTTACCATTTAATTCGCATATCTTTAATCAAGAAAATAAAATTACCGTAACTAGCGCTTTGGCTAGTCGGAACGTCTTGCGGCATACCTTACAGACCTATTTTTCGGGCGGATACTTCCCTGTCGATATTGTGAAAGTTCTGTCAAACCTTATGTTCAAAAACATATCAACCGTCAAAAAATCTATTGAAAATGACTTTCATCTTGATTGGCTTGAGCTTCAACATCCTGGTGGTTGTTACGGGTACAGCATAATTTATGATGACAAGAAAATATGTTATCTTTGTGATAATGAATATGATGAGGCGCAACTGCCGTTTCTTGAAAAATTCGCAAATAATTCAGATTTGGTGATATGGGATGGCATGTTTACCGAGGATGAATTATCCGAAAAAGCCGGATGGGGACATTCCTCTATCGAACAGGGCGTCAAGTTTTTTGATCAAACTAATATTAAATCCATGATGATCACACATCACGCGCCTTATCGCACAGACAACTTGCTTGATGAAATTGCGCCATCGTTACCAGATGGGGTATATTTTGCCAAAGATGAAATGAGCGTTACGATCTAGTTGTTATAGTCTAGACGTTGAACCCCTCCCTAGTAGGCTTAAGGTTGGCATAAAGTGGGCATATTGCTGGCATGATTACAGCAATATCATCACCAGATAAACTTTATTCAGATGGTGCCAAGATGGTTTCATTATACACTTGCAGAAGCGTATTATAAATCACAAGATCAATATTCTTCATGTCATTAATGATATCAGCAAAGGCATTTTGATCACTTGCTTTAATCGCCTCTTGGAGCCACGGATAATCATCAACACCGCCCGTTTTACTGACAGCAAGGCCTGTTGCATAAAGGATATCACGGACAGAAAGTTCAGATATTTGCTCGGCTAGCTCAAGTCCTAGATCAATTCTATCATCCATAAAACAGGCAAATACAGCATCTGATTTTCGCTTATTACTATTGATCTGGCCCTGCGGTACGGGGTCGTATTCCAATGCCTTGAGGGTAAGATCACAGCCTTCGGTTGTCTGCCCTGTTTTCAACAATGCCTCACCATATTGCTGAAGAATGCGCGGGTCGTTGGGCACCATATCATAGGCTTTTTTGCCATGCTCCAAGGATAAATTAAACTTCTTTGTGCCTGAATACACTGCCGATAATAACCGATGACATTCAAAATCATTAGGGTCAATTTTGATAGCAGTTGAGATTAAAGTGTCCCAGATCGGCGACAGCTCTTCAAATGTATCATTGATATAGTTGCGGGCAAAAGCTTGGCCAAGCGTACAGGCTTTCCAAGCATAAGCTTGGGCGTTATTGGGGTCAGACTCAATCGCCTTATCAAACATTTCAAGCGCTTCGGCATTGGCATCCTTGCTAAACTGGTGATGCATTTCCTTGCCTTTGAGCAGATACTCGTATGAGCTCATATTCTCAGTTGGCTTCCGCTTGGCGCGCTGCAAACTGACAAGCTCAATCTCACCCAGAACCATTCTCACAACGCTCCTAACAATCTCATCCTGAACATCAAAAATATCATCCAGGCTACGATCAAATTTCTGGCTCCATTTAATATCTTCGGTTTCCGTTTCAATCAGCGAAATGGTGATCCGAACCTTGTTGCCAGCGGTGCGCGCCGTTCCCTCAGCGAGAAAATTAATATTAAACTGGTCAATGAAATTTTCTCTTTTGGTATCACTATTAACAAAGTTGATGCTCGATTGGCGTGACACAATCGACAATTGCCTGACCATCGAAAGTTCAGTCAGAATATCTTCAAAAATACCATCAACAAGAAAAGAGCTATCATCATTCATATTCATATTTTTGAATGGTAACACGCATAGATTGGGCTTTTTTAGCTTGTTAATATTGTCATCCGCTACCTCGGATTGATCATCTACAATATGATCTGTATTCGAGGTCATTATCGTGAATACTTCAAAGTCACTTGAAATATTCTTCAGCTTTTTTGTTCCTGCGGCGTGAGTGATCGCCTCAATCTGTGACTTCACTTTTTCATTAATAATCCGCGATACTAAAATCTGCCCCGGCACACACTGGGCTTCTAGTCGAGCCGCGATATTGACGCCGTTGCCATAAATATTATCTTTCTCGACGATGACATCATCACAATGAATGCCAACCCGAAAGATCAGTTTCTTGTCACCACTTTCATCTGAGATACTGAGATTTCTTTCATGAATCGCATCTTGAAAATTAATGGCACAGTTAACCGCTTCGACCGTACTTGGAAACTCTGACAAAACGGAGTCACCAGCTGTGTGGAAAATCCTACCCCCATGTTTGCTAATAAAGGTATCGATGATTTCACGGCAAGCATTAAGGCTGAAAAGTGTTTTTTCTTCGTTATCAAGCATATGCTTACTAAAGCCGACGCAATCAGCAGCAACGATCGTAACAAATTTTCTAATAACTGACATTTATTATATCATTTCATTATAAAATAGTAATAATATTAAATTATAATAAGGTACATTATCTAATATTAATATTAATTCAATTCTATTTTTCTTAAAGGGCTAGATTGTGAAAAAAATTGCTTTTAATCGTGGTCAGGTCATTTTTAAAAGCGGTGATGAAGCGGAAGGTCTTTATATTGTTGCTGATGGTAATGTTGGCTTATATTTTCCGGGAAATAATACCGCGAACAAACCTAATATCACACTTAATAAAACAGATATATTTGGAGAGATGGGGGTCATTGATGATCAGTTACGCATGGCAACAGCGCGCGCCCACACTGATGTTGAATTGATCCATGTCTCACGCAAAGATTTTGACCAAAAACTAGACGATACAGATGTTATTGTGCGCGGCGTGATGGCCGTGCTTTCCGATCGTTTACGGCAATTACAACAAACAAAAAACAAATCATAATACAAAAAAGCGTTCCAGGGGGTAAGTGAGGGATGAGTGCTACCAAGGCAACAGTATCAAAGTTAAGGGGCATAACGGGAATAGTCATATTCATTTATGTTGTTGTCCATATGAGCAATCATATTGTTGGATTAGTCAGCTTATCTGCTGCTGATGCCATGCTCGATAATGTCCGCTGGTTTTGGCATCTCACTTTGGCTGCTATCATTCTCTATGCCTCGCTATTTATCCATGCCGGTTTAGGTGTATTTAGTGTCATCTCAAAATATTCTTTCCGCATCAGGCTTATCGACTGGGTTCAGCTTGGGACAGGTTTACTGATCCCATGGATACTCATAGGGCATGCCTTTGTTGGCGGATATTCAACCCGATTTCTTGGCGTCAAAGACAGTTATGAATTAACGACGCTCGCCACATGGGTGTTTGACCCGGTGTCGGTTGCAACACTATCCTTCTTGCTCATATTGGCGTGGGGTCACGGCGTCATAGGCGTCAATAATATGCTGCGTTTTCATGCAGGCTATCAGCGCATTAAGCCCATGTTGGTGATTGTTGCTTGGCTATTTCCCGTTTTATCATTGCTAGGGTTTGCCAGCGCCGGCAAAGAAATCATCGCCAAAGTCATGGTCGATCCAAACGTCATCGGTCAGGTCATGATGAACGCGCAATTATCAATGGAAATGGCAGGGTACCTCACCCAGGTAAACGTAGCAGCGCAGAAATATTATCCGTTCGTCTTAGCCTTGCTTATCCCCATTACTTTTGTTTTGTTCCGCATACGCAACAGGAAAAAAGACATCAGCATCACCTATCCCGGCAATAAGGTTGTGCATGCCGATCGCGGCATATCAGTGCTTGATGCGAGCCGCCAGAACAGCATCCCACATATGTCCATGTGCGGCGGCAGAGGGCGCTGTTCAACATGCAGAATCCGCGTTATGTCTGACTTGTCTCACTTGCCCGAGCGAAATGCCATTGAGCGTAATATCGCCGATAAGCTGAAATGGGATGACAGCATCAGACTAGCCTGCCAGCTTCATATTGATCAATCCATCGAAGTTCGTCCATTAGTGCGATCAACATCGGATGAGCTGACCACAAACAGCCGTGGGGCGTTAAGTGGCAGGGAAGAACATATTGTCGTGATGTTCATTGATTTGCGAAACTTCACGCCTATTTCCGAAAACCTGTTGCCTTATGATACGGTATATTTGCTTAACCAATATATAGAAATTGCCAGCAAGGCGATTGCCAGTTGTAATGGCCGCATTGACAAGATTATTGGTGATGGGGTAATGGCGCTGTTTGTTGATCAGGATGATCAGCAAAAAAATGCCCGAAATGCGCTTAAGGCATCGCAACAAATTGCTGAACAAATGGCCAGTTTGAGCAAGCAATGCCAAGAAGATTTTGGTTTTGACCTGCGCTTTGGCATTGGTATTCATTCCGGTCTATCGGTTGTCGGGCAAATCGGTCATGGCAAGGATATTAGCGAAACTGCCATTGGTGATTGCGTCAATATCGCAAGCCGTTTGGAACAGCTGACGAAAGCAGAAAAATCACAATTAATTATCTCTATGGAGCTGATGCAGCATGCTGACCTGAAAGCCAAGCCTGATGCGGTCAAAAACGTCAGACTCAAAGGCAAGTCGAAGCCATTAGAAGTTTGTGTTTTCAATTCTGCAACAGCGCTTTTCGCCCATTAGATATTAAGGGTAGCTTTCATTGGGGAAACATTTGTTGAGGCAAAACATCGTCGCTGTCACGCATGGCCCTATGCCAAATGCAAATAGCATCGTGCCGATACCAACCGTGCCGCCAAGCGCCCAACCCAACATAACCACACTCACTTCAATGCCGCTTCGCACCCATGCAATCGGCCAATTCGTGACACGTTGCAGACCTGTCATCAAACCATCTCTGGGCCCCGGCCCTAGATTTGCGATCAAGTAAATACCGCCGCCAATGCCCGTCACCATGACGCCTATCACAGATGAAATAAGCGATAGGCTTAGTGACTGAAATTGCGGCAGGTAAGGAAGCACAAGATCAATAACGGCGGCAATAATGATAGCATTCAAAATGGTACCAATCCCCGGCACTTGTCTGAGCGGCACCCATGACAATAATACAGTCAGACTAATGACAAAGGTCGCCTGACCAATGCTCCAGCCAGAGATATGCGTTATGCCTTCTGCGAGAACAGTCCACGGGCTAACCCCAATACCTGACGAGATGAGGATAGCCTCACCCAAACCAAACAGGACCAAGCCTAAACATAATGGCAAAATGGAAATCAGAGGTGGCGTAAATGTTAGCGGTTTAGGCGCGCTCCAAAACAAGATTGGAGTCGATTTAACCTTTAAAAAATTAAGGATGTTATGTGCCATTAATGCCTCTGAACACATTACGCGTGACGCTTCATAAAGACTAATTCTGTAAGTGCTGGAGAGGTGATATTATCCTAAATAGTGAAATTAGATAGGACAATTTTTCCTAGCCTCCCACCCATGCAAATAGTGGTGCTTAGCTCCTTGATTAGTATTTTTGGGTGTTGCGAAATGATTAACAGCACCGCCTCAGTCCCACGCGCAACAAGGTTGCATTATAACATAAATCAATGTAATTTTTATTTAGCTTTCACATTAGTTTTTTGATGAGTACATCATTAGGTACCGGCTTTATTAATCCGCCCCCCACTTTGGTTTTTGGGTTAAACTGGATTAAACCTGTTTGTGTTATCGGGATTAACTGGCGTGTCTATTTTAGAAAATAGTGGCGGCGGCTATCCCTTTTGTCTTTTTTTGATGATAGTTGTTCTTTTATTGGCGTATATTCTGCGATGATCAATAATACGACTTCCTGAAATTTATTACTAATTCATTTATGGTTTTTACATGGCAATACAACATTTGAAAAAAGCAACAATGACATCAACAACGGATTCTGCCGATGTGCAGAAAACCGTTCAGGGTATTCTCAATGATATTGAGTCTGGCGGCGATAACAAAGCGCTAGAATATGCAGCAAAGTTTGACAATTATAAGGGTAATATTCTATTGACGCGTGATGAAATAGAAACCGCTAAAGCCCTCGTTCCAAATAAGATCAAACAGGATATCATCTTTGCTCATGATAATGTTCGGCGCTTTGCTGAAGTGCAGAGAAGCACCTTGCAAGATGTTGAGATTGAGATTGTTCCAGGCTTAATGGCTGGGCAAAAAACGATCCCTGTTGATGCCGCTGGCTGCTATATTCCGGGCGGCAGATATAGTCATATTGCCAGTGCTATCATGACCGTCACAACTGCGAAAGTGGCCGGATGCCGGCATATAACGGCCTGCTCACCCCCTCGCCCCGATATTGGTATCGCGCCAGCCATCATTTTTGCCGCTGATTTATGTGGTGCTGATAAAATCCTCGCTATGGGCGGGGTGCAAGCGGTGGCGGCGATGACATTTGGGCTCTTTGATCTGCCCAAAGCCAATATTCTCGTCGGCCCAGGTAATCAGTTTGTTGCCGAAGCCAAGCGCATTCTTTTTGGTCGTGTTGGGATTGATATGATTGCTGGCCCAACGGACAGTTTAATCCTTGCCGATAACACAGCAGATGCGGATATTGTGGCGGCTGATCTGGTGGGACAGGCCGAACATGGCTATAACTCGCCGGTCTGGCTAGTGACAGATGATCAAGCCTTAGCCGAAAAGGTTCTTGAACTCGTGCCGCCATTGATTGCTGATTTGCCCGAAACCAATCGCATCAATGCAGAGGCCGCGTGGCGCGATTATGCTGAAGTGATTTTATGTGACAGTCGCGAAGAAATGGCGGCAAAATCAGATGAATACGCCCCTGAACATTTGACTGTTCAAGCGGCTGATCTGGATTGGTGGAAAGATCGGCTAACCTCATATGGGTCACTGTTCTTAGGTGAAGAAACAACAGTGGCTTTTGGCGACAAAGCCTCAGGACCTAATCATGTTCTGCCAACATCTGGTGCCGCCACCTATACAGGCGGTCTATCGGTGCATAAATATATGAAGATTGTGACATGGCAACGCGCTACCCGTGACGGCATGAAATCTGTGGGTGAGGCAACGGCACGTATCTCTCGTCTGGAAGGCATGGAAGGACATGCTAGAACTGCCGATATCAGGCTGGCAAAATATTTTCCTGGTGAGAACTTTGATCTCAGCTCTGAGGAGTAATATGGCTTCCCAATCTGATCCATCGGCAGAAAATCTGTTTAGTGTTGCTGGGCATATTGCCTGTGTGACGGGTGCCAGTTCAGGTCTTGGCCGATTTGTGGCAACCGCTCTGGCGCATGCTGGGGCTTCTGTTGTTGGCGTAGCAAGGCGCGCTGATGCGCTTCAAGAATGGCAACAACCGCTTGGCGATAAGGCAGGGTATATTTGTCATGATCTGATGGAGCGTAATGGCATTGCGGCGGCGGCAGACAAGATTTCTGCTGTCTTTGGATCACCGGATATCATTATCCATGCGGCAGGGGTGAACACTCGTGAAAGTGCGGATGCTGTGACGGCAAAGGGATGGGAAGATACGATCTGGCTTAATCTAAGCGTGCCGTTTTTCCTAAGTCAACAATTTGTCCCTGCCATGAAAGCGAAAAAATGGGGGCGCATTATCAATTTTGCTTCTCTCCAGACAGTGCGCGCTTTCCCTGATGGCATCGCCTATGGCGCGTCTAAGGGCGGCATAGGTCAAGTCACCCGCGCTATGGCGGAAGCATGGTCAGGTGATGGCATTAACGCAAATGCTATTGCCCCCGGATTTTTTCCAACCGAGCTAACTGCACCTGTCTTTAGTAATACCGAAAGAACGGCTAACAATGCCAGCCAAACCTGCATTGGCCGTAATGGTGAGCTTGAAGATATTAAGGGCCCGATATTGTTTCTCGCCTCCGACGCGTCTGCCTATGTCACGGGACAGGTGTTGATGGTAGATGGTGGCTTCACTGCAAAATGAAAGCCCTTATTTATACCGCCCCGCATAGACTAGAGTTCACAGAAACAGCAGAACCTATTGCCAATGCTGGTGAGATCATGGTCAAGGTTGATAGCGTTGGTATCTGCGGCTCTGACATGCATGCCTTCCTTGGCCATGATGACCGCCGACCGGCACCGCTAATTCTGGGGCATGAGGTTGCTGGCATGACAGAACACGGGCAGCGCGTTACTATTAACCCGCTAGTGACTTGCGGGGGATGCCAATTTTGCACCTCTGGGCAGGATAATCTTTGCCAGCACAGACAAATCATTTCAATGCCGCCACGCGAAGGCGGTTTTGCTGAACGGCTTGCTATGCCAGCAGCAAACTTGACATCTGTTCCTGATCATGTGCCGCTGAACAAAGCGGCGCTAACCGAACCTTTGGCGTGTGGCTGGCATGCTGTGCGTTTAGGTAAATCCGCCCTTAGATATGATCCGGATAAAGCGCGGCTACTTATTATAGGTGGCGGTGCTATCGGCGTCGGTGCAGCGCTATGTTCACGAGCGCAAGGGTTTAATGATATCACGCTGGTTGAGCCAAACCCGATAAGAGCTGAATATCTGGCAAAGGTCGATGGTTTTAACATCCTGCATCCCGATAATGTATATGACATGGCTGATTTTGATTTGCTCATAAATGGCGTTGGCTTTGAGAGCACTCGTGCCCTCGCCTCAGCCTCGGCACGCCCTGGTGGGGTTATTCTTCATATTGGGCTTGGCAGTGCTAGCGGCGGCATTGATGTGCGCAGGCTTACGTTGCAAGAGATTACGTTTATTGGCACATACACGTATACAGAAGAAGATTTTAACAATACCGCAGAAGCGCTCTTTGACGGCAGATTAGGCAATTTAGATTGGCTAGAAGAAAGACCTCTGGCAGAGGGCCAGAATGCCTTTACCGATATCAAGGAAGGTCAAACAGCCGCGCCAAAAATAATATTAAAACCCTAAATAATCATGGATATGGTAACTCTAGTGGTAGCGAGGTTATCAATATAGGAGCGCCCCAAAAAGGTTTTGCCAATCAGTAATGGCAACAGCCAGATTTCGCCAGACCATCTAAATCAGGTCGCTGAATGTTCCATCATGCTCTCTGCCTCATCTGATCTGTTTACAATTTGAAATCAAAATGCTTACGCACAGGCTCAACAATGTTCCATGTACCCTTGAAATCACTCTCAACAACAAAGGCGTCACCAGCCTGAACCGTAACAGGCACGCCACCATCAGGCGTGATGATAATCTTGCCGGTGATGATATGAACAAACTCATAGGCTTTATAGGTCGCATGATAGGTTCCCGGTGTCGCCTCCCATATGCCCGACAACATGGTTCCGTCATTATTCTTATGCAAGGCCCAAGTTTTCATAGTCGGCGCACCATCAACGACCACCCAGCCATCCAGATCGGCAGTTTCTGGTGCCTCAATCATGGCTTCATCAAGTTTAGTAATCGTGCTCATACTGTTATCCCCTCACATGTCAATGTTGCAGTATCATATCATCATAATTTAATGTGAGTGTATTGTAGATAGGAACTGCCAAGTCATGCAATTGATTATTATTGATGTGCCATAAAAAAGAACCCGCCACATGATGTGGCGAGTCCTAACAAGTTCAGAGAGATTATTTGTGATCCGATACTAGCGTTTTGGATATGATGAGATGGATAACAGCACCAAGTGATGCGCCAATAATCCAAGCATAACCGCCGCCACCACCTAAATTGGCAAAGAAATCATCTAAGCCAAAGACCAAAATACTTGGCCAGACCGTGCCGACAGCAATATATCCGGAAAGCACCCAAGCAAGGATCGCCTTTATATTAAATCCACCATTGTAATGGTATCTTGAAGATGGGCTGTCATCGAACAATTCATCGACAACTAATTCCTGCTTTTTGATAATGTAATAATCAGCAATCATAATGCCAAATACGGGGGCTAGAATAGCACCCAAGGTATTCACAAACGGGAAAATCCCCATCTGGGTGATCACCGATACCCATAACGCACCAATGACAAAACCAAATCCGGCAGTGATCAAGCCGCCAATTCTAAAATTGATTTTGCTTGGCACAAGATTAGCCAAATCATAGGCAGGCGGGATAAAATTTGCCACCATGTTAATGCCAATCGTTGCAGAGAAAAACGCAAATGCCGCAATGACTGTCAAGGCCAGATTATCAACTTTGACAACCATATCGGTGGGGTTAACAAGAGTTTCGCCAAAGATTGCAACCGTGCCGCCAGTTATCATCAGCGTGATAAACGAGAAGAATACAATATTCCCTACGAGCCCCCAAAGATTACCTTTTTTCATCTGCTCTTCGTTTTCAACAAAGCGAGCAAAGTCACCAAAATTGATGACAACAGCCGCAAAATACCCAACCATGATTGAAAATACCGCAACAAATGCGCCAAATGTGCTTAAGCCTTCAAACTCCCATGATCGTGTGCCACCCGAAAATATTGAACCTACCTCGGATAAAAGCCCACTCCCTGCCTTATACCAAATGATCAGCATTAATATGATCATCACCGCATATACCGCCGGCCCAGCAAAGTTCAAAAACCTTTTGATCAGGTCAATGCCTTTCCAGAATAAATATACTTGGAACAAGGATACAAAAATAAAGGATATCCACATCACCCCAGACATCCCCAATAACATGGGGCTTCCCTCAATACCGGTGACACCCAAAATTAACAATGCGACCGCGGTTGAGGCAAAATAGGTCTGTGCGCCATACCAAAACATTGCCACCAAACCACGCGCCATAGCCGGGAAATTGGCGCCAAAAACACCCATACTGACACGCGCAAATACAGGGTAAGGAATGCCATGCTGAACAATAGGTCTGCCCGAAAGATTGACCAGCCACATAATAAAAAATCCGGCTAGAATGAGCGCGGCAAACACCGCCCAGCCGTTCAAACCTGAATACAAAAACAATGATGCTGCAAGAGTATAACCGAATAAGCTTTGGACATCATTTGCCCAAACGTTAAAGATTTCAAACCAGCCCCAATTCTTTTGCTCTTTTGGGGTTGGCGCTAAGTCCTCATTATAGAGTTTATCTGATCTGTTCATGTTGACTCCATATATTGTTGTTGTGAGCAGATCAAAACAGACATTAATGCCATAGTCAAGGCATTGTATTTATTAGATTTTTTTAATATAATGAAAGGCGTGGAGCAGATTTAGCAACAACGCTGATAGCTCAGCGGTTTTCTATCTCTCTCTGCTTTTCGCCAGCATCTTGAACCAAAGCGGCGAAACAATAAAGCCCGTGAACAAACTTTGAAAACAGCAACACCAGAAAAAACGCAAAAACGACCCCTGGGTGGATCGCCAGCACCAGCACCAACCCCATCACCCACAGCCACAGACAACTTCCCTGCCTTCTTGTGGTTGTTGACCCTCAGTCGAATAGCCATCACGCTTCCACCAATCAAGTCCGCCCATCAATCACAACCACCGGCATGCCCTCTGTCAGAGCAACATATAGATCCCACGAATCTATCTCAAAATCGAGCTTAGACTGATAATGTAATAACTGATTTTCATTCATTTATATCACCCTATTTTTATCTCAAGCTTTCAGGAGACTATAACAGGCAAAGGTCAATTTAAAGTTAACGCGAAAACCAAGTGCCCTCAATTACGTCAGACAATTGCTCATGCCCGATTAGCAAAAGTGGACCGTCAAGGGGTGAGATATCTGGCTCAAGATGAAAGAGATAACCATAACTACATGCGCATGGAATTGGAGGTTTGTGATGCTTTATAGAAGGAAAATGAACCTAATTGAGGTATTGCAGAGCCGCAATAATGAAGCCAGCCGAAGCCATCTGGGTCATAAGCAATTTAATCCAGAGACTGCTACCAAGGGCTCTGATATCTTCCTTGGTGGCAAGGCGATCATTAAGAAGACTCGCATAGTGGTTCGCCAAGACCTCGGCTTGCTCGGTCTTCATGCCTGTTTTTGTCAGGTCTTTAACAAACTTGTGCGTGTCAAAAGCAAGAGTACTGCTCATCAAGGTTTCCTTTCTTCTTATTTTCTTTTGATATAAGCATTTTTAAGATGAAGAGCAAGATCTACCTGTTAATCCTGGTTCTTCCAAGTTCTCATGCCCATGCTGATATTGGCACTGATCTTGCCGAGTTCTGGCAAGATCCAGGGGGGACGTCCAAGACCACCCCCGGAACATCATTTTCGGGGCAATGTGAGGGCGACTTCACGTTTGGCAATCTGCGTACGCGCAACCCGACACGAAACTCGGCTCATTTCGTTTTCTTACAAATAATTGATTATATTTGACTTTGAAAAGAAATGGCGGAGGGGAAGGGATTCGAACCCCCGGAAGGAGTTTCCTCCTTCAACGATTTAGCAAACCGCCGCCTTCAGCCACTCGGCCACCCCTCCGCAATCATGGGTATATGGGGATGCCCCCAACACGGCGTATGCACCTTCCATCTAACTAAAGATGAGCGTTTTGTCAAACCATGGATTGCACGAAATTGCAAAGGCTGGCATGATATTATCGATTATCCTTCATATCTGGCTTCGATGCTGGATTTTATCTATTATTTTTATGTGAGATCAAATGACAATTGATGCAATTTTGTTTGATAAAGATGGTGTTCTGCTAGACCTCAATCAAACCTGGTTTTTAACAATTTGTAACATTGCCAAACATACGGAAACACTGATTGATGGGCGCGTCCACCACCGCGACTTGCTAAAAGCGATCGGGGTTGAGCTAAACGCCGATGGGCAGGGCCATGTGGAAGAAAACGGCGCCTTTGCCACTGGCACTTATGGCTCATTAATCCCTTTATGGGGGGCGCTCGACCATGCCTTGATTGAGATTATGACCTCCCCTGCCTATGATAAGGATATGATGGATATCGCGGTTGACAGCGTCCGTGGCCAGACCGTGCCAAAGGGTAATATTTTGACGCCGCTTAAAGCCTTAAAGGCGGCAGGATACCGGCTCGGCGTGGTCACTAATGATGGTGATCAAACTACTGCCATTAATCTCAAAGATTTGATGCTGGCTGATCTCATGGATCATGTTGTCACCGCCGATAGCGGCCATGGCCGCAAACCCGAAGCAGGCGGAATTATCGCCTGTTGCACGGCTCTGGGGACAACGCCACAACGTGCTATCATGATTGGCGACACGCATGCAGATCATGATGCCGCGATTGCCGCCGGATGCCAGCATGTAATCGCTATCACCGATAGCGCGCCGATGATCCCTGACTTTATGCCGCAATCAAGCTATGCGCTAACGTCCTGCGCGGAGCTGCCGGCGCTGATCAATCAGATTTGTGGCTAGAGGCTTTAGTGGCTAGAGATTAGCCGCCACCAACCCCTTCTGTGGATAAAATATCATATCCACGATAAGCCATACAGCGGTCTATGACCCTTCCGGGGCCAAAATCTGCCATGATCTCTGTGTAATTGGTATCACTGATATCCGTGGCAGCCAAGGCACCGACCGCGGCACCGGCTGTCGTGCCGCTATCATCATCACCATCCAAGGCATTACCGATAGCCGCACCTCTGCTCTATCTAGGGGCGAGAGTGGGCAAAACATCGGTTCAATCAATGCTGAAACCAACACTGATCCTGATCTGTTTCGCATGGATTCCAACGCTGATCCTAACCACATATATCCCTGGCATAGCGCTCGCCTTGCCCGAGCTTATTTTAGGCAGATAGCGGCGCACCAGCAATCGCGGCATCACAAAGCGGGGGGATTACTCCCCTCTAGCCATTGAGCTTTTGGCGCAGCAGGTCATTCACAACACCAGGATTGGCTTGACCTTTTGAAGCTTTCATCACTTGCCCCACAAAGAACCCAAAGAGTTTATCTTTACCGCCGCGATATTCATCAACCTTGTCGGTATTTTCCGCCAAAACAGTATCAATGATGGCTTCGATAGCGCCCGTATCAGACACTTGTTTAAACCCTTTTTCCTCAATCACTTGATCAGGATCGGCGCCATCCTCAAGCATGATAGCAAACACATCTTTGGCGATCCGCCCCGATATGGTGCCGTCACTAATCCGCTCTACCAGCTGTCCTAGCTGATCCGGTCTAACGGGGGAGTCGGCAAGATCAAGCCCCATGCGATTAAGCGCACCAAACAGCTCAACCGTCATCCAGTTTGCCACCAGTTTGGCATCCCGCCCTGCCGCCGCCGCTTCATACCAAGCGGCTGTATCACGATCTTCGCTGATCAATCCAGCATCATAGGCGCTAAGCCCGAACTCATCCATCAACCGGGTGCGCAAAGCATCCGGCAGTTCAGGCAAGCTCTGGCGCAGGGTTTCGACCCATGCGGCATCTAGCTCAAGCGGCAACAAATCCGGATCAGGAAAATAGCGGTAATCATGGGCGTCTTCTTTCGACCGCATTGTCCGCGTCTGACCTGTTGAGGTATCAAAGAGACGGGTTTCTTGATCAATTGTGCCGCCATCTTCGATGATCTCAATCTGGCGCGCGACTTCGCTATTGATCGCTTGCGCAATAAAGCGAATAGAATTGAGGTTCTTGGTTTCTGTGCGTGTGCCAAGTTCTTCACCTGGGCGGCGCACCGACACGTTACAATCAGCGCGTAATGAGCCTTGTTCCATATTGCCGTCACATGTTCCCAAAAACCGCAAGATAGCCCGCAATTTGCTAACATAAGCCGCGGCTTCTTCGGCTGATCGCATATCTGGCCGTGAGACAATTTCCATCAGCGCAACGCCTGAGCGGTTAAGATCAATATAAGACTTGCTAGGATGCTGATCATGCATGGATTTGCCAGCATCCTGCTCCAGATGCAGCCGCTCAATGCCAATATCGCGAGTCGAGCCATCCGCGAGTGTGATCGTAATACTGCCCTCACCTACGATCGGTTGTTTATACTGGCTAATCTGATAGCCTTGTGGCAAATCCGCATAAAAATAGTTTTTGCGGTCAAAAATGCTGAATAAATTAATCTCCGCATTTAGCCCAAGGCCAGTTTTAACCGCCTGTTCAACACAAAACTGATTAATCACTGGCAACATGCCGGGCATCGCCGCGTCAACCAGTGAGACATGTTCATTCGGCCCTGCCCCAAATGCTGCTGAAGCGCCTGAAAACAGTTTCGCCTGACTACTAACCTGAGCATGGACTTCCAAGCCAATGACAACTTCCCATTTGCCTGTCCGGCCTTCGACTAGTGAGCTAACATCCGTCATGACGCGGCTCCTGATGCTACATGATTAAACCCAGCGGCCTTTTCGAGCATAGCCGCCCCTTCAATTAAAGTGTCTTCACGCAATGCCGGCGCAATCAGCTGAAGCCCAAGCGGCAGACCATCAGATGATAACCCTGCTGGAACAGATATCGCTGGAATTCCCGCCAGATTGGCAGGAACAGTAAACACATCATTCAAAAACATACTGACAGGGTCTTTATCTTCTTCACCCAAGGCAAATGCCGCCGACGGTGTTGATGGCGTTAATAACGCATCGACACCCGAAAACACTTGATGAAAGTCATTTTGGATAAGCCGTCTGATCTTTTGCGCCTTAATGTAATAGGCATCATAATATCCTGCTGACAGCACGTAGGTTCCAATTAGAATCCGGCGTTTCACCTCATCGCCGAAGCCTGCGCCACGGGTTTTTGCATACATCTCATCTAGCGTTGCGCCGTCAACCCGTTGCCCATAACGAACGCCATCATAACGTGCTAAGTTGGATGAAGCCTCGGCTGGGGCAATGATATAATAGGCAGGCAAAGCATATTTGGTATGCGGCAAGCTAACCGGAACGCATGTTGCGCCAGCATCTTCAAGCCATTGCCGCCCTTGTTCCCACAATGTGACAATCTGCTCTGGCATACCGTCAATAGTATATTCATCCGGAATACCAATCCGCATGCCTTTCACGCCCTCATTCTTGGCTTTTGTTAACGCCGCCATGAGATCAGGCATGGGGGCATCGATAGACGTGGAGTCGCCCTTATCATAGCTAGCCATTGACGTCATCATAAGCGCACAATCAGCGACATCACGGGTAATCGGACCGGCCTGATCGAGCGATGAGGCAAAGGCGACAATGCCAAGTCGTGAACAGCGGCCATAGGTTGGCTTTAGTCCGACTAATCCACAAAATGCCGCTGGCTGGCGAATTGAGCCACCAGTATCCGTGCCGGGGGCTAGCAAAGCTGAACGTGCCGCCATCACCGCAGCTGAACCGCCAGATGAGCCGCCAGGGGTAAGCGCCTTGCCTTTAAGCGGGCCATCACTTGCTGTCCAAGGATTAATCACCGCGCCGAAAGCACTGGTTTCATTGGCTGATCCCATAGCAAACTCATCACAATTAATCTTGCCAAGCATCACCGCGCCATCTTGCCAAAGATTCTGCGTTACGGTCGATTCATAAGTCGGCACAAAGCCTTTCAGAATACGGGATGAGGCCGTCGTTTCAACGCCCTTGGTGCAGAACATATCCTTGACGCCAATGGGTATCCCCTCAAGTAATCCGGCATCACCCTTGGCGATACGCGCATCACTCGCCTTTGCCATATCGATGGCTTTGTCAGGGGTCGTTAAGACATAGGCATTGTTTTCTGCGGTGTCTTGCCCAGCCTTGATATAGGCCTCGGTTAGCTCAACTGCGCTAATGGATTTATTATCAAGCGCCTGCCTTGCGGCAACCGCTGTCATGGCAAGGATATCGCTCATTCCACCACCTTTGGGACAACAAAGAAATGTGATGCTTCTTCGGGGGCATTAGACAAGACTGCATCAGGATCATCACCGCTAGTGACAACATCATCACGCATCGGCAGACTATGACCGGTCACACTGGCTAGCGGCTCAACATGTGCGGTATCACATTCGCCTAACTGTTCTACCCATGAGATAATTGTACTGAGTTCACCGCAAAGCGTATCTTCGCGCTCAGGCGCAATCTCTATGCGCGCTAGCTTAGCGATTTTTTGGATTGTCGTCTTATCAATCACATTATGATCAGAGTTATGATCGAGGCTAAAATCGGGGTTTTTATCAGACATATGGCATTCTTTTTCAAAGACAGGTGACAAAAAGCTATTGAAGCGGTAATAGCATTGGCTATGACGATATGCAAGATTGAGGATTTTATATCCAAACGCAACACTATTGGTAAACTTTTTGCGCTTGATGTTGGCAAAAAAACAATTGGTATCGCTGTCTCAGACCCTGATTGGAAAGTCGCCTCACCTGTTTCTATTCTATATCGGCGTAAATTTACCCCTGACATGGACAAATTGATGCAAATGGCGGCTGAATATGAAATAGGCGGCATGGTGGTCGGATGGCCGCTAAATATGGATGGTAGCGCCGGCAGACGTTGCGATTCTATCCGTGATTTTGTTCATGCCATGCTTCGCATTAAAGATTGGCCCATTTTATTTTACGATGAAAGACTTTCCACCGTAAGTGTAGAAAGGTCTATGCTAGAAGCCGATATGACGAGACAAAAGCGATCTGAACGCCGAGATGCACTAGCCGCGACTTGGATATTACAATCAGCACTGGACGTCATGGCAGGGCTGGATATATAAGAAGTGTTATGGGTATGAATACATCACCATCACCATATCTTGCCACCGACCCAATGGGAGCACCGGCACTACCCGATAGGCACCTTTTGGGGATTGAGGGGCTTAACCGACCAACCATCACATCGCTTTTAGAGCGCGCCAATCAATTTGCCGATTTGCCAGCTCGTGAGCAGTTGTCGCATCTAAAAGGCATAACCGTCTTTACCATCTTTTTTGAGAACTCGACCCGCACCCGCGTGTCGTTTGATCTGGCCGCCCGTAAGATGGGGGCCTCTGTCGTCAATGTTCCGGTTGCCACCTCATCAATTAAAAAAGGCGAAAGCCTGATTGACACCGCCGTCACCCTTAACGCCATGCATCCTGATATTTTGGTCATGCGACACCAAAACTCTGGCGCCTCATTGCTGTTGTCGAAATATGTTAATGCTGCGGTCATTAATGCTGGTGATGGCAGGCATGAACACCCAACCCAAGCCTTGCTAGACGCCTTAACCATTCAACGGCGCGTCGGCTATATCGAGGGTTTGAATATTGCGATATGCGGCGATATCGCCAATAGCCGCGTGGCGCGATCAAATATTCACCTATTATCCATATTAGGGGCAAATATTCGCGTCATATCACCAACAACGCTTGTTCCAAAACACATCACAGAAATGGGCGTTGCGCTTTATCATGACATGGAAGAAGGCTTGCAAGGCACGGATATTGTGATGCTGCTCAGGCTTCAGCAAGAACGCATGCAAGGCGCCGAAACACCATCCCAGCGAGAATATTTCCACCGTTATGGTCTGACTCGTGAAAAATTAAGCCTAGCTAAACCAAAAGCCTTAATCATGCATCCGGGGCCAATGAACAGAGGCGTTGAGATATCATCAGAATTGGCTGATGACTTGGAACGAAGCCTGATCACAACGCAAGTCGAGATGGGCGTGGCTATCCGTATGGCGTGTCTGGAGGCTCTGGCCTTTGGCTTAACAAAATCTGATCAGAGAAATATGAAATGACAGCCACCTTATTTCAACATGTCCAGATCATTGACCCCGCATCCAACACCAATATGGTAGGAGAATGTTTGGTCGAACAAGGCCGGATCAGCCAATTATCTGACCAATTGGGAAGCATAAAAGCACCCAAAGACGCCACCATTATTAACGGCAATGGCAAAGCGCTTATCCCTGGATTGGTAGATATGCGGGTTCAGTCTTGTCATCCGGGGGCGATTCATAAGGAAACGCCGCTCACACTGGCGCGCGCCGCTGCCCGTGGCGGCATTACCAGCATAGTCTGTCTGCCGAACACCAATCCTGTATTAGATGATCCCGAAATGCTGAAATCGCAATGCCAGATGCTATCCGGATTATCTGAACCTTTGAAAGCATTGAAAGTCTATGCTTATGGCGCCGCAACATCTGGCCTTGATGGTGAGAGCATGGCTGAACTTGGTCTATTGACGGATGCAGGTGCGGTTGGTTTTACCAATGCGACCCATGCCATCAGCAATAGCCTGACGATGCGGCGCGTCTTGAGTTATGCCGCCATGCTAGGCCAACCTGTTATTCAACATGCCGAAGACCCTATTCTCGCCGCTAATGGTGAGATGCATGAAGGGGAACATTCGATGCGGCTAGGGCTTCGGGGTATTCCTGATGCGGCAGAGGAGATTATTATTGCTCGTGATCTGTCCCTGTTGCAGATGACTGGTGGTCATTATCATGTCGCCCATATTTCCACCGCTAAGGGCATTGCTTTAATTCGCGGCGCCAAAGCTGAGGGCTTGAAGGTGACTTGTGATACCGCCCCGCCCTATGCTTTGCTTAATGATATTGCCGTCCGCGATTATGACAGCCGTTATCGGTTATCGCCGCCGCTACGTCATGAAGATGACCGTCTGGCTGTCCTAGATGGTCTGGCTGATGGCACTATTGATGCGGTTGCTAGTGATCACTCACCCCAAGATAGAGACGCAAAGTCGCTACCCTTTGGGCTGGCAGAAGTGGGATATTCTGGGCTTGAGACGTTGCTTGCCCTGATGCTGTCGCTTTATCATGGCGGCACATTGTCATTGATGCAGGTCGTGGCGCTGATTAGTTATCATCCAGCACAGATACTTGGTCTTAATGTTGGCCAGATACGCCTTGATGCACCGGCTGATTTGACTTTACTTGATCTCAACAAAAGCTGGCAGATCAGAGGCGAAAACTTTGCTTCCCTTTCCGGCACAACCCCATTTGAAGGCACACCAGTTCAAGGCACCGTATTAGGCACATGGGTTGACGGCATCCAAATTTATGAGGCTGGATAATGTCTGGGGATATTGCTGGCTTGTCCCTGCCAATGGTAATCGCATTAATAATTGCTGGGTCTTATTTGATCGGCTCTATTCCTTTTGGATTAGTCATGGCACGGCTATTCGGGCTTGGTAATCTGCGCCAAATAGGCAGCGGTAATATTGGCGCAACTAATGTCTTACGCACAGGCAATAAATCAGCGGCACTGCTAACGCTCATTTTAGATAGTGGCAAAGGATTAATCATCATCATTGCCTTAAAATATATGGCAGCAAGTGAGATTATGCTAGCTGCCGCCGCCGTTGCCAGCATTACTGGCCATTGCTATCCGATATGGTTACGATTCCGCGGCGGCAAAGGCGTTGCCACCGGATTAGGCGTATTCATTGGGTTAGATTTTATGGCAGGTGTATTGATTTGCCTGACCTGGTTGATAGTTGCGCTAATATTAAGATGGTCATCTTTATCGGCAATAGTCAGCTATCTCAGCGCCCCTCTATTGATGGCATTAAGCGCCTATTGGCGCGGTGATGACATACCATTTGCATTGATTTACGGCGTTGGCATCATGGCAGCTTTGGCAACATGGCGGCATCGGTCAAATATCATGCGATTATATGATGGCAAAGAGCCTAAGATTGGCCGTTCGTAAATTTTTTATTTTTTACTTAACGGTTTCTTAATTCTTCTGCTTTATGATCAGGTTTCCGCTAAATTTAGGGTATGACCTGATATGAAATCACCTGAAAAAATTGCTATTCTTCGGCTTATTCGCACGCAGAATATAGGGCCAGTCACATTGACCACCCTTTTGCGCCGTTACAAAAGCGGTTTGTCAGTGATCGAACATTTGCCCGAATTAAGTGAACGATCCAAAATCAAAATTAACCTATTTTCTAAGGCCAAAGCCGAGGATGAGTTAAGTAAAGTTGAAAAACTTGGCGGTAAAATCATTGTCAGGGGTGAGGCTGATTATCCTGATATCCTAAAATATTTTGATGATGCGCCGGGTTGCTTGACTTGTCTTGGGCATCCGCATTTATTGCAGAACCCCATGCTATCTATGGTTGGGTCGCGCAATGCTTCCTTTAATGCTCTCAATCTAACACGCCATATGGCTAATGAGATTGGTAAGGCAGGGTATAGTGTTGTTTCTGGGATGGCGCGTGGCATTGATACTGCCGCTCATGAAGGTTCTATAGAGATAGGCTCTATTGCGTTCATGGCAGGCGGTGTTGATCAGATTTATCCGCGTGAGAATACAAAATTATATGAAAGGCTTAAATCCGAAGGTCTTATCATTTCTGAAATGCCGTTTGGGGTTCAACCTTTCGCCCAGCATTTTCCCATTAGAAATCGCATCATTGCCTCATTGGGATTGGGATTAGTCGTTATTGAAGCAAACTTAAAATCTGGCTCCCTGATCACAGCAAGAGAGGCCGCCGATAGAGGCCGCGATGTCATGGCCATTCCCGGCTCACCCCTAGACCCACGGTCAAAGGGCTGTAACAAATTGCTTCGTGATGGGGCGACTTTGGTTGAGCAGGCATCAGATGTTATAGATATTATCAAAACCCGCTTTTTTAACACGCGCCAACCTGACATGCCGCTATTTCCACAAACCGAAAAGGATGCCAATAAAATCGGGGAACAAAATACCAAAGTCACCACGAAGGAATTGTCAGAAGCCAAAAAGCAATTACTAGAATTATTAAGTTTTGAGGCATCATCAGTTGACGAATTGATCAAGCAATGTCATTTCTCAATTCCTGTCACCAGCTCAGCGCTATTTGAAATGGAACTTTCTGGTGATGTTGTTAGGCACTATGGAAATCGGATTTCGCTTGTCTGGAAACCAGATGCAGATACATAAACTGATGAATAGGCATCGACATATCCTCATATAGTGTCATATTAAATGAAATGTAATGTGTTAGAAAAGTAAACCATGAAACTCGTAGTTGTTGAATCACCAGCCAAGGCAAAGACCATTAATAAATATCTTGGTGATGATTACCATGTTGTTGCATCAATTGGTCATGTCCGTGATTTACCTGATAAGCAAGGGTCAGTTATCCCCGAAGAAGACTTTGCCATGCATTGGGATATTCCGGCCCGCAGCAAAGACCCTATCCATACGATCCGATCTGAGCTGAAAAAAGCTGATAAGCTTATCTTAGCTACTGACCCTGACCGCGAAGGGGAAGCGATTAGCTGGCATATTCATCATGTCATGAAAGACACCATTGGCGATAAGCCGGTTGAACGTGTGGTATTTAATGAGATTACAAAAACAGCTGTGCTTGATGCGATGGCGCATCCGAGGCATATCAATAATGAACTTGTTGACGCTTATATGGCAAGACGGGCGCTAGATTATCTGGTTGGGTTTAATCTATCGCCGGTATTATGGCATAAGCTGCCCGGGGCTAAATCAGCAGGCCGGGTACAATCGGTTGCTCTCAAGCTGATTTGTGAGCGTGAAATTGAAATTGAGCAATTTATCACCGAAGAATATTGGTCTATCGAAGCCAATATGCAGAAAGCCAGCGGTGAGATCATGACGGCGCGTCTAACTCATCTCAATGGCAAAAAACTCGGCAAGATGACTATGAATAGTCAGGTCATGGCCGATGATGCGGTGGCGGCAATTAAAGCGTCTGATTTTGCGGTTCTGAATGTCGAAACCAAACGCACAAATAGAAACCCTTACCCACCTTTCACAACATCTACTCTGCAACAAGAAGCCAGCCGCAAGTTCGGATTTTCGGCTAGCCGTACCATGCAAGTTGCCCAGAAACTCTATGAAGGGATTAATATTGGCAGCGAGACAACCGGCCTGATTACGTATATGCGAACAGATGGGGTTCAGCTATCCAATGATGCTATTCAAGCTATCCGTAGTGAGATCAGCAACACCAAAGGCAGTCGATATATCCCAAGCACGCCGCGCATCTATAAATCAAAAGCCGCGAATGCCCAAGAAGCGCATGAAGCTATTCGCCCAACATCTATCAGCCGACAGCCATCCGCCATGCGCCAATATTTGGATGCCGATCAATTTAAGCTGTATGATTTGATCTGGAAACGGACTTTAGCCAGCCAGATGGCATCGGCAGAATTGGATAAAACAGCCGTTGATATCGCCGATCGTGGTGGCAAGGCAACGTTGCGAGCTAATGGCTCTATTATCGTCTTTGACGGGTTTTTATCTGTCTATCGCGAAGATAAAGATGACCAAGACAATGGTAATACTAATGCCAATGGAAGTGATGATGATGCCAATGCTATTCTGCCGCCAGTAGCTAGTGGTGAACAGATGAACGCACAGAATATCACTCCCAATCAGCATTTCACCCAACCGCCGCCGCGCTATACTGATGCTAGTTTGATCAAGCGCATGGAAGAATTAGGCATTGGAAGACCATCGACTTATGCCAGCATTTTGCAAAAACTATTGACCCGAAACTATATCAGCAAAGATCAGCGCCGCTTTGTCCCCGAAGAACGTGGACGCATTGTTTCCGCCTTTCTGGAAAGCTTTTTCTCACGTTATGTTGAATATGGTTTTACCGCCCGACTAGAAGATGATCTGGATAGAATATCCGATGGTAAGCTCGAATGGAAAACGCTGTTAAGGCAATTTTGGACAGACTTTAAGTTAGCCATTGATTCAACGCAAGAATTGCCCAGGCAAACGATCCTTGAGAGCATTGATCCCATCCTTGAGAGCGTCTTTTTCCCCAAAGATGATCAAGGTGAAGTGATCCGTGTTTGTAGCAATTGTGAAAATGGCAGGTTGGGGTTAAAAGTGGGGCGGTTTGGCGCCTTTATTGGCTGCTCAAACTATCCCGAATGTCGTTATACACGCCCTGTTGGTCAGGAATCTGATGAACAGCAGGAAGCCTTGGCCAATGGTGACAGGCACCTTGGTGATGATCCAGAAACAGGTTTACCTGTGTTAGTTAGGAAAGGCCCTTACGGGGCTTATATCCAGCTTGGTGATGCCGAAACCAAAAAGCCAAAACGCGGAGCTATCCCTAAAAAAATGGAAATCCCAAGCCTGACATTGGAACAAGGGCTAGGATTGCTGCATCTACCGCGAGAGATAGGTATCCATCCCGATAGTGGTGAAATGATTAGCACAGGGATTGGTCGATATGGCCCGTTTATCCGTTTTGGCAGCACTTATATCAGCATCCCTGATGATGATAGTGTTCTGACAATCGGGCTAAACTTTGCTATTGATACTATAGCAAAATCTGGCAAAACCGCAGGCCGCAACATGGGTGATCACCCTGATGGCGGGGTTATCATGCTTAAATCTGGACGGTTTGGGCCTTATGTCGAACATGATAAGATTCGCGCCACTATCCCGAAAGCCTTTGATCCTGATAGCCTGACGCTGGATGAAGCTATTGAGCTTATTGCCAAGAAAAAGGCGAAAGGGCCCAGTAAAAATTTTGGCAAAGGTATCGGCAACAGCGCCAGCAAAAATAATAGCAAGGCAACAAAAGCCAAAACTACCAAAGCCCAAGCCACTAAAACCAGCAGCCGCACGACGAAGCGGAAATAGCCTCATGACCGACCCAGATGATGATGGGCAACCCCTATCTAGGCCTCTGCCTAGTGATGACGAGCTGATCAATTTTATCAATGATCGTGATCATGCACCGACAGTTAAAGAAATCGCCCGTGCCTTTGGCCTTAAACCGCATCAGCGGGCACCTTTGCGAAAACAGCTTAAAGCAATCATCAACAAAGACCAGCATCGCGCAGCACATGACCGCCGCATGCTGCCGGCACAAGAGCTACCAGCCGTGCTGCCATTGAAAATTATTCGCTTGACCGCAGACGGCGCATATCTAGCAGCGCCTGCCGATAATAATCTCACCAGCGATGCGATGATCATGATCAGACCAGATCGCCGCAAACCTGTTGCCCTGACAACAGGTGATGAGGTGCTGGCACGCCTAGCGCCATCACGGTCATCATCCAAAGAAAAACAGCGCTATGACGCGCGCGTTATCCGCGTTCTGCCGCGCACAAAACGACAAGTTTTTGGTGAGGTTATTCGTACCAGCAAGGGCTATATGCTCGAAAACGCTGATCGTAATGCACGGCATAGCATTGATCTGATTATCAAAGCTGATATGGATATTGATGCAGGCGATTTTGTGGAGGCTGAATTACAGCAAGGGCGAGGCTATCTTAACCGAACTGCACAGGTTATTCGCCGTATCGGCAGTCGTGATAATCCGAATTTCTCGGCTCTGGCTATTGCTGAGTTTGAACTACCTCACCATTTTGATGAGGATGTTCTGGCCGAAGCCAAGCAAGCAAAAGTTCCAACAACCAAAGGCCGGACGGATATAAGGGATATCCCCCTGATCACCATTGATGGCGCCGATGCGCGTGATTTTGATGATGCCGTTTATGCCGAACCTCTGGCTGATGGCTGGCGCGTTATTGTGGCAATTGCTGATGTTGCGCATTATGTTACCGAAGGCTCTGCCCTTGATCGGGAGGCGCGGTTGCGCGGTAATTCCGTGTATCTGCCCGATATGGTTGTACCTATGTTGCCTGAGGATTTATCGAACGGGCTATGTTCGCTGCGTCCGCATGAAGACAGAGCCTGCGTTGTCGCTGATATGACGATTGATCATAATGGCCATAAAACCGGCCACCGTATCTATCGCGGCTTGATGCGGTCACATGCTAGGCTTACCTATGATGAGGTTGAACTTGCTCTTAATGATGCCAATGCGCCAGCACCGCAAGACATTGATAAGGCGTTGATCCAGCATTTACATGGCGCCTATCTAAGCTTAAGCAAGGAGCGCGCCGAACGCGGCGCGCTTGAACTTAATCTGGCGGAAAAACGCATTGCTTTTGATGATCAAGGCATGGCGATTGGCATCACTAAACGCTATCAGAACACGAGCCAGAAATTAATTGAAGAGATGATGATTTTGGCGAATGTTGCGGCGGCAGAAACACTAGAAGGCGCCAGCGCATTATGTGTTTATCGCGCGCATGAGCCGCCTGATCCGGCGCGAATAGACAGCCTCCATGACCTTTGCCGCGCGATGGGATTAAGCTTTGCCAAAGGCCAGGTTATCAGGCCTTCTGATTTTAATAAGCTATTATATCGAGGTAAAACCGCATTGGGTGATGGCGATAACCAGCTCTTGAATGAGACCGTTCTCAGATGCCAGTCACAAGCCAATTACCGCATCACTAATCCCGGGCATTATGGTTTGGGATTGATCCGATACGCACATTTCACATCACCTATCCGCCGCTATTCTGATCTGATGGTGCATCGAAGCCTGCTCAAAGAAAGCCGCATAGAGGCTGAGATAGCCGCTGAGACGTGCCAGCATATTTCTGAAACAGAGCGCCGTGCCGCGACGGCTGAAAGACGCAGTGTTGATCGCTATGCTGCCAGCCTTATTGCTCATAAAACCGGGCATATTATGACAGGAAAAGTGATTAGCATTACAGGCTTTGGCGCATTTATTGAACTGTCTGATCACAGCACCGAAGGGTTGCTGCCTCTAGCCCAAATGCCACCTGATTATTATCATATTGATACAACACGCGGGATTATGCGTGGTGATCGTAACGGCATAGAGGTCAAAACCGGTGATCAAATTGATGTCATGATCATGTCAGTCACCCCGGTTAAGGGATCAGTTTTATTGAGCTGGGCTGAGGGCGGCAGTTTAGACGGACAAACAGCGAACGGACAGGCCCGTTCAAAACCCCCAAAAGGCCAGCTTTCTCGCCGCCGAATGAAAAAACCACCTCGCAAAAAGAAAAGTGGCGCGAAAAAGCTGAGCAAACAGCGACAGAAGTCTTGACACATGCCTCTAAACTTGTATAAATCACGCTTCGAAATAGGAGATGGTCATGGCCAAACCAGCAACATTGCAAATCAAACTCGTCAGCACCGGTGACACCGGCTATTACTATGTCACCAAGAAAAACCCACGCACCAAGCCAGAAAAGCTAGAGCTGATGAAATATGATCCAAAGCTTAGAAAACATATCTTGTTCCGCGAAGCAAAAATCAAGTAAACTCCTCTCTGTCTTTATCTATTAAAGGAGTCGTCTGATGCGCCTTGGTATTGACCTAGGTGGCACCAAGATTGAAGCCGCTATTATTGACAGAAATGGTGATTTTGTTTGGCGCAAACGTCAGAAAACCAGCAAAACTAGCTATGATGAAACGCTTTCTAGCATAGCTGACCTCGTCACAGAGGCACGCCAGCTAACTGGTTTTGATGGGCCTATTGGCGTTGGTATTCCGGGCTCAATGATGCGCTCCAGCCAGATCATTCAAGGCGCTAGCCTGACTTATTTGAATAACCGTGATCTGAAATCTGATCTTACCAATACATTGGCCACCGATATCAGGCTCGAAAATGATGCAAATTGTTTCACCTTATCAGAAGCAACCGACGGCGCGGCGGCGGGATGTGATGTTGTCTTTGGGCTCATCCTTGGGACAGGCTGCGGCAGTGGGCTGGTGATTAATGGACGCCCTTTAACAGGCCTTAACGGCATTGCTGGTGAGATCGGACATACCCCCCTGCCCTGGCCGATAACCGATGAATATTTGGGGCATGAATGCTGGTGCGGCAATGAGGGATGTATCGAAACATTTATCTCTGGAACGGCTGTCAGCAAAGACTATTTTGACCGCACTGGCGTTGATATGCCAGTCGAAGAAATAGCCACGCGGACAGGCATGGATTTAGTCGCAGAAAGTGTATTCCAAGTGTTAGAAGACCGACTTGCACGATGTTTAGCGGTCGTCATCAATATGATTGATCCTGATGCGATTGTGCTGGGTGGCGGCCTATCTAACCTTGAACGGCTTTATAAAAATGTTCAGCCTAAATGGCCACGGCTTGTTTATAGCAAACATATAGAAACCCACCTGATGAGGCCAAAGCACGGGGATTCTAGTGGCGTTCGTGGGGCAGCATGGCTGTGGCCTAATGACTGATCTGGCGACACCATGGCTTTGCCGTGACTGTCTTGCTGATGGGATCAGCACTGTTATTAACCAATGCCCTGAATGTGGGTCTTGGTTATTACTAAAACATGCTGAGTTGCGGCAATTGGCTATCGCGCATGTTGATTGTGATGCGTTTTATGCAGCAATAGAAAAAAGAGATCAGCCCGAGCTTGCCGATAAGCCTGTTATTGTTGGCGGCGGCAAACGAGGGGTTGTTGCAACAGCGTGTTATGTGGCGCGTATTCATGGGGTGCGTTCTGCCATGCCGATGTTCAAAGCGCTTCAGCTTTGTCCTGATGCCGTTGTAATTCCGCCGCGCATGGATGCCTATAAAGTGGCAGGATATGCAATCAGAGAGCTGATGCTGACCTTAACGCCTCTGGTTGAGCCTTTATCAATTGACGAAGCCTTTATGGATTTAAGTGGCACTGAGGCTTTGCATCAAAAATACCCTGCCGCCAGCATGGTAGAATTGGCCAAGCGGATTAAGCGTGAGGTTGGCATTACTGTGTCTATCGGGCTATCAGGGACAAAATCACTGGCAAAGATGGCGTCTGATATGGATAAACCCAAAGGCTTTCACATTATTGGCATGGATAACGCTGCTGAGATGCTTGCCCCCTTGCCGGTTAGCATCCTCTATGGGACGGGCAAAGTATTAACCAAAAAACTGAATACGGCAGGCATTAAAACATGTGGTGACCTCGCGCGGGCACATCCTGAACTGATCATAAAACTTGCTGGCAATAACGCCCGAACACTGCAACAGCTCGCCGCTGGCATTGACCAAAGGCCGGTGATACCTGATCGACCTGCTAAATCTATATCATCTGAAACAACATTTGAAACTGATATCTCTGACGTTGAAACCCTCGCCGCCATTCTTGAAGAATTATGTGATAAAGTGGCAAAACGGTTAAAGACGGCTGATCTATCTGGGCGGACGGTAATGCTCAAACTGAAGTCAGATAAACACCAATTGCTGACCCGCAGCCGAACATTAAGTGATCCCACCAGACTGTCTAGGCGGATATTTGAAACAGGGCTTTTGATGCTAAAAGAGGAAGTCGCAGCAGATCGAAACTGGCGGCTTATCGGGATTGGTGTTGAACAATTAGATCATGCCGAACATGCTGACCCGTTAAACTTGGCTGATCCTGATTTAAGCCGCATCATTGCCCTCCAAGATACGGTGGATGGGCTACGTGACAAACATGGCAAAGCGGCTATCGTCACAGGACGGCAATTCGCCCGTAAGCCCAAAGATAAAAAATGACTAGCAGGTTTTCGCCTCAAGCGGCTCAAAGCTTTCCATCATCGCCCGCATGCTAAAATCACCATAATCAACGATATATGAACGAATAATTCCGTTCGTCTGGATCAAAAACTCAATTTCATATTCAGGTTCAGCATCGCTCGCATCTGGCTTAAAATAAGCCACCCGTAATGGCCATAGATTTTCCTCAGAAAGTGCGCCCAAATCAATCATCGGGGCAATGGTTTTAGCATTGCCGATCAGCGTGCTGGTAAAATATTGCGCATCATCCGTCTCACCACCAATGAAAAGATGACTCTGATAGACGCGATTTCCAGCCTTTGCCTGTTGAATTAATTGCACCAGATGTTTCAGCGGAAACACCGTATCTGATGACAATTCTAATGTTCCATTAGCGTCACCAAAAAATTTGGCTTCTCCATATCCGGCAAATAAATTAGCAAACCCTTCATAGGATTTTTTACCATCAAAGCTCGATTCTTCATTTATATTAAAGGAAAAGCTATCGCCTTTATGCGATTCCCAAATTTCATAAATAGAAACAAACTCAGATGTTTGGCCTTCGGATAAAAGAAATGTAATGGCGTATTTTTCGGTTGAATGCCATCCGTCACAACCGCGTGATAAGGAATAAAAGGTTTTGCCATTAACGCTCTCAACCGCAGAACTGGCCGTATTTTCCCATAGGTCTAGTTTATAGACAGCCTCATGTGACACAATATCTTTATATTCATCCGCATATAAAGGCGCCGATAAAAAGCACACACAGCATATAACAATTCGCCAATATAACATTTTTAATCCCTTAAATAATAATAATGGGAAGGAATAAAATTAACATAGATCAATCTTGTGATCTGACTATCTTTAATCAGAAAGCTCATTTATAAAGCAGGATATGAGCAATAAACCACCACTTATTTCAGATAACAAGACCCTTGAGGATATTTGTCGCCAATTTGCCGATTATCCGCATATTGCGGTCGATACTGAGTTTCTGCGTGAAACCACCTATTATCCTAAATTATGCCTGATCCAGATGGCATCTGCGGATGCGGCAGTTGCCATTGACCCCCTGGCTGAGCATCTTGATTTATCGCCGTTATTTGCACTCTTTACTAACCCTAATGTGGTAAAAGTCTTTCATGCCGGAAAGCAAGATTTTGAAATATTTTTTCAGCTTATGAATACGCTACCAACGCCCATTTATGACACGCAAATAGCCGCCATGGTATGCGGGCTAGGTGATCAGGTTGGCTATGATCGGCTGATCCAGTCTTTTCTCAATATACAGATAGATAAATCGTCACAATTTACCGATTGGTCGCTGCGGCCATTATCGCCCAAACAATATAACTACGCGCTAGATGATGTGATCCATTTAGAGCGTGCTTATACGCTTATCACCGAGAATATTGCCAAGGCTGGGCGCGATATGTGGCTCACCGAAGAAATGCAACAAATTGCGCATCCAGACCAATATCAGGTTAATCCTAGTCAGATTTGGACGCGCATAAAGCATCGCATCAATAAACCGCAGGGGCTGAACAGGCTGAAGCATTTAGGGCAATGGCGTGAGCAGACAGCGCAACGCCGCAATCAGCCAAGACAACGTATCGCCAAAGATGATATGCTGGTCAGCGTTGCCCAGCAAAACCCTAGCTCAATCGAAGACCTTAGCCGAGTTCGAGGTGTTAATGGGCATATTGTTAAGCAATATGGGCGTGATATTATAGCCGCTATCGATACCGCTAATACCGAAGATAAGCAGCTATGGCCAACCCCGCCGCAACGGCCAGCTAAACCAGCCCCCCAAGCGACCGCAGATTTGCTAAAAGTTCTATTAAAGCATTGTGCCGAAGAGATTGATGTTGCCAGCCGACTGATTGCGAATAATCAAGACATAGAAGACTTGGCGCGTGGCAAAACTAAAGAAATAAAAGTCTTAAAAGGCTGGCGCTATGATGTCTTTGGGCAATGGGCAGAAAAACTGCTAACTGGCCAGATTGCTTTATCCGCAGATGGCGCCAAGACAGTAATTATTTCCCGATAGTTAAGCGTAATTTATCAGGATAATGTCAATTTATAGGGCAGGCTGCGGTTAGCATTAGCCACACGGCGCTTAACTAGGTCACCACTGCCGATCAGATCATCATCAATATGCAGGGTAAAACCTTTATTAGCGTCTTCAATCTTAACATGCTCTATCACTTTGGGGATACCGCCACTAAAGGTCATGAACAAACGCAACAATAAGCCAATGGATTTGGCATGTTTGCGATCTTCTTTTGGTATAAATGCCAGAAAATCTTTTTTCTTCGGCATATATCCTTCATATCTTGTATAGAGGACGGCTGCCATCCAGACCCGTTCAGCATGACTAATTCCGACCACTGACAGACCAAGCATTTTTTCAAGCGCCAACCGCGACCGATGATCAGGATGCTCAAGCCATGCAAGATCACATAGATAACAACACGCCATAGTCAGACGCTGATATGATGGCCTCAAATGCGCGATGAGAGGCATGATCTTGCGCGCCAACACTTTGCCCTGATGAGGAAATCGCGTTGTCATCATCGCATATTCTTTGGCGCCTTCCATTAACGGGTCACCATAGCGCAGGTTCAAATCAAGGCGATCAAACAAAATCCCCTCTCTGACACCAAAGGCTGAGAAAACAATTTCAGATGGCGACAGCTTAGCTATGAGCGCCCGAATAACACGGATAGCTTGTGTCATACTGGGCCGTCTTGCATTAGGGATACCGTGAATCTCGCCGTCTCGCGCTTCAATCTTATCCATCATCTGATGCAACTGATCCAGCGACATGGAAAACCCATGGACAATATCTATGCGCGGTTTGCGCTTATAGATATAGGCCGTCGCAATAGCTCGCCAAACACCGCCAACAACATATAAACGCATCGAATTTGTTGTCTTTAGCCATGATATTGTATCCAGATGGCGACTAACATCTTTTGTAGAAAATTTATTTAGATAGCCGCAAGGCAAGCTTACCGCCATCTCTTTTTGGATAATTTTACCAGTTTCAACAGGTATCAATTCAAGGCTGCCACCACCAAGATCAGCGACTAATCCAACTGGGTTATGAAAGCCAGAACAAATCCCTAGCGCTGACATAATAGCTTCTTCGCTACCAGAAATGACGCGAACAGGCGTTTTTAATATGGCTTCAGCTTTATTAATAAAGTCGCTGCTATTATGGGCTCTGCGAACCGCTTCTGTTGCAAACACCTCAAGCGCGTCAACCTGACTAGACCGAGCAATTTCAGCAAAGCGATGAAGCGATTTGAAGGCTAACTGCATCTGAGCCTCACCCAGACATCCCGTTCGTCCGACTTCCTCACCCAAACGGCAAACATCTCTCTCATTAAACTGCGGATGCGGCAGGCGACCATCTGACCGATAAATCACCAGGCGAATGGAGTTTGAGCCAATATCAACCAAGCCAATAGTAGATGAGTTTTCGGGCGGCATCTCATGTCTCATATCTGGTTGCGGCGGCTGCAATATATTAGAAACTAAGCCAACATCAGAACTCATGTAAATGATCTTTCCAAGAATTATTGATCTTTCAAGATTTGTCGGCTGGCCTCTGGCCAAGACAGTCGGTTGGGATCATCCAATGCCGAGCCACGACCCGAAAGGCTCGGGTTTGTCATGAAAAAATGATGCGCTGAAAACGGTTTGCTTGCCGCATCAGGATGCCGAATATAGCGGCCATCAGGTTGTAGCAACCAGCTATTCAATGTGTCATTAATATTCGCAGTTATCACTTGGTCGAGGATTTGCCGATGAACCGTTGGGTTTTCAATCGGCATAAACACCTCAACACGGCGATCTAAATTGCGTGGCATCAGATCAGCAGAGGCAATATAGACCTTTGCCTGCGGTGACGGCAGAGCAACCCCATTTGCAAAAACATAAATCCGCGAATGTTCTAGGAACTGACCAATTAATGAGCGCACCTTAATATTTTCAGATAGCCCTGGCACGCCCGGACGCAAACAACATATGCCGCGTACAACCAACTCAATCGGAACGCCAGCTTGTGAGGCTTTATAAAGCACCGAAATGATATGATGATCAACCAGAGAGTTCAGCTTAATCCAAATGCCTGATGGCTTGCCTTCGCTAGCGGATTTAATCTCTGCCTCGACAGCATCAACGAAGTTCTTTCGTGCCGTCACCGGCGCAAAAATCACTTTGTTGAGTTTGACTGGCTTAACGTAAGACGTCATGAAATTGAAAATCCGAACAATGTCATAACAAATATCCGGATCACAGGTAAAAAAGGATAGATCGGTATAAACCTTAGCTTTCTGGGGGTGATAGTTGCCAGTTCCGCAATGCGCATAGCTTCTCAGTCCATTTTCTTCTTGCCGGACAATAAGTGATAATTTGGCATGGGTTTTCAGATCAACAAATCCATAAACCACCTGAACCCCTGCTCTTTCCAGGTCACGCGCCAGACGAATATTCACTTCCTCATCAAATCTCGCCTTAATCTCAACCATAGCAGTTACAGATTTGCCTTGTTCGGCGGCGGATATTAATGCCCGTACGATGGGCGAGTCTGGCTGTGTCCGGTAAAGCGTTTGGCGAATAGAAACGACTTTAGGGTCTTCTGCCGCTTGCCGCAAAAATTGCAGCACGACATCAAAGCTTTCATAAGGGTGATGAACCAAAATATCCTTAGCTCGGATTGCGGCAAAACAATCGCCGCCAAAATCCCTAATGCGTTCAGGAAACCGTGCCGAATATGGCGGAAATCGTAACGTATCATCACCGGCGCTACAAATCTGGCTGAGGTCTGATAAATCAATCATCCCGCCAACATAAAATTGATCTTCTTCTGAAACTTTAAGCTCATCAGCAAGCACATCAATCAACTGGCTAGGTCGATCAGCCGATAATTGCAGCGCAATCACATTACCGCGGCGGCGCGCCCGCAACGCATTTTCAAAGGTAGTAACGAGGTCTTCGGCTTCTTCATCATATTCAATTTCTGAATCGCGCAATACCCGAAACAGAACATGGTCTTTCAATTCATGCTGAGGAAAAATCTCATCTAAATTGAGCAAAATGGCATCTTCCAGGGAAATAAAGCGAACCTTGTCACCAGGCAGACGACAAAACCGCTTAATCACAGGTGATAACATAATCAGTGCTGTTTTGTGTTTATTCTTACTTTCTTCAAGATCAAGAAACATGCCCCGCCCTTCATTGGAAATAAAGGGAAATGGGTGCGCGGGATCAAGGGTTTGTGGGGTAATGATCTGGATAACTTCGTTTATAATAAATGCCTTAACAAACGCTTTATCGGCATCATCAAGCTGATCAGGGGAAACTATGCTAACGCCATTTTCATCATGCGCTGATAACGCGCTAAAAAGTTGCGGCAAGATCACTTGCTGCTGTGCCAGAAGATGCCGAATACGGGCATCAATCTCTTTAAGCTGCCGCTGAGGTGACACAAAGCTGTTATAATAATCCAGCTTTAATCCTCGCTTCACCAAATGCTTCAGACCGGCCACCCGTACCGTAAAGAACTCATCCAAATTGCTCGCCGAAATAGCAATAAACCGGAGCCTTTCCAGCAACGGGTGATGGGCGTTTTCTGCCTCAGCTAGCACTCTTTCATTAAAGGCCAGCCAAGATAGCTCCCGATTAATCAAATGATATTTTTCTTCAATTTCAAGCGGCGGGATCGGCATGGTTTCTGAAATAGTATCAGTGCTCACACTCATGTTCTGAGGGTCTATAATCTTCTGATTTTTTTTACCATTCTTTAAATCTGTCATCTTATTCTTTTAATATGTAATCAAGGAAACAGCAAGTTTAACAGTGATAATTATACCATTATTCAAAGCCCGTAGTCGCTCATAAGACTAAATATAAGAGTTTATATTGTCTGCTTATGGGCAAAATAGTGAACCTTTATTTGCAGCCCCTATTTAATCCCCTTATTTGATAATAGAAATTACCATAGAATCATGATATTACAATTTTATGAAGAAAACCGACCATTCGCCGCACCTCAATCTGATCATCGCTCCGTCTATTCTAGCCGCTGATTTTGGTCATCTGGCAGATAATGTTCGGGCGGTTGCGGCGGCGGGCGCAGACTGGATACATCTTGACGTGATGGATGGTCATTTCGTGCCGAATATATCCTTTGGTGCGCCTATTATTGCGGCGTTGCGGCCAGTCACGGACTTACCTTTTGATTGCCATTTGATGATTGAGCCAGCAGAGCCCTTCCTTGCTGATTTTGCCAAGGCTGGCGCTGATCGTATCATTATTCATGCAGAGGCGACCAAGCATCTTGATCGCGCCCTTCAGATGATCAATGATTTAGGCTGTAAGGCTGGTGTTGCGCTTAATCCTGCGACCCCTATTGAGGCGGTTAGCCACGTTCTAGACCGCATTGATCTGGTATTGCTAATGACAGTTAATCCGGGCTTTGGCGGGCAGTCCTTTGTGGCTTCTGTTCTGCCAAAAATATCTGATATGCGCGCCATGATTGGTGCGCGTGATATCCGCATTGAGGTAGATGGCGGCATTAATGCTGAGACGGCTAAACAGGCGATAGCCGCTGGAGCTGATACGCTAGTTGCCGGATCATCGGTATTTTCTGGCACGCCTGATCTTTGGGCTGATCATATCGCGGCTTTGCGCGGTTAACGCAATTCAGCAATCATTCGGTATCTTGCCGCCATACTATTTTCAAAAATAAATTGCACATATGCCTTATCTTTGTTCATAATCATTTCATAAATTGGCAAATGTTATATGAGCAGGTTTAATTAGGGTTAGGGCAAGATGCTAAACCAGAGTCAAAAAGATTTTTTCTGGGAACATGGCTATTGCGTGGTTGAAGACGCTGTTAACGCCGATGAACTAGAGCAGCTTAAAGCTACCTTTACCGAATGGGTAGAGGATAGCCGGCAGCATGACAGCGCGTTTGGTTTGTTATCGGATGGACGGCCGCGCTTTGATATTGAAGACGGCCACCATGCGGATCAGCCAGCGCTACGCCGAGTAAGCTCTCCCGAAGAAATTTCCCCAAGCTATTTTCAGGTCATGGCTAATAGTGGCGTCACCGATGCTGTTGCTGATCTGATTGGCCCAAACGTCAAATTGCATCATTCCAAAATTAATTCCAAATTGCCCAAATCGACCACTGTCGTGAAATGGCATCAAGATTTTCCATTTACCCCCCATAGCAATGATGATCTGATTACCGCCTTGCTGATGCTTGATGATGTCACTATGGAAAATGGCCCGCTTGAGGTCTGGCCAGGCACTCATAAGGGCGCTATCCATAGTCTTTGGCATGATGGAGCTTTCACCGGCGCTGTGAGCGCGGATATCACGGCCAAGGCCTTGGATCATCGGCAATATTGTACTGGCAAGGCTGGCAGCGTCTGTCTGATGCATACGCGGCTTCTCCATGGTTCATCCCAAAATCAATCTGAAGCGCCTCGAACGCTGTATATCGTTGTTTATAGCGCGGTTGATGCGGCGCCTTTGACGCCTTCGCCAGTGCCATCCGAACATATGGGGTTGGTCGTTCGCGGCGAAGATAACGGCCAAATCAGGTCTATTCCCTTTGATCTGGAAAAACCGGAATTACCCAAAGGCGCGTCTTTCTTTGTGCAACAGAAACAACATGAGGCTGATCATGCTTGATACCCCAAATCCATCATCGGCATATGATGCCATTATCATTGGTGGGGGGCATAATGGGCTGGTTTGCGCCAATTATTTAGCCCGTGCAGGCAAAAAAGTCGCGGTGCTAGAACGCCGCCATATTGTTGGTGGGGCGGCGGTCACCGAAGAGATTGCTGATGGTTTTCGCGCCTCAATTTATTCCTATTTGATGAGCTTGTTGCATCCACGCATCATTAATGATTTCAATTTACGCAAGCATGGACTTGAGGTATTGCCCTGCTCAGACATGGTATCGCCGCTTGGTGGTGAGGATTATATTCTGTTTTCAGATAATATTGCGAAAACTCAAGAATCGTTCTCACGGTTTTCCAAAAAAGATGCTGAGATTTATCCAGCATTTGATGCCTATCTGAACGAAGCCGCAGATATTGTTCGCAAATTATTATGGGAAACCCCTATTGATCCATCACAGCGAAACTGGAAAACCTTTCGTGATGGCGCCTCCCTTTTATGGCGGCACCGTAAGATCGGGAAAAAAATGTATCGCATTGTCGATATGATGACAATGAGCGCCTATGACTTCCTGCGTGAGTGGTTTGAAGATGATCGTATCATGGCGGTAATCGCCTATTATGCGTCTATTGGCACCTTTGCTGGCCCCAAATCCCCAGGCTCGGCTTATGTCATCATGCATCATGTTATGGGTGAGCATGAGGGCGCTGGCGGCTGGGGATTTATTAAGGGCGGCATGGGCAAGATCACCGAAGCGCTAGCCAATTATGGCCGTGAAAATGGCGTCGATATCATCACCAATGCAGAAATTGCTGAGATTAGGGTGTCCGGAAATAAGGTCGGTTCAGTCATCACATCAGACGGGCGAGATTTTACCGCACCCGTGGTCGCATCAAACCTGTCAGCAAAGGCAATGTATCTCAATCTGATTGATGATAAGCATCTTCCTGATGAAGTGCTGCGGGAAATCCGTGGCTACCGCACCATGTCGACGGCGTTTAAGATGAATGTCGCTTGTGAGCGACCGCCACAATACAGCATGTTGCCCAAATTACGCGCAGATGGCGTTTTAGGCAATTTTGATTATCCCACCTATATGCATATCGCCCCGGATATTGATTATCTGGAACGGGCTTATGATGATGCTAAATATGGCTGGTACTCGAAAGAGCCATTTATGACGCCTGTTTGCCCAACTATTGTTGATGATACCCTCGCCCCACCCGGCAAGCATGTCGTCAACTTCTTTGGCGGCCATGCCCCTTACACATTAAAAAATGGCGACTGGAAAGATGAGAAAGAGCAATTCAAAAGGAATATCTTCAAGCAGATAGAAGCCTATGCTCCCGGATTTTCAGAAGATGTCATCGAAGCCCAATTGCTAGTTGCCCCGGATATTGAGGCCAATGTTGGCCTGCCAATGGGGCATATTTTTCACGGTGAGCTAAGCCCTGATCAGCTTTTTTTCCAGCGCCCTATATCGGGCTATGCCGATTACCGCACCCCCATTAAAGGGCTATATGTTTGCGGCTCATCCATGCATCCGGGCGGCGGCGTATCAGGTATACCCGGCCACAACGCCGCCAGAGAGATTTTGAGAGATCAGCGCCAGAAAATGCGCTAGCAGATCATGATGATTACGGATTAGCGTTATGGGCACCGCCATCAACCAGCAGATTCTGGCCGACAAGATAGCCTGAATGTGCCGAACATAAAAACGCACAAGCATGGCCAAACTCATTCGTCTCACCCAATCGGCGGCTCGGATTAGCAGCTTCGGCGGCTGATCGGATATCAGCAACATCCTTGCCCTCACGTTTGGCGGCGGCTTCAAATAAGCTATTAATCCTGTCCGTATTGAACTGCCCCGGAAGCAACCCATTGATGGTCACATTATGCTGTGCCACTTGTCGTGAAAGGCCAGCAACAAAGCCTGTTAAACCAGCGCGGGCGCCGTTAGATAATCCTAAATGCGGGATCGGATTTTTAACTGAGCCAGAGGTAATATTAACGATACGGCCAAAGCGCTGTGCAATCATGGGATCAATAACCGCCTTAATCATTTCAATCGGCGTAATCATATTGGAATTGACGGCATTGACCCAATCCTCACGTTGCCAATCGCGAAAATCACCTGGCGGCGGGCCACCAGCGTTATTGACCAGAATATCAACCACACGATCAGCCGCGCCCAAAACTTCAGCTCGGCCTTCGGGGGTTGTAATATCTGCCGCCACCGCAACAACCTTGACCCCACGGCTATTTCTAATCCTATCAGCAGAGGCATTGAGTGTATCTGGATTAATCCCATTCATAATCAGATCAACGCCATTTGCGGCTAGTTCATCAGCACAGCCAAGCCCAAGACCACGGCTTGATGCGCAAACAATCGCTAATTTGCCTTTAATTCCCAAATCCATTGATATTCCCCTCTTTCATTCCATTAAATCAAAATAAACTTGGCTGTATATCAGCCAGAACCTTGCGCGTCATGGCCATATTAACCTTTTTCTTTTCGGTTATGCTAATCTCATTCAAGGCGTCTATAATGCTATTGGCTGTGCCAAAACTCCGTTCCATTCGCTTAACGATATAGGTAATCATCTCATCGTCAAGTGCCATGCCCCTATCATCAGCTAATTTGCGCAATAGATATTCAAGCAAATCATCGTCAGGTGTTGTGATCTGGGCGGTATTAATCGCAGCCAGTCTTGAGGTGACATCAGGCAGTCGCCACGGCATCAATGCTGGCGCCTCGGTGGCTAGGATCATCAAAGACCCTGCGCTGCCGGTGAAACGGTTCAATAAATGGAAAAGCGTTTCATCAGGCCATTCAGTGCCGCATGTTAAGCCATCAAGAACATATGACTGCGCCGGATCAAGATGATCAATGCCTGTCGCAATCGAGGCAATATCTGTTGCTTTTGAGGCGGCTTTCCAGATTGCCGCTAAATGCGATTTTCCGCAATATTGATCGCCATGAATGATCACCGCCCTGATCACTCCCGGCCAGTCTGGCCAGCGGTCAATCCAATCAGCGGCAATCGCATTACACGCTCCAATCATGAACTGATGCCGCCCATAATTATCGGCTGATGGAAAGTCTAATGTGATTTGTTGACCTGACATTTTATCGGCATCGCTTGTAGAATAGATTGAAATATAGGAATTAGTTTCGGTTTATTAAAATAAATCCACCAACAGATGTATCTGGATTCGGCTCAATCCGAAAGCCTAATTGTTCGAGCGCATAATCCATTGCCTCAAGCGACCCGTTAATTGTGATATCCATCACCGCCATATCGGCAGATAGCAGACGCAATTGCACAGTTTCCAATGGTGATACGTTTTCAAGACGGTTCAATAACCGAAACCACTCCTCTAAGCTCGTAATCGAAACCGACAGGCGCATCATATTTTGTGCATTGAGATCAACCAAGTTCACTTGCCGCCAGACTTGCTCAATATTGGCAATCATATCCTGACCGAGCTGATCAAGATGGCTGGGCAAATCCGTGCTATTTGTCATAGGCAAGCTTGTTTCTTCCAGTTCAGCAAGCTGATTGCCATCCCTGTCATAAAGACCGCCAGTCACCGCCAGCTCTAATCCAGAAGATGCAATGGTGACGCGAGCAGATGTCAACAGCACCATCGATACATTGTCCAGATTAGCCGCCGTTGCTATAGCTGACTTTGGGTCAGCTATGATGCCTTGGCCAGTAATTCGGCGTTCAAGAATAAGCCCTGATGGAATAGACAGTTGAACCAGCCCATTGTGGTCAGGCAATATACGTTCAAGCGTATTTTTCCACGGATTAGGCTGTTTCCATAGATTGGTCCGATCTCCTGATATAAAGATCGGCAACAGCATAATGCGGTCAGAAATTAGCTCAGCATAAGCAATATCATATTCGCGGAATAACTGCCGCACCAATTTCCGATCAAAACAATAATCAAGATCAGCAATATAACGCGAGGTCAGAACCGTTTCGTTTTGAACGCTCGTGTATAGAACAACATCATTTGGTTCGATTTGCAACAGGGGCGTGATATCCTGGCCTGCAATAACAAGCCGATTGATCAGCTTCAGCCATGCTGTCTCAAGCGCTTCATCAGTAGCCTGCTGACGTGCCAAATTGCCAGTGCTGGCCTCAGCTTCGGCATGATGATTGGCAATGAGAAACGCCTCATTTTCACAAGCTTCGTTAGCATGTGCAGATATTGTGAACACTGTAAGTAATAATACTATACTCAGAATGACACTATTTGAAGATTTCTCTTTGACCAACATTTCGATACCTTCTATGACTAGGCTTAATATATTATTTTATGGAGGTTACCATATCCGACGTGCAGAAAACAGCAGGCATGACATATCGCGATGCAGGTGTTGATATTGATGCCGGAGACGCACTAATTGGTCGCATTTCTGATGATGCCAAACGCACAAGACGATCTGGTGCAGATGGCGCGCTTGGTGGTTTTGGAGCGTTATTTGATCTCAAAGCCGCTGGTTTCTCTGATCCAATTTTGGTTGCCGCAACTGATGGCGTTGGCACTAAGCTAGAACTGGCCAGACAGGCCGGACAATATCGCGGCTTAGGCATTGATCTGGTCGCCATGTGTGCAAATGATATTCTTGCCCAAGGCGCGGCGCCATTATTTTTCCTTGATTATTATGCTACGGGCGCCCTTGACGGTGATCAGGCGGCTGCGGTTATTGCCGGCATTGCCGATGGATGTCTGATGGCTGGAGCGGCATTAATCGGGGGTGAGACCGCCGAGATGCCTGGGGTTTATCCAAATGGCGGCTTTGATCTGGCAGGATTTTGTGTTGGCGCGGCGGAACGCGGCAAATTGCTTAGCCCCGATCATACCGCATCAGGGCAAGTGGCGATTGCCATTGCTTCTAATGGGGTTCATTCTAATGGATACTCACTGGTGCGGCGGCTTCTTGAGCATACAGGGCTGACGCCATCTGATGCCGCGCCTTTTGCCTCCGATGACACTATAGCAGATCAGTTCCTGGCGCCGACAACCATCTACACCAATGCTGTGATGCCGTTGCTGAAAGCCAATCTGGTGACCTCCATTTCGCATATTACAGGCGGCGGATTAGTCGAAAATCCGCAACGCGTTTTTGCCACTGATCTGGCATTGGATATTGATATGCTGAGCTGGACTCTACCGCCATTATTCGCTTGGATGCAACATGTTGGCCAGATCGAAGACATGGAGTTATTGCGGACGTTTAACTGCGGCATTGGCATGATTGTCACGGTTGATCCCAAGCATAGCAAGCAGGTGATGGAAATGATCCTTGCCGCTGGCTATGACGCATGGACGCTGGGGATGCTGTCAGAACGTGGCGAAAATGATGCGCCTGTCCGTTTTCATGATTTGGAACAATGGCAGAAATCTTAGCCAATGCTTAGACTTGCTGTCCTCATATCTAGCCGCGGCAGTAATATGCAGGCGCTGATTGAATATACGTTGCAAGCTGATGTTCCCGCAGAAATTATAGGCGTCATTGCTGATAATCCTGCAAAAGGGCTTAGTCATGCGGCGGCGGCAGGGATACACACGCTTGCTATCAATAAATCAGAATATGAAAACAGAGCGGCGTTTGAGGATGTTCTGGCGCAGCATATTGATCAATTAGATGTCGATATCATTTGTCTTGCGGGGTTTATGTCTGTGCTTTCTGGCGATTTTTGTCAGCGCTATTATGGTAAAATCATTAATATTCACCCGTCACTATTACCTGCATATAAGGGGCTGGACACGCATCAAAGGGCTATATCAGATGAGGCTAAATGGCATGGATGCAGTGTCCATATCGTCACTCCAAAGATTGATGATGGCCCATTACTGGCGCAGAAAGCGGTTGCTGTTGATGCCAATGATACGGCAACAACCTTGGCGGCAAAGGTGCTTTCGGAAGAACATATCATCTATCCCATGATAATCGGCGCCTTGGCGACAGGATTGTTGAGGTTTGATCTATCCGGCGCGCAAATTACGCCGATCAATATATCAGGCGTCTTGCCCGGAGTGATTAATGGCGATGATCAGATGCGGTGGCCAATAGCAGATATCACATCTGAGTCATAAGATGCGGCATTATTTTAGTGCAAAATCTGCTCAGTTTGATAAATTGGTAGATGAATACATGAGGGGGTTATAATGGATACTTCAAATTTTGATAGTCAGTCGAAGCAAAACCTAGAAGTCTATAAAAACTTTATGGGATTTATGCGCAACAGTGCCATTCTGATTGCCATAGTTTTGATCCTAATGGCTTATTTCTTACTCTAAACAGAATAAGAAAGGCCTTTATCTTTGGCTAAAGCATAACATAATAAAGGGGGCAATTTGCCCCCTTTTGCATGCTTACAAATCTTATCAAAGAGTGCGGCGAAGTTAGCCAACAATCTCATCAGCTTTGAAAAAGAAATCAATCTCAATATTAGCATTTTCAAGACTATCTGAGCCATGCACAGAATTGGCTTCAATGCTCTCAGCGAAGTCTTTACGGATGGTACCAGCATCCGCATCAGCAGGGTTAGTCGCACCCATAATCTCACGATTGCGGGCTACCGCATTTTCACCTTCAAGCACCTGCACAACAACTGGGCCCGAAATCATGAACGATACCAAGTCATTAAAAAATGGACGTTCTTTGTGAACAGCATAGAACCCTTCAGCCTGATCGCGTGTCATATGTATGCGCTTTTGTGCCACAACACGGAGCCCACCTTCCTCTAGTCTGGCAATAACAGCACCAGTGAGGTTGCGGCGCGTGGCATCTGGCTTAATAATTGAAAATGTACGTTCGAGAGCCATTGGTAATCCTTTCGATATATGGAATAAGGCGTTAATCAGTGCCTTATAGGAAAGCCTATTGGCAAAGGCAAGATAATTAACCGAAGGTTAGAACTTTTTAACCCATCCTTTTTCATCATCTTGCTCAAAATAGCTCAATTCATGATCCGTTTCGCGCCATGATTTCCACGCCTGTCGCGCCGCCCGAAGATTTGCATCATTATGACCATCAAAAATAATAAAAACCCGCCCTGAAATAGCATTGGAATTAGTATCAGTTGTCGGCAGTAGACCATCAACATAGAAGCGAAAGGGTTCGCTATCTGATGTTTTTGTTGTTGCTGTTGCTTGGGTCATAATCCAGATTGGGCAGCCTGACCTGTCGGGGTCATCATCACGGCCAACAATACCATGCGGCAACCAGCTATCAGGCTGTGCTGTCCAGATTGCTTGGCTCAAGTCATTATGGATAGATTCGGGGGCAATGATCTCCGCCAATTTGCCGGCATCACGCGTCTTTTGCAACAAGGACGGCAACACATCCTGAACAGAACGTGACTGCAACTGATAAAATGCGATCTGCGCCGCCATAATTCCTCCATAATCCCCTTATGATGATGGCTCAAAATGTTCAGCCAGATGGGTGAGCAATTTAACGCCATATCCTGTTCCGCCTGCGGGTGTAGTTGGCTTGGCTTTATCTGACCATGCCATTCCAGCAATGTCGAGATGCGCCCAAGGTGTATTATTTTCAACAAAGCGTTCAAGAAAACATGCTGCCGTGATAGAACCACCATAGCGGCCGCCAATATTCTTCATGTCGGCAATTTTTGACTTGATGAGCTTATGATAATCATCACCAAGCGGCATCCGCCACGTATTTTCACCCGTTGCAGAGGCAGAACTTGCAATGGCGTTAGCCAGCCTGTCGTTATTCGCAAATAATCCTGATTGAATCTGTCCTAAAGATACTAATATAGCTCCTGTCAAGGTCGCCAAGTCTATCATTGCCGCAGGCTTATAATGCTTTTGGGCATAGGTAATAACATCCGCCAGCACCAACCGGCCTTCGGCATCCGTATTGATAATCTCAACCGTCTGGCCAGACATAGAAGTGACAACATCACCCGGTTTAATGGCCTTACCATCTGGCATATTTTCAACCAGACCAACCAGACCAATAACATTTCTTTTAATGCCAGCCCCAGCAATGGCGCGCATCGCACCAACAACGGCGGCCGATCCACCCATATCCCATTTCATGTCTTCCATGCCGCCAGCAGGTTTGATAGAAATGCCACCAGTATCAAAGCAAACGCCTTTACCGATCAGCGCCAACGGGGCTTCTGTGCCGCCACCATTCCAGCGCATGACAACCATTCGCGATTCACGCTCACTGCCCTGACCTACCGATAATAGCAATCGCATGCCTTGCTCTGCCATTTGCTTCTCATCAAGCACGGTGACCTCACATCCGGCATCAGCCAATGCTAGACAGCGGTTGGCATATTCAGCCGGAAACAGAACATTCGACGGCTCACTAACCAGATCACGTGCCAGAAAGACGCCCTCAGCAATGCCAGCATAACGCATATAAGCTTGGGTGACCGCATCCTTATCGTCAGCGGCAATATTGAGCGTCGATATCGTTGGTTTAGCGGCTTTCCCCTTGGTGAAATAGCGGGAGAAATGATAGCCAGCTAAATGAGCACCATGGGCAATGCTAGCCAGCCATTCTGCTGTCGTCTCAGCCGCATATAAAGTTGCGTCCTTTAGCTTGGCGCGGTTAAGGGCAGACGCGATATGCCCGCCTAGATGCTCACTAGCCATGCCTAAATCTGCCTTTGCCCCCATGCCAACGAGAAGCACTGTGCCTTCAGCGGCACGAATGACCAAATCATCACCAGCATCAGCCTTAAACTCGGCTTCTGTGATAGCCCGTGAGATGGCACCATTGAGGCTATCATTTATGGCCAGACCTGCAGGTTCTAATGAAGCGATGCCTTTTTTTGCTGATACTAAGAGGATGAGAGGATAAGATGGGGCATCCTGCTTTGCGGTAAATTGTATAGTAATCCGAGAGGTCATAAAAAAATCCTTATTGATTTGAACTGTTTTTTGATAAGTTGGCTAATGTTAATATTGTGGATAGATTGAAAAAATGCAACGGCAAGATGATTGCCTTCAATTTTATTGGCATAAACCTTAAGGGTTATTGATCATAATGGTGCTCACCTTTTATATTTTCCGGCAATGCGTTGTGACATTAGTCATGACAAGTCTGGCTATTATTGGCATTGTTTGGCTAGGTCAGACGTTGCGATTAGTTGAATTGCTCGTCAATAAGGGCGCCTTATTCATTGACTTTATCAAAGTGACTATGGCGGCTATCCCTTTTTGGCTGCTTATTATTTTGCCCATAAGCGCGACGATTGGAACAACCATTGTGTTATCTCGCATGCAACAGGATAAAGAGCTGATTGCTATGAAAGCGTCTGGTTTCTCGCCATTTCGTATTGGCTTAGGGCCACTTCTGATGGGGTTAGTATTAACGGTGTTTCTGATTGTAAACTCGGCAATCATTATTCCAATGACATATAATTATTATAAAAATGTTATGGCTAATCTGCGGGCTGCCGCCCCGATCGTGATCTTACAGCCAGGTGTCTTTACCGATATCAGCAAAGGATTGACGATATATATCAATGACAAAGAAAGCGAGAATGTTTTTCAGGATATCTTCATCCATGATAATCGAAACCCCGAAACAACAATTGAAATTCATGCTGATAAAGCCACGGTTTCAATTACCGATCAAACTCCCGTTATCTATTTATTCAACGGCATTAGAACAGAGTTTACTAGCACATCAAAAAAGGCCGTCATTCTTGAGTTTGAGACCTATCAGTTGCGTATTGTTGAAAGCAAAAGTGAAAGCAGTGAGCGAACAAAAGATTATAATGAAATGTCTATTGCTGAGCTTTTATTTGCTGATGCGGCGACTGATCAATATCGCAGAGAAATGCGCGCAGAAGGTCATTTTCGGATTACCGCACCACTCATCGGCTTGCCATTAATCATGATGGCATTAGCAGTTTTTATGCGGAGCCAATATCAACGCTCACATTACTGGACACAAATTGCCATAGTGACAGTGTTAACGCTGCTCGGTGAAGTCGCCTTAATTACATCGAGAAGTCTGACGGTTGCGGTACCGTCGCTATTTCCATTGATGTATATCATCATCTTTCTGCCGCTCATCGTCAGCTCCCTTTTATTATGGCAACCTTGGATGAAAGGAGCGCAACCAGCATGAGCAGATTTGGTCTATCGCGCATTCTAGCATTCTATTTGTTTCGGCATGCTCTGGTTCATGTGCTGATGGTTTGGCTTGTGTTGGCATTGATTATCAATCTGATTGATACAGCTGAGCTGATGCGCCGAAGCGCCAATAAAGAGGCGATATCCTCGGTGACGGCGATATCAATGGCGTTTTTAAAGTTTCCGTCTAGCTTGCCGTTTCTGCTACCATTTGCGGTTATGTTTGGCTCATTAATCAGCTTTTACAGACTTAGCAATAAAAATGAAATCATCGTCGCCCGCTCGGCTGGTCTTTCGGTCAGCAAACTCATCATCGGCCCCATCGTTTGTGCAATCACACTCAGCCTTATTCTGATGATTGTTGTTGACCCCATTTCCTCAGCCACAAATAATAGATATGCGGCGCTAGAAGAACAAAACTTTGGCTCAACAGGGCGCAGTCTGTCTGTATCGACAGAAGGCATTTGGCTCAAGGATAATTTATCTGGACAGAATATTATTGTTAGTGGCAGCCGACTAAACCAGTCTAATTTGAATATGGAAAATGGTGAGCTTTACCGTTTTGATATTGATAACAAATGGTTATCGCATTACCTCCCTGATCAATTATGGTTTGAAAATAATCGGTGGCAACTTAAAGGCGGCAAAGTCTTACTTAAGGATGGTGCCATTATTCCACTTGATATCATATCTTTTCCATCATCGCTTAATGCCGCTGATCTGACCAACTCAAATAAAAAGCCGGAAGCGATATCCTTGTTGAAACTGTGGAATTATATTGGTGTGTTAGAAAATGCGGGTTTGAATAGCCTCGGCCATAGATCATATTTCTATTATCAATTATCGTTGCCGATTGTTTTGATTGGTATGATTATGATTGCTGGCCATCATGGCCTATTATACAAAGGGCGAAGAAGAAAATTAAGTATAATTATGGTGGCAATGATTTCTGCACTTGGATTTTATATCTTCAAGGATATTATGTATGTGTTTGGGACATCTGGACGTCTACCGCCAATCATTGTCGGATTTGCGCCAGGTTTCATTGTAACCCTGATCGGACTAGGTTCATTAATGAAAGCGGATCAAAACGCTTAAATGGGATATAATATGCAACAGCTTTATACATCAGCCAAGCCCTGGATCATCAGCATGATCATGCTGATTGTCTCCACGGTGGCAAGTGCCGCTACCTCTATCGAAGTCATTGCCACCGTTGACGGTGTTCCCATTACAAGCCATGACCTCAATGAGCGACGCAATATGCTGATTAAAACAACCGGCATTCAGATAACGTCTGATAATCAAGCACAAATTGATCGTGACGTGTTGCAAATGCTCATTGATGATCAGATAAAAATAGCAACTGGTGAGCAATTTTTAGGCAGCCAGATGCAGGCTGTTGAGGACAATGCTGACATTCTTGTGAATCAAACCTTTTCCCAAAACGGTGAAAATCCAGATGCTGTCTTGCAGGAGCTTAATATTCCTCGTGACGTCATTAAGCGAAAGTTCAAGGCTGATATTCTATGGGCATCTATCATTAATGGTCGCTTTGATGGTCAATTTTCAAATGCCCGCAGTGAAGCCGAAAAAGAACGCCAACAGCTTGAGCAAAATATTGCTGAGCCACATATTAATTTAGACGAAATTGTTCTGCTACCTGAACCTGGCAGAAACTATGCGGCCACCATAAACCTTGCTAATCAGATGGTAAAAGCGATCAGGCAAGGTGCCGATTTTGGCCGTATCGCACAACAATATTCGGTATCAGGCAGTGCCAATATTGGCGGTAATATTGGCTGGGTGTTGGTCAAAACACTTGATCCAGAATTGGCTGACATTATCATGCCTATGCAACCCGGAGATATCACAGACCCAATCGACCGTGATGGTGCTATCTTGATATATAGGCTAAGCGGCAAGCGACAAAACGGCTTGGCTGACCCGATGGAAACGCGTATTTCGATAACCCGATTGCTATACCCGCTAGCCACAACCGATGATGCCGATCGACTGGAAGCCGCTGCCAAGATTAAAAGAGAGACAGCGGATATATCAACCTGTAGTGACTTACAAGCCTTGCATCAATCTTATGGCTCTGGCATGCCATTTGATTTAGGCATTCTGCCGCTATATAGCCTTGCCCCTGAATTGCGCGATTTGGTTGCGCCGCTTGATACTGGCATGATCAGTGAGGTGGTATCTTATAAAGAAGGCATGGCAGCGTTTATGATCTGTGAAAAACAAGCCCCGAAACTGGATTTACCTGATCTAGATAGCTTGGAGCTTAATGTCAAAAATCGCTATTTTTCGGTTCTATCAGCCCGTTATCTTAATCAATTACGGCGACGGGCAGTAATCGACATTCGGATCAGCTTTTGATGGATAGATGCCGCCTTATTGTTACCCCTGGTGAGCCTGCCGGAATTGGCGCCGAAATATTAATCAAAGCCGTTCAAGAGGAGCAAAATCAGATCATCACTATTGATGACCCTCATCGCTTAGCCAAACTGGCATCAGATGGCGGCTATCCTCTTGATCTGACGATCATTGACGATAATAGCGCTATCGCTGATATCTCCCCTGATATTCCCACTACTGGTCGGCCTCATCATCTGGCGGTTATCCCGATCACCTGGGCTGACACTATTACTGCTGGCACGCCATCAGCTGCAAATGCCCCGCAAGTCATTGAGGCAATCAACACAGCAGTATCCATGATCAAAAGTGATCAGGCTGATGCCATTGTCACTAATCCTATTCAGAAAGCAACGCTGCATCAGGCTGGATTTGAGTATCCTGGACATACCGAGTTTCTAGCCGCACTTGATAGCCCAAAAGATAACCCAGATAATTGCTTGGGGACTTTCCCCATTATGATGCTGGTCAATAGCATGCTGCGTGTTGTGCCATTAACCATCCATATGCCGCTTAGGGATATATTTGAGCATATTACCGGCGACCATATCATGCGTTCTGTGCGGATTATGGCGAGGCATTTAGCCAGTGATTTTGGGATATCCGCGCCGCGCATTGCCGTTGCCGGGCTAAACCCTCATGCTGGCGAAAATGGCATGTTAGGCCAAGAGGATGCGATGATCATTGCGCCGGCCATTTCACAACTACAATCCGAAGGATTAGCGGTCACCGGGCCACATTCAGCCGATACGCTATTTTTTGAGGATAAGCGTGACAGCTATGATGCGGTGCTGGCGATGTATCATGACCAAGCTCTCATCCCTGTTAAGACACTGGATTTTCATCATGGCGTCAACACAACATTAGGCTTGAGCTTTATCAGAACTTCGCCTGATCATGGCACCGCCCTTGATCAAGCCGGACAGTTTACGGCCAGACCAGACAGTTTGATTGCCGCTATTCAACTGGCGCGCGCTATGTCTAATCAGCGGAAAAAATACCAAACCTCCATCCCTATTGATGTATTTAAATGACAATTGAAGCTGATATCGCGGCACTGCCGCCATTAAAAGAGATTATCCGCAAGCATAAACTAGATGCACGGCGTAAACTTGGTCAGAACTTTTTGCTTGATCTGAACCTAACTGGCCGCATTGCCCGTGAAGCCATGATCAACCCCGATCAAACCGTGATTGAGATTGGCCCCGGGCCAGGCGGGTTAACGCGGGCTATTCTGATGGCGGGGGCAAAGCATGTCATCGCCATTGAAAAAGACAGCCGCGCCATTGCCGCGCTGCAGCCATTGGTCGAGGCGAGCCAAGGCAGACTAGAGATTATGGAAGCTGATGCTTTGGATATCGCTATTCATGAATGGGGCGGCAATGATCAGCCGAAACAAATTATTGCCAATCTGCCTTATAATATCGCGACACCTTTGCTCATGGGGTGGCTTGATCATATCAAGTCTTTTTCGTCATTGACGCTGATGTTTCAACGCGAGGTTGCTGAACGCATCACCGCCAGCCCGAATACAAGCACATTTGGCCGGTTAAGTATCATTTGCCAATGGCTGACCAAAACCCAACATTGCTTTGATATTCCACCTTCAGCATTTGTACCGCCACCGAAAGTCACATCCAGCGTCGTCAGGCTTGTGCCTTTCGACAAGCCGCAATTTGCCGCCAAACAAGAGCAATTACAGCGCGTTGCCAAGACTGCCTTTAATCAGCGGCGGAAAATGCTGCGGGCGTCATTGCGTGGGCTAGGCGGGCAGCAGTTGCTTGATCATGCGAATATCAATGGCGAAAGGCGCCCTGAACAGCTAAGTATTGAGGAGTTTTGCGCTATTGCTAATGCCCTAAATTTTATTGGCGCTAATCAGGGCAATGATCAGGGCGCTAATAAGGGGAATGATTAGGGCGATTAATAGCCTGCTTGCAGGTTCCGAACAAAATCGGTTAGACCATTTTGGCGATGGCGGCGGCGGCGTTCTGCTTTTAGAATGGCATGAATCTCATTAACCGAAGACTCAAGATCATGATTAATGACAATATAATCATATTCAGGAAAATGGCTTAACTCATCTGCAGCTTTCGACATCCGCTTGGCCACCTCTTGATCGGTATCTTGGTTGCGTTTCTTAAGCCGCCTCTCTAATTCCCGATATGATGGCGGCAGGATAAACACAGAAACCAGATCATCCCTTGCTGTCGCTTTCAAGGATTGCGTCCCTTGCCAGTCAATATCAAACAGGATATCACCGCCTTGGCCAAGTGTTTCCATCACTTGAGTAGCTGGTGTGCCATAATAATGATCGAACACTTTAGCATATTCCAAAAACTGATTTTCATAGATCATAATCTGAAAATCTTCGGGGGAGACAAATTGATAATCCTTACCCTCAACTTCTCCCGGCCGGCGTTTACGGCTAGTCGCTGATATAGAAAGGGTTATGTTATTATCAATATCAAGAAGCCGCCGCGATATCGATGATTTTCCCGCCCCTGATGGCGATGAGAGCACCAACATAAGCCCCCGACGGTTAATTTCTTTATCTGGTGAGGCTGGCGATGATGTCATGTGACCTTACTCATTATTCTAGAATAATAAATGATATTACACATCCGGCTTACAGGAAACAATGCTCTATTGCTGATTAGTTTTGCTGTTTTTCCATAAGGCAATATTGGCTTTATGCTCTTCATAGGTTTTGGCAAAACGATGGCCACCTTTGCCATCAGCAACAAAGTAATAATAGTCTGATATTGCCGGATGGATAACGGCACGAAAACTAGCCAATCCGGGGTTAGCAATAGGGGTTTTCGGTAATCCATTGATGACATACGTGTTCCAAGGCGAGTCATGCTTGAGCTGCTTATGCAATTGATCAACCTCAATTCCAGCCTGTTCAAGCCCATAAATCACGGTAGGATCAGATTGAAGCCGCATGCCTTTTTTTAGGCGATTGAGGAAGACCGATGCGACCAAGGCACGTTCACCTGATCTGCCGGTTTCCTTTTCAACTATTGAGGCCAGGATCACCGCATCCTGAATATTGGTTATAATATGATCGTCATGACGCTCTGCCCATATTTCGGAAAAATGAATCTCTTGAGACGCCTGCATCCGTTTGATAAGCGCATTGCGATCGGCATGACGGAGGAAAAAATAAGTCTCAGGAAGCAAGCTGCCTTCATCTGGAATTGCAGATAGCTCACCATCAAGGCGGTGGTCAGCAAGAATAATATCAACGACTTGGCGGGCGCTCAATCCCTCAGCAATGGTTATGCTATGCTGAACGGCTTTGCCTGCGTGGATAATATCCATCGCCTCAGCTAAATTAACGCCTTTTGGAAATACATATTCGCCTGCCCGTGGATTATAGGTGTTGCCACGCCGCCATTCTTCTATTTGATAGACAAATGGGTGATGAATAATACCAATCTGATTGAGCCGCTGGCTTATCACAACACGGCCATCACCACGTTTAATTTCCAGTATAATATCAGCCGCTTGCTGAGACGGTCTTGCCAGTATCGTTTCCACCCAAATAAACAGGATGACAGCGATGAAGCCGGCAGCTATGGCCAGAAAAACAGCAATCCGAAAAGTTCTGCGCAATGAACGCATAAATGATTTAGCTTGATCTTTGGCTTGATCTTTTTGGGAGGACGTTTCTGGTTCTTGCCCAGTCACATTCAGCTCAATCTGGCTTGCCAACGATGAGCGACGCATTGGTGCCGCCAAAACCAAATGAATTGGATAAGGCATATCGAACAGGCTTTTCCTGAGCAACATGCGGCACCAGATTTATGCCGCCAATATCATCTGATGGATCATCAAGATTAAGCGTAGGCGGCAGGGTATCATTCATAACGGCCAAAATAGAATATATCGCTTCAATCGCCCCAGCCGCCCCTAGCAAATGCCCGGTTGCGCTCTTGGTTGATGACATATTAATGTTTGATCTATCGCCATTATAAATCTTCGATACAGCGTTTAATTCAATCATATCACCAAGCGGCGTTGAGGTGCCATGAGCGTTGATATAATCAACCTGATCTATAGCAATCTCAGCATCTTGCAAGGCCGCTGACATGGATCGAAATCCGCCATCGCCATCTTCTGCCGGTGCGGTGATATGATAGGCATCACCAGACAGGCCATAGCCCTTAACCTCAGCATAAATTTTAGCCCCACGAGCTTTCGCATGTTCATATTCTTCAAGCACGAGAACGCCCGCACCCTCACCCATGACAAAGCCGTCACGGCCTTTATCCCATGGGCGTGAGGCCTTTTCAGGGATATCATTAAAGTGTGAAGATAAGGCCTTTAAGGCGCTAAACCCGGCCAGCCCAAGGCGGCAAACAGCAGCTTCAGCACCACCAGCCACCATCACATCAGCGTCACCATATTTGATCAGTCGAGAGGCATCCCCGATAGCATGAGCACCCGTAGAACACGCGGTGACGACAGCGTGATTAGGGCCTTTCATATTATGCCTGATCGAAACTTGACCTGATATTAAATTAATTAGCGAAGACGGGATAAAAAACGGGCTAATGCGGCGCGGGCCTCTTTCCTTAAGCATGATGCTTGCATCATAAATGGTCGATAAGCCGCCAATACCAGAGCCTATCATAACACCGGTGCGATATGCCTTTTCCTCTGTATCAGTAATCCAGCCGGAATCAGCAATCGCCTGATTAGCCGCAATAATGCCGTAAGCCACAAAATCATCTAGTTTGCGACGATCTTTCGGATCAATGAGATCATCAATATTAATAGCACCGTCGCGATGTTCAGCCACCGGTATACGACCTGCAATTTTGCAAGGTAAGTCCGATACATCAAAATCATCAATCTGAACTAAACCGGATTGGGAAGATAATAGCGCATTCCAGTTTTGGTCAACGCCATAACCCAATGGGGTAATCATCCCCATGCCAGTGACTACCACACGTCTCATCAATAAATGCCTGTTATTAAATCAGGGTTAGGCTGATGCGCTATCGACAAAATCTACAGCGTTCTTAATCGTCTGAATTTTCTCGGCAGCAGTATCAGGAATTTCAATATTGAATTCTTCTTCAAAGGCAAGAACAAGTTCAACAGTATCAAGACTGTCAGCCCCAAGGTCATCTACAAAGTTGGCAGTTTCAGTAACCTTATCATCATCAACCCCAAGATGATCAACAACGATGGATTTAATACGGTCAAAAGTGTCGCTCATGGATGTCTCCCAAAAGATATATTACGGTCTGGTTAGACCTCAAAGATGGCGCGTGTTTATCATATTCATTATGTTAACACTAGCCCAAATGTAAAAATACTATAATGACTTAAATATAATTATTCTAGCCATTTTATGCAGATATCTAACTTGTTGATTATATCATGGCCATTCCGCCATTGACATGAAGTGTTGCGCCAGTCACATAACTCGCCTCAGGGCTGGCTAAATAGACTACCGCCGCCGCGATATCCTGGACTTGCCCCATCACTCCTGCCGGGACTTTTTTGACCAATTCCGCTCTTTGGTCTTCGGTTAATGCGTCCGTCATGGCGGTTTGAATAAATCCTGGGGCAATCACATTTGCTGTCACCCCTCGTGAGGCAACTTCCAGCGCCAGTGATTTCGTAAATCCGGTCATGCCTGCCTTGGATGCGGCATAATTCGTCTGACCGGGATTGCCTGTATAGCCAACAATAGATGATATCTGGATAATGCGCCCCCATCTGGCTTTCATCATGCCGCGCAGAGCAGCACGGCTTAGTCGCATGACTGAGGTTAGGTTAATATCAAGGACGCTTTGCCAATCCTCATCTTTCATCCGCATTAGCAGCCCATCACGGGTCATACCGGCATTATTAACCAGAATATCGACAGCGCCAACGCTAGCGCCTGCCTGTTCAATCAAGGTTTTTGCTGCCTCTGGATCACTCAGATCGGCGGTGATCACCTCGGCCTTTTGATCAGCCTTAAGAGCAAGCTGACTGGCAACATCTTCAAGCACTTGCTGGCGTGTCCCGGAGAGGATGATATTAGCTCCGCGCGATGCCAAGGCTTTGGCAATTTCTGAGCCAATACCGCCACTTGCACCTGTGACCAGTGCTGTCTTGCCGCTAAGATCAAACATGCTGAGGACTCCTTATATATGATGAAAACATGTCGTTTTAATAATTAGAGAACGTGTCAGCTCAGGTTACAATGCCGCAACCGCACTGTCCATATCATCAGCAGTATCAATGTTAAAAGCCTCAACATCAGGCAATGTCCGCTTAATCAATCCGGTCAAGACTTTCCCTGTACCGACTTCCACAAACCGCGTTACCCCTTGTTCTGCCATATGAATAAGCGATTCACGCCAGCGCACTCTGCCAGTGACTTGCCGAACGAGCAAACCCCGCAAATCGCTTGGCGCGTTTTCAGCTTGTGCCGTCACATTGGAAACAATAGGAAGCGCCGGCGGATATAGCGTTGTATCCGCCAATATTTCAGCCATAGTATCAGCCGCTGGTGCCATTAACCCACAATGAAAAGGCGCGCTAACCGGCAATAGCATAGCGCGTCTAACGCCAGCATCTTTCGCCGCCGCAATCGCTTGGTTAACAGGCTCCGCCGCGCCACTGATAACAACCTGTCCAGCGCTGTTGTCATTGGCAATCTCAACCAGCCCATCAACCCCCGCAAGGATATTTTCCACAGCGTCTACATCTACCCCTAATAGGGCTGCCATCGCCCCCTCACCCGCAGGAACAGCCGCCTGCATCGCATCACCGCGATGCCGCAACAGGCGTGCCGCCACTTCAATATCAAAGACATGAACAGCCGTCATAGCCGAATATTCGCCCAAGGAATGACCAGCTACAAAATCAGCCATCTGATCAATAGATTTGCCTGTCGCCTTTTCCAGTGAACGAACCGTCGCCACCGCCGTTGCCATGAGTGCCGGTTGAGCGTTACGGGTCATTTTCAATTCATCTTCGGGGCCATTGGTCATAATGGATAAAAGCTCACCGCCAAGCGCCTCATCAACTTGCTCAACCATATGCCGAGCGACAGGACATGACGCCATCAATGATGCACCCATTCCAACAGTTTGTGATCCTTGTCCGGGGAAGAGAAAAGCAGTTTTTGTCATAGCATGTCTTCACTTGTTTCTGATTTTGGGTGAGAATAGCGCCCGCGATGCAGGTTTTCTCAAAACTGTGCGGAAGATAGCAAATTAAGCCTGTGCGGGCAAATCTTCTCTACATTTGGCTCTACATTTGGCTCTGGCTTTATCACTGTAGCATCAAAGTATCACCCCCAAAAGCAAGCAAGACCAGCACGCGGGAAGTGCAATAATGCGTATGCTGCCACTTGTCTGCATCACGCATCCCCATAAATAGATGGAAGGAGGCATGATGAAAACATTGCGTGTAATTTTAGGTGATCAGCTTAGCGATAATCTCGCCACCCTGCGCGACTGTGATAAGGATGATACTATCCTCATGGCAGAAGTCATGGATGAGGCTAGTTTTGTCAAGCATCACAAAAAGAAACTGGTTTTTGTGTTTTCTGCCATGCGCCATTTTGCTGAACATTTGCGTCAGCAAGGCTATCAGGTGATTTACACCACCCTGGATGATCCGGATAACACCCATTCGATCATGGCGGAGGTAGAACGCCATATCGCCATGCTGGCACCAGATCAGATTGTGATCACTAGCGCAGGTGAATATCGGTTGAACCAAGCCATCAAAATCATGCAAGACAAGGCATGGCAAGACCGATTAAAAACTCCTGTCATTTATCATGAGGATGACCGCTATCTATCCAGTCATCAGATGTTTGCTGATTGGGCAGAAGGCCGCAAATCATTGCGAATGGAATATTTCTATCGTGACATGCGCCGTCATCACAAGGTGCTGATGGATGACGACAAACCCGTAGGTGGTGACTGGAATTATGATGCCGAAAACCGCGCCCCGCCGAAACAGGGATTGACGCCGCCGCCACCAACAGCACATCCGCCTGATGCGATTACTAAAGCGGTTATCAACATGGTGGATAAGCATTTTCCAGCACATATGGGATCAACCGATGGCTTTTTCTTTGCTGTCACGCGGCCAGCAGCCCTGGCCGTTCTTGATGGCTTTATCCAGGACCGCCTGCCATTATTTGGCACTTATCAAGATGCCATGTTAAGTGATGAGCCATGGATGTATCACTCTCACATTGGGCTTTATCTCAATATTGGATTATTAACGCCCATGGAATGTATCAGGGCAGCGGAAACCGCATGGCATAGCGGTCAGGCACCGCTTAATGCGGTCGAGGGGTTTATTCGGCAGATATTGGGCTGGCGTGAATATGTTCGCGGTATTTATTGGTTACGCATGCCTGAATATGCAGACGCGAATGTGTTAGGGGCGACCCGCGACTTACCCGGTTTTTACTGGACAGCAGAGACAAAAATGAAATGTCTGCGGATATCTGTTCAAAATACGATTGATCATGCTTACGCGCATCATATTCAGCGCTTAATGGTGTTGGGGAACTTTGCGCTCTTGGCTGGTATTAACCCGGCACAGGTCAATGAATGGTATCTGGCCGTTTATGCCGATGCCTATGAATGGGTCGAGTTGCCAAATGTCAGTGGCATGACGCTTTATGCTGATGGCGGTGATCTGGCGAGCAAACCCTATGCCGCCAGTGGCGCCTATATCAACCGTATGTCAGATTATTGTAAGGGCTGTGCGTATAAGGTGAAAGATAAACTGGGCACGGAGGCTTGTCCGTTTAATCTGTTATATTGGGATTTTCTGATGCGTAATGCTGACACGCTGTCGGGCAATCCACGCATGGGGATGCCGTATCGCAATTTAGCCCGCATGGATGATGCCCGCAAAGCCCAGATCGCGCATGACAGCAAACAATTTCTGGACCAATTAAAATAATGATATGAGATGGCGACCCGTACGGGATTCGAACCCGTGTTGTCGGCGTGAAAGGCCGATGTCCTAGGCCTCTAGACGAACGGGTCATAAAGGCAAGCACATGATTACACTAAACCTAAGGCGCAAATCAAGCGAATAAATCAAACAAATTGCAGATCAGTGATAATCATTTGCGGTCGATCCTCACCACGGAAGCGATTTCGGGTAATTCTGCCAATAATATTAGCCTTGCGGCCATCTTGCATCGCCGATAAAGCCTCACCCAATGGCGTTCCGGCAACGCGAAATGCAACAGCATCAATCTGTCCAAGTCCATCATCCAGCCGCAGCGCAACATGATCTTGGGTTTTTCCTATCCGCCGCAAGGATGCTGCTCTAACATCACGCGCCTGAAACATTGGTTGCGGAAATCCTGCGCCAAATGGCCCGATACGATCCAACCAGTCAAGCAGGCTTTCATTAGCTAGGCTTAATGGAATATCAACATCAACATACCATTCCTGATACGGTGGCTTGTCGGCTAAATCAGTTTCTGCGCGCTGGTTTAAAAATTGGCAAAACGCCTCAAAATGCGCCATATCCAGGCTGAACCCTGCCGCCATATCATGCCCGCCGCCAGACAATAAGTAGCCGTTTTGTTTAGCCGCGATGATAGCCGCCCCCAGCCGCATACCAGCAACCGAGCGACCTGAACCTTTGCCAATTTTGCGGCCGTCTTCATCTTCTGAGATACTAATCACGCAAGCTGGTTTGTTCATCGCTTCTTTCACCCGGCCAGCAGAAATACCAATCACCCCTTCATGCCAATTGTAGCCAGCAACACAGATTACAGCATCGGTTTTGCCCTCAGCCTGCGCTAAAGCGGCGGCGGTTGTGTCACGTTCAACAGATTGCCGCTTGATGTTCAGCTGATCCAGCATTGTTGCCAGCTCTAGCGCCTGTTGCGGGTCATCTGTTGTCAGCAAAGATACCCCAAGGTCAGTTTCGCCAAAACGGCCAGCCGCATTTATGCGTGGCCCTAAAACAAAGCCTAACGCTTCTGTATCTGGCGGCGCATTGAGACGGCCAATATCGGCAAGCACGCGCAACCCAACACGGCCTCGTTTCGCCATAATCTTTAGCCCTAGCCGAACAAAGGCGCGATTAAGACCAGCAAGCGGAACAACATCGGCTACGGTTGCTAAAGCGACCAGATCAATCGCCGCCATTAAATCAGGCTCTTGCCTGTCATTAGCGGTAAACCAATCACGTTGACGCAATTCACGCACCAGCGCCACCACCAGCATAAAGACAACGCCAGCCGCCGCCATATAGCCAAGGCCACTATCATCATCCAGCCGATTAGGATTAACAACAGCAAGCGCAGGCGGCAATTCTGTCCCCGGCAGATGGTGATCAATAATAATCACATCTACTCCAGCTTCCACCGTAGCGGCCACTGGCGCATGCGCTGTTACCCCGCAATCGACGGTAACAATTAACTGGCATCCTTTATCCTTTAATCCGAGCAAGGCCGGCAGATTAGGGCCATAGCCTTCAGTGAAGCGATGCGGGATATGATAGGATACAGGCAAGCCTAAATGGTCTAAACACCGATAAAGAATAGCCGTTGAGCTTGCCCCATCGACATCATAATCACCAAAAATACCAACATGCTCCCCCTGCATGACCGCATCAGCCAGACGTGATGCTGCCGTATCCATATCTGTTAATTGTGACGGGTCAGGCATAAGATCACGGATTTTTGGGTCAAGCCAATGCCCAAGCTCAGTTTTCGTGATACCGCGCGCGGCTAACAGATGTGCCAAGGGGTGCGGCATGCCCGATACTTCCATAATACCGGCTGTGATATGCGGCGGCGGCTCTGCTGAAACCCAATGCGCGCCTTTTGCTGATAACGCTGGCGGCTGATTTGGGTTCACCGGATTGGTCATAACAGATCAAGCATGTCCCATGGTCAGGATAACCGGCTCTGCCAATACGGTTGGCAATTCAGTCAGCTCAGCAATAGCGGCAGTGATCGCTTGTGGCGGCACCTCATGCGTTGTCAGAATAACTGGCACATCACCATTTTCACCATCATCAGACCGCCCTGATTGCAACAGACTTTCCACGGATATCGCGTGATCTTTCAATATTGTCGTGATATCTGCCAAGACGCCCGGACGGTCATAAACTTTCAGGCGGATAAAGTAACATTCCTCTTTTTGCGGCGCGACCCGTTGGGGGGCGGCAGCAAGCTGAGATGCGGGAATACCAAAAAATGGCGTGATGCGGCCGACGGCGAGATCAACAATATCAGCAAGCACAGCAGATGCGGTTGCCCCTGCCCCTGCCCCCGGGCCAATGGCGGTAATCGCGCCAATCGGCTCACCCGTAAAGGTAACAGCGTTAAGAGGACCGTCAATTTTTGCCAATTGGCTGTCTAGTGGCTGGATAACCGGACGAACCCGCATCAGCACCTCACCATCCGTGTTCTTTTCCGCCTCCGCCAACAGCCTGATCGTACAGCCAAGCTTTTGCGCATTATCCATATCCGTCATGGTGATGGCGCGAACACCTGTGACATCGACAGCACCTATTGATGGCGCTGTGCCAAAACCTATCGCTCCAAGCAACGCCAGTTTATGCGCCGCATCTACCCCATCAATATCAAAACTCGGATCAGCCTCGGCGTAGCCGAGCGCCTGTGCCTCAGCCAACACATCATCAAAATCACGTCCCTGATGCTGCATCGTTGATAGAATATAATTGCAAGTGCCATTCAAAATGCCGGTGATACGGGTAATCTGATTGCCAGACAGACTTTCTCGCAATGTTTTCAGAACAGGGATACCGCCAGCAACAGAGGCCTCGGCGGCCAGCATAACGCCTGCTTTTTCGGCTTTCTCAGCCAGCATATAGCCATGATGCGCAAGCAAGGCTTTATTGGCCGTGATGACATGCTTGCCATTGGCAATAGCCGCTTCGACCAAATCAAGCGCGACGCCGTCAGAGCCGCCAATTAATTCCACCACAACATCAACATTATCCATGCTTGCCAAAGCAAGCGGATTATCGCAGAACTGGATGCCTTGCATCGAAAAGCCGCGATCTTTATCGGCATCGCGGGCGGATACGGCGGTGATTGTTACAGCCATCCCTGCCTGGCGTTGGAAATGGGCGTTGTTGGAGATAACTTGCCGTGCGACTTCTGCGCCAACAGTACCAAGGCCAGCAATAGCCAGTTGTAAACCTGTTTTCATTAATCTCATGTCCTGTCTATGGGGTGCCTGTCTTTGGGGTGATTAATACCATCATGGATAGCTACGCTGTTATAATCCGTCATCTCGATATGGTCAAAGCATGTTACATTAACGCCAAATACCGAAGGATCACTGCGCCGTCTGTGGTGAGTATAAATACCGCATTTGCGGCAGAAATAATGTTCCGCCACTGCGGTATAGAATTGATAGAGCGACAACATATCGGCGCCTTTTTCAACCCTTAGATCATGTTCCAAAACGCCAGCAGAAGGTGCCCAACGGCGGCGGCAAAATGAACAATCACAGCGTCTGGCAGTGGTGAAATCCATATCAGCAGGGACGGAAATCTGCACCGCGCCACAATGGCAAGAACCGATAAGTCGTTTGTCGCTATTCATAATGAGCATATTGCCCTCTCGCGCCGATTAACGCAATACGGCTGTTTGATATGTCAGTCATTATGCTGGGGAAATAGAGCGGATTAGATCAGTGATTAATGCGTTGGTGTGGTCAAGATTTTCTTATAGAACACGCGCTCATAGCCGTCTTCGCGCTCACGCCGGGTTTCCACAAAGCCAAGCCGCTCATACCAAGCCATATTTGCGGTCATCCTGATATTGGTATAGAGCTGATAATGATCGGTAGCCTGCCGCAGATAATCCTCCAGATGACGTATCAGCGCAGAGCCACGACCTTGCCCTGACGCAGCGGGGCTAACAGCAATATTTTCAAGCCAATATCCTGACGGCTTTTTGATAATGATGGCATAAGCTAATAGAGAGGCCGTCTGATCCGAAATACGCTCGGCGACAAATACCGTATCTTGGTTGAGATGGGCAGCATAATCGGCCAACATAGGGGCTGGCTTTTGCCCCATGACCGCAATGTATGATGTGTAGGCGGCCTCCATGATGGCCTGAATAGCGGGCAAGTCGGTTGCTTTAGCGCACCGAAAGCTTATCGCAGGCGCCTTGCTTTTGCCTTTGGCGTTGGCATTGCCGTTAGTGTTGGCGTTAGTGTTGCCGTTTGGCGGAAGAAAAGATGCTGTCATAGCGCTATCTTATCGCAGATGACAGAAATCACAATCCTGGCTGGTCTGAACACCACGTCAAACTGATTGATGGTAAGGTCGGTGGTGTAACCCTCAAGCACCATCAGCATGATATCATCGGCCGTGCTGGTCTCTGCCCTGACCAAAAGACATAGCCAGCATCTCCACAAGCAGCATGGCCACAAGCAGCATGGCCACAAGCGCCAGCGCAAATGCGGTAAGACCTCTCAGATAATCAATTAAACTAATGTTATGCGGCAAACAAAGCCCCCTTGGTTTTGTCCGCGGGGCTACGGCAACGCAAAATGTTTAGAGGCAACTAATAAGCAACTCCAACAGAATTGAAATAACAATACGTTTTACGGTATTCAATGTTAAAAAATCTGTTCAGAACAAGTCAAAATGATCATTTTGTAACCCATAAAAAAGGGCTGTGACATCGCACAGCCCTTTTGGAAATATATGATTTGTTGCAAGTGCTTAACGCTTGGAGAACTGGAAGCTCCGGCGAGCTTTGGCTCGGCCATATTTTTTCCGTTCAACAACACGGCTATCACGGGTCAGAAACCCGCCAGCCTTTAAGACCGGACGCAAGCTAGGCTCAAAGCGGATAAGCGCGTGGCTAATGCCATGACGAACCGCGCCCGCCTGCCCCGACAGGCCACCACCCTTAACCGTCGCAATGACATCAAACTCACCTGTCCGTGCCGCCGTCTCAAAAGGTTGTGCCAACATCATCTGCAATACCGGACGCGCAAAATATTCGGTAATATCTTTGCCGTTAACATTGATCCGCCCAGTGCCGCGCTTTACCCAAACACGCGCCGAAGATTCTTTCCGGCGACCTGTCGCATAAGACCGGCCATGATCATCAATTTGAGGTTCGGCAACGACATTGCTGTCAGTCGCGGAGCCAGCGTCATTATCTTTTAATGCTTCTAATGCGGCCATGCCCTCAGGCTGATCTGCTGGCGCGGAAGCGGTTTCAATCTGGTTTTCATCAGCCATGGTTTATCTCGCTGTGTTTTTAGGGTTCATTGCTGCAACATCCAGCTTTTGCGGCTGTTGCGCTTCGTGGGGGTGCTGATCACCGGCATAGACATGAAGATGCTTCATACAGCGGCGACCAAGTGGCCCACGTGGGATCATTCGCTCAACGGCTTTGGTGATTACACGCTCAGGAAAACGGCCATCAAGCACCTTATCGGCTGTCCGCGATTTGATACCGCCGGGATAGCCTGTGTGCCAATAATAGGTTTTCTGCGTCCGTTTATTGCCTTTCAGCAGAATTTTTTCTGCATTAACAACAATCACATTATCACCGCAATCCATATTTGGTGTATAGCTGGGCTTATGCTTGCCGCGCAGACGAGTGGCAATCAGTGACGCGAGGCGCCCCAATACCAAGCCTTCTGCATCAACCACGCACCAGCCCTTCTGAATATCGGCGGGTGACGCCGAAAAGGTTTTGAATTTAGACATGTTGTATCAACCTTTTGTGTTAAACTGTTGCGGGTTATAGTCATATTATCAGCCGCTGTCAACGCCTAAAAATGTGTGACTATAAATATTAATGATATTTTTCAATAGCTTATGTGTACGGTTATATTTTACCACATAAAAACTGGCTGGCATTTACAGCTATCACAAGAAACGGTCATTGAACTGTGATGTGGAATCAGGCTAAACATAGCTAATGAAGCATGACTAAACCGCATAGATAACAACGTAAAAGGCAACCCAAATAGGCAGCAAGCAAAGGTCTGATATGATCATATTGATCGATAATTATGATAGTTTCACATGGAATTTGTGGCACTTTTTGTCTGACCTTGGGGCTGAGGTCAAAACATATCGCAATGATGAACTTACAGTTGCTGAGGTTGTCGCCATGGCGCCTGCTGGCATTGTCTTATCGCCGGGGCCTGCCACCCCTGATCGCGCTGGCATATGCGTTGAGCTGATCCAGACTGTTAGCGGCAATATCCCCCTGCTTGGCGTCTGTCTTGGGCATCAGGCCATTGGTGCTGCTTTTGGCGGCAACATCACCCGAATTGATCCGCCTGTGCATGGCAAATTATCCTATGTGACTCATAACGGGCAGAGCATTTTTAGCGGTTGCGACGCGCGTTTTGCTGTATCCCGCTATCATTCGCTGATTGTCGATCATGAAAGCCTGCCTGATTGTCTTGAAGTGATATCCAGCACCGATGCTGGTATCATTATGGGCGTTCAGCATAAAACCCATCCGACTTTCGGGGTGCAATTTCATCCAGAATCGATTGCGTCAGAAAATGGCTACCGTATCCTTGCTAATTTTCTGCAAATGACAGGCCATGTGCAAGCAACAAGCAATGATCATATCAATAGCCTTGAAGAACAATTACTGCATCTATCAAAAACCCATCCGGAACATATCCATGACTGAAGCACCATCCCTGAAAATGCTATTGGGCAAACTTGTCCGTCACCGATTAACCGAAGATGAGATGCGGCAGTGTTTTTCTATTATGCTAAATGGTGAGGCTAGCCCTGAGCAAATCGCCAGCTTTATTAGTGCTCTCGCCACACGCGGTGAGACCGCAGAGGATGTGATTATTGGCGTCACATCATTAATGGATCACGCCACCACGATTGCGGCGCCTGATCATGCGGTGGATATTGTTGGCACAGGCGGCGATGGTATTGGCACCTGGAATATTTCCACCGCGGCGACATTTGTTGTTGCCGGCGCAGGATACCCTGTCGCCAAGCATGGCAATGTTGCCGTATCATCAAAAAGTGGCGCGGCTGAGGTATTATCCCAGCTTGGCATAAAACTCGATGCAGATATGGCGCATGTGCAAGCCGCCTTAAACGATATCGGCGTCTGTTTTTTAATGGCGCCAAGACATCATGCGGTAATGCGTCATGTCGGCCCTGTTCGGGCAGCTCTTGGTTTTCGGTCAATATTCAATATGATCGGGCCATTGTCTAACCCTGCCAGGGTTAATCGCTTCATGCTTGGCGTTTTTTCAAAAGATTTGCTCGAACCTTATGCTAATGCCATGCTTGGACTTGGGGTGACGCATGGGCTGGTTGTCCATGGTGCAGACGGCTTGGATGAGATCACAACAACTGGTGAGACTCATGCGCTGCAGCTTCGTGATGGGATGATCACGCCAATGACCTTGCATCCTTCTGATATTGGTTTGCCGGTCGCTAAATTGGCTGATCTCATCGGCGGCACGCCTGAGCAAAATGCCGCTGCCATGCGTGCCATATTTGATGGTGAGAAAAATGCCTATCGTGATATCGTCATTTTCAATGCGGCGGCAGCGATGTTCGGGGCTGGTCATGCGGGCAGTCTTATCGAAGCGAAAGATATCGCCATTGAAGCGATTGATAGTAAAGCCGCATTAACCAAGCTGGAACAGCTGGCCGCCATGACCAATCAGGATAGCTAATTATGAGCGATGTACTCAAACAAATCATCAGCGACAAAAAAACCGAAATAGCCGCGCTCAAAGCGACGCCGGAAAGCAAATCTTTCGCGGCAAAAGCGGCAGATATGCCGCCACCTCGCGGCTTCACCCAAGCCTTGCGTAAATCCTCTGCCCAGGGCTATGGGCTGATCGCTGAGTTCAAACGCGCGTCACCATCTCGCGGTATTATTAATGCTGATGCTGATCCTGCTAATATCGCCCAATCTTATGAGGCTGGCGGCGCTACATGCCTATCCGTGCTGACCGATCAAAAATACTTTCATGGCCATATTGATGATATGATTGCCGCAAAATCAGCAACGCTGATGCCTGTTCTGCGTAAAGATTTTATGATTGATCCTATCCAAATCATTGAAGCGCGTGCCTGTGGGGCGGACTGTATTCTATTAATCCTGTCTGCCCTGTCTGACAGCCATGCCGCCGAATTAGAGGCTTGCGCCATTGAATATGGGCTGGATGTATTAATCGAAACCCATGATGGCGAAGAAATTGAACGCGCGCTCAAGCTCAAATCACCGATGATTGGCATTAATAATCGAAACTTGCGGACAATGGAAACCGACCTCTCAACAGGCGCTGAGCTAATGACCATGATCCCTGATGACCGTATCGCAATTGCCGAAAGTGGGCTTCGGTCTAATGATGATCTGTCGCAGATGGCAAGAGCAGGGGCAAGATGCTTCCTGATGGGCGAGTTTTTAATGGAACAAGACGATATTGCCACCACCGTTAGCGGGCTTTTATCCTATCCTCTGCCCCCCAACTGGAAAGATACCTTATGAGCCGGTTAACCCATTTTGATGAAAAGGGTCAGCCGCATATGGTTGATGTCAGTGATAAGCCAGCGACTAGCCGCGTTGCCACGGCTGAGGGATATATCACTATGGCGCCTGATACGCTGCAACTCATCCGTGATAAAGGCCATAAGAAAGGTGATGTGCTGAGCATAGCGCAGCTTGCTGGTATCATGGCGGCCAAGAAAACTGATGCGCTCATTCCGCTTTGTCATCCTTTGCCATTAAGCCATGTTTCGGTTGAGCTAAGCCTTGAGGATACCCGCATCCATATCATATCTGAATGTCGCCTGACTGGGCAAACAGGGGTTGAGATGGAAGCATTAACCGCCGTTTCTGTCGCCGCCTTAACCGTCTATGACATGGTCAAAGCTGTTGATAAATCCATGACCATCGGCGGCATTAGATTGCTTGAAAAATCAGGTGGTCAATCAGGGCATTTTAAGGCCGATGAATAAACCGCTTATTCCTGTCACTGAGGCTATCAGCCAAATTGCTGAGGCTATGTCATTAACCGCAACTGAACCTGTTCGCCTGGCGGATGCTAATGGCCGCATATTGGCAGAAGACACCTTTGCCATTCTCAATAATCCACCGGCCGATCAATCCGCGATGGATGGATTTGCTATTCGCGGCGATGATCTGAATAGCATACCCATAAAGCTCCGTCTGATCGGGGAAAGCGCCGCAGGGGCGCCATGGCCGCATAAGCTAGAACAAGGCACGGCTATCCGCATCTCGACCGGGGCAAATATGCCAGAGGGCGCGGATAGTATCATTATCCAGGAAAATACCCGGCTTATCCCTGATCATGATAATGCCGACTATGTTGACATCCTAGAGGCGGTGGAACGCGGCAAGTTTATCCGCCGTAAAGGGCAAGATTTTAGCAAAGATGATCTGCTGATCGGTGCTGGCACAACACTCGATGGACGGATGATCGGATTACTGGCCGCTGGCGGGCATGAGACGCTGATCGTGCGCCAAAAGCCTGTCATTGCCATTGCGTCCACAGGCAGTGAATTAGTTGAGCCGGGGCAACAATCCTATGACACCCTTAATCCAGCGCAGATCATTTCCAGCAACACCATTATGATTGCCCATATGGTCAGTGATATGGGGGCGAGCGCGGTGACTCTGCCGCCCATTGCTGATCAAGATGGTGCGCTTGACCTAGCGCTGGCGCAGATATCAGAGGCGGATTTATTGATCCTTACCGGTGGGGCATCTGTTGGCAAGCATGATCTGGTATCGGCAAAAATGAAAGATAAAGATAGCCTGACTTTTTGGCGGATTGCTATGCGTCCGGGAAAACCAATGATTTTTGGCCAGATTGAAACCGCATCAGGTCTGACAACATTCCTTGGCTTGCCGGGTAATCCCGTATCATCTGGCGTTTGTACGCTGATCTTTGTGCGTGCCGCGATTAATGCCATGCTTGGCAGGGTGAGTGCTTTAACGCCGCGCAAAGCCGTGCTGGCAACAGCTGTCCCTGAAAATGATGAACGCGAAGAATATATGCGCGGCACGGTCAGCCATGATAGCAAGCTCGGCCAAGACATATTCACCCCCTTAATATCGCAAGATAGCGGCAAGTTAATGGATTTTGCGCATGCTAATGCGCTGATGATAAGACCTGCTCATAGCGCCGAAATGGCTGAGGGGACACTGGTCGATGTTATTATCCTCAATCACGATTGATCAAGAAGCAGCGTCATAACCCTTGACTTCATGTACAAAACATGAACAAATAGGGATCATATAGGTATCATATGGGAGCATATTATGCTAACCAAGAAACAACGCGATATCCTCATGCTGATTATTCACCATGTTGAAAACACTGGCATTGCCCCTAGTTTTGAAGAATTATGCCATGCGGCAGGATTAAAATCAAAATCAGGCATCCACCGAGTTATGTCTGCCTTGGAAGAACGCGGCTATATTGCGCGGCTTCATAATCGCGCCCGTGCGGTTGATATTTTGCGACATCCTGATGGCGCAGCCTATACACGGCTTAATCTCACTGATAATATTAGCAATTTACCAGATGTAGCGGATGCATCCTCTACCCCAAATACCCAACTGCAACGCATGGAAACAGAATATCCCGTTGTTGACATTCCTTTACTGGGGAAAATTGCGGCGGGAACCCCAATTGCCGCCATTTCAGATGCCTCACATTCCATTCAAGTACCCGAACATATGCTAGGCAGGGGTGAGTATTTTGCCCTGACGATTGAGGGTGATTCAATGATTGAGGCAGGGATTATGGATGGCGACACGGTGCTGATCGAAAAAGGCGATACCGCCCAAAACGGCGATATTGTTGTGGCATTTCTTGATGAAGATGACGAAGCCACACTGAAACGTCTGCGCCGAAAATCACATAGCATTGCGCTTGAACCCGCTAATAGCAGATATGAGACACGCATTTTTGGCCCTGATCAGGTTAAAATCCAAGGCACATTAAAAGCTCTTATTCGGCAGTATTAACCCACCGGATGCTAGCCCCTGACGCTTTATTATTAGCCTGATTATCAACTTCACCATCAACCGCATAGACTAGCATACCGCCACGCTCTCTGTAATCATCGTGGTCAATGAGTAGACTTCCATCACGGCAAGGATATCGCGCCCGCACCAATGCCAACACAATATCTGCTTTCTGGCAGGCAATGGTTAAATCAGATGCTGCCCAGACCATCGCAAATACCTGACCGTTAACCGCCAGAATATAGCAAGTTTGACGCTCGCAGACGACATTCTCCTGATCAGAATTTGGATATTCTCGCACATATATCATTTCTGATCGGCCAAATGGCTTGGCTAAGATTTGGCTGGCAAATCCATCAGTTTTGCGCGTATTGGTTAAGAGATTTCCATCACTGCTCATCACCGCTAAAATCGGTTTGCCATAGTTCACGATAACTCCGGCGACAGGACGTGGATCAACCATCCATAACCCAAAGGCAGCCATATAAATAGCCGCACTTAGCCACCGCCATAACCTGTTACCTATGCCCAAAGCCACCATGCCAATCGCTAATAGCAGAACAATATAAGCCGATGGCGGGAACACGGCTATTCTAGCGCCTTGCCATGAGCTAATCGCCTCAGCCACTCTTGATAAGATCAGGATGCCGATATTCATGACAGAAAGCGGCATAGACTCCAGCCCTAGTGGCGATAACAGCAATGCCATCACGCCCATTGGCATGATCACCATCCCCATTAACGGCATGCCAATGATATTTGCCAGAATTGACCATGAGGTTGCGATGCCAAAATGATATAGCGCAAAAGGCATTGATGCCAGTGATGCAATCAATGAAGATATGGCGACACCAACAAAATACCGCCATAGCCGCAACACCCACCTTCTCGGCCTTGGCTTATCACGCTTGAGCCAGATATTCCATGCCACCACAAGCGCAAAGACAGCAGAAAATGACATCTGAAACGCTGGCCCAAAAAGGCTGGATGGATCAGTGATGAGAATAAGGATTGCCGCCACCGCAACATGGTGAAGCGTGATCCCGCGGCGTGACATGGATACCGCCACCAATGCCAGGCCTAACATGATAAAGGCACGTAAGGCGCTGACCGGAATACCCGCGAATATGAGATAAAACATACATAAAGGCAGGGCGGTCATGGCGGCGATGCGAAACGACGAAAGGCGGCTCGAAAAGATGGGAAAACAGCTCATCACCAGCCGCACCAAGACCAAAATAATGCCGCCAACCAGCATCATATGAAGCCCAGATATAGCTAGCAGATGCGCCAGACCCGCGCCGCGCCATGCCTCGCGTAAATCAGCCGGAATAGATGATCGCAACCCCGGCAATAAGGCAGATGCAATCGGTGCCGCTAAATCCTCATCCATGCTTGCATAAAGCTTTTCCTGAAAGACCCTACGCCACCGCGCTATCGCAAATTGTGATGTGTCTTCTATGGCAATGACATCACGGATAAACCCTGTTGAGACGATATTTTGGCGTAGCGCATGTCTCGTGAAGTCAAAACCTTCAGGCAATAATTGCGGCAGTAATGGCTGAAATGCGACCTCAGCCTTAATCCGATATCCCGGATAAAGCCAATTTATATATGTGGGTACAATCAATCGCGTCAAATGCTTTCCTGTCAGCGCATGCAAAGGATCATCAGGCGCGATCAGGGCTTTTATCTGTTGACGATTGTTCCTGTAACGCTGGCTTTCGGTCACTATCAACGTGACCATAACCGGCTGATCAGGCATGGCCGCCGCTGCTGGCAGATGATCATGATGATAACTCATGACGCCAGCCCCCGATGCGATAATGGCAATGGTGGCGCAGTGCTTCCCAAGCCAGAGCCAACCGCGCCACAACATCACGAAGGCCAGAACACCAGTTAGCCCAGCTATTCCCAATAGCCAAACCCAGAGGCCTCTGTTGCCTTCATCACCGACAAGCTCTGGCAGATACGGCAAGCGCATATCAGTGGATAAGACTTGCCCTATAATAACGCCAATTCCTAGCAGTAATGCTGTTATCACTGACCAGCCTTGCCGAAAATTAATAATTGCTGGCAATGGCGTTTCCGGTTGAGTATTCATCCAGGCTTTTGACAAACTATCGGTTGGTGATATGGATTTATCAGCCTGATTGGTCTCGGCTGGCGATTTTTCTTCGGGCGTGTTATGAGTCATTTCTCACTATGAACCAAAAAGGTTAATATTTTATGAGCGTCGTCACACGATTTGCACCTTCGCCAACAGGTTTCCTTCATATTGGTGGGGCGCGAACAGCATTATTTAATTATTTATTTGCTCGTCATCATGGCGGCACCTATCTGATCCGCATTGAGGATACTGACCGCGCGCGGTCAACAGATGAAGCTATCGCGGCCATTCATGATGGCCTTAATTGGCTTGATCTGGCAGGTGATAAAGACCCTGTCTATCAGTTCAGCCGCATCGAAAGGCATGTTGAGGTTGCCCATGCGCTGCTTGAAAAAGGCTTGGCATATCGCTGTTATCTGAGCGCTGATGAATTGTCCGAAATGCGGCTACAAGCGCGCACACTAGGCCACCCTATTCGCTCCCCTTGGCGTGATAAAACAGCGGCTGAGGCGCCTGATGCACCTTATGTTGTCAGATTAAAAATGCCTATAGATGGCGCCACCACAATCCCTGATGTGGTTCAAGGCGATGTCACCGTTCAGCATCTTCAGCTAGATGATCTGGTTATGTTGAGGAGTGATGGCACCCCGACCTATATGCTGGCGGTGGTTGTTGATGATCATGATATGGGAATTACGCATATTATTCGCGGTGATGACCACCTTAATAATGCCTTCCGTCAGCTAAAGATTATTGAGGCGATGGGATGGCAGCAACCTCAATATGCACATATTCCGCTTATCCATGGTGCAGATGGCGCTAAATTATCAAAACGCCACGGTGCGTTATCAGTCACCGCATATCGGGATATGGGATTTCTGCCAGAAGCGGTAAATAATTACCTGCTCAGGCTAGGCTGGAGCCATGGTGATGATGAAATGATTACCCGCGAGCAAGCGATCACCTGGTTTGATCTGGATAGTGTCGGCAAGTCACCTGCCCGCTTTGATACCACTAAGCTGACGGCGCTCAACAGCCAATATCTAGCGAACATGGCTGATGCGGATTTAATAAAACTGGTATCGGAAGACCCGCTATCTGATGATATTGAAAAAAGGCTTCGGCTGCTAATACCAGCGCTGAAAGAACGCGCTCAGTTGGTCACAGACTTACCCAAAATGGCACATTTTGCGCTTATCTCAACACCGCCAGCCATTGATGCGGACGCAAGGCCCTTGCTGGATAGTGATATGTTGGCACGGCTTCACAAACTGGCTGAGGATTATCCTGTTGGATTGGAGGATACAGATGCCGTCAAAGCGTGGTTTTCAGACTGGCTCACTCAGCATGAAATAAAAATGCGCGATATTGGCCCTGGGTTGCGTGTTGCCTTAACCGGAACCCGTCAAGCCCCAGATATTGCTCTGCTGCTTGCGACATTAGGACAAGAACAAGTGGTGTTGCGGCTCAACAACGTTTGCAATAACTCTGTCTAACCGATATAATAGGATTTCAGTTATTCTCTAGCCATTGGTTTAATCAAATGACAAATCGAACCGTTACAGTCACCGATAGCGAAACAAACAAATCAATTGAGCTGCCAGTTATGGATGGCACGGTTGGAAGCCCAGTCATTGATATAAGAAAACTGCAAACTGAATTGGGGTTTTTTACATTTGATCCTGGCTTTATGGTGACCGCGTCATGTAAGTCACAGCTGACTTACATTGATGGCGATAAAGGCCAGCTTATGCATGGTGGATACTCGATTGATGAGCTGGCAGAGAAAAGTGACTTTCTTGAGGTCTGCTATCTGTTATTAAATGGAAAATTGCCCAACCAAGATGAAAAAGATGAGTTTGATCATGCCATCACGCATCACACGATGGTGCATGAACAAATCAACAGCTTTTTCCGTGGCTTTCGCCGCGACGCGCATCCGATGGCAATTCTCTGTGGCGTGACAGGTGCTTTATCAGCGTTTTATCATGACTCTACCGACATTAGTGATCCCATTCAGCGCATGGTTGCATCACGGCGGCTGATTGCAAAAATGCCTACCTTAGCGGCAATGGCGTTCAAATATTCAACAGGCCAGCCATTTAATTATCCAAAGAATAATTTAACCTATGCTGAGAACTTCTTGCATATGTGCTTTGCTGTTCCGACTGAGGAATATCAGATTAATCCTGTTCTCGCCTCAGCAATGGATAAGATTCTTATCCTCCATGCCGATCATGAACAAAATGCGTCTACCTCAACCGTTCGCCTTGCTGGCTCATCAGGTGCTAATCCGTTTGCTTGTATTGCCGCAGGAATTGCGGCGCTTTGGGGGCCGGCGCATGGCGGCGCTAACGAAGCGGTGTTGGATATGCTGCATGAGATTGGTGATCGCTCCAATATTCCTGAATATATTAAACGCGCCCGTGATAAAAATGATCCATTTCGGCTGTTTGGTTTTGGTCATCGAGTTTATAAAAACTTTGACCCGCGTGCTAAAGTCATGCGCGAAGAATGTCACAAAGTGCTCAAGCAACTTGGCATTAACAATGATCCTTTATTAGAAATTGCCCTAGAACTTGAAGAGATCGCCTTAAAGGATTCTTATTTTATTGAAAAGAAACTCTATCCCAATGTTGATTTCTATTCAGGAATTATCTTAAAGGCAATGGGCTTCCCGACATCTATGTTCACGGTTTTGTTTGCTGTTGCGCGAACCGTTGGCTGGGTCTCGCAATGGAAAGAAATGATTGAGGACCCGATGCAGCGCATTGGTCGCCCGCGTCAGTTATATACAGGGCCTAATCCTAAATCATATACGCCGATTGAAGACCGCGGCTAATCACGGCGTTTTATCTTTTAATACTAGACAAAATCGCTTGCGCCGATGTCTGACCAAAGTGATTTTCTCTACTATAAGCCGTCACCTCGGCCATTGCGCCTGCAATCTTGGCGCCCATTTCAGGATGATCAAACGTCTGATTAACAGCATCTATCAGCGCGTCAGGCGTAACCTTTCGCCAGAGCAAGAGCCGATAAAGCGGTTTAGCTGTGATCACATTAGCCAAGACAATTTGATTAAGATCAGCCAGCAGCCAGCCTATAAACATAGAAAACCAGTCAGGTTTATAGATGACAATCCCGGCCAACCCAGTCATCGCGGCCTCAAGCGTTACCGTCCCTGAACAGATAATGCCAGCGTCACCAGCGGCACATGCCGTCATGGTTTGGCCATCACCTTCCACCAACCTAATCGCGGGATGATCAGCGCAATAGGCTTTGATGATTGGCGCGACATGCGATGAAACAGGTAATATCGTCTGCAAGTTATGATATTGCGCCTGCAACCGCTTCTGTGCCGCTAGCATAACCGGCATCAGTTGTTTAATTTCACTTTTGCGGCTACCCGGCAACATCACAAGAACACTGGCATCAGCATCTATCCCCAAGGCTTGACGGGCAAGGGATTTATCTGGTGGCTGCCGTTCCAGGATCGGGTGACCAACATATTCGGCATGACCACCATGAGGGGTAAAATATGGCGGCTCAAAGGGAAACAGACAAAGCAATTTATCCATCACCTTGGCAAAAGGTTTAGCCCGCCATTTGCCCCAACACCAGACTGTTGGTGCCACTAAATGAATGATTGGCGCATGCCAGCCTTCCCTCGCCATGCGTTTTTTTAGTCTCTTGGCAAAGCGCAAGGAAAAGCCTTTGCTATCAATCGTCACAATAGCATCAGGGCGACGCGCAAATATCACATCAATCATTTCATTGGCTAGCCGCGAGACCCTTGGGATTGCCTTTAATATCTGGGTAATTCCCATGATGGTTAGAGCATCAGGCGGCGCAATGCTTTCCAGCCCTTCGGCGATCATATCATCGCCTCCCATCCCAAAAAATGTCGCTTTCCCCCGGCAGGCTTCCATCAGAGATTTACCAAGACGGTCTGCTGAAGGCTCCCCTGCTAGAATAAAAATGCTAGGCGCCTTGCTCACGTCTTCACTCCATCGGAGGGTGCTATATTAGCCGATACTCCAATAAGCGATATGCCTAAACGCTTGGCTTCCTCAAGACAATGATCTCGATCAGCGAGAATAACGCCACCTGCCTCAACAGCAATCATAGTGATCCCATGTTCTGCCGCAATGGCTAGCGTTTCTGCGCCAATCACAGGCGGATCAAGCCGCTTATTCTGACCACGCTTGGATGTTTTCACCATGATTGGCGGCAACAGATCAGGGGATTGATATTGCCGCGCCCGGCTTATCATCGCATTCGTACCTTCGGCGGCTTCAATGGCTAAGACACGATCTGTTTGCACTACAACCGCTTGCCCGACATCACAATCACCTAGAGCGGCAAGCACGGTTAAGGCTTTTTGAATACTGGCATCTTGTTGTTTAGTTGGCTTTTTGCCTGCCATAACCCCTGCTGTCGCATAGATATGTGGCAGTAGGCTTTGCAAATCTGCCATCTCAATATCATAACCTGCCAAGAAATCTGAAATGAGTTGCAGGGCGTTATTATCGCTCACCGATAACGCTTTTAAGGCCAGTTTAGCACCAGTTAAATCAGGTCTAATCTGCAGCAAGCTAGGGCGGATAAACTTACCTGTCATGATCATTTGGCGACATTCAGCATCTTGGAATGAAGAAATGATTTTCTTTAACGCACCAAGCCTAATCACAGCATCAGCCATTGGCAGGACGGCATCAGCCATTTTTTCAATAGCGATAATATGGGTGGAATAACCTGCGGCTTGTAACTGCTTGCTCAAGATAACAGGCATATCACCAGCGGCGGCAAGAATACCAATCGTTTGGTTAGGATTTTCCATTACGTTTAGCCTGCATGATGGCTCTCTTTTCGTTTGACGTAATAAAATCCAAGATGACTTTAACGTCTTCATCGCCGGCATATGTCGTCTGCGCCCTAACTATGCGCTCCTCAAAACTTCCCTCAGCTTTGAACAGGTCTTTATAGGCGCGGCGAAGCGTCTTAATACTTGCTTTACTAAACCCATTACGCTCAAGCCCAATGATATTGATGCCGTCAACATAACAGGCATTACCATCGGCTCTGCTAAATGGGATGATATCAGACTCAACCTTAGACAAGCCGCCAATAATCGTATTACGGCCAATACGAACAAATGGGTGAACCCCTACCAAAGCGCCAAGATAACAATGCTTACCTATATGGACATGGCCGCCAACCTGAACATAATTGGAAAAAATCACATGGTCCTCAACGACACAATCATGAGCGATATGTGAGCCTGCCATAAACATGCTGTTTGAGCCAATCTGTGTTGTCATATCGCCGACTTCGGTGCCCGGATGCATGGTAACATGCTCTCTGATCAGGTTATGATCACCGATGACCAAGGTTGACGGCTCACCCTTATAGCGCGTGTGTTGCGGCGCTTTACCAAGAACCGCATGGGGGAATATCTCATTGCCTTCACCAATATCCGTATAGCCATCTATGATGACAGATTGATGCAGCACCGTGTCATTACCAATCCGAACATTGCCGCCAATACAGCAATATGGCCCAATAGATACATTGTCGCCAATCTCTGCGCCACTAGCAATAATGGCGGTGGGGTGGATTTCAGCCGGCATCTTACCCTCTATCTTCCTGGCTCAACAATCATAGCGGAAAAGCTTGCCGTGGCGACTCTCTTTCCATCATTTATGGCTTCTGCCTCAAACTTATGAAGCATGGATTTGCCGCCGACACGCCTGACATGACATTCCAGCACATCACCGGGATGCGAAGGCGCACGGAAACGCGCATTTTCTATGGTCGTGAAATAGACATGCATGTCTTGCTTGAGTTTATCTTTTTCCGAATACGCCACCAGAACTCCTGCGGTCTGTGCCATGGCTTCAATAATCAACACTCCAGGCATAATCGGATGGTCTGGAAAATGGCCAAAAAGATGCGGCTCAGTGCTGGTAATGGCTTTAATGCCAATGGCAGATTCTCCGGGGACAATGTCTTTGACCTTATCGACAAGCAAAAATGGATACCGATGTGGGATTAATTTAATAATATCATTATGTTTCAATATAATTTCATCAGCAGACATTGTTATTCCTTTCCAGCTCTCGACTTCAGGTTGCGTGCTAGACGGCGGACTGCTGCCACCTGAACACGATAATCAGCAATGGGAACAGCAGGAAAGCCGCCCATGACATTGCCGCTACTAACATCTTTGGTGATCCCTGACCGAGATGCAAATAAATTACCTGAGCCAATGGTAACATGGCTGGCCACACCCACATCAGGGCCGAAAATATTCCGCTCACCAATGGTAACTGACCCAGCGATACCCGATTTCGCGCAAATGATACAGCCATTGCCAATCTGAACATTATGCGCGATATGACATTGGCTATCTGTCATAACATGATTACCAATCACCGTGTCTCCTAACATGCCGCGATCTATTGAGTTCAAGGCGCCGATATAGCAATGATCGCCGATGATGACCTTACCAATATGAGAAATGAGCTGATTTTTACCATCACCAGTCACCCCAAAACCTATATGGCCAATCACCGAGCCTGAGGAAATCTGAACCTGATCACCGAGCGTCGCATGCTCAATATGCACGCCAGGCATGATCCAACAATCACGGCCAATAATGACATTATCGCCAATCACCGTATTAGAGGCAATAATGGTGTTATCGCCAATGACCGCCTTACTGCCAATCCGAGCAAAGGCATCAATTTGAACATTGTGTCCGATTGTAGCATCAGCGGCTATCGATGCCATAGTGTCGATTTTACCAGTTGATGCTGATGGCGGATAAAGCCGTGACATTAATGACGCAAATCGATCTTTCGGACGATCCACAATGATCAGAGCAATTGACACGTCATCATAATTGGTTTCTTCCGATAAATGATGCCAAATATCCTGAGTGATAAGACATGTCACATCTTTTGTCTGGTTGAGACGTTCAAATGCTTTCATATCTTCAGCAAAACAGACCGCCCCTTTGCCCGCATATTCAAGCATCGTGGCATGGGTAATCGGGGTTGTCATCTCACCACAAGATAATTCGCCCATCGTCAGCAATACCGCATCAGCAACAGTCAAAGGGAAAGCAGATAATACAATATGCCGATCATCAGACATTAATTATCCTTATTAGTGAAGGTAACCGTCATATCCTTTGTGCGCTCATTCAGCCGATCTAATGCCTCTTTGGATATATCAATTGATGAGTCATATAGAATGACATTCTGCTTTTGCATAACCAGAGTATAGCCATTTTCTTTTGCTATATCAGTGATAATTTGAAACAGCAAATTGCGTATCT